>NZ_JBASTH010000025.1:0-75667 GCF_049274795.1 Aquabacterium sp.
TCGACTACGTGCTGCAGATCGGCAAGACGCCCATCGTGGTCAACGACAAGCGCGGCTTCTACACCTCGCGCGTGTTCACGACCTACATCATGGAAGGCATGGCCATGCTGGGCGAGGGCGTGCACCCCCGTTCCATCGAGGTCGCCGGCCTGAAGGCGGGCATGCCTATGCCGCCGCTGGCCTTGCAGGATGAAGTGTCGCTGAGCCTGTCGCTCTACATCGCCGAGACCACCCGCAAGGATCTGGAAGCCGAAGGCATCACGCTGCCCGTGCACCCTGGTTTCGCCGTGGTGCAGAAGGTGGGCGGCGAGCACAAGCGCATCGGCAAGAAGGCCAACCAGGGCTTCTACGACTACGTCGGCAAAGAGAAGAGCCTGTGGCCCGGCCTGCTGGACGTGTACCCGCCCAAGGCGGAGCAGCCTTCGCAGCAGGAGATCGTGGACCGCTTGCTCTACGCCCAGGCCAACGAAGCCGCGCGCTGCTATGAAGAGAAAGTGGTGCGTTCGGTGGCCGACACCAACATCGGCTCGATCTTCGGCTGGGGCTTCGCGCCCCACCAGGGCGGCGCACTGCAGTTCATCAACGCGGTGGGCCCGGCCAAGTTCGCCGAGCGGGCGCGTGAGCTGGCGGCCCAGTACGGCCCGCGCTTCGAGCCGGCCGCCATCGTGGTGAAGCTGGCCGCCGAAGGTGGTCGTTTCGCTGACGTGGTCTGAGCATGAGTGCGGTCACGCCTTCAGCGGCAAGCCCTCTGGCGGGGCTGCGCGTGGTCGATCTCACGCGCAACCTGCCGGGGCCTTTCGCCACGCGCATCCTGGCCGACCTGGGGGCCACGGTCATCAAGGTCGAGCCGCCCGAAGGCGACCCGGCCCGGGGCCTGCCGCCGCTGTACGCGGCGCTGAACCCGGGCAAGGATGTCCGCACGATCGACTTCAAGCAGCAGGCCGACAAAGACCGGCTGCGCGTGTGGATCCAGGATGCCGACGTGCTGGTGGAGGGTTTCCGCCCCGGCGTGATGGCGGCCATGGGCTTGGACATTGACAGCCTCAAGGCCCTGAACCCCAAGCTGGTTGTGTGCTCCATCACCGGCTATGGGCAAGAGGGCCCCTGGGCTCAGAAGGCCGGCCACGACATGAACTTCATGGCCATGTCCGGTGCGCTCGACCAGATGCGCGGGCCTGATGGCAGCGTCACCCTGTCCAACATCCAGTGGGGTGACCTGGCCGGGGGCAGCTCTATGGCCTGCGTGGCCTTGCTGGCCGCGCTCTGGCAGGTGCAGCGCACCGGGCAGGGCTGCCACATCGACATCAGCATGACGCACGGCCTGTGGGCCCACCAGGTGATGCCGCTGGCCACGGGCGCCATGCTCAAGCCCTTGCTGGAGCGCCTGCCCGGCGCCCGTGAGGACATGCTCAACGGCGCCTTGCCCTGCTACAGCCTCTACACCACGGCGGATGGCCGTTCGCTGGCCGTCGGCGCGCTGGAGCTGAAGTTCTGGCGCCTGTGCTGCGAGGCCTGGGGTCGCCCCGATTGGGCGGATCGCCACTGGCAGCGAGGTCTGCTGCCCAACTCGCCCGATTCCAACGCCCTGCGTGACGAAGTCGCGGCACTCATTGCTGCTCAACCTTTGTCACATTGGGCCGATGTCTTTGACAAGGTGGACGCTTGCGTCACGCCCGTGCTCACGCTGGCCGAGGCCCAAGCCCACGGCCTGTTCGCTGGGGCGGGGCGCGCGCCGTGGGTGATCTCCGCCTGAGCCCATAGACGTACCGCACCCGAAGAAGAACCGCCATGACGACGCCCCAAGCCGCCAGTCATCCCATCGTCACCCGCGAGAAGCTCGATTTCGGGCTGGAGGGCGACATCCCCCGCCATTGGCTGGACAACGACCCCTTCAAGAGCCGCTTCTTCGACGCGATGTCGATCTTCTTCCCGGAAGGTGAGCGCTTTTTCATCAGCTGCGTGCGTGATTTCAAGGACCAGATCAGCGACCCGCAGCTGCTGGAAGAGGTGAAGGACTTCACCCGCCAGGAAGGCCAGCACGGCATCGTGCACCGCCAGTTCAACGACCGGCTCAAGCGCCAGCGCATCCATGTGAAGTCGCTGGAAAGCCAGACCGTGTGGTTCCTGTTCGACGTGCTGCGCAAGCGCCTCAAGCCCGAGACCACGCTGGCGCTCACCGCCGCCTTCGAGCACATGACCGCGCTGATGGCCCATGGCTTCGAGAGTTGCCGCGTGCTGGACAAGGCCGATCCGCGCATCCGCGCCATGTACACCTGGCACGCCATCGAAGAGGTCGAGCACAAGGCTGTGGCCTTCGACGTGATGCAGAAGGTGGCCAAGGTGGGCTACTGGCGGCGCGTGCTGCCGCTGGTCTTCACGTCCTTCTCGTTCCCGCTGGCAACGCTTCTGGTGGTGAACTATATGTTGCAGGTTGATGGTTTCAGGGGTCTGAAACGTGCGGGCATCATGGCGCGCGGCCTGTGGTGGCTGTACAAGCCGGGCGGGCTGTTCCTGCCGCTGCTGGGCCACTATGTGAAGTACTTCAAACCCGGTTTTCACCCGTGGCAGACGGGGGAATTGGCCAGTTACCAGATCTGGCGCGAGGTGTTCGAACGCACGGGCGATCCGATCGCCGCGGGTGATGCGGCACTCAAGGCAAGCACTTGACCTGCTTTGCAACAAGGGTTAATCAGGGGCGCCGACGTTAAATTCTCCCCGTCGACGTCGATAACATAGGGAGCCATCCCCCTATGACCACCCTAAGCAGCACTCCCCCCTGGGTCAACTGGATCACCGGCACTGGGCCGGTGCGCCGTCACGTCATGTTCGGCCTGGGTGCCGGGCTGATCTACGCGCTCACGGCCGCCATCATGGCGCACTCGGCCTGGCTGGGGCTGATCAGCGCGGGGGTGTTCGGGCTGCTGCTCGGCTGCATGGCCACCACCTTCCTCCTGTTTTTCGTGCTGGTGCGCAGCGGCTGGTCGCAGCGTTTCGAAGATCCCGTGCTGGCGATGCCTCACGGCATGGTCTCCATCCTCATCATCGTGCTGGCCTATGTGCTGATCGGTGAATACCGGGGCGACACCATCATTCTGCTGGCCCAGGCTGTGGCCGTGGCCATGTTTCGCCTCAGGCCGCGCCAGTGTCTTTTCCTGGGCGGCTGGGCGGCGCTGTGCGTCAGCGTGGCCCAGTTCGGGCTGGTGTGGTCCGGCGAGCCGGGCTTCTCGTTGCAGCGGGGTCTCACGCACTTCACCGTCTCCGCCGTGTCGCTGATGGCGCTGGCCGTCGTGGCCATGTGGATCAGCGCCATGCGCGTGCGCATCAGCCGCCAGTCCGACGAGCTGCGCCAGACCCTGGTGCAGGCGCAGGCGCTGGCCACCACGGACATGCTGACCGGTCTGCTCAACCGCCGTGCCATGACCGACCAACTCGAATCCGAGCTGGCCCGTGTGTCGCGCTCCGGCAACCCCGTGTGCGTGGCCCTGATCGACATCGACCACTTCAAGAAGGTCAATGACCACTACGGCCACCGCATGGGCGACGAGGTGCTGCGCTCCTTCGCCTCGTTGGCCCAGGGTGATCTGCGCCAGGTCGATCAACTGGGCCGTTGGGGCGGTGAAGAGTTCCTGCTGATGATGCCCCACGTGGATGCCTCCCAGGCCTGGGTGGCCGTGGAGCGCCTGCGCAACCACATCGCTGCCCACCCCATGGGCGACAGTGGCAACTTGACCGTCACGATCTCGGCTGGGCTGGCGCAGTTCTCACACGGCGAGTCGCTGGACCGCTGGATCGAGCGTGCCGACCAGGCCCTCTACCAGGCCAAACAATCCGGGCGCAACCGTTGCCTGATCGCCGAGCAGCCACCGGCCACATCGCCGTCGCCTGCGCCCGCTGCGCCGCGAGGCCCTAACGCTTCTGTAGCCCCGGTGGTCCGCCTGCACCCGTCGTCACCGTGATGAGGCCCATGACGCAACCTGCCAAGCCCCTCACCTTCGTCGAAGCGGCCACGCCTCTGGTACTGTGGGCACTGGGGTCTGATCGCGCTACCCGTTCGCGCGTGCTGGCCATCGCCCTGTGCCTGCTGGTCTACTCGGTGTGTTGCGTGGCGGCCTGGCATGCGTCCCAGATCGGCATGATGCATCCCATGGCGCCGCCGGTGCTGGCCTGGGTGACGCTGCCCGCGTGCGTGGTGGCGCTGGTGCTGGTGCGCAGCGGGCGATCCAAGCGCTTCTCCGACCCCACCATGATGCTGCCGCAGAACGCGCTGGCGGTGGTGGCGATCGGCTTTGCCTACCTGACCATCCGCCCGGAGGACCGTGGCGTGGTGATGGTGCTGCTGTCGCTGGTGATCATGTTCGGCATGTACACGCACACGCCGCGCCAGTCCCTGGTGATCGGTGGGGCGGCTGTGGTGGGCCTGGGCGCCTGCATGCTGATCCTGAGCCAGTACGACCCGGGCTTCTACCCCTTCAACCGTGAACTGGTGCGCTTCGAGCTGCTGGTCAGCGTGGTGCCGGTGCTGGTGTTCACGGCCATCCAGCTCAATGCCTGGCGCAGCCGGCTCAAGCGCCAGCGCGAGGAGCTCAAGCAGGCCCTGGCCACGGTGCAGCACCTGGCCACGCGCGACACGCTCACGGGCCTGTACAACCGCCGCCACATGCAGGACAGGCTGGAAGCCTGCCTGGGCCGGCTGGAACGCTATGGCGAGCGCTTCACGCTGGCCCTGATCGACCTGGACCACTTCAAGAGTGTGAACGACCGGCACGGCCACAAGGTGGGCGACGAGGTGCTGACCTCGTTCGCGCATGCGGCGTCGGCCGTGCTGCGTGATTCCGACGTGCTGGGCCGCTGGGGCGGCGAAGAGTTCCTGGTCGTGTTCCCTGACACCACGCCCGAGCAGGCCCGCCATCCGCTGGAGCGCCTGCAGGCCGAGTTGACGCGCCTGGCCGTGTCCAACAGCGTGCCGGGGCTGCGCGTCTCGTTCTCGGCGGGCCTGGCGCTGCACGTGGCCCATGCCACCCTGAATCACACGCTGGAGCGCACCGACGCGGCCCTGTACGAGGCCAAGCGCGGCGGGCGCAACCAGGTGGTGCTGGCTGAGCCCGTGCCCTCGGTATTCCCGGAAGCCGCCCCCAAGGAAGCGCCTCCGGAGGAGGATTCGGCGCTCGACTCCGAACCTGGCCTGATCGAAGGCCTGTTCAGCACGCCACGATATTGACGGCCAGGCCTCCGCGTGAGGTCTCCTTGTACTTGCTTTGCATGTCCGCGCCGGTTTCGCGCATGGTCTTGATGACCTGGTCGAGGCTGACGTGGTGCGTGCCATCGCCATGCAGGGCCAGGCGCGCCGCGTTGATCGCCTTCACCGCTGCCACTGCGTTGCGCTCGATGCAGGGGATCTGCACCAGCCCACCCACCGGGTCGCAGGTCAGGCCGAGGTGGTGCTCCATGCCGATTTCGGCCGCGTTCTCGACCTGCGCCGGCGTGCCACCCAGCACGGCGCACAGGCCCGCGGCGGCCATGGAGCAGGCCACGCCCACCTCGCCCTGGCAACCCACCTCCGCCCCTGAGATGGAGGCGTTCTCCTTGTAGAGCAGGCCGATGGCGCCTGCCGTGAGCAGGAAGTCGATCACGCCACGGTCAGTCGCCGTGGGCACGAAACGGCGGTAGTAGTGCAGCACGGCCGGCATGATGCCGGCGGCGCCGTTGGTGGGGGCCGTCACCACGCGGCCACCGGCGGCGTTCTCTTCGTTCACGGCCAGGGCGAACAGGTTCACCCAGTCCATCACGGCGAGCGGGTCGAGGCTGGTGTTGGCTTGCAGCTTGCGCGACAGCGTTGGCGCGCGGCGGGGCACCTTGAACGGGCCAGGCAATACACCTTCGTGTTCACAGCCGCGCTGCACACAAGCCTGCATCACGGTCCAGATGTGCAGCAGGCCGGTGTCGATCTCCGCATCGCTGCGCCACAGGCGCTCGTTGGCGCGCATCACGCCGGCGATGTCCAGCTCGTGCGCCTCGCACAAGGCCAGCAGGTCGGCCGCGCTGTGAAAGGGCAGGGGCAGTACCTCGGTGTCGGGCGCCACGTCGTGCTGGCGGGCACTGTCATGGGCCAGCTCCTCGCTGACCACGAAGCCGCCGCCGACCGAGTAGTAGCAGCGCTGGGCCAGTGCCTGGCCGTGCTCGTCGAAGGCACTCAGGCGCAATGCGTTGGGGTGGAAGGGCAGGCTGTGGTGCAGGTGGAAGATCAGGTCGGCTTCCACATCGAACGCCACGCCGTGGGTGTCCAGCAAGGGCAGGCGGTGCTGCTGGCGGATGTCGGCCAGGATCGCGTCGATGCGGTCCACGTCGACCTGATCAGGCTCATGCCCGCACAGGCCCAGCAGCACGGCCTTGTCGCTACCATGCCCGCGCCCCGTGGCGCCCAGCGAGCCGAAGAACTCGCAGCGCACGCGGCGCGTCGCATCGATCAGGCCGTGCTGCTGCAGCCGCAGCGCGAACAGGCGCGCGGCCCGCATGGGCCCGACGGTGTGGGAACTGGAGGGCCCGATTCCCACCTTGAACAGATCGAAGACGGACACGGCCATGGTGAACCTCTCGGGTTCATCGTAGACCTCCGGACGCCGGCGTGGGGCAGGGCTTTCGTGAACTACAGGCGCTTGTCAGGGGCTTGTTCGCGCTCGACGCAAGCCCCCGGCGATGCTGCGGCGCAGCGAATCAGCGCGTGGCGATCTCGCCCCGCAGCGAGTGCGGGTAGGCCAGCGTGATGTTTGCGTCGATCAACTGGCCGATCAGGCGCTGCGGCTGCGGCCCACCGGGGAAGTTGACGATGCGGTTGCACTCGGTGCGGCCCATCAGCTCGGTCGGGTCCTTGCGGCTGGGGCCTTCGACCAGGATGCGCTGTGTGGTGCCCACCAGGGCTTGGCTGAAGCGCTGCACATGGCCCTCCAGCACGGCCTGCAGCGTCTGCAGGCGCTTGAGCTTCACCTCTTGCGGCGTGGTGTCTTCCAGCGCGGCGGCCGGCGTGCCGGGGCGGGCGCTGAAGATGAAGCTGAACGACGCGTCAAAACCGATGTCGTCGACCAGCTTCATCATCTTGGCGAAGTCATCGTCCGTCTCGCCGGGGAAGCCCACGATGAAGTCCGACGAGATGCGGATGTCCGGGCGCACCAGGCGCAGCTTGCGGATCGTGCTCTTGAACTCCAGCGCCGTGTAGCCGCGCTTCATCGCCATCAGGATGCGGTCGGAGCCATGCTGCACGGGCAGGTGCACGTGGTTGACCAGCTTGCCCGTCCTGCCGTAGACGTCGATCAGGCGCTGCGTGAACTCGTTGGGGTGGCTGGTGGTGTAGCGGATGCGCTCGATGCCGGGGATCTCGGCCACGTACTCCAGCAGCATGGCGAAGTCGGCGATCTCCGTCGTGTCGCCCATGCGGCCACGATAGCCGTTCACGTTCTGGCCCAGCAGGGTCACTTCACGCACGCCCTGGTCGGCCAGGTCGGCCACCTCGGTCAGCACGTCGTCAAACGGGCGCGACACCTCTTCACCGCGCGTGTAGGGCACCACGCAGTAGCTGCAGTACTTGGAGCAGCCTTCCATGATCGACACGAAGGCGCTGGCGCCTTCCTTGCGCGGCGGCGGCAGGTGGTCGAACTTCTCGATCTCGGGGAAGCTGATGTCGACCTGCGGGCGCTTTTGCTGCTGGCGCTTTTCCAGCATGGCGGGCAGGCGGTGCAGGGTCTGCGGACCGAACACCACGTCCACATACGGCGCGCGCTCGATGATGGCCGCGCCTTCCTGGCTGGCCACGCAACCGCCCACGCCGATCATCACGCCGCGCTCCTTGAGGTGCTTGACGCGACCCAGGTCGGAGAACACCTTCTCCTGCGCCTTCTCGCGGATGGAGCAGGTGTTGAACAAGATCAGGTCGGCCTGTTCCGGGTCATTGGTGGGCTCGTAGCCCTTGGCGGCATTGAGCACGTCGGACATCTTGTCCGAGTCGTACTCGTTCATCTGGCAGCCGTAGGTCTTGATGTAGACCTTCTTGCCCGCGTTGGCGGTGGCAGCGGGCAGGGCGGCGCTATTGGCGGTATCGGGGGATTCGGGCAGGGCGCTCATCTCGTACTACTCACTTGGACCAGGTTTTCTTCAGGGGGTCGTAGGTCCACTTTCCGGCCTGCTCGGTGGTGGTGGGCCACAGTTGGGCCAACTCATCTTCACGCAGGATCCACACGTCCATCAACAGGCCGTAGGTGTCGATCGTGTAGTTGACCTTGAGCTTCTTGCCGATCAGCATGCCCCACATCACCAGCATGTTGTTCTCGCCACGGATGCGAGCACCAGGGGCCAGGCGGGCGGCGGTCTTGCCGTTGAGCACGACCTCGGGCGGCTGGCTGAACAGCACTTCGCCACGCAGCGAGGTGGTGGGCAGCACGCGTGAGAGCTGCATCGGCACGATCAGGTTGGGATCGACCTTCGGCGGGGGCGGTGGTGGAGGCGCGCTGGCGGAAGACGACGGCGCGCTGGCGGGCGTGGCGGCGCTCTGGGCCATCACGGCAGCGCTGCTGAAGGCCAGCGTCAGGGCGGTCAAGGAGGCCACACAGAACAGGGCTGAACCGGCCCGGGGCAGTGCCGGGGCCAGCTGAGGACAGCGGGGCATGGTGTAGATCCAGGGGCTGTGAAAGACCGGCGATTTTAGCCGGGGCCCTGGATCCCATCAACCGTGGGCCATCCTGCAAGGGCCCAGGGTATGCGGCGGTGGCACAGCCCCGGGCTGGCGACCGGCGCCGGAACGCCGGCCGCATGGCGGATCAGAATTTCACGACCAGGCCCAGCGAGTACTGGTCGACATTGGTGCGCACGCTGTCCATGCCTACGCGGTATCGTTCCCACTCGCCGCGCAGCGCGGTGCTGGGGCTGAAGTCGTACTGCAGGCCGGCGCCCACCTTCAGGCCCGTGTCGTGATCCTTCACGGTCAGGCCGCTGCCGGAGATCTTGGATTCGGTGTCGACGACACCCACGCGGCCCAGCGCTGACCATTGCGGTGCCAGCGGCACGGTGCCCACGGCATCCAGGTACAGGCCACGGGCCTTGACATCACCGGAAGGTGCCTGGAACTTGCCCAGGCCGGCATAGCCCGCTTCCAGGGCGAAGTTGGGGGTGAACTGGTAACCGCCGTAGAACTTGTACCCGGTGTCGCTGCGATCGGTGCCGGGCCCCAGGGGGCTGTCGTCCTTCAGGTGGGATTGGCTCACATTGCCGCCCACGTAGTAGCCAGGTGTGGCAGCCAACTGGGCGTGGGCGCTGCCCGCCGCCATGAGGGTGGTGGTGATGGCGGCGGCCATGGTGCCCAGGGTGCGTTGAAGAGGCAGGGACTTTGTCTTGTGTTGGAAGGTCATGCACAACTCCTTTCGTGAGTGCCACTTCAGTGTTGGTTCGGCATGTCAAGGACGTGTCTTTCACACGTAAAGCTGTGTGGGAAAGGGTGTCGTTTTGTGCAAAGATCCACCCTTGTCATAACGAGCCCTGAACAACAAAGGGTGCATACGGGAGGAACAGCGGCATGGCCCTGATGGATTTCATCAAGAAGCAGTTCATCGACGTCATCGAGTGGACGGAATCCACCGATGGCTTGCTGGCTTGGCGCTATCCGTTCCAGGACCGTGAAATCCAGAACGGCGCGACGCTGGTGGTGCGTGAATCGCAGATGGCGCTGTTTGTCAACGAAGGCCAGGTGGCCGACCTGTTCGGCCCGGGCACGCACAAGCTGAGCACGCAGACGCTGCCGGTGCTCACCAACCTGAAGAACTGGGACAAGCTGTTCGTCTCGCCCTTCAAGAGCGATGTGTATTTCTTCAGCACGCGCCAGCAGCTGGACATGCGCTGGGGTACGGCGCAGCCCATCACCTTGCGCGACAAGGATTTCGGTGCCGTGCGCCTGCGCGCCTTCGGCAACTACAGCCTGCGCCTGGTCGATCCGCGCAAGTTCCACACCGAGGTGTCGGGCACGCGCGAGGCCTACACCATGGCCGATCTCGATGGGCAGTTGCGTGGCCTGATGCTGCAGCACATCAGCGATGCCGTGGCGCAAAGCGGTGTGCCCTTCCTGGATTTGGCGGCCAACCAGGTGGCTTTCGCCAAGGCGCTCCAACTGGCTACCGCACCAGCCTTCGATGCCATCGGCCTGCGCCTTGAAGGCGTGACGGTGCAGAACATCTCCCTGCCTGAAGAGCTTCAGAAGATCCTGGATCAGCGCATCGGCATGGGCATGGTCGGCAACGACATGGGCAAGTTCGTGCAGTACCAGACGGCGCAATCGCTGCCGGCGCTGGCTGCGGGCAGCGGCTCGGGCGGTTCGGTCGCGGGCGATGCCGCCGGGCTGGGGGCCGGGTTGGCGCTGGGGCAGGCCATGGCCCAGTCGCTGCAGCAGGGCCTGCAGGGGGCAGTGCCTGTGCCGGGGGCTGCTGCCGCGCCGGCCGTGTTGCCCCTGCGCCCTGACGAGGTCATGTCCACCCTGGAAAAGCTGGCTGACCTGAAGGCCAAGGGCATCCTGACCGACGACGAGTTCAGCGCCAAGAAGGCCGAGTTGCTCAAGAAGCTGGTCTGAGCGCTGTTCGCCCATGGTTGATCCGACGCCGCAGCGCGCCTGGCGCGCGCTGTGTTCCTTTTGTGGTGCGCCGGTCGAGTTCCGCTCGGCCGATTCGCCCATGGCCGTGTGCAGCTACTGCCGCAGCACCTTGCTGCGCGATGGCGACACCTTGCGGCGCATCGGCCAGGTGGCCGATCTGTTCGATGACCACAGCCCGCTGCAACTGGGTGTGGCCGGCCGCTACCAGGGCGAGCCGTTCATGCTGGTGGGCCGTGCGCAGATGGCCTACGACGAAGGCGTCTGGAACGAGTGGCATGCACTCTTCGACAACGGCCGCTCGGGCTGGCTGAGCGAGGACAACGGGCAGCACGTCTTCGCCTTCGAGCAGCCGGCGCGTAGCGCCTTGCCTGAGCATTGGGCACGTGTGGCGCCGGGGCAGGCCGTGTTCATCGACCAGGCGCCGTGGGTGGTGGCTTCTGTCGCCATGGCGCGTGTGCAGGCGGCCGAGGGCGAACTGGCCTTCGTGCCGGATTTCAAGCAAGCGCACACCGTGCTGGAGCTGCGCGACACGCAGGGCCAAGTGCTGTCCATCGACGACAGCGAGACACCACCCAGGCGCTTCGTGGGCCGTGCCGTGGCCTTGCCCGATCTGGCGCTCAGCGGCCTGCGCGAGGGGTCGTCGGAGGCCAAGGTCAAGAGCAGCGGCATCGAATGCCCGAACTGCGGGACACCGCTGACACCACGGCTGGGGCAGAGCCTGTCCATCGCCTGCCCCTCATGCAAGTCGGTGGTCGACATCTCCCAGAAGGATGAGGGCGCCGGCCTGGGCTACTACGCGCAGGACAATGGGCTGGAGCCCCTGATCCCCATGGGCCGCACGGGCCGGCTCGACGCCGAGGGCTCGGGTTATGCCGATGACTGGCAGGTGGTCGGCTACCAGGAGCGTTGCGACGAGCCTGAAAGCAGCGAGGACGAGCAGACCTTCTGGCGCGAGTACCTGCTCTACAACCAGCAAAACGGTTTTGCCTTCCTGGTGGATGCCGAGGACGGCTGGAGCGTGGTGCGCCCGGTGACAGGTGTGCCCTCCACCCGTTCGGCCACGGCGGCCTTCAAGGGCGTGACCTACCGCAAGAAGTACACCTACACCGCCAAGACCACCTATGTGATCGGCGAGTTCTACTGGAAGGTACGGCGTGACCAGCGCACCTTGAACACCGACTACGTGGGCACGGGCTCGCATGGCACACACCAGCTCAACCGCGAGCAGACCGGCTCCGAGATCACCTGGTCGGCCGGGCGTGCGATCGATGCGGCGGTGGTGATGAAGGCGTTCGGCATCCACGCCGCGAAGGCGGCTGCCTTCAGGCGCGATGCGGGGGCGGGAGGCTCCTGGTCCTTTGGCGAACAGGGCTGGGTGTGGGTGCTGGTGGTCATCATCGTGGTGATCATGCTGGCCCGCTGCAGCAGTGATGAGTGCGGACGCGTGCGGGACACCTACGGCGCGGCCAGCCTTGAGTACCAGCAGTGCTCGTCCCGCGCCGGCAGCAGCGGTGGCAGCTGGGGCGGTTCAGGCGGCGGCTCCTGGGGCGGCTACAGCAGCGGAGGCTCCCACAAGTGAGCGCCTGCACCAGCCCGTCTTGCACCCAGCGCACAATCGCGTCCATGGCGGGCGCTGACGATCCCGAAAGGAAATCCCATGTTCGAACTTGAGTGGCTCAAGCCCGGCGTCTTCGTCGGCTCCATCGTCTTCGCGCTGATTGGCGTGGCGCTTTTCTGGCTGTGCTTCATCATCGTCGACAAGCTCACCCCGTACGACTTGTGGGGCGAGATCGTCGAGAAGAAGAACGTGGCCCTGGCCATCGTGGTGGCCGCCATGTGCCTGGCCATCGGGCAGATCGTGGCCGCGGCCATCCATGGCTGACACGGCCGCAGGCGCTGCACCGATCCCGCAAGGCGGGGAGGGCGGGCGGGTGAGCCCGGCCGAGGTGCTGCTGCTGGCCTCGGTTTTCGTGGTGGCTGCCTGCGGGCTGGTCTACGAACTGGCCGCAGGCAGCCTGGCCAGTTACCTGCTGGGCGATTCGGTCCTGCAGTTTTCCACCATCATCGGGGCCTACCTGTTCGCCATGGGCGTGGGCTCGTGGCTGTCGCGCTACCTGGAGCGCCAGCTGGTGGCGCACTTCCTGCGCATCGAGCTGATGGTGGGCCTGTGCGGTGGGCTGATGCCGGCACTGCTGTTCGTGGCGCACACGCTGCTGCCAGCGTCAGCCACCACCCCGTTCCGCGTGCTGCTGTACGCCATGGTGCTGCTGGTGGGCATCCTGGTGGGGCTGGAGATCCCGCTGGTGATGCGCATCCTCAAGCGCCAGTTCAGCCAGCGTTATGCACTCAAGGATCTGGTGGCCGAGGTGCTCACCTTCGATTACCTGGGCGCGCTGGCCGTGTCGCTGGCCTTTCCGCTGCTGCTGGTGCCGCACCTGGGTCTGATCCGCACGGGCCTGTTCTTCGGGCTGCTGAACGTGGCGGTGGCCGCCTGGGCCCTGTGGCTGTTCCGGGCCGAATTGCGTACCTGGAGCGCGCATGCGCTGGCCTGCGCGCTGGCCACGCTGGTGCTGGGTGCTGGCATGGTGGGGGCCCAGCCGCTGACCACCTGGGCGGAGGACCGCTTCTACGGCGAAGGCATCGTCCTGCGTGAGCACACGCCCTACCAGCGAATCGTGCTCACGCATGGCCATGGCGCGACCAAGCTCTACCTCAACGGCAACCTGCAGTTCTCGTCGCGTGACGAGTACCGCTATCACGAGGCGCTGGTGCACCCGGCGATGACAGCCCATGGCGCGCCGCGCCGGGTGCTGGTGCTCGGCGGTGGTGATGGCATGGCCGTGCGCGAGGTGCTGCGCCATCCTGGCGTACAGCAGGTGACGCTGGTCGAGCTGGATCCGGCCATGACGCGCTTGTTCGGCCAAGACGATCGCCTGCGCGCGCTCAATGGCGATGCACTGCGTTCGCCCAAGGTGCGCGTGGTCAATACCGATGCTTTCAACTGGCTGGACCAGCACGATGAGGTCTTCGATGTGATCGTGGTGGATTTCCCCGATCCCACCAACCACGCCATCGGCAAGCTCTACACCACCACCTTCTACGCCTTGCTCGACAAGCATCTGGCGGCCAGCGGCTACGCCGTGGTGCAGACCACCTCGCCGCTGATCGCGCGGCAAAGCTACTGGACCGTGGTCAGCACGCTGGAAGCCGTGGGCCTCAGCGCCACGCCCTACCACGCCCATGTGCCCAGCTTCGGAGAGTGGGGCTTCGTGCTGGCCCATCGCCGGGCATGGCGCGCGCCGGCCGATTGGCAGGCGAATCTCCCTTCGGGCCTGCGTTTCCTGTCGCCGGCCGTACTGCCCGGGCTGTTTGTGTTCCCGCCTGACATGGCTCGTGTGCCGGCCGAGCCGAACCGCTTGAGTAACCAGGGCCTGGTGCACACCTTCGAGCAAGAGTGGGGGCAGGTGCGCTGATGGCTGCACCGGTGCACATGCCGCCAATGTGGTCCCGGCGCGGGCTGCTGGGGGTGGGGGCGGCCAGCGCTGCGGGGCTGGTGTTGCCGGGGTGTGGCCCGCGTGGAGCAGCGACCACAAAGCCTGGTTCCCAATCGGTGTTGCCTGATGCACTGGAAGGTGGCTGGGTGGGGCAACTGGCCGAACGTGGGCATGCCTGGCGCGATGGCCGCTGGCGCCCGGGTGGGCGCATCGTGTTCACGCGCCGTGTGCACACGCTGGTGGTGGGCGGTGGCATCGCTGGGCTGGCCGCAGCGCGCGTGCTGCAGGACAACGGTCTGGACGACCTGGCCGTGCTGGACCTGGATGACGAGCCCGGCGGCCATTCGCGCGGCCATGTGCTGATGGGCCAACCCTGCCCTCTGGGTGCACACTACCTGCCCGTGCCGGGGGAGGATGCGCACGAGGTCGCGCAGTGGCTGGAAAGTCAGGGCCTGATCAGGCGCCAGCAAGGCCGCTGGGTAGGCGATGAGCGCTACCTCTGTCACAGCCCGCAGGAGCGCCTGTTCATGCCCGACACCGATCCTGGTGTCGGCGCCACGGTGGGCGCCTACTGGCCTGGCCATTGGCAGGAGGGGCTGCTGCCCGCGGGGGCCAACACGCACCGCCAGCATGAGCGCTTCATGCAGCAGGCCAGGCAGTTGCGCCAGGCGCTGGGTTTTGCCATGCCCACGGTGCGCAAGCCCTGGAACGCAGGCCTGGCAGCGCTTGATGCGATCACCTTCGACCAGTGGCTGGACCAGCAGGGCCTGGACGACCCGGGCCTGCGCTGGGCGCTCGACTACGCCTGCCGTGATGACTACGGCGCCGGCTCGGCCCGTGTGTCGGCCTGGGCGGGGCTGCAGTACTTCGTCAGCCGCCATGAGGGCGATGAATCCGCCGATGCGCTGCTGACCTGGCCCGACGGCAATGCCTGGCTGGTGCGCCGTCTGGCCCAGGGCCTGGGCGATCGCTGGCATCCCGCCACGGTGGCGCTGGCCGTCACCCCAGGCCGGCGCGAGGTGGTGGTGGACAGCTGGTCCGTGCGGCGCAATCGGCCGGAGCGGTGGATCGCCCGGCGCGTGGTGATGGCCGTGCCCCTGATGGTCGGGCATCGCCTGCTGGCCGCGCCGCCAGCCCCCTTGGCGGCTGTGCAACCCCTGTGGCGCCAGGCGCCCTGGCTGGTCAGCAATCTGGCCTTGCGCGAGCCCTTGATCGAACGCCAGGGGGCACCCCTGTCATGGGACAACGTGGCCTACACCCGGCAGGGGCCGGCGGCGCTGGCCGAGCCTTCACTCGGCTATGTCAATGCGCGACACCAGAGCCTGGCCCCGGCGCCGCAGGATGCCCCGGTGGTGCTCACGCACTACTGGGCGCTGGGTGGCCGTGATGTGAAGGATGAGCAGCGCCATCGGGGCCTGCTGTGGTCACAGCCCTGGCACTGGTGGGCACAGAACGTGGTGGACGACCTGGCGCGTGTCCACCCCGATCTGCCCGGCAAGCTGCTGCGCATCGACCTGATGCGTTGGGGCCATGCCATGGCCATCCCGACGCCGGGCCTGCGGGGGCACCCAGCCTTGGCGGCCCTGGCCGATGGCGAGGCCGCACGGCAAAGCCGCCTGCACTGGGCCCATTCGGACCTGTCGGCCTACTCCGTGTTCGAAGAAGCCTTCACCCATGGCGTGCGCGCGGCGCGCCAGGTGCTGCGCATTGAAGGGCCGCCTCAGCGGATGGCCTGGGGCAGGCCGCGTGACACGGCCTGACGGTTCACGGCGGCCGGCTCGAAGCCCGTCACCAGCGCGTCCACCAAGGTTTGGGCACGCTCGCGGTTGTCGCTCAGCAGGTTGCACACGAACACGTCCAGTGTCACGTGGCCGGTTTCGGGCCAGGTGTGTACGGCCAGGTGCGATTCGGCCAGCAGCACCATGCCGGTGATGCCGGCGGGTTGGCCCGGCAGGGCAGGCGCGAACGCGTGGAAGAGATCACCGACGGCGTTCAGGCCGGCCTGCGCCACCTGGGCCAGACAGGCCGCGCGCAGCGCCGCAGGCTGTGTCATCCAGGGGTGCTGCGCCGAACAGCCGCTCAGGTCGGCCGTGATGTGCAGTCCGGTCAGGCCTGCGTGCGCGTCGATGGATGTGCAAGGCTGCATGCGTGTGGCACTCAAGCCGTTTGGTTGAGCGATGCCAGGCGCTCGGGCGTGCCCACATCGGTCCACGGGCCCAGCCAGGTCTCGGCGCTCAGCTTGCCGTGCTCGATCGCGCGGTCCATGCTGGGGCGCAGCGCGGCCTTGGTGCCGGCCGGCAGGTGATTCACCATCGCCGGCCGGTACAGCGCGATGTTGCCGTAGGTCCATGGGCGCGCCACGTCCAGGTGCTTGGGCAATACGCGGCCCTGCTCGTCCATGGCGAAATCACCCAGCGGCACGTGTGCCGGATTGGGCACCAGCCACAGGTGGCCCCAGTCATCGCGCTCCAGGAAGCGGTGCGCAGCAGCCTCGTCGAAGCGAAAGCCCGGCACGAACACATCGCCAGACACCGACCAGAAAGCCTCGCCCAGCATGGGCAGGGCCTTGGCCATGCCGCCGGCCGTTTCCAGCGCACCGCCGTGGTCCCGGCCTTCCATGGAGTAATGGATGTGCAGCCCCCAGCGCGAGCCATCGCCGAGGGCGGCGGGGAATTGATCCTCCAGCCAGGCGGTATTGATCACCACCTCGAGCACGCCGTCACGCGCCAGCGCCTCCAGGTGCCATTCGATCAGCGGCTTGCCTTGCACGCGGATCAACGGCTTGGGTGTGTGGTCCGTGAGCGGCTTGAGCCGTTCGCCGCGGCCGGCGGCGAGGATGAGGGCGGGCAGGTTGGGCATGTGCTTGATTAGACGACAGGAAGCGGGTGCGTTGGCTTCCTGCATGGAACTTTGGCGATGGCATGCCACATTCGGCTACCCTTGATGCTGTGTCGCCATTGTCAACACAGTGTCAGGATGCCTTAATGCCCAACATGGACAAGCTGCTCAGCCAGCAGGAGCTGTATCTGTCGCCGCAAAGTGGCAGCTTCGACACCGAGCGTGTGATCGAGGTGGTCAGGCCATTGGGCCATTGCTGGCAGCATCCTGCCGTGCCTGCGATCTTCCTGATCTTCCGCACGGAAACCTCGAAGGCGCGCTGCGAGGCCAGCATCGCCGCCAACCCCAAAGCTGCGCTGCCGTACGTGCTGCTGATCAAGGTCGAGCCCGACGAGATCCTGGTCAATCAGTTCGCGGGGGCGGATTTCGCCGAGTACTCGCGCACCTTCCTGACCTGGTTGCTGGCCAACTACGCCTGCACCGCCAGCAACGAGGAAGGCACGGACCTGACGGCCCATCTGTCCTGACGCGGACAAGCCCAAAGGGCCTGCGCCGGGTCAGTTCTTGATCCGGTAGCCCGTCTTGAAGATCCACGCGATGATGCCCAGCGACAGCGCCATGAACACCAGCGTCATGCCCAGGCTCAGGCCCACGCTCACATCGGCCACGCCGTAGAAGCTCCAGCGAAAGCCGCTGATCAGGTAGACCACCGGGTTGGCCATCGATACGGCCTGCCAGAAGGGCGGCAGCATGTGGATGGAGTAGAAGCTGCCACCCAGAAAGGTCAGCGGCGTGATGATCAGGAGCGGGATGATCTGCAGCTTCTCGAAACCATCGGCCCAGATGCCGATGATGAAGCCCAGCAGGCTGAAGGTCACGGCCGTGAGCACCAGGAACAGCACCATCCAAACCGGATGCTCGATGCGCAGCGGCACGAAGAAGGTGGCCGTGGCCAGGGTGATCGCCGCCAGGATCAGCGATTTGGTGGCCGCCGCACCCACATAGGCCAGCACGATTTCCATCGTCGAGATGGGCGCTGACAGCAGCTCGTAGATGGTGCCCGTGAAGCGAGGGAAGTAGATGCCGAAGGAAGCGTTGGACACGCTCTGCGTCAGCAGCGACAGCATTACCAGGCCGGGCACGATGAAGGCGCCGTAACTCACCCCGTCGATCGACTCCATGCGCGAACCGATGGCCGAGCCGAACACCACGAAGTACAGCACGGTGGACAGCACCGGCGAGAAGATGCTCTGCATCAGCGTGCGCCAGGTGCGGGCCATCTCGAAGTTGTAGATGGCGCTCACGCCACGGAGGTTGAAGCTGCTCATGCGCGGGCCTCCTTCGAATGCACCAGGTTCACGAAGATGTCCTCCAGCGAGCTTTGCGTGGTGCTCAGGTCCTTGACGGTGATGCCGGCGTTTTCCAGAGCGCGCAGCAGCGGCGCGATGCCGGTGTTCTCGGCCTGGGTGTCGTAGGTGTAGACCAGTTGCTGGCCATCGCCTGCCAGCGTCAGCTCGAAGCTGTTCAGTGCCTCGGGCACGGCGCTCAGCGGCTCGGCCAGCTGCACGGTGAGCTGCTTGCGCCCCAGCTTGTGCATCAGCGCCGCCTTGTCTTCCACCAGGATCAGTTCGCCCTTGTTGATCACGCCGATGCGGTCGGCCATCTCTTCGGCCTCTTCGATGTAGTGCGTGGTCAGGATGATGGTGACCCCTGAGTCGCGCAGCGCGCGCACCAGGCGCCACATGTCGCGGCGCAGTTCCACATCCACGCCAGCGGTGGGTTCGTCCAAAAAGAGGATGCGCGGCTCATGCGACAGGGCCTTGGCGATCAGCACCCGGCGCTTCATGCCGCCCGAGAGCGTCATGATCCGGTTGTCCTTTTTCTCCCACAGCGACAGGTCACGCAGCACCTTCTCGATGTGCGTCGGGTTGGCCGGTTTCCCGAACAAGCCCCGGCTGAAGGACACCGTGTCCCATACGGATTCGAAGGCGTCGGTGGTGAGCTCCTGCGGCACCAGGCCAATCAGTGAACGTGCTGCACGGTAGTCCTTGAGGATGTCGTGCCCACCCACGGTGACGGTGCCGCTGGTAGGGCTGACGATGCCGCAGACGGTGCTGATCAGCGTGGTCTTGCCGGCGCCATTGGGGCCGAGCAGCGCCAGGATCTCGCCTTTGCGGACATCCAGGCTCACGTTCCTGAGCGCCTGAAAGCCCGAGGCGTAGGACTTGGAGAGTTGGGAGATGGAAATGATCGCGCTCATGGGCCGCAACGATAGCCCAAGCCCAAAGGTTTCGCTGGCGCGGAAAAACATGACGTGGTCCGCGGATTAGTGGGCAATTGATACACGTTACAAAAGTTAAAAAAGTGCCAATCGTGGCCGATAAAGCTCGGAGCGCCATTCGTACCAGTCGCGAATGCGCTGTCCTCCTTAACAGGCTATACGTTTTCCGGTCACGATCTCAATGGCACGTTCTGTTCTCGCACTGGCTAAGGCGCCTTCCTGCGCCTCTCCCCTTGCCCTGTGGGCATCCCCCTTCTCACTGACGGTCCTGGCGGCAGCGCTGCTGATGACGCAGGCCCCGCACGCCCAAGCGCAATCGGCCGCTGATCTGCAGCGCATCGAACGCATCCAGCAGGAAGAGCAGCAGCGTCAGTTGCGTCAGCTCGAACAGCAACGTGAGCGGGCTCGCCCGCCCACCAGCCTGGATGCAGGCACCGTTCAACGCCCGGCCCAACGCCCCGAAGGCCCGTGCCGCGACATCCGCGAGATCAAGCTCAAGGGCGCCAATGCCCTGCTGGCGAGCACGCGTGATTCGCTGCTCAAGCCCTATGTGGGCCGTTGCCTGAGCGCCAACGACATCGAACGCCTGATGGGCGACTTGACCGCGCACTATGTGTCGCAGGGCCGAATCACCGCCCGTGTCTACCTGGGCGCGCAGGATCTGAGCGGCGGCAGCCTGGAACTCACCGTGGTCGAAGGCGTGCTCAAGCAACTGCGCATCGAAGACGGTGGCAAGAAGAGCATCTCGCCGGGCAATGTGTTTCCCGGCATCGAAGGCAAACCCCTGAACCTGCGTGACATCGAGCAAGGTCTGGACCAGATCAACCGCCTGGGTTCCAACAATGCCACGATGTCGATCGAGCCGGGCGAGCAGCCGGGCGAGAGCATCCTGGTGGTGCGCAACAACCCCGTGAAGGCCTGGCGCGTTAGTGCCTCGGTGGACAACTTCGGTTCCCAATCGACCGGCCGCAACCAGGCCGGCCTGAGCGCGTCGTACGACAACCCCTTCGGCTTCAACGATTTCATCAGTGTCACGGACCGCCGCACGCTGGATCGCCACGACAAGCGCCGCGATTCGCAGTCGAACAGTTTGACCTACTCGATTCCCTACGGCGCTTTGCTGTTCACGGTCGGTGCCAGCAAGTCGAGCTACTTCAGCACGCTGGTCACGCCCGGTGGTGTGTCCCTGCCGTCCGAAGGCGACTCGACCGTGTACTACACACGTGGCGACTACACCGTCTACCGTGACCGCGACAACCTGGTCACCCTGTCGGGCACGCTCACCCGCAAGAGCTCCAAGAACTATCTGGCCAGCCAGTACCTTGAGGTCAGCAGCCGCGCCCTCACGGTGCTGGACATCGACCTGGCCCTGCGTCGTCCCCTGGTGGGTGGCATCATGCAGACCTCGGTGGGCCTGTCCGAGGGCAAGCGCTGGTTCGGTGCCTTGAAGGATCCCAGCGTTGCGCCGGACTGGGCGCCGCAGGCCCAGTTCACCAAGGTGCGGGCTTCGGCCTCGTGGGCGACCTACCTGCCTGTGGGGACGCGCACGGTCGACATCGCCACTTCCTGGAACGGTCAGTACGCCAACGACGTGATGTACGGCTCCGAGCAGATGCTCGTGGGCGGCATCTACAGCGTGCGCGGCTTCGACAGGGACACCCTGGCCAATGACCGCGGCTGGGTGTGGCGCAATGAAGTGGGCGTGCGCTCGCCGTTCGAGCTGAAGGGCGCGGTGGGATCGTGGCGGCCTTATGCCGCCATCGATGGCGGATGCGTCTATGCCCGCGAGACACCGGATGTCAACGGCTACCGCGGTGACGACGATTGCATCATGGGTGGCGCCCTGGGTCTGCAACTGCGCTGGGGCCCGGCCACGCTGGACACCTTCGTGATGAAGCCGCTGAAGCGCCCTGACCACATGAACACCGACGGCACCTCCATGCGTGCCGTGGTTTCCCTGGCCTTCTGATCCCTCCCCGAATTTCCCGAGCAGGACCTCTCTTATGAACCGCAGTTATCGCCACGTCTGGAACAAGGCCCAGGGCCGTTTTGTCGTCGCCGCCGAGAATGCCTCGTCCCGTGGACAAGGGGCCGGTCGCGCCCGCCGCAGCGTGATCGCCACCGCCGCTGTGGGCGCCGTGGTGGGCTGGGCCGCTGTGCCTGCCTACGCACAGATCACCGTGGCCAATGGCAAGACGGAAGTGTTCCGTGCTTCCAACGGCGTGCAGGTCGTCAACATCGAGACCGCCAACCAGGCGGGCCTGTCGCACAACAAGTTCTTGAACTACAACGTCGAGAAGACCGGCGTGGTGCTCAACAACGGCAACAGCGACCAGATGGCCCGCCAATCGCAACTGGCCGGCCAGGTGGCTGCCAACCTCAATCTGGGGGCCGAAGCTCGCGTCATTCTCAACGAGGTGGTGGGCAACAGCCGAAGCATGCTGCAGGGCTTCACCGAAGTGCTGGGCGGCAAGGCTGATGTGGTCGTGGCCAACCCCTATGGCATCACCTGCTCGGGCTGCGGCTTCATCAACACCGACCGCGCCGTGCTGACCACCGGCTTGCCGCAGATCGGTTCGGGCGGCACGCTTGATGGCTTCCGGGTCATGCAGGGCGACATCCTGATCGATGGTGCCGGCATTGATGCCAGCAGCACCCGCCTGCTGGACCTGGTGGCCCGCAGCATCAAGGTCGATGGTCGCCTGGTGGGCGCCGACGTGGGCATCACCACGGGCTCCAATGACTTCACCTGGGCCACGCGCTCGGCCACGCCCATCGTGGCGGGCAACGCCGCGCCCAGCTTTGCGTTCGACTCCACCGTGCTGGGCGGCATGTATGCCAACCGCATCGCCATCGTGGCCACCGAGGCCGGCGTGGGCGTGCGCATGCTGGGCGAAGTGGCGGCCACGGCCGACGACTTCGTGGTCAGCGCCGCGGGCAAGATCGAGATCAACACGCGCATCAGCGCCGAGCGTGATCTGAAGCTGGCCAGCACCGTGGGGGCCACCGCGATCAGCATCGAGGGTGCCGAGACCCAACTGAGCAGCAAGCGCGACCTGGTGCTGCTGGCCAGCCTGGGCGCAGTGGCCCTGGACGAATCGACCTTCAGCGCCGGCCGTGACCTGACGCTGACGGCCTCCAGCCTGACCGACACCAGCACCACGGCCAAGCAGCGCTATGCCGGCGGTGATGTGGCCATCACCACCACGGGTGCCACCCAGATCACCGGCAGCGCCTGGGGCGCGGGCGATGACCTGTCCGTGTCCGCCTCCAGCCTGGCCGTGGGCCAGGGCAAGCTCTACAGCGGTGCCGATGCACAGGCCACGGGCAAGTCGCTGTCGCTGACCACCACGGGCGGCGCGATGACCCTGAACCAGACCAGCGTGCAGAGCACCGGCACGCTCGATCTGGACTCGGCCAGCAGCATCACCACCAACGGCACGACGGAAATCCGCGCCACGGGTGATTACTCGGTGACGGCCGCAGGCGCCATCACCCATGCCGGCAAGCTGCTGGGCGCTGCCAAGGGTGACATCCAGGCCGGCACCACCGTCACCAACAGCAACGTGATCCACGCGGCGGACGATCTGGAGGTTCGCGCCAATCTGATCGACAACACGGCCACTGCCGGCCTGTCGTCGCTGAAGCAGCTGACCTTGACGGCCACCAACAACATCAACAACCGCGGTGCGCTGTACGCCGGTGAGCACATGCTGCTCAAGGGCACCGGCGCCAACGGTGCCATCCGCAACTACAGCACCGGCACGATCGACAGCAGCGGCACCTTGACCACCAACAGCGCCGACTTCACCAACAACGGTGCGGTTGTCAGCGTGGGTGACATGCTGATCAAGGCCACGCGCTCTTTCGTCAACGAGACGATCTGGGCCGGTGGCAGCCTGACCAAGCGCGATGGTTCGGTGAACTATGGTTCCCTGATCAGCGAAGACAAGATCGCTGACGAAGGCTCGTTCGACAATGGCATGAACGCATGGTTGGTTGATGAGAGCTTCAACTATGACGAGGAGCTGGTCGGCCTGACCCTGTCGCAACTGCAGGGCCTGCAGAAGGCGCAGATCATCGCCAATGGCGCCACCAGCAAGCTGACCATCGACTACGGCCCCAGCGGCCTGAACCGTGTGGGTGTGATCTCGGCGCCGAACGTGGAGATCAAGGGCACGGGCACTTTCCGAAACGAGGAACTGGCGCTGTACAACGTCCAGAAGACGCTGCGCTGGATTCGCATTGAGGATGAGTCCAGTGGTGACGACGACTTCACCGCATGGGCACGTGTTGATCCCGACACGTACTGCTACATCGGCGCACCGGCAGGCTGTGTGGGCCGCGACGACGGCCTGCCCAACAGCCCTGACGACGACTACTGGAACTGGGATGACTGGAACCCCGGGCCTGGCTGGGTCAAGACACGCAACCTGTCGGGGGACAGTTTCCCCGGCGTGCTTGCAGATGAAGCACGTGCGCTGGCTGTCCAGGGCAGTCTCCTCCGCGATGCCACCGTCATCGGCCGCAGCGGCGCCGGCATCTTCGCCACCAACCTGACCTTCACGGGCGGCACGGTGGAGAACGTGGGCTCGCCCTGGAAGGACGACGCCACCCGCATCCGCCAGTCGACGCTGCAGAACACCACTGTCAACGCGCCGAACCAGAACACGTCCGTCACGCTGCCGAGCAACCCCAACGGCTACTACGTGCCCAGCAAGGATCCGTCGGCCAAGTTCCTGGTCGAGACCAACCCCATCTTCGCGGTGGGTTCCGACTTCGTCGGCTCCGACTACATGGCCCAGCGTTTCGGCTTCAACCCCGACACGGTGCAGACGCGCCTGGGTGATGCCAACTACGAGGCCTACCTGATCCGCCAGCAGCTGATCGAGAAGACGGGCAGCAACGTGATCGCCGGCTACAACAACGAAGCCGACCAGATGAAACGCCTGATGGACCAGGCCGTCACCCAGGGCGGCAAGCTGGGCCTGGAGTTCGGCAAGACACCGACGCCCGAGCAACTGGCCGGCCTGACCGAAGACATCGTCTGGATGGAAGAGGTCGTGGTCAATGGCCAGAAGGTGCTGGCTCCCAAGGTCTACCTGGCGGCCAGCACGGTGGCTGCGATCGACACGGGCGCCGTGATCGGCGGCCAGAACGTGACCATCGCGGGTGAAGGCCTGAAGAACACCGGCGGCACCATCGCCGGTACCGGCACGCTGAACGTGAAGACCACGGGCGACATCACCAACACCAGCGGCACGATCAAGGGTGGCGATGTCAACCTGACCTCGACCGGCGGCAGCATCCGCAACGAGACCACCGCCATCGGCGCGGGTGACGGCACCACCTACAACACCGCCATCGGCAAGACGGCCGGCATCCAGTCCACGGGCAACCTGAACCTGGACGCGGCCAAGAACATTGAGGTGATCGGTGCGGACGTGACCGCCAAGGGCGATGCCTCGCTGAGCGCGGGCGGCAACATCACGGTCGACACCATCGTCGACAAGACCACCAGCACCAGCTACTCCGAAAGCGGCGGTTTCCTGAGCTCGTCGAGCACCCGCACCACCACAGGCACCGAGACCAACATCGGCTCGAACCTGAACACGGGCGGCAACCTGAAGATCAAGTCGGGTGGC
Source organism: Aquabacterium sp. (assembly GCF_049274795.1). Taxonomy (GTDB): domain Bacteria; phylum Pseudomonadota; class Gammaproteobacteria; order Burkholderiales; family Burkholderiaceae_C; genus Aquabacterium. The sequence continues at coordinate 24,880 of NZ_JBASTH010000025.1, forward strand.
GACACCACGATCGCGGGCAGCAATGCCAACGTGGGCGGCAACCTCGATGCCGAGACCGGCGGCAGCCTGAACGTGATCGCCCGCCAGGACAAGGCCTTCACGCAGACCGAGAGCACCACGAGCGGCCTGGGCGTGGGCGGCGGCCTGGCCGGCACCAGCACGACCACCAAGGACGTGTTCGATGGCACCAACAAGGGCTCGACCCTGAACGTGGGCGGCAATGCCAACATCAAGTCGGCCGACACCGTGACCATCCAGGGTTCTGACGTGAAGATATCGGGCAACGCCGACATCGACGCGACCAAGGGCATCCAGGTGCTCGATGGCCTGGACGAGTACCGCGAAACCACGAAGACGGTCACCACCACCTTCATGAAGGTGGGCGGCGAGACGGCGGCCGAAGCCAACGCCAAGGCGCAGAACGGTGCAGGCCGCTCGGCCGAGGCTGGCGCATCGGCCAGCGCCAACGGCAGCCTCAAGCTGGCGGAAACCACCACGACCACGACGCAGTCGGGCAGCAACACCAGCGTGGCCTCGAACCTGAGCGTGGGCGGCAACCTCAACATGAAGTCCGAAGGCACGGTGACCGTGCAGGGCTCCAATGTGGAGGCCGGTGGCAACCTCAACGTCGATGCCAAGAACATCGAAGTGCTGTCGGGACGCAACGAGACCTGGTCGAACTCTCAGACCGAGTCCACCTCGATCGGCATCTACTCCGAGAACAACGCCGAAGCCGGTGCCAACGCGAAGCAGACGGGCGCCAGCGCCTCGGCCAGCGCGAGCGCCAGTGCCGACAGCACGACCACCCTGGGCGTGCAGACGCAATCGGCCGAGTCCAGCGAGTACTCGCTCAAGAACAGCGCCTCGTCGCTCAAGAGCGGTGGCAACATGAACCTCAATGCCAAGGAAGAGGCCAAGTTCGTCGGTGCGAACGTGGAGTCCGGTGGTGACATGAGCATCAAGGCCAAGGACATCACGTCGATGGCCGCGCAGGACATCGAGACAAGCTCCAGCTCCAGCACCACGCGCACGGCGGGTGTCTACGTCGGCGGCAACGCCAGCGCCGATGCCTCGGCCAGCTCCAATGGCACGGCCTCGGCCAGCGCCAGTGCGGAAGTGAGCGCAGGCCTGCGTTACGCAGACAAGTCCGAGAGTTCCGACTCGGGCTCGGTCACGCAGCAGACCTCCAGCTTCAAGTCGGGTGGCAACATCACCCGCGAAGCCCAGGGCACCATCACCGACCAGGGCACACAGATCGAGGCGGCCGGCAACATCAAGCAGAGCGCCACCACGATCAAGGAAGTCGCGGCCGAGAACTCGAGCTACTCCAACAGCGGCAGCTCCAGCAACGACGCCCGCGTGGGTGTCTACGCCGGTGCCGGTGCTGGCGCCGACAGCCGCACGGGCAATGCCGGTGCGGATGCCTCGGCGGGCTTCAAGGCGTCGTACGCGGGCTCGACCGCGTCGGAATCCGAATCGTCGACCTCGACCGTGACCTCGCGCTACAAGGCCGGCGGCTCGATCGATTCGACCTCGACCGACAAGACCACCCTGATCGGCACGCAGTTCGAGGCCGGCAAGGACGTGAACATCACGGCCGGCTCGCTGGACTACCAGGCCGCCAAGGACACCACCTCCAGCTCGTCGAGCAGCCTGAGCGGTTCGGTCGAGGCCAAGGTGGGCGTGGTCGGCACGGCCGGTGTCAACGGCTCGGCCGAGCTGGATGCGGAGAAGTCCAAATCCCAGTCGACCACGTCGAACGCGGGCGGCATCAACGCTGGCGGCTCGATCAACATCAAGACCAAGGGCGATGCCACCTTCGAGGGCACGAACATGTCGGCCAAGGACGCGGCCAATGTGGACGCGGGCGGCAACGTCACGTTCAACGCGGCGCGCGACACCTCGTCGGAGTCGTCGCAGGGCGTGTCGGCCAGCATCTCGGCGGGCACCTCGGGCTCGGGCAGCAGCCGCGAGAGCGAGGGCGCGGGCTCGCTGGGTGTGTCGGCCAGCGGCGCGTCGAGCGACACGGCCAAGGCCAGCAACATCCAGGCGGGCAGCGGCGGCGTGACCATCAAGTCCGGTGGCAACACCGCGCTGGAGGGCACGCAGGTGCAGACCAGCGGCACGGCGTCGGTCACGGCCGGCGGGCAGGTCAAGGCGGTGGATGCCAAGAGCAGCTCGTCGTCCTACGGGGTCGATGCCAGCATCGCTGGTGGCGCCTCGTCGGGCGAAGGCGGCAAGAGCAAGGGCAGTGGCGGTGCCTCGCTGGGTGTCGAGGGCTCTGCGTCGTCGAGCAGCCAGAGCGTCAACATCCAGTCGGGTGTGCCGGTCAAGCCTTAAGGGGCCAAGTCCCGGCCACGGCAGGGATGCAAAAGGGGCCTTGGGCCCCTTTTTCCATGGGCTCGCCTAACATGGCCGCATGAAGGCATTGATCCTGCCGGCGCCATTGCAGCGTCCGGTCGAACGATTCGCCAGGGGGTTCATCCAGCCGCCAGGTCGCCCGCCGGTCGATTTCAGCGCGCCAGCGGGGGCGCCTTCCTTGCTGCCGTCTGATTCATTGTCGTTGCGCATCTTCAAGAACCCGCTGGCCCTGGCCGCCATGATGACGGTCTACGGTCCCCGTGAGCAGGCCCAGGCCATGAGCGCCGGGTGAGCCGCCTGCATGCGCAGGTGAAGGGCGTCACGCCGGCGGGCATGCCTTACCGCGCTGATGACCCTGAACTGCTCGATTGGGTGCAGGCCACGGCATTCTTCGGATTCGTGGAGGCCTACAGCGCCTATGTGCGGCCACTGGACGATGGGCAGCGCAACCGGCTGTATGCCGAGAGCCGCGAATCTTCCAGGCTGTATGGCGCGGTGAACGCGCCCACCTCCTTGCCGGAGATGCAGGCCATGTTCGAGGCCATGGCGCCCAGACTGGAGGCCTCGCCCATCGTCTTCGAGTTCCTGGAGATCATGCAGCGCGCGCCCATCCTGCCGCGAATCGGGCGCTATGGGCAGCGCCTGCTGCTGCGCGACAGCCCGGCTGTGCAGGCCTGCCACCGCCTGGGGCTGCCGGCTGATCACCTGTACCGGCCCTGGTAGGCCGATCTGCCGTGGTGAGCCGGCTGGCGCGTCAATGCCCGCGGTGATGTCCCTTATGCCCCTGATGCCCGCTCTGACCTGAAGCGCTGCCAGGTTTGCGCACGGACATCGTGGTGTCGTCCGCCTTGGCCGCAGGTGTGGCCTGGGTGGCCGGCAGGGGCTCGCCTGTGTACTCGTAGGCCACCGTGCCCTTGGGATGCTGGAACCAGTCCGGGTCGTTGTAGTCGCCGGGCTTGACGTGGTCGCGCACCTTCACCACGCTGAACATGCCGCCCATCTCCAGCGAACCGAAAGGCCCATTGCCCATCATCATCGGCAGGGTGTTCTCGGGCAGGGCCATGCCCATCTCGGCCATGCCGGCCATGCCTGTGTCGCCCATCACCATGTAGCCGGGGATCAGCTGGCCGATGCGCGGTCCCAGGCCGCGCATGTCGGTACCGATCAGGTTGGGTACCTTGTGGCCCATGGCGTTCATCGTGTGGTGCGACTTGTGGCAGTGGATGGCCCAGTCGCCAGCGACGGCGTCGAACTCAATGGCGCGCATCTGGCCCACCGCGATGTCGGTGGTCACCTCGGGCCAGCGCGCGGCCTTGGGCACCCAGCCGCCATCCGTGCCCGTCACCTCGAAGCTCGGGCCGTGCATGTGGATGGGGTGGTTGGTCATCGTGAGGTTGCCCACGCGGATGCGCACGCGATCACCTGTGCGGGCCACCAGCGGGTCGATGCCCGGAAAGACGCGGCTGTTCCAGGTCCACAGGTTGAAGTCAGTCATCTCGCTCACACGCGGTGTGGCGCTGCCGGGTTCGATGTCGTAGGCGCCCAGCAGGAAGGCGAAATCCCGGTCCACCTTGTATTGGCGCGGATCTTTCGGGTGGACGATGAGCAGGCCCATCATGCCCATGGCGATCTGCACCATCTCGTCGGCATGCGGGTGGTACATGTGGGTGCCGGGGCGCTGCAGGGTGAACTCGTAGACGAAGGTTTTGCCCGGCGGGATGTGCGGCTGCGTGAGCCCGCCCACGCCGTCCATGCCGCTGGGCAGCTGCACGCCATGCCAGTGCGCGGTGGTGTGCTCGGGCAGCTTGTTGGTCACGAAGATGCGCACGCGGTCGCCTTCGACCGCCTCGATGGTGGGGCCTGGGCTACTGCCGTTGTAGCCCCACAGGCGGGCTGTCATGCCGGTGGCGAGTTCACGCACCACCGGCTCGGCCACCAGGTGGAACTCCTTGACGCCATCCTTCATGCGCCAGGGCAGGCTCCAGCCGTTGAGGGTGACGACCGGGTTGAAGGGGCGGCCATTGGGCGGGAGCGGCGGCGGCTGTGTGGCGGCGGAGGTCTGCACCACCGCCTCGGGCAGGGAGGCCGCGCCCACGCGGCTGACGGCGGTGGCGCCCAGGGCCAGGGCGCCTGCGGTCTTGAAGAAATCTCGGCGCTGGCTCATGGCTGGCTTTCGGGGGTGTGCTGATGGATGTGTTGTTGCGCCGGCTTGATAGGTGGCGCGGCAGGCGCTGGTGCAGCGTTGCGGGCCAGCGGTAGGGCCATCGCGGCCTGCAGGCGAGTGTCGGCCAGCCAGTGATCACGCACAGCCTCGATGCTGGCGGTGACGCTGCCGATCTGCTCGCGTGCATCGGCCAGCAGTTCGAACACGCCGATCAGCATGCCGTTGTAGCGCAGCAGGGTCTCGTCGGAGATGCGCTTGCGCAGGGGGATCACCTCGTCACGGTAGTGACGGGCCAGCTCATAGGCGCTGCGGTAGCCGGCGTAGGCCTCTCGGGCCTCGGAGCGGGCGTTCATGGCCACTTCTGCCGCCTGATGCAGCGACTGCATGTACAGCGCCTCCGCCCGTGCGGTGCGTGTGCTGCCGAAATCGAACAACGGTAGTTCCAGCTCGACCTCATAGCCATTTTTGCGCGCGGTGCCGGTGCTGCTCTTGTTGGCATAGCCCAGCTCCAGCACGTTGATGAAGCGGGTGGCCCTGGTCAGGCCAAGCGAGCGAGCCGTGGCATCCGTCGAGCGGCGGGCCATCTGCACGTCCAGGCGCCTGTCCAGCGCGGTCTGCTCGACGTCCTTGGGCTGATGGGGTGCTGCAGGCAGATCAGGCAGGCGCTCTGGTAGCGTCACGGCGGCATCGGGCAGCCCCAGTGTGCGTACCAGGTGCTCGCGTGTGGCCAGGGCTCGGTGCCGGCTGCGTGCCAGCGAGGCACTGGCATTGGCCGCGAAGGCCTGTTCACGCAGGTGATCGAGCTGGCTCAGGTTGCCGACCTGCTGCATGCGCCGGGCCAGCTCGCTGGAGACATCGGCGGCTTCCTGCACCTGGGCCTGGTAGCGGGCCAGTTGCTCGGCAGCCACCGCCTGGAAGAAGGCCTGGCGTGCCTGCTGGGCGACCGCCACGGCATCAGACGCGGCTTGCAACTGCGCGCGCTCGAAGCGGCGCTGCGCCAATTGCGAGGTGGCGGGCAGAGTGAGCAGGCCAAGGATGTCGAACATCACCGAGCGGCCAATCTCGGTGTTGCCGCCACCGTGCATGCGGCCGAAGCCGATGCGCGGATTGGCCAGGCGGCCGGCGCGCACGCGCTCTGCTTCGGCCACGCCCAGGTCGGCGAAGCGGGCCTGCAGGCCGGGGTTGTTCAGCAGGGCGATCTCGACGCTGCTGTCTGCGCTCAAGGGTTGGCGCAGCAGTTCGGCCATGCGCGCTGCGGTGTTGTCAGCATCGCCAGGGGTGCGTTGCCAGATGGCGGGCTGCCCTGTGCGTTCGCGGGTCAGGTCGGACACGGTGCCGAATCCGCCGTCGGGCGAGAAGGCGGCGCAGCCGCTGAGCAGCGTGACGGCCGTGGCGCAGGCCATCGCCGGCCAGCGCCGTCTGAAGGGGGGGGGTGGTCATGGGTGTGAAGCATCTTGAACCCCGGTGCGCCTGGATGTGATCGGCGGCCGGTGGGATGCCCGCGTGCCGCGCCATGGCGCGTGCACGCAGGGACGCTGGCCTTGCGCGAAGGCCTGGCAGGCGTCAGATGCTTCGGGGTGGGCGTTCCTGGCCGCCGGAGAGGAAATCTGGGGCAGGGGCCACGAGCGGCGGGAAGGCAGAGGCCGCGACGGCGGGGGGATGTGGCAGGCCGGGGGCGGGCGCGGGCAGGGTGCTCAGGGCACAGGTGGCCGCGCAGAGCTGGCACTTGCCATCGGCGGCAGGTGGCGGGGTGTTGTCCTGCCCCTGATGATCAGGGTGCCTGGCCTGCAGAGAGGCCGGGCCATCGACAGCAGGCGTGGCCGATGCATCGTGATGGCCATGCGCGCCGTGCGAGGCCGGCATGCTGACAGGCGGGCACAGCATGGCCGCAGCCACCGCACCCCGCCAGGGGAGCAGCACCACGAGCATCAGCAGGAGGCACATGCGCAGCATCTTCATCACGGGTGCCAGTCTAGACCTTCCCACATGGGCAAGGTCAAGCCTTCTCGCTGCAGTCGTGCTGGCCAGGGGCGGAAGCGTGGTCCGCATGGCACGGGGCTGCGGCGGCCGTGCTACGGTTGGCTGGTGGCTGTGCCAGCCGGTCGATGATGGGGCAATCGGGGCGGTCGTCGCCGCTGCAGCAGTGCACCAGGTGCTCCAGCGTGGCCTTCATGGCCTGCATCTCGCGCAGCTTGGCGTCCAACTCGTCGATGTGGGCCTGGGCCAGCGCCTTGACCTCGCGGCTGGGGCGTTGCTGGTCCTGCCACAAGCCCAGCAAGGCACGGATCTGCTCGATGGAAAAGCCCAGATCGCGCGCACTGCGGATGAAGCGCAGCGTGCCGATCTCCTTGTCGGTGTACTGACGGTAGCCGGCATCGGTGCGGCGGGCCTCCGGGAAGAGGCCGACGCTTTCGTAGTGGCGGATCATCTTGGCCGATACGCCGGACGCCTTGGCGGCCTGGCCGATGTTCATCGATTGCATCTGGGGCTTTCAGGACGGGGGATCTGCAAGGTGCGACCGCGGTACAGGTGTTTTGTTCCGCAATGCTTGCACATCGCCCGGATCAAGGGCGGGGATGTGCCTGCCGCATCAGCTTGATGTAGCGTTGCGCACCCAGGCCCAGCGGGCGTTCCTTGATCCAGCCGATGTCCGCCCACAGCGGCACCTCGTTGGACATGTTGTCGAAGCAGATATCGGTGAGGGTATCGGGCCCGAGGTGCGTGGCGGTGAGCGAGTGGGGCAGGTAGCCCCAGCCCAGGCCCGACTGCACCAGGGTCAGCGCGGTCTGCGGGTTGTCCGTGCGTCAGACGTGGCGTGACAGCAGCAGGCGGGGATCGACGTTTTCCTCGTCGCGCCCCATCACCACCACCTGGCGCAGTTCCAGCAGGTCGGCGGGCCTCAGTCGTGGCTTGCGCCCCAGGGTGGCCAGCAGGGCTGGAGCGATCACGGCGGTCAGGGTTTCGCTGCTGAACTCCTGAAAGCCTTCCTTCTCGTCGATGGCGGTGCGCTCGAATACCAGCGCCAGTTGCCGGGCCGCCGGCTCCAGTGCCTTGGCGGCTGCGGCGGCCGTGGGTTCGCGGTCAGATTTTCTGAAATATGCTAACTTTTTTCGTCAGAAAGGCAGATATACAGTTCGGGGCATGACAACTGCCGGGGCTGCCCGGTCTTTTTTGGATTCCTATGCAAGGTCTCAAGCGCAAGCTGGTCTACGTCACCCTGTTCGAGCTGATCGCCGTGTGCATGAGCAGTTTCCTGCTCTCGCTGATTTCCGAGCGGCCGTTCGTGTACGCCGGGGTGGCGGCGGTGACGTCGTCCATCATCGCGCTGCTGTGGAACCTGGCCTACAACACCGGCTTCGAGTACTGGGAGGCGCGCCAGATCAAGAAGGGCCGCAGCCTGCTGCGCCGCGTGGTGCATGCGCTGGGCTTCGAGTTCGGCCTGGTGCTGATGCTGGTGCCGCTGTTCGCCTACCTGCTGGGCCTGAGCCTGTGGGAAGCCTTCGTCTATGACCTGGGCCTGATGCTGTTCTTCATGGTCTACACCTTCCTGTTCAACCTGGCCTTCGACCACGTGTTCGGGCTGCCGGCGTCCGCCTTGCCCAAGCCAGCGGAGTCTGCCGATGCCGCCGACCCTCAGGCGCCGGTGGCCTGCCGCTGAGCGGCGCCACAATGCGGGCATGAGCCTCCAATCCGTCCAGACCTTCATCGCGCAGCACGCGCCCGACATCGCGATCCTGCAGACCACCGAGACCACGGCCACGGTGGCCGATGCCGCGCGGGTGCATGGGGTCGAGCCTGCCCAGATCGCCAAGACCTTGTCGCTGTGGCTGAAGGACGAGGTGATCCTGCTGGTGATGGGCGGTGATTGCCGGCTGGACAACCGCCGCTTCAAGGAGCACTTCGGCGGCAAGGCCAAGATGCTCAATGCTGAGGAAGTGCTGCACTGGACCAGCCACCCCGTGGGCGGTGTCTGTCCGTTCGGCCTGCCAGGGCCGCTCAAGGTGTTCGCCGATGTGTCCCTGCGGCGCTTTACCGAAGTGTTGCCGGCGGCCGGCTCCGTCGACACGGCCTTGCGGATTGCGCCTGAATATCTGGCGCAACTGGTGCAGGCCGAATGGGTGGATGTGGCCCAGCAGCAGGTGCAACATCAGGCCACGGCCTGAGCGGGTCAGGCGAAGGGGTAGGGGCCTTGGTGCGCGCCCACCTCGCAGGTGTGGCTGACCAGGCCGTGCGCCGGATCCCACAGGTGCAGCATAAAGCCGCGCGGGCCGGCATGTGCATCGCCGGCACATGGGGCGATGCACATGCCCGCACAGCACGGCTTCGATGTGGCCGTAGCGGGCCACCACCGCGTGCAGTGAGGCGTCTCGTTCATCAGGCGGTAGTCGTCCATGTAGGGGATGCCGCAGGCAAAGGGCGGGTGGTGCAGCATGATCAGGGGTCGAGCCCGATGATGCGCACGGGGTGATCGTCGATGCAGTAGTGCAGCGGGCCGGTGGCGGGCAGGTAGCTGTGGTCGGCGAAGGCGGCCCGCAGGTTGTCACGCTGGTCATGGTTGCCGGGGATGACCAGGAAAGGCAGCTCCAGCGTGGTCAGGATGCGGCGCAGCGCGGCGTACTCGTCCGGGTGGCCTTCGTCGCTCAGGTCGCCGGTGATCAGCACCAGATCGGGCCGGCGGTCCAGCCGGTGCAGTTGTGCGATGGCTTCGCGCAGGTGCTGGGCTGAATCGATCTCTCCCAGGTACAGGACACCCTCCGGCCGAATGTGCAGGTCTGACAGTTGCGCGATGAGCATGCCGCTGGCTCCCGGGAGATGGTGTCCTGGCAGGATGGCATGGCCATGCCATCTCGCTCAACAGGCTGGAGATGGCCCTTGGCCTGTCACGGTGCGCTTTTCAACTGGCTGGCCACCATCTGCGACACCATGTCGGCCGTGGCCGCGGAGAGTGTCCACCCCAGATGGCCATGGCCGGTGTTATAGAACACATTGGCATGGCGCCCTGGGCCCACGCGCGGCAGCATGCTGGGCGTCATCGGCCGCAGGCCGGCCCAGGGCACCACGCTGCGCGTGGACACGCCCGGAAAACACTGCTCGACCCAGTGGATCAGCGGCTGGATGCGGTCCTCGCGGATGTCGCGGTTGATGCCGCAGAACTCGGCGGTGCCGGCCACGCGGAAACGGTCCACGCCCAGGCGGCTGGTGACCAGCTTGGTTTCGTCATCGAGCAGGCTCACGCGCGGTGCGGCGGCCTGGCTGGCGGCATCCGGCAGGTTCACGGTGATTGAGTAGCCCTTGACCGGGTAGATGTTCACGCGGTCACCCAGCTGCGCGGCAAACCCGGGGCTGGCCACGCCGGCGCACACCACCACGGCGTCGAAGGCCTGCGTGACCTGGGTGCCCAGGCTGCGCAGGGTGGCGTGGATCTGCCCCGCCCAACTCAAGCGCTTCACCTCTGTGTCCATGCGGAACTCGACACCCAGGCGCGCTGCGGCCTGGGCCAGGCCGTTGGTGAACAGGTGGATGTCACCCGTGCTGTCGCTCTCAGTGAAGAAACCGCCATGAAAGCGCCCGTGCAGCGTGGGCTCGATGGCGCGCATCTCGCCGGGCGTGACGGCGCGCCGCTCCAGCCCGGCCTCGGCCAGCAGGCGCGTCACCTTGGCCGCATGCTCGAAGCCGGCACGATCCCGGTACACATGCAGGATGCCTTCGCGCCGATGGCAGAAATCGACGCCTTCACGTTCGGCCCAGTCGAACAGCACGTGGCGTGCGGCGATCGCCAGCCGTGCCGTCTCGATGGTGTTGGCGCGGTAGTGCGGGATCTGCGCCATGAACTCGGCGAACCAGCGCAGCTTGTGCCAGGTCGGCGCCGGGTGGATCAGCAAAGGGGCATCACGCCGCGCCATCCAGCGCAGGCCCTTGAGCAGGGTGCTCCAGTGTGTCCACACCTCGGCGTTGGAGGCCGAGAGTTGTCCTCCGTTGGCGAAGGAGGTTTCCATCGCCGGGTAGCGCTGTCGGTCGATCACGGTGACCTGATGGCCCAGCCTGGCCAGTGCATAGGCGGTGGTGACGCCGGTGATGCCGGCGCCAAAACCATGACGTGCTGCTGCATGAAGAGCTTCTTTCTCTGAGGTCGCGGGTCGACGGGATCGGCGTGATCCCTTCGAGCCCCTCTGTATGTCGACCTGAGAGATTCAGATGCCTTCGCGCTGCGATGGGCACCCTTGCTCCTACGGTGCGCCTGCGGTGAAACAACCGTGGCGGCTCTCCAGAGTGTGGTCACGGCAACGGTCCGGGGGCCTGAGAGATTCCGGGGCGGTTGCTCCTTCGGCGCCGGCCCTGTGGGGCCGGACTCTCCCGTTGCGGTGAAGCCCTGCCCACCCGGGCACGGCCACTTCCATTATGGCTGTGCTGGCCGCGCCTTGCCAAGCAGCCTGGCGCGGCACCGTGACATGCCGCCATGCGGTACATGCACCACGCATCGGCGTGCAGGCACTGCACTGGCGCCCGTTGCGCGTGGAACGCGCCTGCCATCGGTGCCATGGAGGCCTTGTTTCGCACCAGGCAAGTGCCTTTCCTTCGATTCCGGTCTGGCATGGGCATTGCTCATTGCTGTCACCTCATTCAAGAGACTTGAAAGGAATGGAAGTGAGCAGCAATCAACGCAGAATCGTGCTCGGTGCCATCGGCGCGGGTCTGGTGGCCCCGTGGGCCGTGCGTGCGCAGACGGGCGCCAAGCCCAAGATCGCCATCGTCATGCCGGGCAACATCACCGACAAGTCCTGGAACCAGGCCGGCTACGAAGGCATCAAGCTCATCGAGAAGGAACTGGGCCTCACGGTGGCCTTCAGCGAGAAGGTGGCCCAGCCTGACCAGGCCGAGGCCCTGGCCGATTACGCACGCCGTGGCTTCAACCTGGTGTTCGGCCATGGTGGCGAGTTCCAGGAATCGGCTGCCCGCATCGCCAAGCGTTTCCCGAACACGCAGTTCGTGGTGAACAACGGCTATGTCAATGGCCCCAACCTGGCGTCCATCACCTTTGATTACCGCCAGTTCGGTGCCGTGCTGGGGCACATCGCCGCCCGCACCACCAAGACGGGCAAGGCCGGCATGATCGGTGCACAGCGCATCCGCATGACGACCGAGATCGAGGCCGGCTACAAGGAAGCCTTTGCCAAGGTGCACCCCAAGGGCCAAGTGCTGGTGACCTACACCAACGACTGGGACGACGTCGCCAAGGGCAAGGAGGCCGCTTTCGCGCAGATCGCCCAGGGCGCCGACGTGATCTTCCCGACCATGGACAACGCTGTGATCGGCAGCCTGCAGGCCGCGCGCGAGAAGAAGGTATCGGCCTTCGGCATCTATTACGACGCCATCAAGGACTGGCCTGACACCGTGATCCAGTCGGCCATCGTGGACATCCGTGCAGGCATGCTCGACATCGCACGCGATTACGCGGGCGGCACGCTCAAGTCCACCGTGCACGTGTTCGGCATCGGCCGGCCTGATCCGCGCGTGGCCCGCCTGGGCACCTACGGCCCGAACGTGTCGGCCGATGTGCGCAAGCAGGTCGATGAACTGGTCGCCGCCTGGCCTAAGGCATGACGAGCAGGCCCGTGATCCGGCTCGAAGCCAAGCAGCTCACCGTGCGCTACGGTGAGTTCGTCGCCAACGACCGCGTGGACCTGGCGCTGCGCGCCGGGGAAGTCCACGCCGTGCTGGGCGAGAACGGCGCGGGCAAGAGCACCTTGATGAACGTGCTGATTGGCTTGCAGCCGCCTTCGGGCGGCCACCTGGAGCGCGATGGCCGGCCCGTGCGCTTCGCGGGCCCGCAGGACGCCACCGCAGCCCACATCGGCATGGTGCATCAGCACAGCATGCTGGTGGAGCGCCTGTCGGTGGTCGAGAACATCGCCCTGGGCCTGAACGAAGGGCTGGGGCGTGTGCCCTTGGCCGAGCTGGCAGCGCAGTTGCAGGCCCTGGCCACTGAATCCGGTTTCACGGTCGATCCGTGGGCCGAGGTGGGTGCGCTGTCGCCCGGTGAGCGCCAGCGCGTCGAGATCCTCAAGCTGCTGCAGCGCCAGGCCGAGGTGCTGATCCTGGACGAGCCCACCAGCGTGCTGGCCCCGCAGGAGGTGCGGCCCCTGCTGCAGACCTTGCGCCGCCTGGCAGATGCGGACCGCGCCATCGTGCTGATCACGCACAAGCTCGATGAAGTGGCCGAGGTGGCTGATCGGATCACGGTGCTGCGCGCAGGCCGCGTGGTGATGTGCCGCCCGATGCGTGGTGCGCAGGCCAGTGAGTTGGCGCGGTGCATGGTGGGCAGCGAGGCGGTCGATGAAGCGCAGCCCCCGCAGGCGAGCGCATCGCAGCGCGCCCATGGCGATGTGATGATGGCCTATGACGATGTGAAGGTGCCGCCCGACGAAGGCCGTGCGCCGCTGCAGGGCGTGACCCTGTCCGTGCGTGAAGGCGAGATCGTGGGCGTGGCGGGCGTGGACGGCAATGGCCAGCAGGCCCTGGCCGACGCGATCGCCGGTTTGACGCCACTGAGTGCAGGCCGTGTCAGCCTGTGCGGCACGGATGTGCGCAAGCTGGGTGCGCGTGCCCGGCGTGACCTGGGCCTGGCCTACATCCCTGAAGACCGCCACCACACCGGCCTGGTGCTGGACCTGTCCGTGGCCGAGAACCTGCGCCTGCATGATTTCCAGCGCAGGCCCTGGGTGAACTGGCTTGGCCAGTTGCGCCGCAAGGCCATGCTGCAAGCCGGCCGCGTGGCCATGGGCCAGTACGACATTCGTGCCCGTGAGGCCACGCAGCAGGCGCGCTGGCTGTCTGGTGGCAACCAGCAAAAGATCGTGCTGGCGCGCGAACTGGCTGGATCACCCCGCGCCATCGTGGTGTCCCAACCCTGCAAGGGGCTCGACCTGCTGAGCACGCGCGCCGTGCACGAGGCCTTGCATGCCCAACGGCTCAAAGGGGCCGCCATTTTGTACATCTCCACTGAACTCGAGCACCTGCTCGACCACTGCGATCGCATCGTGGTGCTCTCCCGTGGTCGGATTGCCGGCGAGGTCCTGTGTGGCCAGCAAGCCAAGGCCGAGGTGCAGGCGCGTATCGGCGAACTGATGGCGGGGGCCGCATGACCGCACTTCGAATTCTGGCCGGCCTGGCGCTAGCCCTGTTGCTGGGCTCGGGCCTGATCATCCTTGGCGGGGGCGATGTGCCCGCCGTCTACAAGACCTTGCTGCTGGGCGCTTTTGGCGACCACGCCGGCTGGGATGCCGTGCTGATCAAGGCCTGCCCGATTTTGCTGACCTCGTTGGCCGTGGCATTGCCGCTGCGCCTGGGCCTGTTCAACCTGGGTGGGGAAGGGCAGATGGCCATGGGCGGTCTGTTCGCCACCATGGTCGGCCTGCAGATGGGCGGTGCCCATCCTGTGGTGGCGATCACGGCCTGCGCGCTGGCCGGCATGGTCGGTGGCGCCTGCTGGGCCAGCATCGCGGCGGGCATGAAGGCCGCGCGTGGGGTCAACGAGGTCATCAGCACTTTGTTGTTGAACTATGTGGCCGCCAGCATCCTGAGCTGGGCGGTGTCCGGCCCCTTGATGGCGCCGGATGCGCCTTATCCCTATTCGCCCGAGCTGCCCGACAACACCTGGCTGCCCGCGGCCCTGTCGGGCTGGAGCGCCCACGTGGGCATCTGGCTGGCCATCGCGCTGGCGCTGGTGTTCCAGTGGGTCTACAGCCAGGGCAGCATTGGCATGTCGGCGCGCATCGTGGCGCTCAGCCCGCAGGCCGCGCGCTATGCCGGGCTGTCGCCCATGCGGCAGACGCTGCTGACTTTCGGCGTGGCCGGTGGCTGCGCCGGCCTGGCCGGGGCCTTCGAGGTGATCGGCGTGAAGTACCAGTTGTTCCAGGGCTTCATGGGCAGCTACGGCTATGACGGCGTGATCGCCGCCATGCTGGGCGCCGCGCAACCCGCCGCCGCCGCTGTGGCCAGCATCTTCCTGGCCGGGCTGAAGGTGGGTGCCAATGCCATGCAGCGGGCCACCGGCCTGCCGGTGAGCCTGGTCGAGGCCCTGCAGGGGCTGATCATTTTGTGCATCACCGTGTCGGCGGCCCTGCCGACGATCCGCATCGCCTGGGCCCGCGTCAAAGCCCGCCAGATGAAAGAGGAGCTCGCGTAATGGCGCTCGATGAATTCACCGCAACGGCGCTGCGCCTGTCGGTGCCGGTGGCTTATGCCGCCCTGGGTGGTGTCGTGGCCGAGCGCGCTGGTGTGTACCACGTGGCGCTGGAAGGCGCGATGCTGGCGGGCTGCTTCGGTGCCGCGCTGGGCGCCTTCCATGGTGGCGCGATGATGGGCCTGATGGTGGGCATGCTGGCCGGCGTGCTGGTGGGGGCCTTGCTGGCCGCGATGACGGTCACCTTGCGCTTGCCGCAGATCGTCTGCGGCATCTCCGTCAACCTGCTGGTGATCGGGCTCACGGCCTACCTGTCGCGCATCGTGTTCTCGGGCCAGGCCAACACCCTGCACCTGCCCGGTCTGGTCGATCCCTGGCTGCCTGCGCTGGCCGGCGTGCCCGTGCTGGGGCCAGCCTTCTTCGCACAGCCGCCCTTGATGACGGCGTTGCCGCTGCTGGCCGCGGGCATCTGGTGGTGGCTGCATCGCACCCATGCCGGCCTGGCCTTGCGTGCGGTGGGCGAGGCCCCGCGCTGTGCAGACGCCAATGGCATCGATGTGCAGCGCACGCGCTGGACGGCGGTGGTGGTGGCCTCGGTGTGCGCCGCGCTGGGTGGCTGCTTCATCGTGCTCAGCCAGGTGTTCTTGTTCTCTGAACACATGACGGCAGGCAAGGGCTTCATCGCGCTGGCCGCCGTGATCCTGGGCCGCTGGAGCGTGTGGGGCGCCTTGCTGGCGGCCGTGTTCTTCGGCGGGTTCGATGCGCTGCAGCTCAAGTTGCAGTTCTCGCAGCCTGATCTGCCCTACCAGCTCTTCGTGGCCTTGCCCTATGTGGCGGCCCTGCTGGCCCTGTTCGGCCTGATGGGGCGCTCGTCGCCGCCACACGCCGTGGGCCAGCCGTACCAACGCTCAACGCGATAACCGATCCATCTCTGATGAGCTCGACAAGCAAACAAGGAAGCAAGCCGCCCATGGCCAAGAAAGCAGTCGCCCGCAAAGCACCTGCGCCCGCACCGCAGGTGCCGGAGCAGGACAGGATCCTCAGCGCCATCGGCCTGCGCATCAAGCACGCCCGCATGCTGCGCGCGATGACGCTCAAGGCCTTGGCCGATGAGGCCGGGTGGTCTGAATCGATGCTCTCTAAGGTGGAGCGAGGCCTGGCCACGCCCTCGCTGAGCGCGCTGCACAAGCTGGCCGGCGTGCTGGGCACCAACGTGGCCGAGCTGACCTCGCCGCAGCCCGTGGTCGAGTCGCCAGTGCTGACGCCGGCCACCCGCCCACGCATCACCTTCGGGGCGCGCCGCGGCCATGCCGGCATCAGCCTGGAGCGCCTGGTGGTGCCGCAATCCGGCCTGCTGCTGCAGGCCGACATCCACATCATCGGTCCCAAGGAAAGCAGCGAAGAGCAGATCTCGCACGTGGGCGAAGAGCTCGGCTATGTGCTCAGCGGCAGCGTCGAGCTGCGCGTGGGCGATGACGTCTACGTGCTGGGCCCCAATGACAGTTTCCATTTCCGCAGCGAGTTGCCCCACTCGTACCGCAACCTCGGCCCGACCGAGGCGCGGATCATCTGGGTCAACACGCCGCCCACCTTCTGAACGGAGTACACGCATGACAGCGAACACATACGAGACAGGGCGATTGAACCTGCCATTCGTCGGACACAGCACGTTTGCCAAATCACCGGTCTGTGTCGACTGGGATGCCATCGACGCGGACGTGGCGGTGCTGGGCGCGCCCAACGACATGGGCACGCAGTGGCGCTCGGGCGCGCGCTTCGGGCCGCGCGCCATCCGCGAGGCCTCGACGCTGTTCTCGTTCGGCCACGCGGGTGCCTACGATTTCGAGGACGACATCCTCTACCTGACGCGTGAAGACCTGCGCATCGTGGACGTGGGCGATGCCGACATTGTCCACACCGACATGCAAAAGAGCAATGCCAACGTCGAGTTCGCGGTGCGCAAGCTGCTGGAGAAGGGCGCCTTCCCGCTGGTGCTGGGCGGTGACCATGCCATCCACGCGCCAGTGATCAAGGCCTTCGAAGGCCGTGGCCCCATCCACATCCTGCACATCGACGCCCACCTCGATTTCGTCGACGAGCGCCACGGCGTGCGCTACGGCCACGGCAGCCCGCTGCGCCGGGCCTCCGAGATGGACCATGTGGTGGGTATGACGCAGCTGGGCATCCGCAATGTGTCTTCGTCCAACCGTTCGGATTACCAGGACGCGATCGAGGCTGGCTCGAAGATCCTGTCGGTGCGTGACGTGCGCCGCCTGGGCACAGAGCAGGTGCTGGCGCTGATCCCCGAAGGCGTGTCCTACTACATCACGGTGGACATCGATGGTTTCGATCCCTCCATCGCACCGGGCACCGGCACACCCAGCCACGGCGGCTTCCTGTACTACGAGGTGCTGGAGATCATCAAGGCGCTGTCCAAGCGCAGCAAGGGCAACATCGTCGGCATGGACTTGGTCGAGGTGGCCCCGGCCTACGACCCCGCTGGCATCACGGCCATCCTGGCAGCGCAGTTGCTGCTCAACAGCCTGGGCTACATCTTCCACGATCGCCGCCAGGCCTGAACCGAGGACGCACCATGATCAGCAACCCCGTTCCCTGGCCCAATGGTGCGCGCTGTGCCGTGGCCTTCACCTTCGACATGGATGCCGAGAGCATCCTGCACCTGTCCTACAAGGACAAGGCGCACACGATGGTGTCCACCGCCTCGCAGCTGCGCTATGGCCCGCAGATCGGCGTGCCACGCATCCTGGAGAGCTACCGCCACTTCGGCATCAAGCAGACCTTCTTCGTGCCCGGCTGGTGCGCCGAGCGCTACCCGCACGCGGTCGAGGCCATGGTGAAGGACGGCCATGAGGTGGCCGGCCACGGCTGGCTGCACGAGCACCCCAATGAGCTGTCGGATGAGGAAGAGCGCTTCTGGCTGCACCACAGCCTGGCCTCGGTCGAGAAGATCACCGGCATCAAGCCCGTGGGCTGGCGTGCGCCGCTGTACAACTACTCGCACCGCTCCACCGACCTGCTGCTCGAAGCCGGCATCCAGTACGACGCTTCGTTGATGGGCGATGACGTGCCCTACCTGATCCAGGCGCAGCGCGGCCAGTTGCTGGAGTTGCCTTCTCACTGGGGCATGGATGACTGGCCACCCTTCATGCACAGCACCGAGTTCGGTTTCCAGATGCCGATCCAGGCGCCGGCCTTCGCGTGGCAGAACTGGTGGGAAGAGTTCGAGGCCGCGTGGGCATACGGCGGCCTGTGGGTGCCGGTGTGGCATCCCTTCCTGTCAGGCCGCCTGGCACGCTGGCGCCAGACCCACCAGATGATCGAGAAGATGGTGGACAAGGGCGGCGTGTGGTTCGCGCCCATGCGCGACATCGCCCAGCATGTGCGCCAGTGCATCGACGCAGGCACCTGGGCGCCGCGCACCGAGCGCTATGGCGAGACGGAAGGCCTGCCGGTGGTGCCCCAGTTCACTCAGCGCTGAGCCTGGGCCTCGAAGGCGACCACGTGGCTCACATCGAGCCGGATGCCAATGGATTCACCGATGGCGTGGTCATGGTGCGAGGGCACCAGAGACAGCAACCGCGTGCCATCGGCCAGGGCCAGCGTGTACAGGAACTCAGCGCCCTTGAAGGCCTTGTGCACCACGCGGGCCTGGATGGGGCTGGCATCGTCGTGCAGCACGTCATCGGGGCGCAGCAGCACCTCGACCGTGGTGCCTGGGGTGAAGGGCCGGGCCTGACTGGTCGTGACCACGGCATCCTCGCCCTGCACCTCGCTGATCTGAAGCCGCAGGTGCTGCGCATCGAGCACCTGCGCATGCACGAAGGCCCCTTGCCCCACGAAATCCGCCACGAAGCGGTTGGCCGGCTGGTGGTACAGCGCATAGGCCGTGTCCCATTGCTGCAACTGCCCCTCGGTCAGCACGCCCACCACATCGGCCACGGCGAAGGCCTCGTGCTGGTCGTGCGTCACCATCACCGCCGTGGTTTGCGTGGCCTTGAGGATCTCGCGCACCTCGCCAGCCAGCCGTTCGCGCAGCGACACATCCAGGTTCGAGAAGGGCTCGTCGAGCAGCAGCACCTCGGGCTGGGGCGCCAGGGCTCGGGCCAGGGCCACGCGCTGCTGCTGGCCACCTGACAGCTCATGCGGATGGCGGTCGGCCACATGGGCCAGGCCTACGATGTCGAGCATCTCGCGCACACGCGCTGGTGCATCGGCACGCCCCAGCAGCCCGAAGCCCACGTTGCGTGCCACCGTGAGGTGGGGGAACAGGGCGTAGTCCTGGAACACCATGCCGATGCGGCGCTGCTCGGGCGGCAGCATCTGCCCCGGCGCGCTCAGCAGCCGATCGCCCAGCATGACGTGGCCGCTCGTGATGGGCTCGAAGCCCGCCAGCGCCCGCAACACCGAGGTCTTGCCGCAACCCGACGGGCCCAGCAGGCAGGCGATCACGCCCTTGGGCAGCGAGAAGCCCAGCCCATCGACCACGGCCTTGGCCCCGTAGCGCAAAGACAGGTTCTGCACGACCAGCCAGCCCGGGCCTTGCGGTGGAGAGGGCGGCAATGTGCGGTGGGAGGCGACGGACATGAGGCTGAACAGGATCTGAGGCTGCGATGATAATTCCCGCTGCCCATGATGATCCTGGCCACATCGCCCCTTCGCACCGCCAAGCCGCGCCTGACCACCTCCTGGCTGGTGGTGCTGGCCGTGCTGGTGGGGGCGCTGCTGATCGTGCCTGTGATGGCGGTGGTGGCGCAGGTCTTCCTGCCGGGCACAGGCGATACCTGGACCCACCTGGCCGACACGGTTCTGCCCGATTACCTGTGGTCCACCTGGTGGCTGTGCCTCGGCGTGGGCCTGGGCACGGCCTCCATGGGGGTGGGGGCGGCCTGGCTGGTCAGCCGGCACGACTTTCCCTTGCGCGGTCTGCTTGAATGGGCCCTGGTGCTGCCACTGGCCATGCCCGCCTACGTGATGGCCTATACGTACACGGACCTGCTGCAGTTCGTCGGCCCCGTGCAGACCTGGCTGCGCGAGACCTTTGGCTGGACACGGGCCGATTACTGGTTCCCGGATGTGCGCTCGCTGGGTGGCGCTGTGGTGATGTTTTCGCTGGTGCTCTATCCCTATGTGTACCTGCTGGCGCGTACCGCCTTTCTGGAGCGTGCTGCGGGCATGCTGGAGGTAGGCCGGGCGCTGGGCCTGGGGCCGTGGCGCAGCTTCGTGCGCGTGTCCCTGCCGCTCGCACGCCCCGCCATTGCTGCCGGTGTCGCGCTGGCGCTGATGGAGACGCTGGCCGATTTCGGAGCCGTGTCCTACTTCGGTGTGCAGACCTTCACCACCGGCATCTACCGCGCCTGGTTCTCGCTGGGTGATCGCGTGGCTGCGGCCCAGTTGGCGTCGGCCCTGCTGGGCTTCGTGGTCCTGGTGCTGGTGCTGGAACAACTTTCGCGTGGGCGTGCGCGCTTCCATGACACCAGCCAGCGCCGTTCTCGGCAAAGCACGGTGCGGCTCGGCGGTGCCCGCGGCTTGCTGGCCATGGGGCTCTGTCTGGTGCCGGTGATGGGCGGCTTTGTGCTGCCGGCGGGCATCCTGCTGCACATGGCCATCGGCCAGGGCGATGCGCAGTTCGGTCCGCGCTTCATCGAACTGGCCTTCAACAGCGTCACGGTGTCCGCGCTCACGGCGGTGCTGGCCGTGCTGCTCGCGCTGCTGCTGGCCTACGCGGCCCGGCTGCAACCAGTCGCCCCGGTGCGCCTGATCCATCGCCTGGGCGCACTGGGCTATGCCCTGCCGGGCACGGTGATCGCCGTGGGTGTGCTGATCCCGGTCACACGGGTGGATGTGGCCCTCACCAACTGGCTGGACCTGCACCTGGGCTGGCAGGGCGGCCTGCTCATCACCGGCAGCATCGCCGGGCTGGTGTACGCCTGCGTGGTGCGCTTCCTGACGCCCGCTGTGCAGACGGTCGATGCCGGTCTGCTCAAGGTCACGCCCAGCATGGACCAGGCCGCGCGCAGCCTGGGGTTGGGCCCGTGGGCCGTGCTGCGCCGCGTGCACCTGCCGCTGTTGCGTGGCAGCCTGCTCACGGCCATGCTGCTGGTCTTCATCGACGTGATGAAGGAGTTGCCGGCCACGCTGGTATTGCGCCCCTTCAACTTCGACACGTTGGCCACACAGGCCTACACGCTGGCGGCCGATGAACGCCTGGCCGAAGCCTCCACGGCGGCCCTGACCATCGTGGCCGTGGGCCTGCTGCCGCTGATCGTGCTGAGCCGCCAGATCATGCGCAGCCGCCTGCCCTGGGGCTCGCAAGCCCCTTGAGCGTGGCGGTGCGCAAGGGCCGCCTCAATCAACGCCAGCCAGCGCGGTCGAACAGCTTCTGGGCCGTGGCGGCGTTCTTGGCCAGCTCGCCCACATTGAGCTTGTCGGCCTTGAAGGTGCCCAGCTTCTGCAGCGCCGGGTTCGTCATCTTCACGCTGGGCACGGCTGGCCACTCGTTGTTGCCCTCGGCGAAGTAGGCCTGAGCTTGGTTGCTGCTCAGGTACTCCAGGAACTTGACGGCATTGGCCTTGTTGGGCGCGGTCTTGACGATGCCGGCACCCGACACGTTGATGTGAGTGCCCCAGGTGGCTTGGTTGGGCCAGACCACGCCCAGTGCGTCGACCACCTTCTTGTCTTCAGGCTTGTCCGAACGCATCAGGCGGGCCAGGTAGTAGCTGTTGGAGATGGCCACGCCGCATTCGCCCGCGGCCACGGCCTTGATCTGGTCGGTGTCGCCGCCCTTGGGCGCACGTGCGAAGTTCTGCACCAGGCCACGCGCCCAGGCTTCGGCCTGCGCCTCGCCCTGGTGGGCGATGAAGGCGCCGCCCAGCGACAGGTTGTAGGGGTGCGAGCCCGAGCGCACGCAGACCTGGTTCTTCAGGCGCGGGTGGGCCAGGTCACCATAGGTCTGCACCCATTCGGCCTTGATGTTGGCCTTGTTGTAGACCACGATGCGCGCGCGCGTCGAGAAGGCGATCCAGTTGGGTGTGCGCAGGTTGGCGGGGATGCGCTGGTCCAGCACCTTCGATTGCAGTGGGGCGAACACGCCGGCCTTGTCGGCGATCTCCAGGCGCGAGGCGTCCACGGTGATCAGGATGTCGGCGGGCGAGCGGGCGCCTTCGTTCTTGATGCGTTCGAGCAGCTCGTCTTCCTTGCCTTCGATGCGGTTCACCTTGATGCCGGTGGCCTTGGTGAAGTTGGTGTACAGCGCCTCGTCGGTCTGGTAGTGGCGGGCCGAGTAGATGTTGACGACCTTGTCATCAGCATGGGCCAGGGTGGCTGCCGTGGCCAGGGCCACTGCCGTGAGCGAAGGCAGGCGGAAGAAGGAAGAAACCATGAGCGCGATCCTCAGTCGTTGGACGTAGCGGCCTGCCGCATGGCGGGCCAGGGTGAGAGTCGCGAGATTACACGAGAAACGAGAATTATTCAGCTTCTGTTCACTTTGCGACCTTGCTTCCCCCATCCGGGGGCCCACCTCAGCGGGAGTTACACGCGCAGGCCCGCGGCCTACGATCCAGGCTCATCCTTTGGTGCTGACTTGGAGCTGATGACCATGGCAAACATCTTCAACGCGGTGTCGTCTCCCGACACATTGACCATGGCCCTCAGCCAGGCCTGGATCCGCCTGGGCGAACGGCGTTTCGCGCCTCTGGCCAGGTGGCAGCTCACACACCAGGACCGTGATGGCCAACGCCAGAACGTGGCGGTCGATGTGCTGGAGGTGATGCCCCAGCAGGGCCTGATCCTGGTCCGCGGCGGCCCGCAGGACGAACCCCTGGTCATCCAGCTGGCGCGCATCATCGAGGCCATCGATATGACGACGGAAAGCAAGGTGATGCCCGATCGCTGGCTGGCCCATGTCGATCGGTCCTTGCAGACGGGGCTCAATCGGCCTGAGCATTGGGTTCACTGAGGCGTTACGCATCGTCGCCGCTCGCCTGCAGCAGGCCTTCGCCAATGTGGATGACCTGGCCCGCCGCGCCCAGCTCGACCAGGCCGACCAGGCCGACCTGCGCCACCTGGCCGCCGCCGATGCGCTGCAGAGCCTGGCCGGCCACCGGCGCCAGCAGGTATGGGAGGCCACCGTCCGGCACAAGGCCCCGCCCCTGCTGCGCGAAGCCCCCGTGCATGAACAGGCCCTGCTGCTGCCCGCGGCCCCCGAGGCCGACGAGATCAACATCGACTATGCCGCCACCGGCCTGACCTTGCGGCGCCACCCGCTGGCCCTGCTGCGCAAGGCGCTCACGCAACGCAAGCTTCACAGCGCCGCCGCACTGCAGACCTTGGACAACGGCAAGCCGGCGCGCGTCTGCGGCTTGGTCACCATGCGCCAGCAACCGCAGACCGCCAAGGGCACGCTTTTCGTGTCCATCGAGGACGAGACCGGTAGCGTCAACGTGGTGGTCTGGCGCAGCGTGCGCGACAACTGCTGCTCGGCCCTGCTGCAAGCACAGTTGCTGGCCGTGCACGGCACCTGGCAGAACGTGGATGGCGCATCACCTGGAGGATCTCACGTCGCTGCTGCAAGGCCTGCGCATCCACAGCCGGGACTTTCACTGAGACTCACGCAGCGTCACATCACGTCATTCCAGCGCGCTGCCGAATTGCTCGGCGAACGCCGCGATGAAGGCCGGCGAGCCACTGAGCGTGAGCGTTACCGTGCGCCAGGCACGGCCCGCCGTGGTTTCGGTGACCACCTGCAGGTCATGGTCCCAGTCACGCCTCTCGTCCAGCGGGCCATGGCTGTCTGGAAAGCGCCGCCAGGCCCAGCCCAGCACCAACTGCACCTCGGCATCCACCGCATCGGCCTGGCTCGGGTCCGTCGATGCAATGACCTCGACCGTGCCGACGCCATCGGTGTCCTCGCTCAGATCAACGGTGAGGTGGTGCAATTCGGTCATGGGGAAATAGAAAAGCCACGGAATGAATCCGTGGCTCAAGTCCTGCAAACAGGCTCACGGGCTCAGGGAGGAAAGCCCGTCCGCTCCGAATCGATTGATTCAGGCGGCGACCCGCATTGTGCACATCTGTAACTTCCCGCACAAGCTAATCTGGCCATTCCTCCCCCTTCAGTGGGATATCACACGCACCTCATGCACCCGGCAAAGCCCTGCGGTACTGGATGGCCTCGGCCACCTGGGCGGCCGACACTGTGTCCGTGCCCGCCAGATCGGCGATGGTGCGCGCCACCCGCAGCACCCGGTGAAAACCGCGCGCGGACCAGCCCAGCCGGGCACTGGCCGTCTTGAGAAACTGCTGCGCGGCCGGCTCCAGCGCGGCATGCTCATCCAGCCCCCGGCCATCGAGCGCGGCATTGAGGCAACCCTGGCGGGCGCGTTGCACAGCCTGCGCGCGCAGCACGCGTTCGGCCACTACGGCGCTGGGCTCGCCATCCGGTGCGCCGGCCAGCACCTCGGGCGCCACGGCGGGCACCTCCACCTGCACGTCGATGCGGTCCAGCAAGGGGCCGCTCAGGCGGGCCTGGTAGCGCGTGACCTGATCGGGTGTGCAGCGACAGGCCTTGAGCGGATTGCCCAGGTGCCCGCAGGGGCAGGGGTTCATGGCGGCCACCAGTTGGAAGCACGCGGGGAAATCATGGCGCCGGGCTGCACGCGAGATGGTGATGTGGCCCGTCTCCAGCGGCTCGCGCAAGGCCTCCAGCGCGGCCCTTGGGAACTCGGGGATCTCATCGAGGAAGAGCAGGCCACGGTGCGCCAGCGAGATCTCGCCCGGTCTGGGTGGCGAACCTCCACCCACCAGTGCCACCGAAGACGCTGAGTGGTGCGGGGCACGCCAGGGCCGCATCAACCAAGTCTCTGGCTTGAAGCCTCCGGCCAGGCTCTGCACGGCTGCCGCCTCCAGGGCTTCGTCCTGCGTCAACGGGGGCAGCACCGAGGCCAGGCGCCGCGACAGCATGGATTTGCCCGTGCCCGGCGGCCCGATCATCAAGAGGCTGTGCGCGCCCGCAGCCGCCACCTCCAGCGCGCGCTTGGCTGCGGCCTGGCCTTTCACATCGCGCAGATCGCCGAATGCGACAGCGGGCAGCGCCTGCAGCATCGCATCAGGGCGGGCCACCCGCAAGGGCTCGGGTGGCGGTTCCCCCTCGCGCTCGGGGCGCAACGCGGCCACCACCTGCGACAGGTGCTCGACCTCCAGCAAGGTCACGCCCTCCACGCGTGCGGCCTCGCGGGCGCTGGCCATGGGCAGCACCAGGGTGCGCGCAGCGGGGGCGCAGTCCACCGTGGCATCCACCGCAGGATGGCCATCAGGCAAGGGGCCCGCCTGCCGACGCCTGAGCGCCAGGGCCATCGCCAGCGCGCCGCGCACCGGCCGCAGTTCACCGCCCAGCGACAGCTCGCCGGCAAACTCCATGCCCTCCAGCCGCCGTGCATCCACATGGCCCAGCGCGGCCAGGATGCCCACGGCCATCGGCAGGTCGAAACGGCCTGACTCCTTGGGCAGATCGGCCGGCGCCAGGTTCACGGTGATGCGCTTGTTGTGCGGGAACTCCAGCCCGCTGTTGCTCAGCGCGGCGCGCACACGCTCGCGCGCCTCCTTCACCTCGGTATCGGCCAGGCCGACCAGCGTGAAACAAGGCAGGCCATTGGCCAGGTGCACCTCCACGGTTACCTCGGGCGCATTCAACCCGTCCAGCGCGCGGCTGCGGACCACTGCCAGCGTCATGGCGTCTCTCCTGAATCGATGTCGATGCCGGCAGGGTCATGCCCGCCGGATGGGCCGATTGTGCGGAGAAAGCGCGCCTGGCAGCTCCCTCTGATGGGGGGCCCCGGCCGGCCACTCAAGCCCCAGGATGGAACACGCCCCGGCACCCAAATGGCACCACCGCTGTGCAAACGGGAACCGGCTGTGACAGGCGCAGACAAATGCACCAAATTAATGCACCATCACGGTGCCCAGAGAGTGGATTGCTTTGTTTTGGTGCTCGTTCACGCCCCTGTCCGTGAGAGCGTCACAACAGTCCGCGATGGCATGGATCATGCAGTCCGAGTCCCCGCAAAGCTTTTCACCTTAAAGGAGCCCCTCTATGAAAATGGTGACCGCCATCATCAAGCCCTTCAAGCTTGATGAAGTGCGTGAGGCCCTGTCCGCCATCGGCGTCCAAGGCATCACCGTGACCGAAGTCAAAGGCTTCGGTCGCCAAAAGGGCCACACCGAGCTGTACCGTGGCGCGGAGTATGTGGTCGACTTTCTGCCCAAGGTCAAGATCGAAGCGGCCGTCGACGAGTCCATCATCGACCGCGTGATCGAAGCCATCGAATCTGCCGCACGCACCGGCAAGATCGGCGACGGCAAGATCTTCGTGACCTCGCTCGAGCAGGTGATCCGCATCCGTACCGGCGAGACCGGCAAGGACGCGCTCTGACACCGCGTATCGCCATTTTCTGATCGAGCCGGCACCAGCCTATGCTGGTGCGCCACGGCCCTGACTCCTGTCCACATTCAACCCGATTCCAAGAGGCAATCCATGAGAAAACTCATTGCGTCGATCGCACTGGGTCTCGCAGCGTTCGGTCTGCTGGGCGTATCGCACGCCCAGGACACCGCTACCGCGACCCCAGTTGCCGCCGCGTCGGCGGCCGCCGACACCGCACCTGCCGCAGCGCCTGCTGCTGAACCCGCCGCCGCACCGGTGGCCGCCGAAGCTGCCGCTTCTGCTGCCGAGCCGGCCGCTGCTGCGCCCACCCCCAACAAGGGCGACACCGCCTGGATGATGGTCTCCACCGTGCTGGTGATCCTGATGGTCATCCCCGGCCTGGCCCTGTTCTACGGCGGCCTGGTGCGCAGCAAGAACATGCTGTCCGTGCTGATGCAGGTGATGGTGACCTTCTCGCTGATCGCCGTGCTGTGGTTCGTCTACGGCTACAGCCTGGCCTTCACCGAAGGCAATGCCTTCATCGGTGGCCTTGATCGCCTGATGATGAAGGGCATCTGGGACAACAACGCCGGCACCTTCGCTCTGGGCGCGACCTTCTCCAAGGGCACGCCGATGTACGAGATCGTGTTCGCCACCTTCCAGGCTACGTTCGCCGGCATCACCTGCGCGCTGATCGTGGGCTCGTTCGCCGAGCGCATCAAGTTCTCGGCCGTGCTGCTGTTCATGGTCCTGTGGTTCACCTTCAGCTACATCCCGATGGCCCACATGGTCTGGTTCTGGATGGGCCCGGACGCCTACACCACGGCTGAAGTCGCTGCTGAAATGAACAGCAAGGCCGGCCTGATCTGGCAACACGGCGCGCTGGACTTCGCCGGCGGTACCGTGGTGCACATCAACGCCGCCGTCGCTGGCCTGGTGGGTGCTTACATGGTCGGCAAGCGCATCGGCTACGGCAAGGAAGCCTTCACCCCGCACTCGCTGACGCTGACCATGGTCGGTGCCTCGCTGCTGTGGGTGGGCTGGTTCGGCTTCAACGCCGGCTCCGCCCTGGAAGCCAACGGCTTCGCCGCCCTGGCCTTCGCCAACACGCTGGTGGCCACCGCCGCTGCCGTGCTGGGCTGGATCGTGGGTGAAGCGCTGCTCAAGGGCAAGGCGTCGATGCTGGGGGCCGCTTCCGGCGCTGTCGCTGGCCTGGTCGCCATCACCCCCGCCGCCGGCAACGTCGGCATCGGTGGTGCCCTGATCATCGGCCTGCTGGCCGGCCTGATCTGCCTGTGGGGCGTGACCGGCCTGAAGAAACTGCTGGGCGCCGACGACTCGCTGGACGTGTTCGGCGTGCACGGCATCGGCGGCATCCTGGGTGCCCTGCTGACCGGCGTGTTCAACTCGCCCAACCTGGGTGGCCCCTCGCTGGTCGCCGACTGGACGACCGTCGCCATGGTCTCGGGTGCTGACTACTCCATCGCCAGCCAGCTGTGGATCCAGCTCAAGGGCGTGCTGATCACCATCGTGTGGTCGGGTGTGGTCTCCGTGGTCGCCTACAAGATCGTCGATCTGGTGATCGGCCTGCGTGTCCCCGAGGACGAAGAGCGCGAAGGTCTGGACATCACCTCGCACGGCGAAACCGCGTATCACAAGTGATCCTGACGGGAACCCCGCAACGGGTTCCCTTCACGACAAGCCAAAGGGCTGCCTCCGGGCAGCCCTTTTTTGCTTTTTCGGACAAGGTGATCTTCTTCGGCAGCAGCCCCTGGAAATCCGCCAACGTGCCCCAACGTGGGCACATCGTCACGAAAAGAGCGCGGTTCATGTCGCGATGCGGCGCTGCCGTTCCAAGCTCCTACAATGATTGCCACCACACCGCAGACGACTTCGAAGAGCACCACCCCATGGTTCCACACCTGATCACCGCGCTGACCGGCCCCATCAACGAGCTCGAACAGCGCATGCTGGAATCCATGCCCGCCATCGAACGCTGGTTCCGGCTGGAATGGATGGAGCACACGCCCCCCTTCTACACCTCGGTCGATCTGCGCAACGCCGGCTTCAAGCTGGCCCCGGTGGACACCAACCTCTACCCCGGCGGCTGGAACAACCTGACACCGGAGATGCTGCCCCTGGCCGTGCAAGCCGCCATGGCCGCGATCGAGAAGATCTGCCCTGAGGCCAAGAACCTGCTGCTGATCCCCGAGCGCCACACCCGCAACAGCTTCTACCTGACGAACGTGGCGCGCCTGGTCGAGATCTTCTCGGCCGCCGGCCTGAACGTGCGCCTGGGCTCGCTCGATGAAACCATCACCGAGCCGACCACGCTCAACCTGCCCGACGGCAGCAACCTCACGCTCGAACCCCTGGTGCGTACCAAGCGCCGCCTGGGGCTCAAGCACTTCGACCCCTGCACCATCCTGCTCAACAACGACCTGTCGGCCGGCATCCCGCCCGTGCTCGAAGGCCTGTACGAGCAGTACCTGCTGCCGCCGCTGCACGCGGGCTGGGCCGTGCGCCGCAAGAGTCAGCACTTCCAGTCCTACGAGGAAGTCGCCAAGAAGTTCTCCAAGCTGCTGGGCATGGACCCGTGGCTGATCAACCCCATGTACGCCGTCTGCGACGAGGTCAACTTCCAGGAGGATGGCAGCAACGAGTGCCTGCAGACCCAGGTCGACGCACTGCTGGGCAAGATCCGCCGCAAGTACAAGGAATACGGCATCAACGAGAAGCCCTTCGTCATCGTCAAGGCCGACAACGGCACCTACGGCATGGGCATCATGACCGTGCGCGATGCGAAAGACCTGGCCGACCTGAGCCGCCGCACCCGCAACAAGATGTCGGTGGTCAAGGATGGCCAGGAGGTCAGCCGCGTGATCATCCAGGAGGGCGTGCCCACCTACGAGCAGATCAACGAGGCCGTGGCCGAGCCGGTGGTCTACATGATCGACCGCTACGTGGTGGGCGGTTTCTACCGCGTGCACGCCGACCGCGGCATCGACGAGAACCTGAACGCACCGGGCTCCAGCTTCGTGCCGTTGGCCTTCGCCGAGCCCTCGCACCTGCCCAAACCGGGGGCCAAACCCGGTGCCAGCGTGCCCAACCGCTTCTACATGTACGGGGTGGTCGGCCGCCTGGCCATGCTGGCCGCCAGTTACGAGCTGGAAGCCACCGACCCGAACGCCGAGGTCTACGAGTGATATTCATTTGAGCCTGGTTCACGGCACAATGCGGCTTCCGCTCTGATCCGCAACGAGTTCCCGTGCAACCAAGCTCCAAAGAAACGCTGAGCCGCGCTCAGTTGGGTGCGCTCACGCTGGGCGCCATCGGTATCGTCTATGGCGATATCGGCACCAGCCCCCTGTACGCCTTCAAGGAAGCCTTCACCCACGGGCACCTGCCGGTCACGGCAGAAAACATCTACGGCATCCTGTCGCTGATGTTCTGGACGCTGACGATCATCGTCTCGCTCAAGTACGTGACGCTGATCCTGCGCGCCGACAACAACGGCGAAGGCGGCCTGATCGCCATGCTGGCCCTGGCCTCCACCGCCGTGAAGGACAGGCCCGTGCTGCGGCGCGTGCTGCTGGCCATTGGCATTTTCGGCACGGCCATCTTCTTCGGTGACGGGGTGATCACGCCTGCGGTGTCGGTGCTCTCAGCCGTGGAAGGCGTGAAGGTGGCGGCCCCGGGGCTGGAGCGCTTCGTGGTGCCCATCACCCTGGTGGTCCTGACCATCCTGTTCATGGTGCAGAAGCACGGCACGGGCGGCATCGGCAAGTTCTTCGGGCCGATCATGGTCGCGTGGTTCCTGGTGCTGGCGGTGCTGGGCTTCATCCACGTGGTGAAAAACCCGGCCGTGCTGGCCGCGATGAGCCCGCGTTACGCGATCAGCTTCATCGTCAACCACCCGATGCTGGCCTTCGTGGCCCTGAGCGCCATCATCCTGTGCGCCACCGGGGTCGAAGCCCTCTACGCCGACATGGGCCACTTCGGCAAGAAGCCGATCCGCATGGCCTGGTTCGCGCTGGCCATGCCTGCGCTGGTACTGAACTACTTCGGCCAGGGCGCGATGCTGCTGCAGCACCCCGAGAACATCAACAACCCCTTCTTCGAGATGGCGCCGCACTGGGCGCTGTACCCGCTGGTGGTGATGGCCACCTTCGCGGCGGTGATCGCCTCGCAGGCCCTGATTGCGGCGGCCTTCTCGGTCACCAAGCAGATCATCCAACTGGGCTACCTGCCCCGCCTGCGCATCCTGCACACCTCGGTGGTCGAGACGGGCCAGATCTACATCCCCTTCGTGAACTGGGCGCTGTACGCCTGTATCGTGCTGGCGGTGGTGTTCTTCGGCTCGGCCAGCAAGCTGGCGGCGGCCTACGGCATCACGGTCACCATCGACATGCTGATCACCACGGTGCTGACCTTCTTCGTGATCCGCTACGCCTGGAAGATGTCGCTGGCGCTGTGCCTGTTCGCCACGGGCTTCTTCTTCGTGATCGACCTGCTGTTCTTCAGCGCCAACGTGGTCAAGGTGATCGATGGCGGCTGGTTCCCGATCCTGATCGGCGGCGTGATGTTCACGCTGATGATGACCTGGAAGGAAGGCCGCGCGCTGCTCAGCGAGCGCCTGCGCACCGACTCCATCGAGCTCGAGCCCTTCCTGGACGCGGTGTTCTCCAGCCCGCCCACGCGCGTGCCCGGCACCGCCGTGTTCCTGATCGCCGATGCGGGCACCACGCCCAACGCGCTGCTGCACAACCTCAAGCACAACAAGGTGCTGCACGCGCAGAACCTGTTCGTCACCGTGCGATCGCACGAGGTGCCCTGGATCGGCTTCGAGAAGCGCGTGGAGCTCAAACCCCTGGGCAAGGACTGCTGGCAGGTGATGCTGCACTTCGGCTTCAAGAACGAGCCCGACGTGCCCGAAGCGCTCAAGCTGCTCAAGCAGCGCGGCGTGCAGCTCGACGACATGGAGACCAGCTATTTCCTGTCGCGCGACATCGTCATTCCGACCATCGGCAGCGGCATGGCGCCCTGGCGTGAGAAACTGTTCGCCTCCATGCACCGCAACGCGGCCGGTGTTGCCGACTTCCTGAGCCTGCCCACCAACCGCGTCATCGAGATGGGCTCCAAGGTCGAGATCTGAACCCCTCTCCCACCTCCGAAAACGCCGTCATCCCGCGCCTGATGCGGGCAGCGGCGGATTCATCCTTCGCGGCCTTTGCGGCGGGCTTCGTGGCCACGCTGGTGGGCTTCACCAGCACCATCGCGCTGGTCTTCCACGCGGCGCAATCGCTGGGCGCCACGCCGGCGCAGGCGGCCTCATGGGTATGGGCGCTGGGCATCGGCATGGGCGTGGGCACCATCGGCCTGTCGCTGTGGACGCGCATCCCCATCCTGATCACCTGGTCCACGCCCGGTGCGGCCGTGATCGCGGCGGCAGCCGGTGGCGCGGGCGGCATCACGATGCCCGAGGCGGTGGGCGCCTTCCTGGTGTGCGGCCTGCTGATGCTGCTCTCGGGGCTGACCGGCTGGTTCGAGAAGCTGATGAACCGCATCCCGGCCACGCTGGCCGCGGCGCTGCTGGCCGGCATCCTGACCAAGTTCGCGCTGATGGCCTTTGCAGGCACCACCGAGCACCCGCTGCTGGTCGTCGTCATGTTCGCGCTGTACCTGCTGGGGCGGCGCTTCTGGCCGCGCTTTTCCGTGCTGGGGGTGCTGGCCGGCGGTGTGGCCGTGGCGGTGGCGCAGGGCCTGCTCAACACGGCGGCGTTCAACGGCGGGCTGACCTCGCCCGTGCTGGTGATGCCGGCCTGGTCCTGGCAAGCAGCGCTGGGCATGGGCGTGCCGCTGTTCATCGTGACCATGGCCTCGCAGGCCGTGCCGGGCGTGGCGGCCATACGCGTGGCGGGCTACAAGCCGCCTGTGTCGCCCATGATGAGCTGGTCGGGCGTGTTCACGCTGCTGCTGGCGCCCTTCGGCGGCTACACCTTCAACCTGGCGGCCATCACGGCGGCCATCGTCACCAGCCCGCATGCGCACGCCGAGCCGGGCAAGCGCTACACGGCCGCGCTGTGGTCGGGCCTGTTCTACATCGCCATGGGGCTGCTGGGCAGCGCGGTGGCCGGTGTGCTGGCGGCCTTCCCGCATACCCTTGTGATCGGTGTGGCTGGCCTGGCGTTGCTGGGCACCATCGGCGGCGGCCTGGCCACGGCCTTGAGCGGCATCGCGCACCGTGAGGCGGCCCTGATCACATTTCTGGTGACGCTGTCGGGCATGACGCTGTGGGGCGTGGGCTCAGCCTTCTGGGGCCTGGTCGCCGGCGCGATTGCGCTGTTCGTGGAACACTACAGGGCCCCGTCACCCGATTCTGCCGATTCGCCATGAAACTGCTGTTCGTTGCCGACCCGCTGGCCACCTTCAAGACCTACAAGGACAGCACCTTCGCCATGATGCGCGAGGCCACCAGACGCGGCCACGAGTTGTGGGCCTGCGAGGCTCGCGAGATGGGCTGGCAGCAGGATTCGCCCGTCAGCACGGCCGCCCGCCGCATCCGCCTGACAGGCGATGAGGTGGACTGGTTCGCGGTGGAAGAAGAAGCCCGCATCGCGCTGCGCGACGTGGACGCCGTGGTGATGCGCAAGGACCCGCCTTTCGACACCGAGTACCTCTACGCCACGCATTTGCTGACCCAGGCCGAGCGCGAAGGTGCCCGCGTGTTCAACCGCGCCCAGGCGCTGCGCGAGCACCCCGAGAAGCTGGCGATCCTGGAGTTCCCGCAGTTCATCGCGCCCACGATGGTCAACTCCGATGTGGAGGCGATCAAGGCCTTCCACGCCGAGCATGGCGACGTGATCCTCAAGCCGCTGGACGGCATGGGCGGCGCCGGCATCTTCCGAGTCAAGGAAGATGCCCTGAACCTGGGCAGCATCCTCGAATCGCTGACCCTGCTGGGCACCCGCACGATCATGGCCCAGCGCTACCTGCCGGCCATCAAGCAGGGCGACAAGCGCGTGCTGCTGATCGGTGGTGAGCCGGTGCCTTATGCGCTGGCCCGCATCCCGCAGGGCACCGAGGTGCGCGGCAACCTGGCCGCCGGCGGCAAGGGCGTGGCCCAGCCGCTGAGTGCCAGCGACCGCGCCATCGCCGAAACGCTGGCCCCCATCCTGGCTGCGCGCGGCCTGCTGCTGGTGGGCCTGGACATCATCGGCGACCGCCTGACCGAGATCAACGTGACCAGCCCGACGTGCTTTCAGGAGATCACGCAGCAGACGGGCTGGGACGTGGCCTCGCGCTTCATCGATGCGCTGGAGCAGCAGCTCAGCGCTTGATCGACGACGGGCTGTCCGACTTGGCCGGCGCGCTGAAGGTGTCCAGCAGGCCCAGACGGTGCGCCTCGAACACAGCCTCGCTGCGTGAGTGCACGGCCAGCTTGCCGTAGAGCTTCTTGATGTAGGTCTGCACCGTGTGCACGGTGATGCCCTGCTGGCGCGCGATCTCGGCGTACGAGAAGCCGCGCGCGATGAACTCCAGCACCTCCTGCTCGCGGCGCGACAGCGTCACGGGGGCGGCGTCATCGCCCTCCTGCCCTGTGCCCTTGGTGGGCAAGGGGGTGGCTTGGGAGGCAACCTCATCAAGCGAGGCGGCTTGCCCGCGCGACAAGGGCTGCATGCGCCGCAGCAGGTGCCGCGCGATCATCGGCGAAATGGGCGATGCGCCCTGCTTGACGGCCAGCAAGGTCTGCGCAATGTCGGCCGCGTCGTCGTCCTTGTGCACATAGCCCACGGCGCCGGCCTCGATGCTGGCGACCACGTTCTCTTCGTCGCCGAACATGGAGACGACCAGCATGTCGCAGGCCGGCCAGCGGGCATGCACCTCGCGCATCAAGGTCAGGCCGCTGCCATCGGGCAGGCCCAGGTCGATCAGCAGCAGGTCGGCATCGTTGGCCTGGAACCAGGCGCGGGCCGGCGCCAGGGTCGAGAAGGCACCCGCCAGCGACAGGCCCGGATGGGCCTGTACACAGGATTCGAGGAATTCGCGGTGCTGGTGGTTGTCCTCCACCACCACGACGCGCCACACGCTGTTGCCGACGGTGTTCATGCCGCGGAGGATAAGGCAGATGCGGGCTGGCCACTGCGCGGCAGGCTCAGGCGCAGCTCCAGACCTCCCTGCGCGGGCACCAGGAACTCCAGCCGCGCACCGATCACCGAGGCTCGCCCCTGCATGGTCTGCAGGCCATGGCCCGAGGCCTTGGGTGACGTATGCCAGCCTCGGCCGTTGTCGATCAGGCTCAGGCGCAGGTGGTCATCGAACACGCGCGCCGACAGCACCAGCCGCGTGGCACCCGAGTGCTGCAGCACGTTGGACAGGCCCTCGAACAAGATGTACTGCACCTGGCGCAACACGGGCGGCTGGCCAGGCGGCCAGGGCGGCAGGTCATCGACATCCCACACCAACTCCAACCCGGCGGCCTTCAGGCGCGGCGTGAGGCGGAAGCGCCAACTCGCCAGCAGGCCCACCACATCGCCCGGCTGCAGCGACATCGCGTCGATCGACAGCTTGAGCTGGTCCAGCGAATCGCGCAGGGTTTGCGTGACCAGGGGCACGTCGACCTCACCCTGCGGCGTGGCCGTAAGCTGGCGCAATGCCGACGTGAGGTGCGCGCCCACGCCATCGTGCATGTCCTTGAGGATGCGGCTGCGCTCGGCCGACACGGCCTGGGCGCTTTCCAGCGCGGTCAGGCGTTCGAAGCTTTCGCGCAGGGCCTGCTCACGCTCGGTCACTCGGCTGGCCAGCCCGGCGTTCAGGTCGGCCAGGGCCTGGCGCGAGCGGGCGTAATCACCCACCAGGATCATGAAGGTGCAGGCGATCATCACCGGCCCGGCCGCCGGCAGCCAGTACACCTCGTCGAAGGGCAGGCTGCCGATCTGCACCATCACATCGTGCGCGCCGGCAGGCACCAGCAGGCCGCAGCCCAGCACCAGCCAGGCGCCATCGGGGCGGCGCGCGCGCAGCACATGGCCGATGGCCGCCACCATGCCGGTCAGGGCCAGGGCATAGATCAGCGCGAACATCAGGGCGGTGATCTCAAAGCGCGGGAAGAACACGTAGTAGGCCGGCAGCAGCACCATCAGAGTGATGACGAAGCGCTCTACCCAGGGCCAGGGCCGCTCGGTGAAGCGGAAGAAGAAGGCCGTGAGCGCCAGCTGATACCAGACCGTGGCGGTGTAGCTCAGCCGCTCCCACACCCGCAGGTCAAAGAAGGGCGTCGGGCTGATGAGCATCAAGGTGCTCACGCCCCAGAACAAGGCCGATGCCCCCATGAAGCCGAACGCCGACTGCGTGCGGTCGCGCAGCCACACGGTCACCATCACCAGGCCCAGCGTGATCATGGCCACGTGCGCGATCTGCACGCCATCGACCTGGGCCCACTTGCGGTGCTGGTAGATGGTCGCCACCTGGTCCACCGGGCCGATCTGGATGGGGGCCAGCCCATTGCGGGCCTGGTAGCCGCTGGCCACGCGCACGTGGATGAGGTTGTCACCCGGCTTCCAGAGGTTGGAGGGCACGTTGAAGAGCAGGGGCACGTACCAGTGCCGCGTGACCGGATCGGCCATAGAGCCGGTGTAGTCCAGTGCCACGCCGTTGACCCACACCTGCGCGTTCATCACCACGCGCGGCAGGTAGATGGCCCAGGAGGCCTGGGGCGTGGCGGGCAGCTTTACCCGAAAGCGGTACCACATCGAGCCCTCGAAGCCCGGGTGCGTGTCCTTCCAGCGGTGCGGCAGGTGAACGTGCAGCCAGGGCGCGGCGTCATCCGGCGGCAAGCCGGGCTGCAGTTCGGCCAGCAGGCAGGCCTCGGGCAGCACCGTGACCTGGTCTTGCGGCAGATCCACCCACGGGTGGACCACGGCGGCGGCACGCGCCTCGGCCTGGGTATCCGCTGGCGCCGTCAACGTCGTGGTCTCCGGCGCCGCAGCCTGCGCCACACGCGCCGGTACCGCGATCAGCCACAGGGCGCACGACAGCACCGCCCAGAGCAGCAGCCCCAGGCGGTTGGTGGTCCGGCGTCCTCCCACGCAGGCCCGGCGCTGTAACCGAGATCGATCATGCATGGCCGAGATTGTGACCTCTCCCACCGTGCAGCGCACCCCCAGGCTTCCAGGGAATTGGCGCCCAACCCGCCGATGCGGCGACAATCGGGGATTCGGCCGCCCGCCGGCCTCGCGGCCCAGCCCCTGGCCCGCGGCCTGTCTTTCACGTTTTCCCAGCTTTCTCCTTTTTGCCCACACCATGGCCGTTCTGACCCTCAGCCAGGCCCAACTGGCCTTCGGCCACGTTGCCCTGCTCGACAATGCCGCCTTCTCGCTCGAAACCGGCGAGCGCGTCGGCCTGATCGGCCGCAACGGCACGGGCAAATCCTCCCTGCTCAAGATCCTGGCCGGCCTGGAAAAGCCGGACGACGGCGTGCTGCAGCTGCAAAGCGGCACCGAGCTGGCCTACGTGCCGCAGGAGCCCGATTTCGCCCCGGGCGCCACCGTGTTCAGCACCGTGAGCGAAGGCCTGGGCGAGGTGCGCAGCCTGCGCGAGCGCTTCGAGGCCCACGCCGACGGCGAAGATCTGGATGCCCTGATGACCCAGATCGAAGCTCGCAACGGCTGGAACTGGGAGCAGCGCGTCGATGAAACCCTGCAGCGCCTGCGCCTGTCGCCCGAGCTGCCCATTGACGGCCTGTCCGGCGGTACCAAGAAGCGCGTGGCCCTGGCCCGCGCGCTGGTGGCCAGCCCCGATGTGCTGCTGCTCGACGAGCCCACCAACCACCTGGACCTGGACGCCATCACCTGGCTGGAAGAGCTGCTGGTGGCCTTCAAGGGCAGCGTCTTCCTGATCAGCCACGACCGCGCCTTCCTGGATGCCGTGTGCACGCGCATCGTCGAGCTGGACCGCGGCACGCTGCGCTCCTACCCTGGCAACTTCGCCGCCTACGAAACGCTCAAGGCCCAGCAACTGGCCGACGAGGCTGTGTCCAACGCGCGTGCCGACAAGCTGCTCGCGCAAGAAGAAGTCTGGATCCGCAAGGGCGTGGAAGCCCGCCGCACGCGCAGCGTGGCCCGCATCAAGCGCCTGGAGGTGCTGCGCGAGACCCGCGCCGCCCGCCGCGACGTGGTCGGTCGCGTGAAGCTGGAGGTCTCCCAAGGCGAGCGCGGCGGCAAGATCGTGGCCGAGCTGGAGGGCGTGTCCAAGCGCTATGGCGAGCGCGACATCGTCAAGAACTTCACCGGCACCATCCTGCGCGGCGACAAGGTCGGCCTGATCGGCTCCAACGGCGCGGGCAAGACCACGCTGCTCAAGCTGATCCTGGGCGAGCTGGCGCCCGACAGCGGCACCGTGCGCCAGGGCGCCAACCTGGCCGTGGCCTACTTCGACCAGATGCGCGACAACCTCAACCTCGATGCCACGCTGGCTGATTTCATCAGCCCGGGCAGCGAGTGGATCGAGATCAACGGCTCGCGCAAGCACGTGATGAGCTACCTCACGGACTTCCTGTTCTCACCCGCGCGCGCCAACTCGCCCGTGCGCACGCTCAGCGGCGGCGAGCGCAACCGCCTGCTGCTGGCACGCCTGTTCGCGCGGCCCAGCAACGTGCTGGTGCTCGACGAGCCGACCAACGACCTGGACATCGACACGCTCGACCTGCTCGAAGACCTGCTGGCCGACTACCCCGGCACCGTCTTCCTGGTCAGCCACGACCGGCGCTTCCTGGACAACGTGATCACCAGCTCGATCGTGGCCGAG
This sequence comes from Aquabacterium sp., assembly GCF_049274795.1. Classification (GTDB taxonomy): domain Bacteria; phylum Pseudomonadota; class Gammaproteobacteria; order Burkholderiales; family Burkholderiaceae_C; genus Aquabacterium. The sequence continues at coordinate 62,830 of NZ_JBASTH010000025.1, forward strand.
GGTGAAGGCCGCTGGCGCGAGTACGAAGGCAGCGTGGAAGACTGGCTGGTGCAATCACGCCGTGCGCAGGCCTTGGCCGCATCCAAATCGACCCCGCCAAAGGCTGCGGCAGGCCCTGCACCAGCACCAGCACCAGCCGCACCGGCCCCCTCGACCGCCCCGGCCACCAGCAAGCCCAAGAAGAAGCTCAGCTACAAGGAGCAGCGCGAGCTGGACGAACTGCCCGCCCGCATCGAGGCCCTGGAAGAAGAGCAGGCCGAACTGAACAAGACGCTGGCCGACCCGGACCTGTACAAGAAGCAGGACGCCCACAGCATCGCCGGCCTGCAGGCCCGCATTGCCACCATCGACGACGAACTGCTGGTGCTGCTGGAGCGCTGGGAAACGCTGGGCGGGGCCTGATCAGGCCGCCGACGCCATGCGCGTCGCGGAGGCTGCTGCCGCGTTGCCGGCCGCCTGCGCCTCGGCCCAGGCCTTCTCGGGCTCATCGCTGGCCAGCACGATGTCGACCGCGCCCGCCAGGCGGCGCGTGTCCGCTCGCAGCACGCGCTGCTTGACCGCCGCCACCTGCGTGGGGTGCATCGAGAAGCTGCGCAGGCCCATGGCCAGCAACAGTTCGGTGAAGGCCGGATCACCCGCCATTTCACCGCACACGCTCACACCACGGCCAGCCGCGTTGGCCTGCTGGATGGTCTGGTGGACCAGATTCAGCACCGCCGGATGCCAGGGGTCGTACAGATGGGCCACCGCCTCATCAGCCCGGTCGATGGCCAGCGTGTACTGGATCAGATCATTCGTGCCGATGGACAGGAAATCGAAGTGCTTGAGGAACACGGGCAGCGTGAGCGCCGCGGCCGGCACCTCGATCATCGCGCCCAGTTGCACCTTGCCGATCGGCTTGCCCGATTCGGACAACTGACGCTGCACCAGGGCCACCTGCTCCAGCGTCTGGCGGATCTCGTGGGCGCTGCCCAGCATCGGGATCAGGATCTTGACCGGGCCATGCGCGGCCGCGCGAAAGAGCGCCCGCAACTGGCGGCGGAACATGCTGGGCTCGGACAGGCTCCAGCGGATGGCCCGCAGGCCCAGCGCCGGGTTGAGCACGGATTCATGCCGCAACTCGCTGGGCGTCATGCCCTCCAAAGGCTTGTCGGCGCCTATGTCCACCGTGCGGATGGTGACGGGCATGCCATTCATGCCCTCGATCGCGCGGCGGTAGGCGTCGTACTGCTCTTCCTCGTCGGGCAGGTTGCTGCCGCGCCCCATGAACAGGAACTCGCTGCGGAACAGGCCCACGCCGGCCGAACCGGCCTCCAGCGCCACGGGGGCATCCTCGGGCATCTCGATGTTGGCCAGCAGTTCGATGCGCTCGCCGTCGAGCGTGACGGCGGGCGTGTGGCGCAGGCGGGCCAAGCGGCTGCGCTCCAGCTCGCTCTGGCGCTGGCGGAAGCGGTATTCCTCCAGCACGATGGGCGACGGGTCGACGATCACCAGGCCGGCATCGCCGTCGATGATGATGCAGTCATCTTGCCGGATCAGGCCGCTGGCCTGGCGGGCACCCACCACGGCCGGGATGTCCATGCTGCGCGCCACGATGGCCGTGTGCGAGGTCTTGCCGCCCACGTCCGTCACGAAGCCGGTGAACACGCTGCGCTTGAAGGTCAGCATGTCGGCCGGCGAAATGTCGCTGGCCACCAGCACCAGGGGCTCGTCACCGCCGAAATCGCGCGAATGGGGCTGCATGGCCGGCAGGCCTGCGGCACGGCTCAGCACCCGCAGCAACCGCTCGACCACCTGCTCCAGGTCGGCCTTGCGCTCGCGCAGGTAGGGGTCTTCCATCTCGTCGAACTGGCGGGCCAGCACCTCGAGCTGGGCGGACAGCGCCCACTCGGCGTTGTAGTGCCGCTCACGGATCCAGTCACCGGCGGCGCCGATCAGGGCCTCGTCCTGCAGCAGCATCTGGTGCACGTCGAGCAGGGCGGCCAGTTCGGCCGGCACATCGCTGGGCAGGTCGCGCTTGAGGGTGTCGAACTCGATGGCCACCGTGTCGCGGGCATCGGTCAGGCGCGCGAATTCTTCATCGACCCGGTTGGGGTCGATGAAATGGTGGGGCACGTCCACACGTCCGGACGCGACCAGCACGGCGCGACCGATGGCCACCCCCCGTGAAACTGGCAGGCCGAAGATCTGGATGCTCATGTTGGGATCCTAGCAGTTCACCCGTCTTAAGGGTCTCCGGATTTAACCAGGATGTCCCCCTTATGGGCCTTGCGGCACGTCATGGTTCCGTCACACAAGGTTCATGGCGTCGTCACGCCTGCTGACCACACTTCCGGGCATTGATGACCAACCCGGAGATGACGATGCGGGATCTGCCCTTGCCTACCTTGCCGCTGTCGGACCTGACTCCTTCGCTCTCACGCGGCTCCGCGCCGTCCCGGAGGTCCCTTCACCGTGGCTCCGCACACCCCGATGCTGCGGCAGCGCCGAAACTGGAAGTCGTTTGGGCACGCACTGCGCAGGATGTTCTCGCGGCCCAGCGCCTGAGGTATCAGATTTTCGCGGAAGAGATGGGCGCGCGCCTGACGGTGCCCGCCGGCAGCCCCGCCGGCCATGACATCGACCTGTTCGACCCCTACTGCGAGCACCTGCTGGTGCGCCTGGAAGGCAGCAACGGTGAACCCGGCGAGGTCATTGGCACCTACCGTGTGCTGACACCCGCCGCCGCCAAGCGCGTGGGCGGCCTGTACAGCGAGACCGAGTTCGACCTGACCCGCCTGCGCCCGCTGCGCGGCAAGATGGTGGAACTGGGCCGCTCCTGCGTGCACCCCGACCACCGCCAGGGTGGCGTGATCATGGCCCTGTGGGGCGCGCTGGCCGAGTTCATGGTGCGCAACGAGCTGGACACCATGATCGGCTGCGCCAGCATCAGCATGCGCGACGGTGGCCACGTGGCCGCCAGCCTGTGGGAGCAGCTGCGCCACACCCACCTGGCCCCCATTGAGTGGCAGGTGCGCCCCCGCCTGCCCCTGCCCGTGGCCGACCTGGACAGCCACCTGGCCGTCGAGCCGCCCGCGCTGATCAAGGGCTACCTGCGCTGCGGCGCCAAGATCCTGGGCGCGCCTGCCTGGGATCCAGACTTCAACACCGCCGACCTGCCGATGATGATGCGCATCGCCGACCTGCCGGCCCGCTACCGCCGCCACTTCCTGGGCGCCTGATGGGCCCCTTCTGACCCCCGCTTCACGAAACTACACGCGCAGCGCATAGACTGCGCGCCATGTCTGCGTCGTCTCGCTCCCGCAATCCCGCATCGCGGGATTCAAGCCCTGCTCCCGCCGGTGCGCCACCGCTGTGGCGCCTGCTCACCCACTGCGCCGACGCGGTGGCCGCGGTGCAAGGCGGGCGCTCGCTCACCGAGGCGCTGGACGCCTGCCCCCCGGCCCTGCGCCCCGGCACACAGGCCCTGAGCTTCGCGGTGATGCGTCGCCTGGGTCTGGCCCGCCGCCTGCGCGCCCTGCTCGTGCCCAAGGCGCCCGCACCCTGGGTCGATGGCCTGCTGCTGTCCGCCCTGGCCCTGGCCTGCGGCACCGAGTACAGCGCCCACACCCTGGTCGATCAGGCCGTCGACGCCGCCAAGCGTCGCGCCAGACCAGCATCCGGCCTGGTCAACGCCGTGCTGCGCCGCTTCCTGCGTGAACGCGACCCGTTGTTGGCCCAGGCCGAGCAGGACGATGAAGCCCGCTGGAACCACCCGCGCTGGTGGATCGCCCAGCTGCAGAAGGATTGGCCCGATCACTGGCAAGCCCTGCTGCAGACCAACCAGCAGCCCGGCCCCCTGGTGCTGCGCGTCAACCGCCGCCATGGCAGCCGCGACGCCTACCTGGCCCGCCTGCGCGCCACCGGGCTGGACGCCACCCCCGTGCTGGATGACGGCCTGCTGCTGAGCCAGCCCGTGCCCGTGCACCAATTGCCCGGCTTCGACCTGGGCGACGTCTCCGTGCAGGACACCTCCGCCCAGCGCGCGGCCGGCCTGCTGCTGCAGGCCCTGGGCCCCAGCCTGCGCCCCGGCACCCGCGTGCTGGACGCCTGCAGCGCCCCCGGCGGCAAGACCGCCCACCTGCTCGAAGCCGCCGACCTGGACCTGCTGGCCCTGGATGCCGACGCCAAGCGCCTCCAGCGCGTCGACGAGACCCTGCAGCGCCTGCGCCTGCCCGCCACCACGCGGGCCACCACCCGCGCCGCCGATGCAGCCGACACCGCCGCCTGGTGGGACGGCCGCCCCTTCGATGCGATCGTGCTGGACGCCCCCTGCAGCGGCTCCGGCATCGTGCGCCGCCACCCCGACGCCCGCTGGCTGCGCCGCCCGACCGATATTCCCGCCCTGGCCGACACGCAGGACCGCCTGCTCGACGCCCTGTGGCCCCTGCTGGCCCCCGGCGGCCACCTGCTTTACTGCACCTGCTCCCTCTTCAAGCAGGAGGGCGGGCAGCGCATCGACGCATTTTTGCAACGCCAGCCCGGGGCCAGCCGCCTGCCCGCCCCAGGCCACCTGCTGCCTGTGGTCGAATACCCCGAAGGGGGCCCCTCGGGGGGCAGCCCCGCCGAGTCAGCCGGCCCCCGCGACCCGGGAGACGGCTTCTATTACGCCTTGCTGCGCAAGCCAGCCACCCGCTGACCATGCCCGACTCCAGCCGCCGCGCCGTTCTGCAGCGTGCAGCCACCTTCGTGGCCGCAGCCGCCATGGCGGGCAGCACCTGGGCACAGATCGGTGGCGGCAGCAGCAAACCCCAGGTCGAACTCGCCCAGTTGCAGGTGCACCGCGCCGATGACGGCGTCGTGCTGAGCTACGACGTGCACTTCGACCTGCCCCGTGACGTGGAAGACGCGCTCTACAAGGGCGTGGCCGTCGTGTTCGTGGCCCGCGCCGAGGTGCTGCGCGAACGCTGGTACTGGAGCGACAAGTCCCGCGCCGTGGCCGAACGCCGCTGGCGCTTGGCCTACCAGCCGCTCACACGCCGCTGGCGCGTCAGCTTCGACGGCCTGAGCCAGCACTACGGCAGCCTCAGCGAGGCCCTGGGCGTGCTGCAGCGCAGCAGCCGCTGGCGCATCATGGATGGCAACATCGCGGCCGACGACCGCAGCCACTACGTCGAGTTCAGCTTCGAGCTGGACCGCAACGAACTGCCCCGCCCGCTGCAGATCGGCCTGAGCGATCAGAACGAATGGACGCTGTCCGTGCAACGCCGACTGGACATCCCCGCCACCCGATGACCCCGTGAAGAGATGAGCACCATCAAGGCCAACCGCTGGGCCTGGATCGTCGCCGGCCTGGCCATGCTGGGGGCCGGCCTCGTGCTGGCCTTCATGCTCGTGTTCGCCACGCAGAACCGCGAGCGTTATGAGCCCATGTTCGTCTGGCTGTTCTACACGAACGTGGTCATCGCCTCGCTGCTGGGCCTGGTCATTGTGCTGGCCCTGGGCCGCCTGGCGCTGCGCATCCGGCGCGGCAAGTTCGGCAGTCAGCTGCTGCTCAAGCTGGCCAGCATCTTCGCGCTGGTGGCCCTGGTGCCGGGCCTGCTGATCTACGGCGTGTCCTACCAGTTCGTCTCCCGCAGCATCGAGACCTGGTTCGACGTGCGCGTGGAAGGCGCACTCGATGCCGGCCTCAACCTGGGCCGCAACACGCTGGACAACCTGAGCGACGACCTGGGCAGCAAGACCCGGCTGGCCGCCGAGCGCATGTCCATCCTGCCCGGCCAGCGCCTTGTCGATTCCGCCCCTCAGTTGCTCGAACTCGAACGCCTGCGCGAACAGCTCGGCGCCGAATCCATCGCCCTGGTCAGCGAATCGGGCGTGGTCGAAACCCGCGTCGGAGGCGACACGGCCACCCAGTTGCGCACCCAGCGCGTCAACAGCAACTGGCGCCAGGACGCACGCAGCAAGGGTGTGATCTCCCTGATCGACGGGCTGGACGAGGGCGACACCCCGCGCGTGATCGCGCTGGCCTGGATGCCCGACCGCAGCTTCAGCCTGCAGGGCCGCGGGCACTTCCTGATGGTGCAGCAGCGCCTGCCCGCCGAGTTGGTGCGCAATGCGCTCGATGTGCAGAACGCCTACCGCGAGTACCAGCAGCGCTCGCTGGGCCGCGAGGGCCTGCGCCGCATGTACATCGGCACGCTGACCCTGTCGCTGGTGCTGGCCGTGTTCGGCGCCATGCTGCTGGTCGCCATCCTGGGCCAGCAGTTGGCCCGCCCGCTGCTGCTGCTGGCCGAAGGCGTGCGCGACGTGGCCGGCGGCGACCTCAGCCCCAAGCCCATCTTCGAATCCAAGGACGAACTGGGCGGCCTGACGCGCGACTTCGCCGCGATGACCCAGCAATTGGCGGACGCCCGCACCCAGGCCGAGATCAGCGCCCTGCAGCTCGACAGCGCCTACGTGCATGTGCAGACCATCCTGGACAACCTCACCTCCGGCGTGATCGTGTTCGACCGCCATGGCCTGATCGACACCGTCAACCCTGGCGCCACCCGCATCCTGCGCGCGCCCCTGTCGGCCCACCGCGGCCAGCCGCTCAACAACGTCCCCGGCCTGCAGGCCTTCGCCGTGGCCATCGACGAGCGCTTCGCCTCCTACGCCGCCGAGCCCGAGCCCGGCGAGCGCCAGCAATGGCAGGAATCCTTCGAGCGCCCGCTGGCCGACATCGCCGCCAACAACCCCGAAGACCCGAAGGCCGCCGCCCAGACCCTGCTGGTGCGTGGCGCCGACCTGCCCGCCGAAGCCCGCCTGATCGTGTTCGACGACATCAGCGAGCTGGTCTCGGCCCAGCGCTCCAAGGCCTGGGGCGAGGTGGCCCGCCGCGTGGCCCACGAGATCAAGAACCCGCTCACGCCCATCCAGCTCTCGGCCGAGCGCCTGCAGATGAAGCTCGAGGCCAAGCTGGACGAGCCCGGCCAGCAACTGCTCAATCGCTCGGTCACCACCATCGTCACGCAGGTGCAGGCGCTCAAGACCCTGATCAACGAGTTCCGCGACTTCGCCCGCCTGCCCACCTCACGCCTGGCACCGCTCGATCTGAACGCCCTGGTGGGTGACGTGCTGGCCCTGTACGGACAGGCCGTGGAAACCGGCCTGCTCAGCGTTCAACTGGCCCCGGATCTGCCCCGCATCCTGGGCGACGCGACTCTGCTGAGGCAGGTGGTGCACAACCTGGTGCAAAATGCGCTTGATGCCGTACAGATGAACGTTAGTGGCGACGCCCGAGCCGAACGGGTCGAACTGCTCACCGAAGTACGGCAGAACATGCCGGGGCACTCCCCCACCGTCCGGCTCGTGATCCGAGACAACGGCCCCGGTTTTCCCGAACAGGTGCTCAAAAGGGCGTTCGAACCCTACGTCACCACCAAAGCACATGGCACAGGCCTGGGTCTGGCCGTGGTCAAGAAGATCGCCGACGAACACGACGCCACCGTGCGGCTGCGAAACCTGGATGCCCCAGGCAATCCCTCAACGCCCGAAGGTTTGAGAGGGGCACAAGTTTCGCTATCATTTTCAAAGCTGTCATCCCATACTCCCGTGGCGGCACCTCCAGGCGTGTAGCGCGCACCACAGAGACACAAAATTCATGGCCACCATTCTTGTAGTTGACGACGAACTTGGCATCCGGGCGCTGCTGTCGGACATCCTGACCGATGAAGGTCACTCCGTCGAACTGGCGGAAAACGCCGCTCAGGCACGCACCATGCGCGAGCAGTGCCGGCCCGATCTGGTGCTGCTGGACATCTGGATGCCCGATGTGGACGGCGTCACCCTGCTCAAGGAATGGGGCGCCAACGGCCAACTGACGATGCCCGTGATCATGATGTCGGGCCACGGCACCATCGACACCGCCGTCGAGGCCACCAAGGTCGGCGCCCAGGCCTTCCTGGAAAAGCCCATCACCATGCAGAAGCTGCTGCGCGCCGTCGAGCAAGGCCTGGCCAAGCCGGCCCCTGCCACGCCCGCACCGCTGTCGCGCCCCGTGGGTATGACCGGCATGGCCGGCATGCCTGGCCTGTCAGGCGGCACACCCGGCCTGCACGGCACGCCGCACTTGGCCAGCGTCACGCCCATCACCGCCGCCCCGTCTTACCACCAGAGCGCGCCGGCCGGCCATGTCGTGCCCCTGCGCAGCAGCGACGTCATCGGCGGCCAGCCCCTGATGCACGGCCACCAGCCCGCACATGGCCTGCACGGCTCGCATGGCGGCGGCCACGGCGTGATGTCTGGCGGCCTGTCGCACGAGCAGTTGTTCGAACTGGACCGCCCGCTGCGCGAAGCCCGCGATGATTTCGAGCGCGCCTACTTCGAGTTCCACCTGGCCCGTGAAGGCGGCAGCATGACGCGCGTGGCCGAGAAGACCGGCCTGGAGCGCACGCACCTGTACCGCAAGCTCAAACAATTGGGCGTCGATCTGAGCCGCAACCGCAAAGCGGTCGCAAATTGATATATACTCTTGGTTTCCCGAGATCGCAGCTCAGCTGATTGAGTTGTTAGTCAAAGGGTCGATGGCCTGGTAGCTCAGTTGGTAGAGCAGCGGATTGAAAATCCGCGTGTCGGTGGTTCGATTCCGCCCCAGGCCACCACAGTTTTCATAGAAAAGCCCCGCACGGTTCGCCGTTCGGGGCTTTTCTACAATTCGGACCAGATTTCTACAAACTGACTTGACAAGATGGTAGGCTGGCCTCAAGAAGGTTGTCGCGACTTTCGGCAAGCGACCTACTAGCCTGCCCAGCCTTTGCACCAAGTTGAGGGGGAAGTAGATGACAGAAGGCATAGCCGGACGTACAGTACTGTTTACAAATATGGGGTATCCAGTTAGCTCCATAGACAAAATATACTGGGCGTCCATCCAGTAATTTGCGCCTTCCCAGCCGGTTTGGGCGAAGTCTTGACGATGTTGTCGTAGGTGTAAGGGCTGGTCTGCATGGCCTGTTGCAGCAGGCGATAAAACAGCAGCCCGCGAGAACTGGACGTGTGCTGATTAAAGCGGAACACGAACTCATTGAGGTCGACATCCAGGTGTACCGGCTGGACTGCTCCGTGATGGGTGCCCAGGATCCAACGCTGAAGCAGTGCCGCCACGCGGTGGACACCAGCCATGGAAACATGCGCCGGCTGTTCTGCGCCCAGCATGACCGTGCTGATGCTCGTAGCCCAATGCCGTCAGCGAACGATAGGCGGTCGATCCGTCTGTGCGCACGACAGAGCCAGGCAACACGCTGTCCTGGATGAAGGGGATGACGTTGCCGGCCGAGTCGTCGGCGATGTACTTCAGGCGTATGCGACCAAATCCCCTGGGCTCGATCACTTCGACGGCGATGGCCGCAAACACCTTGTCCGTGCGGCTCTTGCGCTTCTTGGCTGTTAGTGGAGCCTGCTTATCAGTGATGGCCAGATAGGTCTCATCGATCTCTACCAAGCCCTTGAACTTGTCGCGATCAGGTCGGACCATCGCTTGGCGAAAGCGATGCAGCATCGCCCACGCCGTCTGGTAACTGCCCAGCCCCAGCACTCGTTGCAGCCCCAGTGCATTGGCACCGTGCTTCTGGTTGGTCACGTACCAGGCGCCGGCAAGCCACACCCGCAGCGGCGTTCTGGTCTTGTCGAAGATTGTCCCGGCGGTCACCGAGGCCTGGAAGGCGCAACCCCGGCAGACCAATCGGCCTCGGCTGCTGCGGTATACGCATCGCCCAGTTCACCGCAGCTTGGACAGGCGAACCCTAGGGGCCAGCGAAGCTTCTCCAGATACCGCAGGCACGCTTCCTCGCTGCCAAACCAGTCCAAGAACTGGTTCCAGTTGGTGGGGTAGTCCTGCCCGGCTTGCGGCGTTAGTATCTGGATATCCATCCAGTAATATTAACCCTGTGGAACTGACTGGATACCCCATATTTGCATACAGTATTTGGCGAGCGCTGCGCCGAGGTGCCCAAGCCTTGCTGCCAACCCGGTCAAGCATGACGGAGTTGACGCTCTCAATTAGAAGATTTATTCTAATTGGATGGTCCGACTCGCCAAATTCAACGACGACACCTTTGTGCAGGCTGCCATTGAGGTGGCGGCCATCTGCGGCGTGGCCGCTGTGTCCATGGCCGCCATCGCCAGCAAGGCGGGGGCGCCCATGGGCTCGGTGTATCACCGCTTCGGTTCACGCAGCGAGGTGCTGGCGCGGGCCTGGCTGCGAGCCAAGTCTGGCTTGCGCCAGGCCGTCGAGCCGCACTGGCAGGCGGGCCGCACCTGGCCGGCTGTGCAGGCCTTGCTGGGTTGGTGCCGTGAACACCCCTTGCACGCCCGCTTCCTGCTGCAGTGCGAGGATCACCCGCCCATCGACGAAGCCCTGGCCGAGCCCTGGCGCCAGCGCCTGGAAGACGAGCAGCTGGCGCTGGAGCAGGCTTTCGAGCAGGTCGTGCGGCACTGCGCGCGCCATGGCAGCAGCGAGGCGGGGCAGGCCCAGTCCATGGGCACCCTGCTGCGCTTCGCCCTGCTCGACAGCCCGCTGGCGCTGGCACGGCCCTACCTGGCCGAGGGCCGCGAGATCCCCGCAGGCGCCGAAGCCCTGCTGCGCACCTCGCACGTCGCACTGTGCCCCTGGTCGATGCCCATGGCGCAGCCGGATGAGCCCGCACACATGGCCACGCCCCTGCCGTCCATCTCCCCCGTGCTGGCCCATGCCAAGACAAGCGCCGTCCCGCACTGACCTTTCATATCACCGCCCACCATGCGCCAATCCACCCAGCAAGACGCCGGCCGCCCCATTCCTCTGCACGACGAAGCCGATTTCGCCGCCATGCGCCGCGCCGGCCGCGTGGCCGCCGACACGCTCGACTTCATCGCGCCGCACGTGCGCCCCGGCGTCTCCACGGCCGAGCTCGACCGCCTGTGCGAGGCCTTCATGCGCGAGGCCGGCGCCATCCCGGCCACCATCGACTACAAGGGCTACAAGCACGCCTCGTGCATCTCGGTGAACCATGTGGTCACGCACGGCATACCGTCCGATGCCAAGGTGCTCAAGGCCGGCGACATCGTCAACATCGACGTCACGCCCAAGCTCGATGGCTGGCATGGTGATTCCAGCCGCACCTTCACCGTGGGCAAGGTCTCCATCCTGGCGCAGCGCCTGGTGGACACCACCCACGCGGCCATGATGCGCGGCATCGCCGAAGTCAAACCCGGTGCACGCCTGGGTGATGTCGGCGCGGTCATCGAGGCGCTGGCGCGCGAGGCCGGGTTCTCGTCGGTGCGCGATTTCTGCGGGCACGGCACAGGTCAGATATTCCATGACGCGCCGCAGGTGCTGCACTACGGCCAGCGCGGCACGGGCGTGTTACTCGAGCCCGGTATGATCTTCACGATCGAGCCCATGCTCAACGGCGGCAAGCCTGACGTGAAGGTGCTGGGCGATGGCTGGACCACGGTCACCAAGGACCACTCCCTGTCGGCCCAGTTCGAGCACACCGTGGGCGTGACGGACACCGGCGTCGAGATCTTCACCTGGCCCGGTGGCAGCCGTCTGGGTATGCCGGCTTGAGGTGTTGATGCAAGGCTGAACCGCAGGTCGCCGTGATGGGTAGACTGCCGGGGTGACGCCAGTGCTTGATGAAGCCCTGGCCTGTTGATCTGTCGAACAACCCCGGATAGAGGAGAGCCCACGATGATCCCGAAGCTTCTGAACAAGCGCGTGCAGCCCTGGGTGCTCGCGATGGCGGCCGGCCTGTCTGCCGCGGTGTGCACGGCACCAGCCAGGGCCGATCACGACCATGCCGGGGGTGAATCGCATGCCCCTGCCGCCAAGGCTACGACGGCCAAGCCCGCCGCGTTCGTCGATGTGCAGGGCGCCTGGGTGCGCGCCACGGTGCCGGGCCAGAGCGGCACCGGCGGCTTCATGAGCCTGCGCAGCCCCACCGCGGCCCTGCAACTGGTGGGCTTTTCCACGCCGGTGGCCGGCACGGCCGAACTGCACGAGATGACCATGGACGGCAACGTGATGCGCATGCGCCCCGTCGATGGGCTGGACCTGCCTGCCGGGCAGACGGTCGAACTCAAGCCGGGTGGGCATCACCTGATGCTGATGGCGCTCAAGCGCCCGCTGACGGCTGGCAGCACCGTGCCGCTGGTGCTGCGTTTCAAGACCCCGGATGGGAAGCTTCTGGAGCAGAAGGTGGCCGTGCCGGTGCGCAGTGCTGCGCCCGCGGGCGCATGACCATGCGCACTGACACCGCAGTCCGTCAGTAAATCACTGGTCTTCCAGCCGGCGCGGCGGGTAGGTGTCCCAGCCCTGGCAGCCGGGGCATTGCCAGAAGTAATGCTGGCCTTCGAAGCCGCAGGCCGCGCAGCGGTAGCGCTGCATGGGCTTGGAGGCGGTGTGCAGGGCCTGCTGCAGGGATTCGATTTCCTGGTTGCTCAGTGACACGCCCGTGGCCAGGCGCTCGCGGATCAGGCCCTGGGCGGCCGACAGCGAGGGCTGGTGCTGCAGGTGGCTCAGCAGGCGGGTGCGGCGCTCGGCGCTGTCGCTCTGCAGGCTGTTGATGGCCTGCAGCACATCCACCGAGGGGTATTGCCCGTACAGGGTCTGCAGTTTGTGGCGTGCGTCGTCGGCCTGGCCGCACTGCTGTGCGGCCTTGGCGTAATCGCCAGCAACCAGGGTGAAGGCCTGCGGTTGCAGGGCCATCAGTTCATCCCAGGACACCAGAGCGTCGGCGGGCTGGCTGCGGCGGGCATGGCGCTGCCCTTCCAGCACCAGCGGGCGTGCGGCCTGCGGGGCCGCTTCGCGGGCGCGGCGCAGGGCCTGGTCGGCCTCGTC
>NZ_JBASTH010000026.1:0-188113 GCF_049274795.1 Aquabacterium sp.
GGCGGGGGCAGGCTCGGGCTTGGGCGGCGCCACGGGGGCCGGCTGGTCGGGCAGCACGCCCTTGATCACCGGTTCCTGCTTGGGCTTGGCCCGTTCGCTGGCATCTCGGCGGCGGGTGATGCCCACCTCGTCGTCCGGCTCCTCGATCATCGTGTAGCTGGCCTGGATGTTTTCCAGACGCGGGTCGTCGTGACGCAGGCGCTCCAGCTTGTAGTTCGGGGTCTCGATGTGCTTGTTGGGCACCAGCAGCACGGTCACGCGCTGCTTGAGCTCGATCTTGGTGATCTCGGTGCGCTTTTCGTTCAGCAGGAAGGAGGTCACTTCCACCGGCACCTGCACGTGCACGGCCGAGGTGCTGTCCTTCATCGATTCTTCTTGAATGATGCGCAGGATCTGCAGCGCCGACGATTCGGTGTCGCGGATGTGGCCCGTGCCGTTGCAGCGCGGGCAGGTGATGTGGCTGCCTTCGGACAGAGCGGGGCGCAGGCGCTGGCGAGACATCTCCAGCAGGCCGAACTTGCTGATGGAGCTGAACTGTACGCGGGCACGGTCGAAGCGCAGGGCGTCGCGCAGGCGTTGTTCCACCTCGCGACGGTTCTTGCCTTCTTCCATGTCGATGAAGTCGACAACGATCAGCCCGCCCAGGTCCCGAAGACGCATCTGGCGAGCGATTTCATCCGCTGCTTCCAGGTTGGTGCGAAAGGCGGTTTCTTCGATGTCGCTGCCGCGGGTGGCGCGGGCGGAGTTCACGTCCACCGAGACCAGGGCCTCGGTGTGATCGATCACGATGGCGCCGCCGGAAGGCAGGTTCACCGTGCGGCTGAAGGCCGTCTCGATCTGGTGCTCGATCTGGAAGCGCGAGAACAGGGCGGCATCGTCACGGTAACGCTTCACGCGGTTGGCCGTGTCGGGCATGACGTGCAGCATGAACTGCTTGGCCTGCTCGTAGATGTCGTCCGTGTCGATCAGGATCTCGCCGATGTCGGCGGTGAAGTAATCGCGGATGGCGCGGATCACCAGCGACGATTCCTGGTAGATCAGGAAGGCGCCCTTGCCCTCGCGTGCGGCGCCATCGATGGCCGACCACAGCTTGAGCATGTAGTTCAGGTCCCACTGCAGCTCGGCGGCACTGCGGCCGATGCCGGCGGTGCGGGCGATCAGGCTCATACCCTTGGGGTATTCGAGCTGGTCCATTGCCTCTTTGAGTTCTTCGCGGTCATCGCCCTCGATGCGGCGGCTCACGCCACCGCCACGCGGGTTGTTGGGCATCAGCACCAGGTAGCGGCCGGCCAGCGAGACGAAGGTGGTCAGGGCGGCGCCCTTGTTGCCGCGTTCCTCCTTTTCGACCTGGACCAGCAGTTCCTGGCCTTCCTTGATCACGTCCTGGATCTTGGCCGAGCGGACTTCCGCGCCTTCCTTGAAATACTGGCGGGAGATTTCCTTGAACGGCAGGAAGCCGTGGCGGTCTTCACCGTAATCGACGAAACAGGCTTCGAGCGAAGGCTCGACGCGCGTCACGACGGCTTTGTAGATATTGCCCTTGCGCTGTTCGCGCCCTTCGATTTCGGTTTCGAAGTCGAGCAGTTTCTGTCCGTCGACAATGGCCAGGCGCCGTTCTTCGGGCTGCGTGGCGTTGATCAGCATGCGCTTCATGTGCACTCCAGTGACAGCGAGGCCGTCCGGGATGGCGCCGGACGATACCTCGACGTACCCAGACCAGAAGGCCGGGGCACTGCTTCATGCACGAATCAACGAGACGGAACCGGGTAAGGAATTGCCTGGGCCTCGACCGACGCGCTTTGATGGTGGCGCATGTGTCAGCGGGGCAGGGGCGCGTGCGTCAATGGCGTAGACACGAGGCAGCCGGACACGCGCGCAGGCGGCCGCCGGCATGCCCACAAGGCCTGGGCCTTTGGCATGAGGTGCTGCTGCAGAGGGTGGGAGGTGCCATGAATGAAGGGGCGGGACATCCGGGTGCGGCGCGACCGCGCCCGCTCGCAGGCGATCACGTCCGTCGTGCGGAACGTGGCCAGGCGGGGGGTATCGGCGACACAAGCCTTGGAGGGCCCCATCATGTGTTTTGCTTATTGACGCGGGCCAGAGCGTTTTGGCGGGTTGCCCCTTGAAACCGCTCAAGCCCATAAACCTTGTTCGTGGGTTCGATCGTCGCTGGTTCTGACAAAGGCTGCCGACCGCAAAACCGCACCTTGGGCGGTTTTCTCGAAGCCGGGCAGACATTGCTGCATCACCATCGCTTTTTGGCTTTGTTCGAATCCAGGCCGGCGGGCCGGGACAATCATCCGGGCGCTACACTCTTGCCGGGCCTTGCCTGTATTGCAATATCCAACAATCACAACACTGATTCAAACGTGGCCAAGCCCATTATAGGTGCGAAAACATCGTCCCATCGGGCGAAATATCCGCAAAAAACGACGCACGCCAATGCGCCGGCGCCCACCCGCGCAGCCCCCCCCGTCCGCGAGCAACCAGTCCCGCCAGCGCCTGCGCAGACGGCCAGCGTGCAACGCCTCAGCATCGACGAGGGCAGCGACGGCCAGCGCCTGGACAACTTCCTGATCAAGACGCTCAAGGGCGCGCCCAAGACCCTGGTCTACCGCATCATCCGCAGCGGTGAGGTGCGCGTGAACAAGGCGCGCGCCTCGGCCGATACCCGCCTGACGCTGGGCGACGAGGTGCGGGTGCCACCCGTGCGCCTGGCCGAATCGGCACAGGCGGGCGCCTCGGCCGCGCCGGCCCGAGAGTTCCCCATCCTGTTCGAGGACGACCACCTGATCGCCCTGAACAAGCCCGCCGGCGTGGCGGTGCACGGCGGCAGCGGCGTGAGCTTCGGCGTGATCGAACAATTGCGTCAGGCCCGCCCGCAGGCGCGCTTCCTGGAACTGGTGCACCGGCTGGACAAGGAAACCTCCGGCGTGCTGCTGGTGGCCAAGAAGCGCAGCGCCCTGGTCACCCTGCAGGACTGTTTCCGCCACCGCACCGCGCACAAGACCTATGCGGCCATGGTGATCGGCCACTGGCCGGCCTCGCGCAAGGTGGTTGACGTGGCGCTGCACAAGTTCCTCACCGCCGAAGGCGAGCGGCGTGTCAAGGCCGTGAGCGGCGAGGACGACGACGGCCGCCGCTCCATCACCCTGGTCAAGGTGGCGCAACTGTTCGAGCGGGGCGCCCAGGCCTTCTCGCTGCTGGATGTCACCATCAAGACGGGGCGCACCCACCAGATCCGCGTACACCTGGCGCACGAGGGCCACCCCATCGTGGGTGACGAGAAGTACGGCGATTTCGCCTTGAACAAATCCCTGGCCCGTGGCTCGCTGGTCGAAGGCAGCAAGTTCGACCGCATGTTCCTGCATGCGCGTGATCTGCGCCTGCCGCACCCGGTCACGGGTGAAGAACTCTGCCTGACGGCCCCTCTGCCGCCAGAATGTCAGGCGCTGGTGGATCATCTTGCCTGAGCCGCAAGCCGTCGGCTTCCTTGCCCCCTCTCCAACTGCCCCCACTTGTCGATGACCACCGTGGACACCAACCGCCCCCGCCAGTTCGACCTCGTCGTGTTCGACTGGGATGGCACCTTGTTCGATTCGACCGCCCTGATCGCCGGCTGCATCCAGGCAGCCTGTGCGGATCTGAGCCTGCCCGTGCCCTCGCGCGAGGAGGCCGCTTACGTGATCGGCCTGGGCCTGCACGATGCGCTGGCCCACGTGGCTCCCACCCTGGAGCCGGCTCGCGTGCCGGAACTGGGCTTGCGCTATCGCCACCATTACTTCGCCAGCCAGCACCAGCTCAGCCTGTTCGAGGGCACGCTGGAGATGCTGGCCATGCTCAAGGCGCGGCAGCATTGGCTGGCCGTGGCCACCGGCAAGAGCCGTCAGGGCCTGAACGAAGCGCTGCAGCATGTGCAACTGCGTGATGTCTTCGATGGCACCCGCACGGCCGATGAAACCCGCTCCAAGCCCAACCCGCAGATGCTGATGGAGCTGATGCGCGAGTTCGGCGTCGAGCCCGAGCGCACCCTGATGATTGGCGACACCACGCACGATCTGCAGATGGCCGTCAATGCCGGCACGGCCTCGATCGCCGTGTCCTACGGTGCGCATGAACCTGCTGCCTTTGCCGCCTTCCCGACCCGGCTGGTGGCCCATTCGGTGGCCGAGCTGCAAGACTGGCTGCATGCCCATGCCTGAGCTCAACCTCGAGGCGCAGTACCTGTGCGAGTCGGCCGACCTGAAGGAATGCGAAGGCTCCGTCACCTTCGAGGTGATGGAGTTCGGGGTGGTCTTGAACGCCTTTGCCGTGCGCTTCGACAACCAGGCCGTGGGCTACCTGAACCGCTGTGCCCACGTGCCCACCGAGTTGGACTGGCAGCCCGGTGATTTCTGGGACATGGACAAGCGCTTCATCATCTGCGCGGTGCATGGCGCCCTGTACGATCCGCCCAACGGCCTGTGCGTGATGGGGCCCTGCAGGGGCAAGAAACTCATTTCGATTCGCCTGGAAGAGCGCGGCGGACAGGTCTATTGGTATCCTGACGATCAATTCCAACCGGTGTTCTGAGCATGAGCATTGATTCCACCTCGTCGCCCCAGGGAGGGGCTGTGCAGCAACAGCTGCTCAACGAATTCGCCCGCGCCTACCTGGCCGAGCAGCGCAGCCAGCGCCGCTGGCGTTGGTTCTGGCGCATCCTCTGGACGGGCCTGCTGATGGCGCTGATCTGGGGATCGCTGCAGAGCATGCCTTCCAGCTCCGCGCCGACCACGCCGCACACGGCGCTGGTGGAGGTGCGTGGCGAGATCGGCGTGGATGCCGATGCCAACGCGGACAACCTCAATTCGGCGCTGCGCAGCGCCTTCCAGGATGCGGGGGCCAAGGCCATCGTGTTGCGCCTGAACTCGCCCGGCGGCAGCCCGGTGCAGGCCGGCCTGATCAACGACGAGATCCGGCGCCTCAAGGCCATCCACAAGAAGAAGGTCTACGCCGTGTGCGAAGAGATGTGCGCCTCGGCCGCCTTCTACATCGCCGTGGCTGCTGACCAGATCTACGTGGACAAGGCCTCGCTGGTGGGCTCCATCGGCGTGCTGATGGACGGCTTCGGCTTCACGGGCGCGATGGAGAAGTTCGGCGTCGAGCGCCGTCTGCTGACGGCGGGCGCCAACAAGAGCATGCTGGATCCGTTCTCGCCGCGCAACCCCAACCAGGACGCGCTGGCGCAGAGCATGCTCGACCAGATCCACCAACAGTTCATCAAGGTGGTGCGCGATGGCCGTGGCAAGCGCCTGAAGGAAACGCCCGACACCTTCTCGGGCCTGTTCTGGAACGGTGAAGAGGCCGTCAAGCTGGGCCTGGCCGATCACCTGGGCAGCCTGGATTCCGTGGCGCGCGACGTGGTCAAGTCCGAGGACATCATTGACTACACCGTCAAGGAAAACCTGGCCGAGCGCCTGGCCAAGCGCTTTGGCGCCTCTATTGGCGCAGGGGCCGCGCAGGCCATGCGCTCGTCGGTGACGGTGCGCTGAAGAGCGCGGCCCGTTGCTCGGGCTGCCGCTTCACTCGTCGAGGTCGTGCACCTTGCGGTAGGCGGCTTCCGGCGACAGGTTGAGCAACTCGGCCAGATCGGCCACGTCGTCGGGCAGGGCGGCCTGGGCGTGGGGGTTGTCCCAACCGTACTGCGTGTGGCGGGCCACCCGCACCGCCAGCATCACGTTGCGCACCTGCGGGTGGCGGGCATGGCGCTCGTCCGTGCAGCGGATCAGCAGATCCGGCAACTGCCACACGCACATCAGCTCTGGTGCCAAGTCGATCAAGCGCACGCCGAGGATCGACTGCTGGGCATCGGCTGATCGCAAGGCTGTGTCCTGCTCCAGTCGGTCGGCCAGCAACTGGGCCAGCCGCGGGGCATGGCACCACAGCATCATGTCGACGAAGCTGTGCAGCATCGCCGCCTCGTGGATGATCACGGCATCCTCATCCTGCCGATGCAGGGCGAAGCTGTAGGCGAAATGAGCCGCGCGCCGGGCTCTCAGCACCACCTTGTGCAGGCCCTCGAGCGCCGTGGGGTTGCCCTCGAACCAGGTCTGCGTGGTGGGCAAGCCCACGAAGGCCTTGAAGAAGGGCTCGATGCCCTGCATCAGGATGGCGCCGGTGAGGGTTTCCGGCGGCTCCACATTGAGGCGGGTGCAGTAGCGCGACACATGCACCAGCACCTTCAGGGTCATCAGCGGATCGCTGTTGATCTCCTGGGTGAGCAGGTGCGCGTCCACGTTGCCTTTGGCCTCTTCCTGCTCATGCAGGGCGGCGATGTTGAGCGCCGTGCCGGGCAGCACCGGGATGTCCGCATCCTCCAGGGCATGGATCCATGCGGCAAGGTTGGGCAGGGCGTGATCGATCATGGGATCGGCGATCAAAGAATCGATACCCTGTTATCGACAAATCTGCAAAAGGGCGCAAGGGGGCGCACCCTGCCTGATGCCTGGATCAGCCCCTTGTTGCGGCACTATTTGCGTCCCAGCAGGGCGGCCTTGAGATCGGCATCGACAGGCTTGGGGCCCAGCCAGATGCGCAGCAGGCCTTTGAAGAAGGCTTCGTCGGGCATATCGGAGCCCTGGCGCTTGCCGTCCACGTAGATGCGGGTGCCCGTCTGCGGCAGGTAGTCGATCCGCACCAGCGTGCCCTTACGGGCCGAGCCAGTCTCTTCCATCAGATGGCCCAGATCCTGCAGCCGTGGCAGGAAGCGCTCGTACACCTCGGGCGGGTTGTTGGCCTTGAAGCCCTTCATCAGGGCGCCCACGAAGTCCTGCGCAGACACATCGCGCAGCAACACGGTGTGCACGCTCTTGGCGCCGGGCTGGTCAAGCGCCTCTTCCAGGGTGCTGCCCTTGTGCGGCAGGTACAGGCTGGCGGCGTACACATCCACCACCAGCTTGACCCGTACGCCCGCGCCGTTGAGTTGCAGCGGCTGGTTGGCCACCTGGATGGTGTCCTCGAAGCGCACGCCTTCCAACTCCACGGCGGCCCAGGTGGCGGGGCTGCAAAGGGCGCTCAGGCCGGCGAGGGCCCAGGCGGCGAGGTGTTTCTTCATGCGCGGCTCCTTGTTGTTTAACGAATGATAATCCAAGGGTTAACCCTTTTGTTGTGCTGTTGGCCAGTGGTCATTTCCGGACTTCGCGCGGCGCGTGCCTTCAAAAAACCACATCCTTTGGCCTCTCAGGGCAAGCGGTGTGCCGCTTGCAGGCAGAATCGCCCCAGACCTCGCGGCCACAAGCCGAGGCATTGCCCCACCCGGGCACATTCCACGAGATTTCTGGAGAGGAATGTGCCGGTTCATACCCATACCCATGACGTTCCTGGTGATCGACATTGGCAACACCCGCCTCAAGTGGGGGGTGTATGCGCAAGCCCATCCCGAGGCGCCCCTGCTGGAGCAAGGCGCCGTTGTTCTGGAAGACATCGACGGCCTGTGGGAGACGACCTGGAAGCACTTGCCACGTCCGCAAGGCATGCTGGGCTGTGTGGTGGCTGGCGAAGCCATCAAGCGCCGGGTCGAAGAGCACCTGAGCCGCTGGGGCCTGTCACCGCACTGGCTGGTGGCCACCTCACGGGCGGGCGGTGTCATCAACGGCTATGACCATCCCCACCGCCTGGGGGCTGATCGCTGGGCCGCCCTGGTGGGGGCTCGCCATGAAAGCCGGGAGCTGGGCCCCTCCAAAGCCGCCGCGCTTGTCATCATGATCGGCACGGCCGTCACCATCGATGCGCTGGACAGCAAGGGTCATTTCCTGGGTGGATCGATCATGCCCGGCTTCGGCCTGATGCTGCGCGCGCTGGAAACGGGCACGGCGGGCCTCAAGGTGCCCATGGGCTCAGCCACGGAATTCCCGACCAACACCAGCGATGCGCTGACCAGCGGCGGCACGGATGCCATCGCGGGGGCCATCGAGCGCAGCTACCGCCGCCTGGCGCGTCGGGAGGGCAGCGATCCCTTGCTGTTGATGTCCGGTGGGGCGGCGCCCAAGCTGCTATCGCTGGCCGAAGAGTTGCCGGTGCGCTTTGTAGAGCACCTGATCTTCCAGGGGCTGCTGGTGCTGGCGCACGAGCAGGCGCTGGGGCGCGAGACCTCCTGAATCCTGCTGCGGCTGCAGGCTGAGCCGGGCGGGCGCCGTTAAGGTGCCATAAAAGCGCCGCCAGGCCCCTGGCTCAGAGGATGAAGCGCGAGAGATCCTCGTTGCGCGCCAGCTCACCCAGGCTGGTGTCCACCTGAGCGCCATCGATCGAGCGTGTCTGACCCGACAGGTTGGGCGCGCTGAAGCTGAGTTCTTCCAGCAGGCGCTCCATCACGGTCGACAGGCGGCGCGCGCCGATGTTCTCTGTGCGCTCGTTCACCTCGAAGGCGATCTGGGCGATGCGGCGGATCGCGTCTGATGTGAACTCCAGCGTCACGCCTTCGGCCGACAGCAGGGCCTGGTACTGCTTGATCAGGCTGGCGCTGGGCTGCGTGAGGATGGCCTCGAAATCGTCCACGGACAGCGATTGCAGCTCCACCCGGATCGGGAAGCGGCCTTGCAACTCGGGGATCAGATCACTGGGGCGGCTCAGGTGGAAAGCTCCCGAGGCGATGAACAGGATATGGTCGGTGCGCACCATGCCATACTTGGTGTTCACCGTGGTGCCTTCGACCAGAGGCAGCAGGTCGCGCTGCACGCCCTGGCGCGACACCTCACCGCCCTGGCTCTCTGCGCCACGGCCGGCCACCTTGTCGATCTCGTCAATGAAGACGATGCCGTTCTGCTCGGCCTTTTCGAGCGCGCGGGCTTTGATGTCTTCTTCGTTGACGAGCTTGCCGGCTTCTTCCTCGATCAATTGGGCGCGGGCATCGGCCAGCTTGAGCTTGCGCAGCTTCTTGCGCTCGCCGCCCATCTGCGAAAACATGCCGCGCAGCTGCTCGGCCATGTCTTCCATGCCGGCGGGGCCCATGATCTCGACCGTGGGCTTGGCCTCGGCCAGCTCCAGTTCGATTTCCTTGTCGTCCAGCGTGCCTTCGCGCAGGCGTTTGCGCATCACCTGGCGGGCGGTGCTGTCGCCGCTTGGGCTGGCCGTGAAGCCCACGTCATGGCGCGGTGGGGGCACCAGCACATCGAGCAGGCGCTCTTCGGCGGCGTCCTCGGCGCGCATGCGCTGCAGCTTGATCTGGTGGGCGCGTTCCTGCTTGATGGCCACCTCGACCAGGTCGCGAACGATGGTGTCCACGTCCTTGCCCACGTAGCCCACCTCGGTGAACTTGGTGGCCTCGACCTTCACGAAAGGCGCATCGGCCAGTTTGGCCAGGCGGCGGGCGATTTCGGTCTTGCCCACGCCGGTGGGGCCGATCATCAGGATGTTCTTGGGCGTGATCTCGCCGCGCATGGGCTGCTCGACCTGCTGGCGGCGCCAGCGGTTGCGCAGGGCGATGGCGACGGCGCGCTTGGCGTTCTTCTGGCCAATGATGTGGCTGTCGAGTTCGCTGACGATTTCTTGCGGGGTCATGGCGCTCATGTGAGCATCAATCCAGTGTTTCTAGTGTGTGGTTCTGGTTGGTGTAGATGCACAGGTCGCCTGCGATCTCCAGCGATTTCTTGACCACCTCGGCGGCGCCGAGTTCCGTGTTCTGCAGCAGGGCACGCGCGGCCGCCTGGGCGTAGGCGCCGCCGGAGCCGATGGCGATGACGCCCATCTCGGGCTCCAGCACATCGCCGTTGCCGGTGATGATGAGCGAGCTTTCGCGGTCGGCCACGGCCAGCATGGCCTCTAGGCGGCGCAGCACGCGGTCCGTGCGCCAGTCGCGCGTGAGGTCGACCGCAGCGCGGGCCAGGTGGCCCTGGTGCTTCTCGAGCTTGGCCTCGAAGCGTTCGAACAGGGTGAAGGCGTCGGCGGTGGCGCCCGCGAAGCCCGCCAGTACCTGTTCGCGGTACAGGCGGCGCACCTTGCGCGCGCTGGCCTTGACGACGATGTGGCCCAGGGTGACCTGGCCGTCGCCACCCATGGACACCTGCCAGGTGCCCGCGGCGGTGCGGCGGCGCACGCTCACGATGGTCGTGCCGTGATAGTTTTCCATGGCCTCTATTAGACCAGTTGGAGCTTGACCTTGGCGTGCTCGGTGATGCCCATGGCGCCAAAGAAGAGGGCGACCAGACGGTGCGGGTTCACGAAGTTGACGGTGCGGTTCTCGGCGCTGCGTGCCAGCACCCAGTTCAGCAGATCGCCGGCGGCGATGAAGTCCACCCGGATCAGGTGGGCGCAGTCGAGCTGTACGGCCACGCTGGCGCCGAGCTGGGTGTCCAGCTCCGACAGGGTGCTGCCGATGTCGCCGCTGAGCTGGCCGGACAGCTCCAGCGAGGCCACCTGGATGAACTCGATGTCATCGTGCAGGATGGATTCGACGAAGCTGGTGGAGACATCGCCGATGTGGCTGAGCGAGACGGTCTGCGTGCAGGCGGCGTCACGGATCAGCTTGACGCTGCATTGAGGCGCCTCCCAGGAGGGGGGCGACAGCTCGTAGGTGACGCAGTAGTCGATGGCCGCTTCGTCGAACTGGTCGGGGCGGTTGGCCAGGCGCAGCAGCTCCAGGCGCAGCATCCAGATGTCCGGGTCGGCGTCGCGGTTGCCGGTGGGCGACATCTCGATGAGCACATCCAGCAGGCGGTCGATGCCGATCCAGGTCATGTGCAGGGGTTCGAGCCCCCAGTCCTTGAACTGCTTGTGCAGCAGGCCGGCGGCTTCGGGCGTGATCGCCTCGACGCCAGCCCAGTCCATCACCCAGGGGCGGGGCAACTGCAGCACCTCGCAGCGCAGGCGGCCCAGGGCGTCGGTGTCCATGATGGGTGGGGCGATCCAGCCTTCCAGAGGGGGCTCGGTGCTTTCCACGGCGGCCCGTGCCTGGACAGGCTTGGCCTCGGTGGCGGCGCTGGCCGGTGCCACCATCTGCGTGCGGGCGGCCAGATGGCGCGACACGCGCTCGGGCAGCGAGTACCACTGCGGCGCCGACAGGCCGAACTGGTGCACGAAAGCGTTGGCCAGCGTGTCGAACTTGGGTTGCTGATCAAGCGCGCGGTACAGATCGAACAGCACCATCCAGGTGTCCGACTGCCCGTGGCGCGGGCCGCCGGGCTGGATCAGTGTCATCAGGTTGCGTTCGCACTGCTCGAAATCGGCATTGGCGAAGGCGATCACAGCCTCGTCCAGCTCGGAATCGTGCGTGATCTCGTTGACGTCGACCGCGAAGGCGTTGGTGAAGCCCGTGGGCGCCAGAGGCGAGTGCACGGGGCCGCGGACGATGGGCGGCTCGCCAGGCATGCGGGGCACCTCGGTGCGGGCCGAGATCAGCACGCTCTCCGGCACCGTGGTGGGCGCATCAGGCGCCTGCATGGGCTGGGTGGGGATGTCTGTCGGGCTGAAGGGGCGGGTGGCCGCGTAGCCGTCGGCGGGCATGCCGCCGGGCAGGGTGGGCGGCGAGGTGTCGCCGTTGTGCACCGGGCGGCGGGGCTCTCCGGCACCCACCATCTGCTGCTCGATGGCGTCGATCTTGGCCTTGACGGTGACGTCCGACTTGGCGCTGCCGCTGTTGATCTTGGAGGACTCGGAGTCCAGGTTGGACGGGCTGGTCAGGGCCAGTGCGCTGTCGTGGCTCAAGCCCTCGCGGCGGATCTTGCGCAGCATGTCGAGCTCGCGCTTGCGCACGAAGTCGTTGCGCCGCTTGCGCTCGATCATGGCTTTGATCTCAGCCTTGGCGTACTCGCTTTCGCGGTTGTCGGTCGCGTTGGAATCGAGCTCAGTCCAGTCCGTGGCCGGATGGGACACGAACTTGACGACCTTGCGCAGAAAGTTGCTCGTGTCCTTGCTCATGGGTACGGCCAGTATGACACCCGGGGCAGGGCGTCAGTCTCCGAACATCTTCTGCTTGAGTTCGCGGCGCTGTTGTGCTTCAAGCGACAGCGTGGCCGTGGGGCGGGCCAGCAGTCGGCCCAGGCCGATGGGCTCGCCGGTTTCGTCGCAGTAGCCGTAGTCGCCGGATTCAAGGCGGGTCAGGGCCTGGGAGATCTTCTTGAGCAGCTTGCGCTCGCGGTCGCGGGTGCGCAGCTCTAGGGCGTGTTCTTCCTCGATGGTGGCACGGTCGGCCGGATCGGGGACGATGGAGGTGTCTTCGCGCAGGTGCTCGGTGGTTTCACCGGCGTTGGACAGCAGATCGTCCTTCAGGGCTTCCAGGCGGGTGCGGAAGGCTTCCTGCTGCTTGTCGCTCATGTACTCGCTGTCGGGCATGGCCAGCAGCTCGGCGTCGGTCAGTTCACGGCCCGATTTGGTTTTCCAGGCGTTGGCGAGTTTGGAGTCGACCTTGGTCGCTGTAGTGGGCATGTTCTGGGAAACCTTGGATGCAGATACTGCGGATTCGGCACTTGGGGCCGAAGCTTGAGCCGGGGGGGCGGCCGACCGGCTGGCCGGCTTGCCCGCCTTGGTGGCTGGGGAAGCGGAGGATGGAGCGGTTTTAGGCGCAGCCTTGGCCGTTGCCGGCGTCTTGGCCGGCGCTTTCTCGGCGGCGGTCTTGGCAGACGCCTTGGGCGCTGCTGCCTTGTCGGCCGCCTTGGCTGTGGTCTTGGTCACAGGATCCTCCTTCCCGAAAAACACGTTCCATCAGCTGGATGGCGGGGTCAGTGGCACGAGACCCCGACCGCTCCATTGTCGTGCCCCGCCAAAGCGGGAGCGCGCGGCATTGTAGCCACGTTCAGACCAGGCAGCCTTCCAGACCTGCTCTCAGCAGGTCTTGGGGCAGGTCCAGCCCGATGAACACCATCTTGCTGATCTTGGTTTCGCCCGGGGCCCACTTGGGGCCCACATCGCTGCCCATCATCTGGTGCACGCCCTGGAACACGACCTTGCGGTCCATGCCCATCACGTTGAGCACGCCCTTGTAGCGCAGCATGCGCGGGCCGTAGATCTGCACCACCGAGCCCAGGAAATCCTCCAGCTTGGTGGGGTTGAAGGGCCGGTTGGACTTGAACACGAAGGACTTGACGTCGTCGTCGTGGCGATGGTGGTGTGGGTGGTCGCAGTGCTCACCGTGTTCATGGTCGCCATGGTCATGGCCGCAATCCGGGCCATGCTCGTGATGGTGGTGACCGTGGTCGTGGCTGTCGTCCTTGAGGAAATCGGGGTCGATCTCCAGCTTGGCGTTCAGGTTGAAGCCGCGCAGGTCGAACACCTCGCCGATGCTCACTTCGCCGAAATGCACGCGCTTTTGCGGTGCACGGGGGTTCATGTGCTTGATGCGGTGGGCCAGGGCATCGACCTCGGCGGCAGGCACCAGGTCGGTCTTGCTGATGAAGATCTGGTCGGCGAAACCGATCTGGCGGCGCACTTCCTGGCGGGTGTCCAACTGCCCTTCGGCGTGCTTGGCATCCACCAGGGTGACGATGGCGTCCAGCAGGTACTGGTCGGCGATGTCGTCGTCCATGAAGAAGGTCTGCGCCACGGGGCCGGGGTCCGCCAGGCCGGTGGTTTCGATCACGACGCGCTCGAACGACACCTCGCCGGCGCGCTTCTTGGCGGCGAGGTCGGTCAGCGTGGTGCGCAGATCCTCACGGATGGTGCAGCAGACGCAGCCGTTGCTCATCTGGATGATCTGCTCCTGCGTGTCGGACACGAGGATGTCGTTGTCGATGTTTTCTTCGCCGAACTCGTTTTCGATGACGGCGATCTTCTGGCCATGCGCCTCGGTGAGGATGCGTTTGAGCAGGGTGGTCTTGCCACTGCCCAGGAAGCCGGTAAGGATGGTGACGGGAATCAGGCTCATAACACAAGTGTAGCCCCATGGGTGAGCCTGTGTGGCCACAGGGTTGCGCTATTCTTGGTGTGTCTCAACCACGACACCGCCCTCCGTGTCCGAACCCTCCCAGAGTCGGCCCCCTCGCGCCGACAAATCCAGCCGTCCCGGCGCCCACAAGGACCGCCGTACCCTTTTCGAGCGCGTGGTCGAATTCATTTCGCCCGGCCCCGACTCCACGGACGAGCTGATCGAATCCCTGGCCGAGGCCGAACAGCGCGAGTTGATCGAGCCCGAATCGCGGGTGATGCTGGAGGGGGTGATCCGGATGGCCGGCATGACGGCCGGCGATGTCATGGTGGCCGTGCGCCGCATGGACATGCTGGACATCCAGGCGCCTTACGAAGAGTTGCTGCACTTCATCATCGACACGGCGCATTCGCGTTTCCCGGTGTACGAGGGCAGTCGCGACAACATCATCGGCGTGCTGCTGGCCAAGGATCTGCTCAAGCTGCAGCGTGCCCCCGAGCTGAACCTGCGCACCTTGTTGCGCGCGCCCATGTTCGTGCCCGAATCCAAGGGGCTGAACGAGTTGCTGCGCGATTTCCGTACCAACCGCAGCCACCTGGCCATCGTGATCGACGAGTTCGGCCGCACGGCGGGCCTGATCACCATCGAGGACGTGCTCGAGGAGATCGTGGGCGAAATCGAGGACGAATTCGACGACGAAACCAGCGACACCAGCATCTTCACCCTGGCTGATGGCAGCCAGCGGGTGGCGGGCGATACCCTGATCTCATCGGTGAACGAGGTGTTCGAAACGGCGCTGCCGGAAGAGGATTTCGACACCATCGGCGGACTGGTCGCGCACGAGCTGGGGCATGTGCCGCGGCGTGGCGAGATCATCAAGGTGGGCGGGTTGCGCTTCACGGTGATGCTGGCGCGCGGCGGAGCGGTGCGGTGGTTCAAGGTGACCCCTCTGCGTCCTGGCGGCGACACGGTGGACGAAGCGTGAGGCGCGCAGGCATGACGCGGCGCGGCGTGAGCGGCCTGCGCTGGCTGGCGGTGGGTGCCTTGGCGGGCGTTCTCCAGGCTCTGGCGTTCTACCCGGCCGTGGCCCATCTGACCCCGGCGGGTCCGGTCGCGATGAGCGTGCTGGCCTTGGCGGCCCTGGTGCTGGTGCTGCACCGTGCCGAGCGGCCCATGCAGGGCGCCTGGGCAGGCTGGGGCTTCGGCACGGTCTGGCTGGTGGGGGGCACGGGCTGGATGTTCGTCAGCCTGCACCGTTACGGGGGGCTGCCCTCCTGGCTGGCTGGCGGGGCGGTGCTGCTGCTGTGCGCGGCCTTGTCCCTGTACCTGGCCCTGGCGTGCGCGGCTTGGGGGCGCTGGCGTCGCCGCCGCTGGGCGGCTGATGCGCTGCTGCTGGGCGGCCTGTGGCTGCTGGCGGAAGCGGCGCGCGCGCTGATCTTCACGGGCTTTCCCTGGGCGGCCAGCGGTTACGCGTTGCTCGATTCGCCGTTCGCGAGGTTGGCGCCCTGGGTGGGTGTCTATGGCATGGGGCAGGTGCTGGTGACCCTGGTGGCCGCTTTGGTGCTGGTCGTGGTGTTGCGGGCCGGAGGCAAGGCCCGCATCGCCCTGGTGGGCGGGGTGGCGGCGCTGGGCATCGCCCATGCCGTGCTGCCGTCATTGAGCTTCGTGCAGATCCATGGCCGTCCGCTGTCCGTGGCCTTGCTGCAGGGCAATGTGCCGCAAAGTGAAAAATTCGAGCCGCAGCACCAGGGTGAGGCGCTGATCTGGCATGCCACGCAACTGGTGTCGGCCAAGGGTGACCTGATCGTGGCGCCCGAGACAGCCATCCCGCTCCTGCCCTCGGATCTGCCCGAGGGCTTCTGGGCGGCCTTGCTCAAGCCTTTCCAGAAAAGCGATCGCGCCGCTCTGATCGGCGTGCCGCTGGGCAGCTTCGAGCATGGCTACACCAACTCGGTGGTGGGTGTGTCGCGCGGCACGGTGGGGCTGGAGGGGGGCGTCTTTCGCTACAACAAGCATCACCTGGTGCCGTTCGGCGAGTTCATCCCCTGGGGCTTTCGCTGGTTCGTCGACATGATGAACATGCCCCTGGGTGATTTCACCCAGGGGCCGCGCAATGCGCCTTCGTTCGAGGTGGCGGGACAGTGGGTGGCGCCCAACATCTGCTACGAGGATCTGTTCGGCGAGGAACTGGCGGCCCGCTTCACCGGGGCGCTCACGCCGGCGCCCACCATCCTGGCCAATGTGAGCAACCTGGCCTGGTTCGGTGAGGAGGTCGCCATCCACCAGCATCTGCAGATCGCCCGGCTGCGCTCGCTGGAGTTCCAGCGCCCGACCATTCGCTCGACCAACACCGGCGCCACGGTGGTGATCGATCACCGCGGTGTAGTCACTGACCTGCTGGCCACCAACACCCAGGGTGTGTTGTACGCGCAGGTGCAGGGCACCACCGGCCTGACACCGTTTGCCCGCTGGGCCGGCCCGTGGGGGCTGTGGCCGCTGATCGGTCTGGCGGTGGTGCTGATCGTGGCGGTGACGCGCCGGCCGGCATCCTGATCGGGGCTGGGCCCAGGTATGCGCCGCCTGCCAGGCTGTGGCACAGCCTGGGTAGCCCCTTAAAATGACGTGTTCGGTTCGCGGCACACCGCCGCCGGACCTTTTGAAGACATTTCCAAGGCCATCGACATGCTGACCTTCCAGCAACTGATCCTGCGTCTGCAAAGCTACTGGGACGCCCAGGGCTGCGCGCTGCTGCAACCCTACGACATGGAAGTAGGGGCAGGCACCAGCCACACGGCCACCTTCCTGCGCGCCCTGGGCCCGGAGCCCTGGAAGGCCGCCTACGTGCAGCCCAGCCGCCGCCCCAAGGATGGCCGCTACGGCGAGAACCCCAACCGCCTGCAGCACTACTACCAGTACCAGGTGGTGCTCAAGCCTGCGCCAGCCAACATCCTGGAGCTGTACCTCGGTTCGCTGGAGGCCCTGGGTTTCGACCTCAAAAAGAACGACATCCGCTTCGTCGAAGACGACTGGGAGAACCCCACGTTGGGCGCCTGGGGCCTGGGCTGGGAGGTCTGGCTCAACGGCATGGAAGTGACGCAGTTCACCTACTTCCAGCAGGTGGGGGGTATTGACTGCAAGCCCATCACCGGCGAGATCACCTATGGCCTGGAACGCCTGGCCATGTACCTGCAGGGTGTCGAGAGCGTGTACGACCTGGTCTATTCGCAGGATCCGGCCGGGAACATCGTGAAATACGGCGATGTGTTCCACCAGAACGAGGTGGAACAGTCCACCTACAACTTCGAGCACAGCAACGTCGAGTTCCTGCTGGGTGCCTTCACCAACTACGAGACGCAGGCCAAGTACCTGATGGAACAGCAGTTGGCGCTGCCAGCGTACGAGCAGGTGCTCAAGGCTGCCCACACCTTCAACCTGCTCGATGCGCGCGGTGCGATCTCGGTGACCGAGCGCGCCGCCTACATCGGCCGCATTCGCAACCTGGCCCGAGCCGTGGCGGCCAGCTACCTCGACAGCCGGGCCCGCCTGGGCTTCCCGATGGCCCCCAAGGCCTGGGCCGACGAGGTGATCGAGCAACTGAACAACAAGAAGGCGGCCTGAGCATGACCTCCGTGGATCAAAAGGCCAACCTGCTGGTCGAACTGTTCGTTGAAGAGCTGCCGCCCAAGGCGCTCAAGAAGCTGGGCGAATCCTTCGCCACCGTGCTGGCCGACAGCCTGAAGGCGCAGGGCCTGGCCGCTGCCGATGCAGCCGTGACCTCGTTCGCGTCGCCGCGCCGCCTGGCCGTGCATGTGGCGGCTGTGGCTGGCAAGGCGGCCGACCAGGCCGTGCAGCAAAAGCTGATGCCCGCCAGCGTCGGCCTGGACGCCGCTGGCAATGCCACGCCGGCCCTGCTCAAGAAGCTGGCCGCGCTGGGCGCAGGCCCTGAAGCTGTGGCGGGCCTCAAGCGCGCGCCCGATGGCAAGGCTGAAGCCTTGTTCTACGACAGTGTCAAATCGGGTGCCACGCTGGCCGAAGGCCTGCAGAAGGCCCTGGACGAATCCCTGGCCAAGCTGCCCATCCCCAAGGTGATGACCTACCAGCTGGAGCAGGGCGAAGGCGCCAATTTCCAGCCCGGCTGGACCAGCGTGAACTTCGTGCGTCCGGCCCATGGCCTGGTGGCCTTGCACGGCAGCACCGTGGTGCCCGTGTCGGTGCTGGGACTGAAATCCGGCAACAGCACCCAAGGCCATCGCTTCGAGGCCAAGGTCAGCCCCGTGGTGCTGCGCGATGCCGACAGCTACGCTGCGCAACTGCGTGAGGATGGCGCTGTGATCGCCAGCTTCGCCGAGCGCCGCGCCGAGATCGTGCGCCAGCTGCAGGCCGCCGCCGCCAAGGCCGGCACGGACCTCAAGCCCATCGACGACGACGCCCTGCTGGACGAGGTCGCCGCCCTGGTCGAGCGCCCCAATGTGCTCACCGGCCGCTTCGAGCAGGCCTTCCTGGAAGTGCCCCAGGAGTGCCTGATCCTGACCATGAAGGCCAACCAGAAGTACTTCCCGCTGCTGGATGCTCAAGACAAGCTCACCAACCAGTTCCTGATCGTCAGCAACATCAGCCCCGAGGATGCGAGCTTCGTGATCGGCGGCAACGAGCGCGTGGTGCGTCCGCGCCTGGCCGATGCCAAGTTCTTCTTCGACCAAGACCGCAAGAAGACGCTGGAATCCCGCGTGGCTGGCCTGGCCAAGGTGGTCTACCACGGCAAGCTGGGCACCCAGGGCGAGCGCGCCGAGCGCGTGCGCGCCATCGCCCACGAGGTGGTCAAGCAGTGGAGCCTGGGCACCGTGCCCATCACGGTGGACGACCAGGACCACTTCGCCGCGCTCGACAGCAAGGCGCAGCAAGCAGCCCGCCTGGCCAAGACCGACCTGCTGACCGACATGGTCGGCGAGTTCCCCGAGCTGCAGGGCATCATGGGCGGTTACTACGCTCGCCACGAGAACCTGCGTGATGGCGTGGCCATCGCCATCGAGGACCACTACAAGCCTCGTTTCGCCGGCGACAGCCTGCCGCGCAACCACACCGGCACCGTGGTGGCCCTGGCCGACAAGCTCGAGACCTTGATCGGCCTGTTCGGCATCGGCCAACTGCCCACGGGTGACAAGGATCCGTTCGCGCTGCGCCGCCACGCCCTGGGCGTGATCCGCATCCTGGTCGAAAAGCACTTGCCGCTGTCGCTGCCGGCCCTGATCGAAGCAGCCCTTCCGGCCTTCGGTGAGCTGATCCAGGACCCGACCGAGCCGCTGCTGGCCTTCTTCTCTGACCGCCTGGCCGTGTCCCTGCGCGAGCAGGGCTACAGCGCCCAGGAGGTCGATGCCGTGCTGGCGCTGAAGCCGGCCCGCCTGGGCGATGTCACCCGTCGCCTGGAGGCCGTGCGTGCCTTCGCCGCGCTGCCGGAGGCGGCCGCCCTGGCTGCCGCCAACAAGCGCGTGGGCAACATCCTCAAGAAGGCTGAAGGCGAGACCGAAGCCCGCGTGGACACCGCCTTGCTCAAGGAGCCGGCAGAAGCAGCCCTGTACGAATCGCTGCAGTCCGTCGCGCCCCAGGCCCAGCAGGCCTTCGAGGCCGGCGACTACACCGGTGCGCTCAAGGCCCTGGCGGTGCTCAAGGCCCCGGTGGATGCCTTCTTCGATGGGGTGATGGTCAATGCAGAGGATGCCGCGCTCAAGGCCAACCGCCTGGGGCTGCTGGCCACGCTGCATGGCGCCATGAACCGCGTGGCGGACCTGTCCCGCCTGGCGGCCTGAATCGGGTGAATGGGGTCACGTTGTACGGCGCGGCCCCTGTACGTCATACTTTGCAGCCATGAAGCTGGTCATCCTGGATCGCGACGGCACGATCAACCACGAACGCGACGACTACATTAAGTCGCCCGAGGAGTGGGTGCCGCTGCCTGGGGCCATCGAGGCCATCGCGCGGCTCAACCACGCCGGCTGGCACGTCGTGGTGGCCACCAACCAGTCCGGCATCGGGCGGGGGCTGTTCGACATGGCGGCCATGAACGCCATGCACGCCAAGATGCACCAGATGCTGGCGCGCCATGGCGGCCGGGTCGATGCGGTGTTTTTCTGCCCGCACATGCCTGAAGACCAGTGCACCTGCCGCAAGCCGCAGCCGGGGCTGTTCAAGATGATCGGTGAGCGTTTCAACGTGTCGCTCGACGAGGTGCCCATGGTGGGCGACCTGCCGCGCGACGTGCTGGCTGCCCAGTCCGTGGGCTGCGAGCCGCACCTGGTGCGCACCGGCCAGGCCGCCGCCATGACGGACGTTGAACTGGTGG
Organism: Aquabacterium sp.; assembly: GCF_049274795.1. GTDB lineage: Bacteria > Pseudomonadota > Gammaproteobacteria > Burkholderiales > Burkholderiaceae_C > Aquabacterium. Next base: position 20,169 of record NZ_JBASTH010000026.1, read on the forward strand.
ACCTGCGCCGCCAGGTGCCGGGGCTGACCATCCACCCCGACCTGTCGGCCTTCGCCGACTTCCTGATCCTGCGTGATCGCGCGGCCCACGGTGAGGATGGACCCGTGGCCACGCACATGGGCGAATTTTCATGAACAGATGTCAGGCCGCGGTGGCATTGCGCTCGCTGGCCTTCGGTGTGTGGATGGCGGTGACCGTGGTGCCCTATGCGGCTGTGCTGGTGCTGGCCTCGGTGCTGATCGGCGGGGCGCGTCTCTACTGGTTTGCTGCGGGCTGGAACCGGCTGACGATTTGGGGTGCGCGCGCCATCTGCGGCATCGAGCACCGGGTGCAGGGCTGGGAGCAGGTGGACGCGGCCCATGCGGCCGGGCAGCCCCTGATCATCTGCGCCAAGCACCAATCCGCCTGGGAGACCTTCTTCCTGAGCGTGGCCATGCCGCGCCCCTTGTCCTACGTGTTCAAGCGCGAGTTGCTGTGGATTCCGTTCTTCGGCTGGGCGCTGGCCCGGCTGGACATGGTGCACATCGACCGTGCCCGCCGTGGCGAGGCCTCGCGCAAGGTGGCCGAGCAGGGGCGCCGCATGCTGGACCGGGGTAACTGGATCATCCTTTTTCCTGAGGGCACACGTGGGCCGCGCGGTGGGCAACTGCCGTACAAGCTGGGCGCGGCCCGGCTGGCGGTGGACACCGGCACGCCGGTGCTGCCTGTGGCCGTGAGCTCCGGCCGCTGCTGGCCCAAGGGCTGGTGGGTGCGGCCGGGTGTCATCGATGTGTCCGTCGGGGCGCCTATCCCCGTGGCGGGTCGTACCCCTCAGCAGGTGATGGACGAGGTGGAGACCTGGATCGAGGGTGAGATGCGTCGCCTGGATCCTGATGCCTACACGGCGCGCTCCAAGCCGCCAGGCGCCCTGCAGACCAGCCCGGGAGGCTCGCGCGCATGAGCGTCCACCAGCAGCTCACCTTGCCCTGGTGGTCGGATGAATCGCCGGCCGAGGCGCCTGCCTCGACACCGGTGGTCGCGCCGGACGTGGCTGATCAAGCCGGCAGCGGGCGCCCTCGCTCGGGCACGCCAAAGGCGCCAGGCAAAGGGCAGGGCGACGAGACCTCGGCGCGCAAGCAGCGTCTGACGCGTGACCCGAGTCCGGTGGACAACCTGCCGGTGTTTCGCCATCCGCAAGCTCATCACGAGATCCGCCTGGGCAATGCGCTGGTGGCCTTCGAGCTCAAGCGGGTGCGGCGCCGCAGCATCGGCATGGTGGTGGGCGTCGAAGGCCTGAGCGTGCGTGCCCCCCGCTGGGTGGGCTGGACCGAGATCGAAACCGCGCTGACGGAGAAGGCGCGCTGGATATGCACCAAGCTGGCCGAACAGCGTGAGCGTGAACGCCAGCAGGCGGCCGCGCGCATCGAATGGCGCGAAGGCGCAGTGGTGCCCGTGCTGGGTGAGTCCGTGATCCTGGTGCTCGATGCCCGTCAGCCCGGTGCCCATCTGCACGAGGATGCCCAGGCCCTGCCGGGTGTGCCGCGCAAGACCTTGCACCTGGGCCTGCCGCAGAGTGCCACGGCCGAACAGATCCGCGATGCCGTCAACGCGTGGCTGCAGCGCTATGCGCTGGCGTACTTCGACTTGCGCGTGCGCCACTATGCCGCGCAACTCGGGGTGAAGGTGTCCAGCCTGCGCCTGTCATCGGCGCGCACGCGCTGGGGCAGTGCCAGTGTCGATGGCTCCATCCGCCTGCACTGGCGCCTGATCCACTTCGGGCCAGCCATTGTCGATTACGTGGTGGCGCATGAACTGGCGCATCTCAAGGAGATGAACCACAGCCCTCGCTTCTGGGGCGTGGTGCGCTCCGTGCTGCCTGAGTACGATCAGGCGCGCGAGCAACTGCGCCACGCCGTCATCCCGGACTGAAGCGCCACACGCCTTGCTCATCGGCCTGGCGGCGCAGCTCGCCCCGGTGCCACAGGTAGTTCAGGTGCGCCACGGCCTCGCCCATGGCGAAGGTGGTCTGGTGCATGTCCAGCGCGCGCTTGAACAGCACGGGTAGCAGCTCGGCCGCCGTGCTGGGCCGTTCGGCACAGGCTTGGCGGATGTCGTCCAGGCGCTCCTGGTGGTGGGTGCGCAAGGCGTCCACCCGCGCGTGGATGCCGACGAAGGGGTGGCCGTGAGAGGGCAACACCAGCGTGTCGGGCGGCAGCTCCTCGTAGCGGCTCAGTGAATCCAGGAACAGGCCCAGCGAATCGGCTTCGGGCTCCGCATCCGTCACACTGACGTTGGTCGAGATCTTGGGCAGCAGCATGTCGCCCGAGATCAGCACGCCCTGGGCCTCGCTGTACAGGGCGATGTGCTCCGGCGCATGGCCGAAGCCGGCGATGCAGCGCCAATCATGTCCGCCGATCGACACGGTCATGCCCTCGCGCAGGCGGCGGTAGCTGGCCGGCACGGAGGGCACCATCGACGAGTAGTACCCGCCACGCTGACGGATCAGCGGCAGGCCTTTGCCATCGTCCAGCCCGTGGGAGGCGAAGTAATCCGCCGCACGGTCACCGCCGTAGCCGGTGGTGGACTGGCAGGCGATGGTGGCCGCCAGGAAATCCGTCGCGCTGATCCACAGCCGGGCCGGGTGCCCCGTAGGGCTGAACTGCTCGATCAGCCACTGTGCATTGCCGATGTGGTCCGGGTGCATGTGGGTGACCAGCATGCGGCCCAGCGGCTTGCCCGCCATCGGCCCGGCCCACAGCGTGCGCCAGGCCTCGTGGATGGCGTCGATGGACACGCCGGCATCCACCACCGTCCAGCAGGGCTGCCCGTCCAGTTCATCGTCCAGCACCCACAGGTTGATGTGGTTCAACGCGAAGGGCAGGGGCATGCGCACCCAGTGCAGGCCGGGGCGCAGCGTCATCCATTCGCCTGGGGTTGGCTGGGTGCTCTCCCACGGGTACTGCAGGGCGGGATGCTGAGGGGCTGCGGACGACTGCATCGGGATCTGACTTCGTTGATGACCGAACGATTGTGCCTTCCATAGGGGCGTCCTGGTGGGCGAGGGCTTTGCATGCATGCCGCATTCAGCCGCACTTCGGAAGTTGTCTACACTTGACCGCATGAAGATGGATCACCTGTTTGACAACAACCGCGCCTGGGCCCGAGACATCGAGCAGCGCACGCCCGGTTTCTTCACCCGCCTGCAACAGCAGCAATCGCCGCAGTACCTGTGGATCGGTTGCAGCGACAGCCGCGTGCCGGCCAATGAAATCGTCGGCCTGCTGCCGGGCGAGCTGTTCGTGCACCGCAATGTGGCCAACGTGGTGGTGCACTCTGACCTGAACTGCCTCTCCGTCATGGAGTTCGCTATTGACTCGCTCAAGGTCAAGCATGTGATCGTGGTGGGCCACTACGGCTGCAGCGGCGTCAATGCGGCCATGAAGAACCTGCGCGTGGGCCTGGCCGACAACTGGCTGCGCCACGTGCAGGATGTGCGCAATCACCATCAGCAGTGGCTGAACGCCTTGCCCGAGGGGCCTGTGCGCCTGGACGCCCTGTGCGAGCTCAACGTGCTGGAGCAGGCGCTCAATGTGTGCCATACCACCGTGGTGCAGAGCGCCTGGGAGCAGGGCCAGGAAGTGGCCGTGCACGGCTGGGTCTACGGCTTGCATAACGGTTTGATCAAGGACCTGCGCATGACCACCTCGAAGGCCGAAGACGTGCCCGAGGCCTACGCCCGTGCACTGGAGGCACTCAGAAACCGTTATGCCGGGCACTTGTCGGCGGCCGACCAGGCCTGATCCCCCTGCGCGGGCCCACATCACCTCACATTCACACAGGCGCAGCATGTTTCCCCAGCAACTCACCGACACCCGTGTCTTCGAGATCGCCCAGGCCCTGCTCGACGGCTTCGACAAGCACTACAAGATCTTCCGCGCCACCAGCGCCAAGGCCAAGCAGCGCTTCGAGCAGGCCGACTGGCACGCCCAGCAGGATGCCCAGCGCGCCCGGATCGAGTTCTACGATCTGCGGGTGGACGAGACCGTGGCCAGCCTGGAGGCCGACTACGCCGCCAGCCAACTGCCCATGGAGGTGTGGCAGCAGATCAAGCTGTTCTACATTGGCCTGCTGACGGGGCACCGCCAGCCCGAACTGGCCGAGACCTTCTTCAACTCGGCCACCATCCAGATCCTGCACCGCAAGTACTACCGCAACGATTTCATCTTCGTGCGGCCGGCGGTGTCCACCGAATACATCGATGATGACGACGCGGACGGCATGCCGAGCTTCCGCGCCTACTACCCCACCCGCGAGAACCTGCGCGAAACGCTCAAGGCGGTGGTGCAGAGCTACGGCCTGAACGTGCCCTTCGAGGATCTGGACCGCGACATCGGCTTCGTCTTCGACTCGCTGCAGGAGCAGGTGGGCAATGTGCGCCTGCGCACCAACTTCCAGATCCAGGTGCTGTCATCCCTGTTCTACCGGAACAAGGGGGCGTACATCGTCGGCAAGGTGATCAATGGCTTCCGCAGCCTGCCGTTCGCCATCCCCATCCTGCACAACTCCAAGAAGCACCTGTACATCGACGCCGCGCTGTTTGGTGAAGATGATCTGCTGGCGCTTTTCAGCTTCGCGCGTGCCTACTTCATGGTCGACATGCTGGTGCCTTCGGCCTACGTGCAGTTCCTGCGCACCCTGATGCCGCGCAAGCCCCGCGCCGAGCTCTACAGCGCGCTGGGCCTGCAGAAGCACGGCAAGAACCTGTTCTACCGCGACTTCCTCTTTCACCTGCGCCACTCGACCGACAAGTTCCGCATCGCGCCCGGCATCAAGGGCATGGTCATGCTGGTGTTCGATCTGCCGTCCTATCCCTTCGTGTTCAAGGTGATCAAGGACTACTACCCGCCGCAGAAGGAAACCACGCGCGAGCTCATCATGAGCAAGTACCTGCTGGTCAAGCAGCATGACCGCGTGGGCCGCATGGCTGACTCGCTGGAGTTCACCAATGTGGCCTTCCCGCGCCACCGCTTCGACGACGAGTTGATCGCGGAGCTCAAGAAGTTCTCGCCCAGCCTGATGGAGGAGGAGGGCGATGTGCTCGTGCTCAAGCACCTGTACATCGAGCGCCGCATGGTGCCGCTCAATATCTATATCCAGGAGGCCGAGGGCGAGAGCCTGGAGCACGCCGTGATCGAGTACGGCAACGCCATCAAGGATCTGGTGGCCGCCAACATTTTCCCGGGCGACATGCTGTGGAAGAACTTCGGGGTCACGCGCAACGGCAAGGTCGTGTTCTACGACTACGACGAGATCGAGTACGTCACGGACTGCAACTTCCGCAAGGTGCCCGAGCCGCGCAACGAGGAAGAAGAGATGTCTGGTGAGATCTGGTACAGCGTGGGCAAGTACGATGTCTTCCCCGAGACCTTCGGCCCCTTCCTGCTGGGCGATCCGCGCGTGCGCAGCATCTTCATGCAGCACCACGGTGATCTGCTCGATGTGGCGTACTGGCAGACCCACAAGGAGCGCATCCAGGCGGGCTACGTGCACGACGTGTTCCCCTACGACCGCTCCAAGCGCTTCAAGAACCTGCTGGGTGCGCCGACCGACCGGGATGCCGATGAGTTCGCGCCGGTCGATGAGCCGGTGGACGTGCAGCCCATGGGTGACAGCGTGCACGACCAGGGGCGCCTGACCGGCTTCACCACCGGTGGCACCGAGGGCGATTGAGCGTTGCTGGGCGCCCTGAGCACTCGCTGCGAATGCCATGAAAAACGGCCCCATCAGGGGCCGTTGTCATGTCAGGCGGCGGTCAAGCCAAGGCTCACCACAGCTTCCACCACTTCTTCTCGATGGTGGCGTCGCCCTGCGTCAGGTAGGCGCTCTGCGGGAAGCTGGTCTTGAGCACGCGCATGGCGTCGTCGCGCAACTGGGGCATGGCCAGCCTGTCGTAGCTGCGGGCCATGATGAAGAGGGCTTCCTCGATCGCGGGCGAGTTGCGGTACTCCGTCACCGCCGTCTGTGCGCGGTTGGCAGCGGCCAGGTAGGCGCCACGGCGGTAGTAGAAGCGTGCCACGTGCACTTCGCCAGCGGCCAGCGAGTTCACGATGTGGTTCATGCGCAGGCGGGCATCGGGCGCATAGCGCGATGTGGGGAAGCGCTCGACAAGTTGGCGGAACGATTCGTAGGCATCGCGGGAGGCCTGCTGGTCACGCTCGCTCAGATCTTGCTTGGACAGCCAGCCGAACAGGCCCAGATCATCGTTGAAATTGATCAGGCCCTGCAGATAGTAGGCATAGTCCAGCGCGGGGCTGGTGGGGTGCAGGCGCACGAAGCGCTCGATCTTGGCCAGCGCCTGGGCCCGTTCGCCCGTCCGGTAGTAGGCGTAGGCCAGTTCGAGCTGGGCCTGCTGGGCCATCAGGGTGCCGGTGGCGCGTGCCTCGACCTTTTCGTAGCGCTTGATGGCGTTTTCGAAATTGCCTTCAGAGGCCTCTTCCCGGGCGTCCGCATACAATTGATCGACGCTGGTGCCGGAGAACTCGTTCTCAGGGGTCGAGCCGCAGCCTGCCAGGCCAGCCATCAGCACAACGGCCGCTACACCGGCCCACAGGCTCTTGCTCAGCACCTGGGTCAGGCTGCTCAGGGGATGCTTGGAAACTTTCACTTGAATCGTATGCGGGGGCCGCAGAAGTGCGCAACACCCCGCAGTATAGAAGCACTGCCACATGCCAAAGCGGTCCGACCGTCAGAACCGTTCACGAACCGAGCCTGTTGAGCCGAATACGGCACTTGCGGCCCAGCCGGATGAGGCCTTGGTGCCTGTGCCGCCGGCCTGGGTGGGCGATGAGGATCTGGCGGGCGATGAACTGCTCGATGCGGGGGCTCCAGCTGAGTCAGGTGGAAGCGGTTTTGCCCCTGCCCAGACCATCGTGCTGCGTGAGCCGGTGGAGACATCAGCCCATGGCCGCCGCCTGGACCAATGGCTGGCAGGCAAGGCGCCGGAGTTCTCCCGCAGTCACTTGCAGCACCTGATCGAGGCGGGCTGCATCTCGGTCGATGGTCGGGCTATCAGCACGCCGTCGCGCAAGCTGCAGGCCGGCCAGCAAGTGGTGGCCGAGTTGCGCCCGACACCGCAAAGCCAGGCCTTCGTGCCCGAGGCGATGGATCTGCCCATCGTGTTCGAGGACGAGCACCTGATGATTGTCGACAAGCCCGTGGGCCTGGTGGTGCATCCCGCCGCCGGCCACTGGCAAGGCACCCTGATGAACGGCCTGCTGGCTCGCCACGAGGGTGCCGGGCTGCTGCCCCGCGCAGGCATCGTGCACCGGCTGGACAAGGACACCAGCGGCCTGATGGTGGTGGGCAAGACCTTGCAGGCCTGCACCGCGCTCACCCGCGCCATCGCGGCCCGCGAAATACACCGGCAGTACCGGGCGCTGACCTGGGGCGCGCCGCCCGACAGCCTTCGCATCGATGCGCCCATCGGGCGGGATCCTGTCTCCAGGGTGCGGATGGCCGTGGTGGCCTCCGGCAAGCCTGCCATGACCGATGTGCGTTGTCTGGCCCGTCTGTCGCCCGTGGCCGCAGACGGGTGCAAAGGCCCCACCGAGGGCAGTGTCAGTGCCGTGGAATGTACGCTGCACACCGGCCGTACCCACCAGATCCGGGTCCACCTGGCCTCGCGGGGCTGGCCCCTGCTGGCCGATGCCCTGTACGGCGGGGCGCCGGCCTTGGGCCTCACGCGTCAGGCGCTGCACGCCGCCCGTCTGGTGCTGGCGCACCCCGTGCTTGGGCACGAACTGGCATTTGAGGCACCTTTGCCGCCCGATATGGCCGCCGCCTGGTCCCAAGTCGTGCATAATGAGCCCACAAGCGTGTGACACGCTGTTGGCGGCAGTCGATCCAGTCCGGCCTCATCGAGAGAGATGAGGCGGAACGAAAGGCACCGCCGGGTATCGGAGCAACTGCCCGTACGCCTTTGCGCGGCCAGCGGCTCCGACAGGGACGGGGGCCCTCACCCATGCACCCCAAACGATCCGACTGATGCTGCCTTTTTGCCGGGCCCGGCGCATGCCAGGCTGATCCGCCAGACCGGACGGTTGTCCGGCTGATGCACGGGGTTTCCGGCTTGAAGTGACTGGAGAGATGGACATTCTCGATCGCCAGGATGCGCAGTGCATCCTTGAAGCGGCGCTGTTGTGCGCCCACCAACCCATGACCATCCGTGAGCTGCGGGTGCTGTTCGACGACGCCTTGTCGGCCGATGAGGTCAAGGCGCTGTTGCACGAGCTCGCTGATCGCTGGGAAGGCCGGGGGGCGGAGCTGCGCGAGACAGGTTCCGGCTGGCGCTTCCAGACCCGCGCCGAGGTGCAGGAGTACCTGGACAGGCTTCACCCCGAGAAGCCGCCCAAGTACTCGCGCGCCACCATGGAGACGCTGGCCATCATTGCCTATCGTCAGCCCGTCACCCGCGGCGACATCGAAGACATCCGCGGCGTGACCGTCAGCACCCAGATCGTCAAGCAGCTCGAAGACCGTGGCTGGATCGAGGTGATCGGCCACCGCGATGCGCCCGGGCGCCCTGGCCTGTATGCCACGACGCGGCAGTTCCTGGATGACCTGGGCCTGACTTCGCTGGAGCAACTGCCCGAGCTCGACCACATGGGCGCCGTGCAGGCCCTGTTGCCGGAGCTTCAGGCCGAGGAAGCCGCCGCTGAGGGCGATGCCGATACCGATGGCAACACCGATGTGCCGGCGCAGGGAACCTCTTCTCTGGATTTCGAGTCGGCTGAGGGCGCGGTCATTGAGGCCGCCGACGAGGCCGGCGTGCCACAGGCTGCCGAAGCCCCCGCACCTGCCGAATCCTTGGCGCCCCAGGTCGCGTTGACGCCGGTCAACCACGCCGAGCTACACATCCACACCGAACCCACGATGACCGCCCCTCAGCCCGAGGCAGATGCCGGCCCCGATACCGCCGATGACGCCCCCGTGGCGCCGGCCCCCTGAACACACTTTCCTGTCCGACGATGACCGACACGCCCATGCAAGAGCCTCAAGACACGACACCGCCGCAAGAGGCCGGTGCCGACGCCGTCGCCAAGCCCAAGCGCACCCGCCGCGCCAAGGCCCCTGAAGCCATTGACGCCGTTGAAGCGGTAGCCGCCGCGCCGACCGAGGCGGACGGCAGTGAGGTTCCCGTGGCCCGCAAGACGTCCCGGCGCCGTACCAAGGCTGCTGATGAGGCTGCGCCCGTGGCTGCCGCAGAGGCTGAGGCTGAGGCGCCCGCCCTGGATCCGGTGGCTGAAGAAGCGCCGGCCAAGCCCAAGCGTGCCCCCCGCCGCAAGGCCGTGGCCCCCGAGCAGGGTGATCTGCTGGCCGATGCCGCACCCGCTGATGAAACGCCCGTTGCTGAGCCTGTCGAGCAAGCCCCGGTGATCCGCGAATCCGCCGGCCATGGCTTCTTCCAGCTGGACCCGGCAGAGCAGGGTGCTGACGCCGGCGCCGAGGCCTCTGGCGAGGCCGCAGAAGCTGCCCCCGAAGGTGGCGAGCAAGGCGAGTCCCGCGACCGCCCCCGTCGTGACCGGCACGATCGCCAGGAGCGCCGTGAGCGCCGCGAATCGCGCCAGGCCGAGGAAGGCGAGGGCGGTCAGGTTGCGGGCACCGATGAAGAGCCCCGTCCGTCGCGCCGCGCGGCCATCGCCGCCGAACAGGCTTCTGCCGTGTTCGCTGAGCTGCTGGCTGGCGATTTCGACAAAGCCCATGAAGAAGAGGCGGAGGCCGAAGGCGCTGACGCCGAGGCCGCCCAGACCAAGCGCGTGCTGCGCCCCGAGCCGGATGCGCCCAAGCTGCAGAAGGTGCTGGCCCAGTCCGGCGTGGGTTCTCGCCGCGACATCGAGCAGATGATCGAAGACGGCCGTATCTCCGTGAATGGCGAAGTGGCCCACATCGGCCAGCGCGTCTCCTTCGGCGACAAGATCGCCGTGGGCGGCAAGCCCATCCGCGTGCGCATCTCGCCGCCGCCGGCCCGCATCCTGGCCTATCACAAGCCCGTGGGTGAAGTCGTCACGCACGATGATCCGCAGGATCGCCCCACCGTGTTCCGCCGCCTGCCCCGCCTGCAACACGGCAAGTGGCAATCCGTCGGCCGCCTGGATCTGAATACCGAAGGCCTGCTGCTGTTCACCAACTCCGGTGATCTGGCCAACCAGCTGATGCACCCCCGCTTCGGCGTGGAGCGCGAGTACGCCGTGCGCGTGCTGGGCTCGCTCGCCGCTGACGCCAAGGCCAAGCTGCTCGAAGGCGTGGACATCGAGGGCCAATCCGCCTCGTTCAAGTCCATCGAAGAAGGCGGTGGCGAAGGCGTCAACCGCTGGTACCGCGTCGTGATCACGGAAGGCCGCAACCGCGAAGTGCGCAAGCTGTTTGACGCGGTGGGTCTGACGGTCAGCCGCCTGATTCGCGTGCGCTACGGCTCCATCGTGCTGCCGCTGGGCCTCAAGCGCGGCGTGTGGGTCGAGCTGGGCGAGTCGGATGTGCGCGCGGTCAAGTTCCTGGCCGGCGGTGACCGCCAGGAGCAAGGCCAGGGACAACAAGGCCAGGGCCAGGGACAAGGCCGTCGCAATGACCGCGACGACCGCCAGGGCCGCAACGGCAACAACAATCAGCGCGACAACCAGCGCGGTGGCCAGGGCAAGTTCGGCAACAAGGACAAGTTCGGCCAGGGCAACGGCCAGAATCAGCAGCGAGGCCAAGGCCCGCGCGGCAACGGTAACGGCCACAACCAGGGCAACAACCAAGGCAACCGTGGTCCGGACCGTCAGCAGCAGGCTCGTCCGCCCCGCGATGACCGTCCGATGGACCGCCGCTCTGACAGCGATGACGATCATGACCACATCGGACCGATCCCCAACCCGCTGGAGCAGACCTTCGACCGCCGGTTCGCCAAGGGCTCCAAGCGCATCACCTCCGGTTTCGGCCGGCCGGACCAGCACGAGCAGCAAGGTCAGCGTGGCGGCGGCAAGAAGGGCGGCCCCCGTGAGCCCGATCCGCTGCAGACCTCGGTGGGCTACATCGGTGCCGACGCCTTCTTTGGCAACAAGGGCGGCGGCGGTGGCGGCAACCGGGGCGGCGGTGGCCGTCGTCGCTGATCTCCCCAGTTTCAACAACCTGATACTTGCCCGCAGTACAATGCCGGGTTTTGTCAAATAACCGAATTTCGGAGCAAATTACATGGCCATCGAACGCACCCTCTCGATCATCAAGCCCGACGCTGTCGCCAAGAACGTGATCGGCCAGATCGTCGCCCGTTTTGAAGGCGCAGGCCTGAAGGTTGCCGCTGCCAAGCTGGTGCAACTGTCGCGTCAAGAAGCTGAGACCTTCTACGGCGTGCACAAGGAGCGCGGCTTCTTCAAGGACCTGGTGGACTTCATGGTCTCCGGCCCCGTGTTCGTGCAAGTGCTCGAAGGTGAAGGCGCCATCGCCAAGAACCGCGACCTGATGGGCGCCACCGACCCCAAGAAGGCTGAAAAGGGCACCATCCGCGCCGATTTCGCTGACAGCATCGACGCCAACGCCGTGCACGGTTCTGACGCCGCTGAAACCGCCGCGCAAGAAATTGCCTTCTTCTTCCCCGGCCTGAACGTCTACAGCCGCTGATCGCGGGCTGGAGGTATGTGCCATGAGCGCCGTCAACCTGCTCGACTTCGATCTTGAAGGCTTGACGGCGTTTTGCGAGCAGCTGGGCGAAAAGCGCTTTCGCGCCGTCCAGCTGTTCCGCTGGATCCATCAAAAAGGCGCTACCGACTTCGACCAGATGTCGGACCTGGCCAAGTCTCTGCGCGGGAAGCTGCAGGGTGTGGCCACGCTGGAGCGCCTGAAGGTCATCAGCGAACATGTGTCCGCCGATGGCACCATCAAGTGGCTATTCGACGTGGGCGGCGGCAATGCCGTCGAGAGCGTCTACATCCCCGAGGACGACCGCGCCACGCTGTGCATCTCCTCGCAGGCAGGCTGCGCCGTCGGCTGCCGTTTCTGCTCCACCGGCCACCAAGGCTTTTCACGCAACCTGAGCACCGGCGAAATCATCGCCCAGCTCTGGCACGCCGAGCACACGCTGCGCGAGCGCTTCAAGCGCGATGACCGCATCGTCAGCAACGTGGTGATGATGGGCATGGGCGAGCCGCTGCAGAACTACAACGCGTTGGTGCCCGCACTGCGCACGATGCTCGACGACCATGGCTATGGCCTGTCGCGCCGCCGTGTCACGGTGTCCACCTCGGGTGTCGTGCCGATGATCGAGCGTCTGCAGAAGGACTGCCCCGTGGCCCTGGCCGTGTCGCTGCATGCGCCCAATGATCCGCTGCGCGACGAACTGGTGCCGCTCAACCGCAAGTACCCCATCGCCGAGCTGCTGGCCAGCTGCGTGGATTACCTGAGCGCCGCCCCGCGCGATTTCATCACCTTCGAATACTGCATGCTCGATGGCGTCAACGACACCGACGAGCATGCCCGGGAACTGATTGCCCTGGTGCGCAACAAAGTGCCATGCAAGTTCAATCTGATCCCGTTCAATCCGTTTCCCCAGTCCGGGCTCAAACGCTCGAACAATCCCCGGGTGCAGGCCTTCGCCCGCATCCTGGTCGATGCTGGTATCGTCACCACTGTCCGCAAGACGCGTGGCGATGACATCGACGCCGCCTGCGGTCAACTGGCCGGTGAGGTGCAGGACCGCACCCGTGCCAGCGAGCGCATGCTGCGCCAGCCCATCGTGATCCAGCCGGCCACCGTGGCGGCTCGCAAGGTCTGATGCGGGCACATCCGCGTGGCTCCGGTGTCGGGGCCTTGTTTCAACGTCGAGTTCGAGGAGTTCTTGGGATGTCATTCACCCCACGGAGCCTGGCAGGCCTGGGCCGTTCGGCACTGGCCTCGACGGGCGTGGCCGCGCTCATCGTCCTGCAGGGTTGCGCCACCACGGGGGCAGGGCAGCAGTCGCCCGTGTCCCGCCAGGCCATGACGTCCAGCGCCGCAGGGCGCGATATCGTCACGGCCTCCGATGAAACCGAAGTGCGCCGCCGTGCGCGGCTTCGCCTGGAATTGGCCGGCGCCTATTTCAGCCGGGGGCAGCTCACCACGGCGCTCGATGAGGTCAAGCAGGCCATTGCCCTTGATGGCAACATGAGTGCCGCCTACGAGCTGCGGGGCCTGATCTACAGCGGCATGAATGAGCCCGGTCTGGCAGAGGAAAGCTACAAGCGCGCCATCCAGCTCGATGCCCGCAATGGCAGTGTGCTGCACAACTACGCCTGGTTCCTCTGCCAGCGTCAGCAGTATGCCGAGGCCGATGCACTGTTCGCCCGTGCGGTCGAGCTGCCGATGAGCGTGCAGACCTCCCGCACGCTCATGGCGCGTGGCGTGTGCCAGATGCAGGCCGGGCAGTTGCCCGAGGCGCAGGCGTCGCTCAAGCGCTCCTACGAGATGGAGCCGGGCAATCCCGTGACCGCTTTTAACCTGGCGTCGCTGTTCTATCGCAATGGCGATCTGGACCGTGCGCGCTTCTACATTCGCCGTGTCAACAACGTGCCGGAGCTGGCCAACGCCGAATCGCTCTGGCTGGGCATCCGCATCGAGCGCAAGCTGGGCGGGCGGGCCACGATGGAAGAGCTGGCCACCCAGCTGCGCAGCCGTTTCCCGAATGCCCGCGAGACCACGGCCCTGGACCTTGGACGTTTTGATGATTGAGAACACACCGGCTTCTGGTGATGCTCCAGCGGGCGGCGCTGTGCCCTCGGCATCCTTCCTGCGGCAGGCCCGCCTGGACCGTGGGCTGACACTCGAAGGCCTTGCTTTGTTGATCAAGGTCACGCCCGCCAAACTCGATGCTCTGGAGTCCGGCCGCTTTCAGGAACTGCCTGACGCTGCCTTCACGCGTGCGCTGGCCATGGCGGTGTGCCGAGCCCTGAAGGTTGATCCGGCCGGCGTGCTGGCCAGTCTGCCTGCGGCCCAGCCCATCAGCCTGGTGGCCAGCGAGGCCAAGGCTGTGCCCTTTGATGCCTCCCGGGCTAGCAGCCTCAAGCTCAACCTGGACATGAGCAGCCCGGGCATCCGCTGGTCGGCCCTGCTGGTGCCGCGCTACCTGGTGCCGCTGGGCGTGCTGCTCGCGGCGGCCCTGCTGTACGTGTTCCCGTCGGATGTCGACTGGGCCGCGCTGTGGGCTCGCAGTGAGAGCACAACGGCCACCGCCTCGCAAGGCGGGGCCGAGTCCGTGGCCCTGGGGGCGTCCCAGATCGTGGTGGCTGAAGAGGTGGTGCCCAGTGTGGCTGTGGTGGCGTCCGGCGCGTCGGCGGCGGCTTTGGCAGCCTCTGCCGCGGCTGCCGCAGAATTGGCGCCTGCGGCCTCGGTGCCCACCGTGGTGGTGCCGGCGGCTTCCGGCCCCGTGCCGGTGCTCACCGTGGAGGGTTCACGTCAGCCCGGCTCCATGCGCTCGGGCAGTGCGCTGGTCATGGTGTCTTTCGCGGATTCCTGGGTTGAAGTGCGTGATGCCAAGGGCGAGAAACTGCTCTCCCGCACCGTGTCTTCAGGCGAGACGATCGGCATTGATGGCTCGCCCCCTCTGTACGTGAAGATCGGCAATGCGTCGGGCATGCAGGTCAGCTACCTGGGCAGGGCCATCGACCTGCAGCCCTTTGCGCGCAACAATGTGGCCCGACTTGAGTTGAAGTCCACGCCATGAGCGATACGTCCCCGTCCCCTTTTTCATGCGCCGGGCAGCCCATCAAGGCTGCCAAGCCTGCGCCACGTCGCAGCCGCCAGGCACGGGTGGTGTGGGGCTCGCGCGTGGTCACCATCGGCGGCGGCGCCCCGGTGCGTGTGCAGTCCATGACCAACACCGACACGGTCGACGCGGTCGGAACAGCCATCCAGGTCAAGGAACTGGCGCTGGCCGGCTCCGAGATGGTGCGCATCACGGTCAACACGCCCGAGGCAGCCCAGGCCGTGCCCTACATCCGCGAGCAGCTTGACCGCATGGGCATCGACGTGCCGCTGGTGGGCGATTTTCACTACAACGGCCACCGCCTGCTCACCGACTATCCCGATTGCGCCCAGGCCCTGTCCAAGTACCGCATCAACCCCGGCAACGTGGGCAAGGGTGACAAGAAGGACAAGCAGTTCGGCCAGATGATCGAGGCGGCGCTCAAGTACGACAAGGTCGTGCGCATCGGCGTCAACTGGGGCAGCCTGGACCAGGAACTGATGGCGCAGCTGATGGACGAAAACGGCCATCGTGCCCAGCCCTGGGAAGCGCGACAGGTCATGTACGAAGCCCTGGTCAGTTCGGCCCTGCAATCGGCCAGCCTGGCGCAGCAGATGGGCATGGCGCCCGAGCAGATCATCCTGTCGTGCAAGGTCAGCGGTGTGCAAGACCTGATCAGCGTCTACCGCGCCCTGGCGCAGCGTTGCGACTACCCGCTCCACCTGGGCCTGACCGAAGCTGGCATGGGCACCAAGGGCACGGTGGCCTCCAGCGTGGCCCTGGCCATCCTTCTGCAGGAGGGCATCGGCGACACCATCCGCGTCTCGCTCACGCCCCAGCCCGGCGAAGCCCGCACGCAAGAGGTCGTGGTCGCTTCCGAGATCCTGCAGGCCCTGGGTCTGCGCGTCTTCGTGCCCAGCGTCACGGCCTGCCCTGGTTGTGGCCGCACCACCAGCACCACTTTCCAGGAGTTGGCCAAGCAGATCGACGATTTCCTGCGTGCGCAGATGCCGGTCTGGCGTGCCAAGTACCCTGGCGTCGAAGGCATGAAGGTGGCCGTGATGGGCTGCATCGTCAACGGTCCGGGCGAGAGCAAGCATGCCGACATCGGCATCAGCCTGCCGGGCAATGGCGAGGCGCCGTCGGCCCCCGTGTTCATCGATGGCGAAAAGGCCATGACGCTGCGCGGCGAAGGCATCGCCCAGGAGTTCCAGCAGATCGTGGAAACCTACATTGCCCGGCGCTATGGCACCGAGGCGGTGGCGCAGCCTGACTGACGACAATATTTTTTCTCTCTGATTCCATGGCCGAACAACTCAAAGCCGTCAAAGGCATGAACGACATCCTTCCGCCCGATTCGGCGCGGTGGGAATGGCTGGAGGACACCGTCCGTGCACTGATGCGCCGCTACGGTTACCAGAACGTGCGCGTCCCCATCGTCGAACCGACGGCCCTGTTCGTGCGCGGCCTGGGTGAGGTGACCGACATCGTCGAGAAGGAGATGTACTCCTTCGAAGACAGCCTCAATGGCGACAAGCTCACCCTGCGCCCGGAAGGCACCGCCGGCGTGGTGCGCGCCGTGAACGAGCACAGCTTCCTGTACGAAGGCGGCAGGCGCCTGTACTACATCGGCCCGATGTTCCGCCACGAGCGCCCGCAGAAGGGCCGCTACCGCCAGTTCCACCAGGTCGGCGCCGAGGTGCTGGGCTTCGCCGGCCCCGATGTGGATGCCGAAATCATCCTGATGAGCGCCGCGCTGTGGCGCGATCTGGGTCTGGCGGTGGGGGATGATGTCCGCCTTGAAATCAACAGCCTGGGCCAGCCCGATGAGCGCCGGGCCCACCGCGAGGCCCTGATCGCCTACCTGCAATCGCACGAAGCCCTGCTGGATGAGGAGGCCCGCCGCCGCCTGCACAGCAACCCGCTGCGCATCCTGGACACCAAGAACCCGGCGCTGCAGCCTGTGGTCGAAGGCGCGCCGCGCCTGATCGATTTCCTGGGCGAGGCCTCGCTGGCCCATTTCGAGGCGGTCAAGGCCACGCTGGATGCCTCTGGCATCGCCTACCGCGTCAATCCGCGCCTGGTGCGCGGCATGGACTACTACAACCTTACGGTGTTCGAGTGGATCACCGAGCGGCTGGGCTCGCAGGGCACCGTCTGCGGTGGTGGCCGCTACGACGGCCTGATCGAGCAGCTCGGTGGCAAGAAGCCCGCGCCAGCCGTCGGTTGGGGCCTGGGCATCGAACGCCTGCTGCTACTGCTCGAAGAGGTGGGCAAGATCCCCGCCCCGGTGGCGCCCGACGCTTTCGCCGTCGTGCTGGCGGGCACGCCCCTGGCCCCCGTCATGACGACGCTGGAGGCCTTGCGCGCCCAGGGCGTGTCGGTGGTGCTCAACCCGGCCGGCAAGGACGGGCCGGCCAGCCCCAAATCCCAGTTCAAGAAGGCCGACGCCAGCGGCGCCCGGTTTGCCCTGGTGTTCGGCCCTGATGAGGCATCGCGCGGCGAAGTGGCCATCAAACCCCTGCGTGACGGGGGCGAGCAGTGCCTGGCCCCGCTGGCCGACGTGGCGGTCTGGGCTTCCAGCCTGCGCACCGCGGGCTGAGCCCTCCGGCCCGGCGATAATCACGCACTTCCAACCAACCTCGCACAGCGATCAGAGGATTCGATGGCCACGTACAACCTCGAACAACAAGAACAGCTCGACAACGCCAAGCACCTGTGGAAGAGGTATGGCAACCTGGTCACCTGGGTGCTCGTGATCGCGCTGGGTGGCTATGCCGCCTGGACGGGCTACCTCTACTGGCAGAACGACAAGGCCGCCAAGGCCGGCGGCCTCTACGAAGAGCTGGACCGTGCCGTCGTGGCTGGCGATGTCGACAAGATCGGCCGCGTCTTCAATGACCTGAAGGACCAGTACGCTGGCGCCACCTTCGCAGAGCAGGGCGCCCTGCTGGCTGCCCGGGCCCAGGTCGATGCCGGCAAGGCCGACCAAGGCCAGGCCAGCCTGCAGTGGCTGGTGGACAACGGCAAGAACGATGACCTGGTGGCCGTGGCGCGTCTGCGCCTGGCGGGCCTGCTGCTCGACGCCAAGAAGTACGACGAAGCCCTCAAGCTGGTCGACGCCAAGGTGCCTGAGGAGTTCAAGCCCCTGGCCGATGACCGCCGCGGCGACATCCTGCTGTCGCAGGGCAAGAAGGACGAGGCCCTCAAGGCCTATCAAGCCGCCTGGATGGCCATGGACGCCAAGGTTGAATACCGCCGCTTCATCGAAGGCAAGCTCACCGCACTGGGTGAGCCGCCGGCGCCGTCGGTGGTCCAGGGCAGCGCTTCTGCTGCCCATTGATGCCCCTGTGCAGGCCCTGGCAGGCTGCAATCTTTCACGACATTCACACCCGAATCATGACGAGACCGACGATGTTCTGGCGCGCTGGCGCCGTGCTGGTGGCCACTGCCGTGCTGGCGGGTTGCGGAAGCTCTTCCAAGCCCAAGCCCGCGGCCCTGGAAACCTTCACCCCGAGCCAGACCGTGCGCACCGCCTGGAGCGTGCGCGTCGGCCAGGCCGATGGCCCCATGTCGCTGGCCGTGAGCAACGGCGCCGTGACCGTGGCCGCCTCCGATGGCCAGATCGTGTCCGTCGATCTCGCCGGCGGCCGTGAGCTCTGGAAGGGCCAGGCTGGCAGCAAGCTCAGTGCAGGCGTTGGCAGCGATGGCCGCTTCGCGGCGGTCGTCACCACCGACAACGAACTCGTCGTCCTCGACGGCGGCAAGCCGCTGTGGCGTGATCGCCTGCCGGGCCGCGTGATCACCGCCCCGCTGGTCGCCGGTGAGCGTGTTTTCGTGCAATCGGTCGACCGCAGCGTGCGCGCCTATGACGCCCAGGACGGCCGTTGGCTGTGGAACTTCCAGCGCCCGGGTACTGACCCCCTGGCCCTGGCCCAGTCTGGTGTGCTGGCCGCCTTCCGCGACACCCTGGTGGTGGGCCTGGGTTCGCGCCTGATCGGCCTGGACCCGCTGCGCGGCACCGTGCGCATGGAGGCCAGCCTGGGCCTGCCGCGCGGCACCAACGAGGTCGAGCGCCTGTCCGACCTGGTCGGTCCGCCCGTGCGCAGCGATGACGACCTGTGCGTGCGTTCCTTCCAGCTGTCCGTCGGCTGCGTGGACATGAACCGCGGCACCCTGCGCTGGTCGCGTCCGCAGGCCGGCTACCAGGGCCTGGCTGCTGACGACCGCATCGTCGTGGGCGCAGACAGCGCCGACCGCCTGACCGCCTGGCGTGCCGAAACCGGCGAGGTGCTGTGGCGCATCGACCGCTTCCAGCACCGCGCCCTGAGCACCCCCGTGCTGTGGGCTGGCCTGATCGCCGTGGGCGACTACGACGGTCAACTGCATTTCCTCTCGTCCAGCGATGGCCGCACCGTGGCCCGCCTGTCCCTGGACAGCGCCCTGAGCGGCGCGCCCAAGGTCGTGGATGGCACTCTGCTGGTGGCCACCCGCGGCGGCACCCTTTACGCGCTGCGGGCTCAATAAGCCCGGCCAGCCTGCTTCTTTCGAATGAAACCCGTCATCGCGCTCGTCGGTCGCCCCAACGTCGGCAAATCGACGCTCTTCAACCGTCTCACCAAGAGCCGTGACGCCATCGTGGCCGACTACGCCGGCCTCACGCGGGACCGCCACTACGGCGAAGGCCGCCAGGGCGCCCGCGAGTACATCGTCATCGACACAGGCGGCTTCGAGCCCGACTGCACGGACGGCATCTTCAAGGAGATGGCCAAGCAGACGCGCCAGGCCGTGGCCGAGGCCGATGCCGTCATCTTCGTGGTCGATCTGCGCGCGGGCCTGTCTGCCCAGGATCACGACATCGCCAACTACCTGCGCAGCGCCAACAAGAAGGTGCTGCTGGCGGCCAACAAGGCCGAAGGCATGCAGGATTCGCCGCAGCTGGCCGAGTTCTACGAGCTGGGTATCGGCGATCCCATCCCGGTGTCGTCGGCGCACGGGCAGGGCATCCGCAGCCTGCTGGACATGGCACTCGACGAGTTCTTTGGTGACGAAGACGATGATGAGGACCTGCTGGAAGACGATCCCGACCGCCCGGTTCGCCTGGCGGTGGCGGGTCGCCCCAACGTCGGCAAGTCCACGCTGATCAACACCTGGCTGGGTGAAGAGCGCCTGGTGGCCTTCGACATGCCCGGCACCACGCGCGATGCGATCAAGGTGCCCTTCGAGCGCAATGGCCAGCGCTTCGAGCTGATCGACACGGCCGGCCTGCGCCGCAAGGGCAAGGTCTTCGAGGCCATCGAGAAGTTCTCCGTCGTCAAGACGCTGCAGGCCATCGCCGATGCCAACGTCGTGCTGCTGCTGATCGATGCCACCCAAGGCGTGACCGACCAGGATGCGCACATTGCCGGCTTCGTGCTTGAATCGGGCCGTGCCGTGGTCGTGGCCATCAACAAGTGGGACGCGGTCGATTCCTACCAGCGCGAGATGCTGCAGCGCTCCATCGAGACGCGCCTGGCCTTCCTCAAGTTCGCGCCCGTGCTGCACATCTCGGCCATCAAGCGCCAGGGCCTGGGCCCGCTTTGGAAGGCCATCAGCGATGCCTGGTTCTCGGCCAGCTGCAAGATGTCCACGCCCGTGCTCACGCGCCTGCTTCAAGAGGCCGTGCAGTTCCAGCAGCCGCAGCGTGGCGGCATGTCGCGGCCCAAGCTGCGCTATGCCCACCAGGGCGGCCAGAACCCGCCTGTGATCGTGATCCACGGCAATGCGCTGGAGCACGTCTCAGAGAGCTACAAGCGCTACCTGGAAGGGCGTTTCCGCGCGCACTTCAAGCTCACGGGCACGCCGCTGCGCATCGAGATGAAGCTCTCGTCGAACCCCTTTGCCGAGAAAGAATAAGGGCGTCACTCCGGGTTTTCTCGTAAACGTCGCGCAATAGGCTACATTTGAACCCGCGCCGGGCAAATTCGCGCTCGGCGTCACCTTGACTTTTCAGGCCAAGACCCTGCCGCAAATGCGGATGCAGCCTGTGATAAGGTGTCTTTTCCCAAACTTTTTATCACGGAGCATATCGTGAGCAACAAAGGGCAACTTCTACAAGACCCGTTCCTGAACCTTCTGCGCAGAGAGCACGTGCCCGTGTCCATTTATTTGGTCAACGGCATCAAGCTCCAGGGCCAGATCGAATCTTTCGATCAATACGTCGTCCTGCTGCGCAATACCGTGACCCAGATGGTCTACAAGCACGCGATCTCCACCGTGGTGCCGGGCCGTTCGGTCAATTTCCACGCCGCTGAAGACGGCGACGCCTGAGTTTTTGACACGGCGTCAAACCTCCTTCCATCCCAAAAGATCCGACCCAAGCCCGACACGCCTTGACATCTTCAGTGCCGTTCGAGCCCGCCCCCAGCGGCCCGCCCAGGGTCGTGCTGGTGGGGGTCGATCTGGGGCCGGGATCGTCCTTCGATCCCACCCTTGATGAACTTGCCTTGCTGGCCGAATCGGCCGGCGATGCGCCCATTGCGCGTGTGATCGCACGCCGCAAGGCGCCCGATGCTGCGTTCTTCGTGGGCTCGGGCAAGGCCGACGAGATCAAGCGCCTCGTGGCCGATGAGAGGGCACAGGCCGTCATCTTCGACCAGGCCCTGTCGCCCGCGCAGCAGCGCAACCTCGAACGCCACATCGGCGTCGAGGTGCTGGACCGCACCTCGCTGATCCTCGAGATATTCGGTGACCGTGCGCGCAGCCACGAAGGCAAGCTGCAGGTCGAGCTGGCCCGGTTGGGCTACCTCTCCACGCGGCTTGTGCGCCGCTGGTCCCACCTGGAGCGTCAGCGCGGCGGTGTGGGCCATCGTGGCGGCCCCGGCGAAACCCAGATCGAGCTGGACCGCCGGATGATCGATCAGCGCATCAAGTCGCTCAAGCAGCAACTGATCAAGGTCAAGTGCCAGCGCAACACGCAGCGCCGTGGCCGCGAGCGCACGGGCACCTTCCGCATCTCGCTGGTGGGCTACACCAACGCGGGCAAGTCCACGCTGTTCAACGCGCTCACCAAGGCCGGCACCTACGCGGCCGACCAGCTCTTCGCCACGCTGGACACCACCGTGCGCCAGCTGTACCTTGCGCAGGCGCAGCGCAGCGTCACCATCTCCGACACGGTCGGCTTCATCCGCGACCTGCCGCACACGCTGGTCGAGGCGTTTGAGGCCACCTTGCAGGAGGCTACTGAGGCCGATGTGCTGCTGCACGTGGTCGATGCCGCCAGCCCAGTGCTGCTCGAGCAGATGGCCGAAGTGCAGCGGGTGTTGAACTCTATCGGCGCTTCCGGCATCCCACAGGTGCTGGTGTTCAACAAGTGCGATGCGCTGCCGGAGCACCAGCAGCCCCGCCATGACCGCGACATCTTCGAAATGCCCGACGGCACGCGCGCACTGCGCGTGTTCTGCAGCGCCCTGACCGGCGACGGCCTCGATGTGTTGCGCGAAGTGCTCTCGCAAGCGGCCGTTTCCGGGCTGGAAAGTGTCGACGCTGGCTTTTCGGCCGACTTCCAGCCATTCGGCATGCACAATCATGAACTCACGGCCCCGTCGGAGGATGGCGTGGCCTCTCACCAAGAATCGTTCGAACATGGACATGCACAACGCTGAGACCAGTCCCGCCCAGGGCGCGCCGCGAACCGGCCTGCGTGCCGTGGCGTCGGCCGTGGCGCTGACCGCGGGTTTCCTGACCGGGATCGCTACGCGCCTGGTGTGGCGCTCGACGCACCGTCTGTATCGCCTGCTGCCCGGCGTGGCCGGCGTCAGCACCAGCGAAAACCGCCGTGATGACGGTCCGCCCGATCTGGACGAGCTCTGGCGTGATTTCAACCGCAAGCTCAGTGGCCTGTTTTCTGGCCGCGGCGGTGATGGCGGCAACCAGGGTGGCAATGGCAGCAATGGTCCTGGCGGCAGCATGTCGCCCGATCCCACGGGCGCAGGCATCGGCATCGGCCTGGTGGCCGGCCTGGTGGTGCTGGTGTGGCTGGGCAGCGGCTTTTTCATTGTGCAGGAAGGCCAGCAGGCCGTGGTGATGTCCTTTGGGCGCTACAGCCACACCTCCGAGGCTGGCTTCCAGTGGCGCGGCCCGTACCCCTTCCAGAGTCACGAGATCGTCAACGTCACGCAGTTGCGTTCGCTGGAAGTGGGCAGTCCCACAGTGGAGCAGGGCACGGGTCTGCGCGATTCGTCCATGCTCACGCGCGACGAGAACATCATCGATATCCAGTTCACGGTGCAATACCGCCTGGCCGATGCCAAGCAGTACCTGTTCGAGAACCGCAGCTCCGACGAGGCCGTCAAGCAGGCGGCCGAATCGGCGGTGCGCGAGATCGTCGGCACCAGCACGATGGACTCGGTGCTCTACGAGAAGCGCGACGCCATCGCCACCGAACTGGTCAAGTCGGTTCAGTCGCAGCTCAACAAGATCAAGGCCGGCGTCACGATCGTCAACGTCAACGTGCGCAACGTGCAGGCCCCCGAGCAGGTCCAGGCCGCTTTCGACGATGCCGTGAAGGCCGGTGCCGACCGTGAGCGCCTGAAGAACGAAGGCCAGGCCTACGCCAACGACGTGATCCCCAAGGCCCAAGGTACCGCCGCGCGCCTGCGCGAGGAAGCAGCCGGTTACGCCGCCCGTGTGGTCGCACAGGCCGATGGTGATGCCCAGCGTTTCCGTTCGGTGTTGACGGAGTACCAGAAGGCGCCAGCCGTCACGCGTGACCGCCTCTACATCGACAGCATGCAGCAGGTTTACAGCAACGTGACCAAGGTGATGGTCGATTCGCGCCAGGGCTCCAACCTGCTGTACCTGCCGCTGGACAAGCTGCTGCAGGCCAGCGGTGGCAGTGTGCCGGTGGCCGGCGCGGCGGGTGCCGCAGGCAATGCCGCCTCGGTGCCGGAATCGACCACGACCGTGCCCTCGTCCAGCCCCTCGCTGGCAAGTGACGCCCGCTCGCGCGAGAACCTGCGCAGCCGTGACCGTGACGCCCGCTGAGCCCGAAGGACAACCGACATGAACCGCATTGGCATCATCGTGGTCGGCGCGCTGCTGGCCCTCATCATCCTGGCATCCACCCTGTTCGTGGTGGATCAGCGTCAGTACGCCGTCGTGTACGGCCTGGGTGAAATCAAGGAAGTCGTGAGCGAGCCCGGCCTGAAGTTCAAGCTGCCCGCGCCGCTGCAGAACGTGGTCGTGCTCGACCGCCGCACGCAGACCCTGGACAGCCCCGAATCCAAGCCCATCTTCACGGCTGAAAAGAAAAGCCTGGTGATCGACTGGCTGCTCAAGTGGCGCATCACCGATCCCCGCCTGTTCATCCGTGCACTGGGCACCGACATGCGCGACGCCGAGAACCGCCTGAGCCCCATCGTGCAGGCTGCGCTCAACGAAGAGGTGACGCGCCGTACCGTGGGCGCCGTGCTGTCCACCGAGCGCGAGAAGGTCATGCAGGGCGTGATCTCGCGCCTGGCCGACGACGCCAAGTCCTTCGGTATCGAGATCGTCGACGTGCGCATCAAGCGCGTGGACTTCTCCGTGAGCATCACGGATGCGGTCTACCGCCGCATGCAGTCCGAGCGTCAGCGCGTGGCCAACGAGCTGCGCTCGCAAGGTGCTGCCGAAGGTGAAAAGATCCGCGCCGACGCCGACCGCCAGCGCGAGATCATCGTGGCCGAAGCCTACCGCGATGCGCAAAAGCTCAAGGGTGATGGCGATGCCAAGGCCTCAGCCCTGTACGCCGATGCTTTCGGCCGTGACCCGCAGTTCGCGCAGTTCTACCGCAGCCTGGAGGCCTACCGCAGCACCTTCCGCAGCAAGTCGGATGTGATGGTGCTCGACTCCAGCAGTGACTTCTTCAAGGCCATGCGCGGCTCCGGCGGCGCCAAGTAAGCCCCCGGCGCTCGCGATTCCGTCATGGCCGACGCCTTTTGGCTGGCCCTGGCCCTCATCTTCGTGATCGAGGGCCTGCTGCCCATGATCAACCCCGCCGCGTGGCGGCGGGTGTTCGAACAGGCGCTCCAACTCAATGATGCACAGCTGCGCTTGGTCGGTATCGGCAGCGTCCTGTGCGGACTGCTCCTCATCTGGGTGCTGGGCTAGGGTGGTCGGGCACTCCGAACCCCGGTAGAATCCCGGTTTTAACCCCCACACGTTTTCCTATGTCGTCTGCTTGGCTGTTGCCAGAGCACATTGCCGACGTCTTGCCTGCGCAAGCCCGTCGCGTGGAAGAATTGCGCCGCGTCTGGCTGGATGCGGCGCGTGGCTACGGCTACGAGCTGGTCATGCCCCCCCTGCTGGAGCACCTTGATTCGTTGCTCACGGGCACCGGCCATGAACTGGACCTGCGCACCTTCAAGCTGGTTGACCAACTCAGCGGCCGCACGCTGGGGGTTCGTGCCGATGCCACGCCCCAGGTGGCCCGCATCGATGCCCACCTGCTCAACCGAGAAGGCCTGACCCGCCTGTGCTACTGCGGTCCCGTGCTGCACACTCGCCCGGCCAGCCCTCAGGCCAGCCGCGAGCCGCTGCAACTGGGTGCCGAGATCTACGGCCACGCCGGCCTGGAAGCCGATCTGGAAGTGACCGAGCTGGCCCTGGAAGGCCTGCAGGCCTCCGGCGTGACCGGCCTGGTGATCGACCTGGCCGACGTGCGCCTGGTGCAGGGCGTGCTGGCCGGCCTGGGCCTGCCGCATCTGGACGATGCCACTCATGCCGCCGTCGTGGGCGCCCTGACCGACAAGGACGTTGGTGAGTTGCACGATCTGGCGCAAGGCCCCCTGGCCAGTGCCGCAGGCGCTGCCGATGTCCTGGTGACGCTCACCACGCTGTACGGCGACGACACCACACTGGACAAGGCCCGCGCCGTGCTGCCCAAGCACCCGCTGGTCGACGCTGCGCTGAACGATCTGGCCTGGCTGTCGCGCCATCTGCGCCAGGCCCAGCCTGATCTGCGCGTGGGCTTCGACCTGTCCGATCTGAGCGGCTACGCCTATTACAGCGGCACCCGCTTCGCCATCTATGCCGAAGGCCATGCCGATGCCCTGGTTCGCGGTGGCCGCTACGACGAGGTGGGGGCCGTGTTCGGCCGCCGCCGTCCCGCCGTGGGCTTCAGCCTCGACCTGAAGATCATTGCCGAGTTGCTCGCTGGCCGCCAAGGCCTGGCCGTGCGCCCGGCGGTGCGTGCTCCCTGGGGTGGAGACCCCGCCTTGCGCCAGGCCGTGCGCGCACTGAGAGGGCAGGGGCACACCGTGGTGTGCGTGCTGCCCGGACATGAACACGACGTCCAGGAATTCGATTGCGACCGCGAGCTCGCATTGATCGATGGACGCTGGCAGGTGCGCCCGATCTGACGACGAATCGTCCTCAGATCCGCACCGCCTCAACCCCTACGCGAAACAGGAATCCGCCATGCAAAGCTCCACCGCGCCTTCGAATGCGTCGGCCCGTCCCGCATCCGCCCGCAACGTTGTGGTCGTCGGCACCCAATGGGGTGACGAAGGCAAGGGTAAGGTCGTCGATTGGCTGACCGACCATGCCGCCGCCGTCGTGCGTTTCCAGGGTGGCCACAACGCCGGCCACACCCTGGTCATCAACGGCAAGAAGACTGCGCTGCAACTGATCCCCTCCGGCATCATGCGTGATGGCGTGGCCTGCTACATCGGCAACGGCGTGGTGGTCGATCCCACCCACCTTCTGTCCGAGATCGAGCGCCTGGAAGCTGCCGGCCTGAACGTGCGTTCGCGCCTGTTCATCAGCGAATCCTGCCCCTTGATCCTGCCTTTCCACGTCGAGGTGGACAAGGCCCGCGAAGCCCTTCGCGAGACCAGCGGCAGCGGCAAGATCGGCACCACCGGCAAGGGCATCGGCCCGGCCTACGAAGACAAGGTGGCCCGCCGCGCCCTGCGCGTGCAGGATCTGAAGCACCCCGACCGTTTCGCCAAGAAGCTGCGCGAACTGCTCGAACTGCACAACTTCGCGCTGCAAGGCTTCCTCAAGAGCAACGTGATCGAGTTCCAGCCCATCTTTGACCAGGCCATGAAGGTGGCCGAGCAGATCCTGCCCATGCTGGCCGATGTCGGCGTGCAGATCCACGGCCACAACGTGTCCGGTGGCAGCGTGCTGTTCGAAGGTGCGCAAGGCACGCTGCTGGACATCGACCACGGCACTTATCCCTACGTCACCTCCAGCAACTGCGTGGCCGGCAACGCCGCCGCCGGTTCGGGTGTGGGCCCCGACAAGCTGCACTATATCCTGGGCATCACCAAGGCCTACACCACGCGTGTGGGCAGCGGCCCGTTCCCGACCGAGCTGGACTGGGAAACCGAAGGCACCGTGGGCTACCACCTGTCCACCGTGGGCCAGGAGCGCGGCACCGTGACGGGCCGTGCCCGCCGCTGCGGCTGGCTGGATGCGGCTGCGCTCAAGCGCTCGGTGCTGATCAACGGTATCTCGGGCCTGTGCATCACCAAGCTGGACGTGCTCGACGGCCTGAAGGACATCAACGTCTGCACGGGCTACATGCTCAATGGCAAGCGCGTCGACATCCTGCCGCTGGACGCCGACGACATCATCGCCTGCGAACCCATCTACGAAACCTTCCCTGGCTGGGAAGGCACCACCTTCGGCATCACCGAATGGGACAAACTGCCGGCCAATGCGCGCGCCTATCTGGAGCGTGTGCAGGCCTTCATCGGCGCGCCCATCGACATGGTCTCCACCGGTCCTGACCGCGACCACACCATCCTGCTGCGTCACCCCTACAAGGGTTGAAACAGGCCAGGCCTTTGTTGTTTAACTTCCTACTTGCATTTCCCTAGGAGTCCCCATGCTCACCGATGACGGCAAACACCTGTACGTGTCCTGGGAGGAGTACCACCAGCTGACCGAACGTCTGGCGCTGAAGGTGTACTCCTCGGGTTGGGAGTTTGACCAGATCCTGTGCCTGGCCCGTGGCGGCATGCGCCCGGGCGATGTGCTGTCGCGCATCTTCGACCGCCCGCTGGGCATCATGTCGACCAGTTCCTACCGTGATGACGGCGGCACGCTGCAGGGCCGTCTGGACATGGCCAAGTACATTACCATGCCTAAGGGGGAACTGGCCGGCCGCGTGCTGCTGGTCGATGACCTGGCTGATTCGGGTGTGACGCTGCGCGCCGTGGTCGACCGCCTGCGCGGCATGCCGGCCATCACCGAACTGCGCTCGGCCGTGATCTGGACCAAGGGTGTCTCCAGCTACACGCCCGACTACTACGTCGAGACGCTGCCCACCAGCCCCTGGATCCATCAGCCTTTCGAAGAGTACGACACGCTGCGCCCCGATGCGCTGCTCAAGCGTTATCAGGTGTGATGATGGCTTGGCGCACGTTGTGTGCGTCGCTTCGGATCGAAGGCAACCCGGCGGGTTGCCTTTTTTCTTGGGCCCTCCATTGTCGACAAGCGGGGAGGGCGCATGCGGGTGAAGATGCCTATGAATCTATCGAGCCAGAAAAGACAAAAGCCGCATGACCTTTCGATCATGCGGCTTGCATCTTGGTGCCCAGGAGAGGACTCGAACCTCCACGGAGTTACCCGCTAGTACCTGAAACTAGTGCGTCTACCAATTCCGCCACCTGGGCAGGTACTTCTCGATGTCTGCGCTGTGTTTGCAGTGCGTTGTCGAGACCAAGACTATAGCATGGCTTCGAAGCGATATCGGCATCTGCAGTGCGTTTGCGCCACATGTGTGTTGCGCGCATCAGTAGATGACATCCCAGGCGGGGCAGTTGGGTGTTCTGGTGCCCGAGCGGTGCGGCTTGAGGTAATCTGAACGCCATGGTGTTTTTGATCGATCCACTGGATCCTGGCCGCACGAGCCTTGCGGCGCCCCGCAGTGCCGAGGCCTGCACAAAGCGCCATCGATGCCATGCGCCCCGTTCGAAAGCGGCGCTCTCGGCAACCATCCCACCCCACAACGTTCACGATCCTCGTTGGCTTTATCTGGTCAGTGACGTGGCCAACAAAGACAAAAGCCGCATGACCTTTCGATCATGCGGCTTGCATCTGGTGCCCAGGAGAGGACTCGAACCTCCACGGAGTTACCCGCTAGTACCTGAAACTAGTGCGTCTACCAATTCCGCCACCTGGGCAGGTACTGTTCTTCGAAAATCGCTTCAAACTATTTGTTTGCAGTGATCAGCGAAGACTAAGACTATAGCATCAAAATTACAAGCATGACAAGTAAAACGCAACTTTCCGTGAACCTCATGAGCGAAATCGAGGGCACGGTGCAAGGCCACCGCGACGGCCACGGCTTCGTGGTCAGTGACGATGGCGCCAGCAGCATCTACCTTTCCCCCCAGGAGATGCGCTCCGTGCTGCACCGCGATCGCGTGCGCGCCAAGGTGCTCCGCTTCGACCGCAAGGGCCGCCCCGAGGGCCAGGTGCTCAGCATCATCGAGCGCCGCAAGACCCCGATCATCGGCCGCCTGCTGCATGAAGGCGGCGTGTGGCTCGTGGCGCCTGAAGACCGCCGCTACGGCCAGGACATCCTGATCCCGCCCAAGGCCATCGCCAACGCGCAGGCAGGGCAGGTGGTGGCGGTTGAGCTCACAGAGGTGCCGTCACTGCACGCGCAACCCGTTGGCCGCGTGAGCGAAGTGCTCGGCGGCATCGATGACCCCGGCATGGAAATCGAGATCGCCGTGCGCAAGTACGAAGTGCCGCACAAGTTCGGCGACGACGTGCTGGCCCAGACGGCCAAGCTGCCCGACAAGGTCCGCCCCGCCGACCGCAAGGGGCGTATCGACCTGACCGACGTACCACTCGTCACCATCGACGGCGAGGATGCGCGCGACTTCGACGATGCCGTGTATTGCGAGCCTGCGGCTATGGGGCGCAGCAAGAAGCCCAATGGCTGGCGCGTGCTGGTGGCCATTGCCGACGTGAGCCACTACGTCAAGCCCGGCGAGCCGCTGGACCGCGAGGCCTACGAGCGTGCCACCTCCGTCTACTTTCCGCGCCGTGTAATTCCCATGCTGCCGGAGAAGCTCTCCAACGGCCTGTGTTCGCTCAACCCCGAGGTCGATCGCCTGTCCATGGTCTGCGACATGCTGATCACGGCCGAGGGTGAGATCCATGCCTACCAGTTCTTCCCGGCGGTGATCTGCTCGCATGCGCGCTTCACCTACACCGAGGTGGCAGCCATCATCGGCAACACGCGTGGCCCCGAGGCGCAGCGTCGTGCCGAGTTGGTGCCGCACCTGTTGAACCTTTACGACGTGTATCGCGCCTTGCTCAAGGGGCGCAGTGTGCGTGGGGCGGTGGATTTCGACACCACCGAGACGCAGATCGTCTGCGACGACAACGGTCGCATCGCCAAGATCGTGCCGCGTACGCGCACCGAGGCGCACCGCCTGATCGAGGAGTGCATGCTGGCGGCCAACGTCTGCTCGGCCGAGTTCATTGAGAAAGGCAAGCACCCGGGGCTGTACCGTGTGCACGAAGGGCCCACGCCGGAAAAGCGCCAGACGCTCAAGAACTACCTGAAGGCGCTGGGCCTGGGCTTGAGTGTGGGCGAAGAGCCCACGCCAGGCGAGTTCCAGGCCATCGCGCAGGCCACCAAGGAGCGGCCGGATGCGCTGCAGATCCACACGATGCTGCTGCGCTCGATGCAGCAGGCCATCTACACGCCGATCAACAGCGGCCACTTTGGCTTGGCCTACGAGGCCTACACCCACTTCACCAGCCCGATCCGCCGCTACCCGGACTTGCTGGTGCACCGTGTGATCAAGGCGCTGTTGAGCGGCGAGCGCTACGGCCTGATCCTGCCGCCTGTGGTGTCCTCGGTCGGCAACTTCAAGAAAGGCAAACCGGGCGCGACCCTGCCCAAACCGCCTGCCAAGCGCGCCAAGATCAAGATGTCGGCGGAAGAGAGTGTGGCCTGGGAAGTGGCCGGCGTGCACTGCAGCGCCAATGAGCGTCGTGCCGACGAGGCCTCCCGCGATGTCGAGGCTTGGCTCAAGTGCATGTTCATGCGCGAGCGCCTGGGCGAGGATTACGGCGGCACCGTGAGCACGGTGACCAGTTTCGGGCTGTTCGTGCAGTTGGATGGCCTGTATGTGGAGGGGCTGATTCACATCACCGAGTTGGGGGGCGACTATTTCAAGTTCGACGAAGCCCGGCAGGAGTTACGTGGCGAGCGCACCGGTGTGCGCTACAGCGTGGGTGACCGCGTGCGGGTGCAGGTCAGTCGTGTGGACCTGGACAGCCGCAAAATCGATTTCCGCATCGTGAGAGAGGGGCAAGGGCCCTTGGGCGAAGCCACGGGGCGCAGCAAGCGCCGCGGTGGCCCGCGCGATGGCGCCCGCGACAGCGGTGAGGGTTTCGAATCGGCGCAGGCCCAACTGGCCGAGGTGCAGCGGCGCGACCGTGAGGTCAAGCGTGGCGGCAAGTCGGTTGGCCGTGGCAGCAAGAAGGGAGCGGCTGCCCCATCGCTGCGGGCGGAGCAGCGTGCTGCGCAAGGCAAACCGGCGGGCAAGAAGGCGCCCAGCCGCAAGAGTGTTCGCCGCAGAAGCTGACCAAGCGGCGGGAGGGGGTGCTAAGTCGTGCTAGAATGTCGGGGTTTGTCCGAAATAGGTCGGCAAACGTAATCGCGAAACCGCCCAACCAAGGTGTCGCGCGTGTTGCCCGGGAGTGGTTTTCCGGTGCGGCGCACGTGATCTGCGGCGGTTTCTAGACCCAACCTCTGGAGCACTCTCATGCCCGTATCCATGCGCGAAATGCTGGAAGCCGGTGTCCATTTTGGTCACCAAACCCGCTTCTGGAACCCCAAGATGGCCCCGTACATCTTCGGTCATCGCAACAAGATCCACATCATCAACCTCGAGAAGACGCAGCCCGCGTTCGAGGATGCTCTGAAGTTCATCAAGCAGCTGTCCGCCCGCCGCGGCACCGTGCTGATGATCGGCACCAAGCGCCAAGCCCGCGATGTCGTTGCCGCTGAAGCCCAGCGCGCCGGCGTGCCCTTCGTGAACCAGCGCTGGCTGGGCGGCATGCTGACCAACTTCAAGACGGTCAAGGGTTCCATCAAGAAGCTGAAGGACGCCCAGGTTCAGGTCGAAGCCGGTCTGGACAACCTGAAGAAGAAGGAAGGCCTGCTGTTCCAGCGTGATCTGGCCAAGCTGGAAAAGGACATCGGCGGCATCCAGGACATGGCTGCTCTGCCTGACGCCCTGTTCGTGATTGACGTCGGTTACCACAAGATTGCCGTGGCTGAAGCCCAGAAGCTGGGCATCCCCGTGATCGCCGTGGTGGACACCAACCACTCGCCCGAAGGCATCGACTACGTCATCCCCGGCAACGACGACTCCTCCAAGGCTGTGGCGCTGTACGCCAAGGCTGTGGCTGACGCCGTGCTGGAAGGCAAGGCCAACGCCGTGAACGACATCGTTCAAACGGCTGCTGCCGGCGACGACGAATTCGTCGAAGTCAACGAAGCCGCCTGAACTTCACATCCAGGTCCTCGGACCGGATCCGAAGGGGCTGATTCAGCCCCTTTTTTTCAAACTGATTCTGATGTGACGCGGCGGTGACAACCGCACCGCCGCGCCTAGAACCCCTACGGAGAACGCATATGCCCGCCATCACCGCCAGCATGGTTGCCGACCTGCGCGCCAAGACCGACGCTCCCATGATGGAGTGCAAGAAGGCCCTGACCGAAGCCGAAGGCGACTTCGCCAAGGCTGAAGAGATCCTGCGCGTCAAGCTGGGCAGCAAGGCTTCCAAGGCCGCCTCCCGCGTGACCGCCGAAGGCGTGGTTTCCGCTTATGTCGACGGCGCCACCGGTGCTCTGGTCGAGATCAACTGCGAAACCGACTTCGTCTCTAAGAACGATTCCTTCCTGGCCTTCGGCAAGTCCGTGGCCGAGCTGATCGCCAAGAACAACCCCGCTGATGTGGCCGCCATTGGCGAACTGCCCCTGTCGCAAGACGGTTTCGGCCCCACGGTCGAAGAAGTGCGCAAGGGCCTGATCGGCAAGATCGGCGAGAACATGTCCATCCGTCGCTTCCAGCGTTACGCTGGTGGTGGCAACTTGGCTGCCTACCTGCACGGTGCCCGCATCGGTGTCGTGGTGGAGTTCGATGGTGACGCCGTGGCCGCCAAGGACGTGGCCATGCACATCGCTGCCATGAAGCCCGTGTCGCTGTCGTCGGCTGACGTGCCCGCCGCTCTGATCGAAACCGAGCGCAGCGTCGCCACGGCCAAGGCTGCTGAAGCCGGCAAGCCCGCCGACATCGCTGCCAAGATGATCGAAGGCGCCGTTCAAAAATACCTGAAGGAAGTCTCGCTGCTGAACCAGGTTTTCGTGAAGGCCGCCGACGGCAAGCAGACCGTCGAGCAGTACCTGAAGTCGACCAGCACGACCGCCAAGGGCTTCACGATGTTCGTCGTGGGCGAAGGCATCGAGAAGAAGCAGGACGACTTCGCTGCTGAGGTGGCCGCCACGGTGGCCGCAGCCAAGGGCCAGGCCTGATGAAACAAGGGGGCTTTCGGGCCCCCTTGCTTCTCCTGGCGCGGCTGCTTGAGAAACCGCCGCGAGCGCCGGAACCACCGGTGCGGTTTTAAATCCAAAGCGAGGTTCGCTGGGCGGTTTGCGGTAACCTTCCAGCCGAGCTTCCAAACATGACGACGACAAGGACGATTGCATGCCCGCCTACAAGCGCATCCTGCTGAAGCTTTCTGGTGAAGCCCTGATGGGCGACGATGCCTTTGGCATCAACCGTGCCACCATCGTGCGCATGGTCAAGGAAGTCCAGGAGGTGACCACGCTGGGTTGCGAGGTGGCTGTCGTGATCGGTGGCGGCAACATCTTCCGCGGTGTCGCGGGTGGCTCCGTGGGCATGGACCGTGCCACGGCCGACTACATGGGCATGCTGGCCACGGTGATGAACTCGCTGGCCCTGGCCGACACGATGCGCCAGGAAGGCATGACGGCTCGCGTGATGTCGGCGATCAACATTGAGCAGGTGGTCGAGCCCTACGTGCGCCCCAAGGCGCTGCAGTACCTCGAAGAGGGCAAGGTGGTGGTGTTCGCCGCCGGTACCGGCAACCCTTTCTTCACGACCGACACCGCCGCCGCGCTGCGTGGCGCCGAGATCGGCGCGGAGATCATGCTCAAGGCCACCAAGGTCGATGGCGTCTACACGGCCGATCCCAAGAAGGATCCGTCGGCTACGCGCTATGCCAGCATCACGTTCGACGAGGCCCTGATCAAGAACCTGCAGGTGCTGGACGCCACGGCCTTTGCCTTGTGCCGTGACCAGAACCTGCCCCTGAAGGTGTTTTCCATTTTCAAGCCCGGCGCGCTCAAGCGCGTCGTGCTGGGCGAAGACGAGGGTACGCTGGTCCACGTCTGACCGGCGCCTGTCGTCCAGCCACCCCGCTGATGCGTTCTGACCTTGGCAGGGCAAGGTCGCCATCAGACGTATTTGCACGGAGCATTCCATGAGCATCGCAGACATCAAGAAGAACGCCGAGCAGAAAATGCTCAAGTCCATTGAGGCTTTCAAGAACGAACTGGGTAAGATCCGCACGGGTCGTGCCCACCCCGGTATCCTGGATCAGGTGCATGTGGAGTACTACGGCTCGATGGTGCCTTTGAGCCAGGTCGCCAACGTGACCTTGCAGGATGCCCGCACGATCAACGTTCAGCCCTGGGAAAAGGGCATGGGCGCCAAGATCGAGAAGGCCATCCGCGAGTCCGACCTGGGTTTGAACCCCGCTGCGCAGGGTGACCTGATCCGCGTGCCGATGCCCCCGTTGACGGAGGAGCGCCGCAAGGAACTGACCAAGGTGGTCCGCAACGCTGGTGAAGACGCCAAGGTGGCCGTGCGCAACCTGCGCCGCGATGCCAACGAGCAGGCCAAGAAACTGCTCAAGGACAAGGCCATCACTGAAGACGAAGACCGCCGCTCGCAGGACGACGTTCAGAAGCTGACGGACAAGACCATTGCCGAGATCGACAAGCTGGTGCAGGGCAAGGAAGCCGAAGTGCTGGCTGTCTGAGGGCCACCCATGGTCTTGCATTCCCTGCAAACCATGTTGACGGTTTGAGAAGCGAGGCGGCTGGTCCGCCTCGTCGCGTTTCAAGAAATCACACAGCCAGGCAGTCCTTCCATGTTTTCAGCCCTCACGCCCGCCGCCTCGAACGATCAGCCCGTGCCCCGGCATGTGGCCATCGTGATGGACGGCAATGGCCGCTGGGCCAAGCGCCGTTTCATGCCTCGGGGCATGGGGCACAAGGCTGGCGTGGATGCCCTGGTGCGCGTGGTGCAGGCTGCCGCGGATCGCGGCATCGAGTACCTCACGGTGTTCGCGTTCTCGTCGGAGAACTGGAAGCGCCCCGAGGAAGAGGTCTCCGGCCTGATGAGCCTGCTGATCGTGGCCTTGTCCAAGCACCTGACCAAGCTGGAGGCCGATGGCGTTCAGATCCAGGTGGTGGGCGACATGGCCGGTGTGTCGTCCAAGGTGCGCCAGGCCCTGCTGGATGCCAGCACGGCCACGGCTCATAACAAGCGGCTGGTGCTGACGGTGGCGTTCAACTATGGTGGCCGCTGGGATATCGCGCAGGCCTGCCAGCGCATGGTCGCCGATGGCGTGCCGGCCGATCAGGTCAATGAGGTGCTGCTGACGCGCTACATGGCCATGAACTACGCCCCGGATCCGGACCTGTTCATCCGCACGGGTGGTGAGGTTCGCTTGTCGAACTTCCTGCTGTGGCAGAGCGCCTACGCGGAACTGGTGTTCACGGATTGCCTGTGGCCCGATTTCGACGACGAGGAACTTGACAAGGCCTTGCAGGCTTTCTGGCGGCGCGAGCGCCGTTTCGGCGATGTCGGCCAGGATGAGTCAGTGCCGGGCGTTGCCCAGTCGCTCAAGACTTGGGGGAACTGACGACGATGCTGAAACAACGAGTCATCACTGCACTGATCCTGATGGCCGTGCTGCTGCCGTCCCTCGCAGTCGAGGCTCTGTGGCCTTTCGCGCTGCTCAGCCTGGCGTTCGTGTCGGCTGCGGGCTGGGAATGGTCGCGCCTCAATGGGGGCAGCGGTGTCACGGCTTGGCTGATCGGCCTGGCGGTGGCTGTGTTGTCGCTGCTGGTGGCCGATGCCGGTGGTTTGCCTGTGTGGAGCCATGCGGATCTGGTGTCCGAGCCGGCGGCTTCCAGCGTGCCGCATGTGCATGCGCCGGGCGTGGCGCCCGTGGGCTTCGTGCTGCCGGCAGGGCTGTGGCTGGGCACCGCGCTGCTGTGGGTGCTGGGTGGCGCGGCGGTGCTGCGCTGGGGCTCAACCTGGTGGCGCCGCGTGGCTTCGGTGCTGCGTCTGGTGCTGGGTGTGTTGCTGGCGGCGCTGGCGTGGCTGGCCTTGACGGAAGCGAAGCTGCAGGGCCTCAACTTCCTGCTGTCCGTGCTGTGTCTGGTCTGGGCTGCGGACATCGGTGCCTATTTCGGCGGGCGCGCCTTCGGGCGGCGCAAGCTGGCGCCCAGCATCAGCCCAGGCAAGAGCTGGGAAGGCGTGCTGGCCGGCATGGTGGCCACCCTGGCACTGTCGGCGCTGTGGATCTGGATCGACCAGCACTGGCATGTCGATTCCCCCAGCGTCTACAGCCGCCTGCTGCTGGGGCTGGGGCTGCCTGGCTTGGTCGTGGCCGTGCTCGGCCTGACGGGCATGAGCGTGGTCGGGGACCTGTTCGAATCCCTGATCAAGCGCCAGGCCGGCCAGAAAGACAGCAGCCAGTTGTTGCCCGGCCACGGCGGTGTGCTGGACCGCATCGATGCCTTGCTGCCGGTGCTGCCGCTGTCGCTGGCCTTGATGTCGCTGTGCCATGGGTGATTCTGTAACCATGGGGCCCTCTGGCCAACGCCTGCAGGGCCTGTGCGTGCTCGGCTCCACGGGGTCGATCGGCACCAACACGCTGGACGTGGTGGCCCGCCACCCGGGGCGTTTCGAGGTGCTTGCGCTGGCGGGTGGCCGCCGTGTCGATGAGCTGCTGGCCCAGTGCCTGCAATGGAAGCCGCGTTGGGCCGTGATGCCTGGCGAGGCGCAGGCGGCGCAGTTGCGCCAAGCCGTGCGCGAAGCCGGCCTGCGCACCGAGGTGCTCAGCGGCGAGCAGGCGCTGTGCGACATTGCTTCCCACCCCGATATCGACATCGTGATGGGGGCCATCGTGGGTGCCGCCGGCCTGCCGCCATGCCTGGCCGCCGCGCGTGCGGGCAAGCGCCTGCTGCTGGCCAACAAGGAGGCCCTGGTGGTGGGCGGCGCACTGTTCATGCAGGCGGTGCGCGAGGGCGGCGCCACGCTGCTGCCCATCGACAGCGAGCATTCGGCCATTTTCCAGTGCCTGCCGGAGGATCCTTCCACCTGGGCGCAGCGCATCGACCACATCGTGCTGACGGCGTCCGGCGGGCCGTTCCGGCAGCGCGATCCGGCCACGTTCGCGGGCATCACCCCTGATCAGGCCTGCGCCCACCCCAACTGGGTGATGGGCCGCAAGATTTCGGTCGATTCGGCCACGATGATGAACAAGGCGCTCGAGGTGATCGAGGCGCGCTGGCTGTTCGAGCTGGCCCCTGACCGCATCAAGGTCGTCATCCACCCGCAGAGCATCATCCACTCGATGGTGGTGTGCCGTGACCGTTCGGTGCTGGCCCAGCTGGGTACGCCCGACATGCGCGTGCCCATCGCCTATGGCCTGTCGTGGCCCGAGCGCATCGAATCCGGCGCGGATTTACTTGATTTCACACAGCTGTCGTCGCTCACCTTCAACGAGCCCTGTGAGCGCCGCTACCCGGGCCTGAAGCTGGCCTGGCAGACGCTGAAGGCGCAAGATGGCGCCACTTGCGTGCTCAATGCCGCCAACGAGATCGCCGTGGATGCCTTTCTGCAAGGGCAGATCCGCTTCGATCAGATCCATGCGGTGAACGAGGGCACCTTGTCCGGCGTGGCCGTGGCCAAGGGCGACGCCGCCAGCGTCGAGGCTCTGCTGGCCCTGGATGCGCGTGCCCGATCGGTAGCGCGCACGCAGATCGAGCGCTGCGGCACGGTTGCTGTGGCCCAGACCTCGGGTACCATCGCGCAGCAATGAAGAAGCCCCGGCCTCTAGGAGCAGGATGATGTTGACCACCGTGCTGGCCTTTCTGGTCACGATCGGCGTGCTCGTGGTGATCCACGAGTACGGGCACTATCGTGCCGCCGTGGCATGCAATGTCAAGGTTCTGCGCTTTTCCGTGGGTTTTGGCCGTGTACTGTGGCGCCGCCAGTGCGGCGAGACGGAATTCGTCGTCTCGGCGCTGCCCCTGGGCGGCTACGTCAAGATGCTCGATGAGCGCGAAGGGCCGGTGCCGCCGGTGGATCAGCCGCGGGCGTTCAACCGCAAGCCCTTGTCACAGCGGGCTTTCATCGTGGCCGCCGGGCCTGCTGCCAACCTGCTGCTGGCCATCTTGCTGTACGCCATCGTGAACTGGGCGGGTGTGCAGGAGCTCAAGGCGAGCCTGGCCGCGCCGGTGCCTGCATCCATCGCGGCCTCCGCCGGCATGCAGTCGGGCGACGAGGTGATCGCGCTGGCCCCTGCCGTCGATGGCGAGGCCGTCGACTGGCAGCCGGTGCGCTCCATGAGCGATCTGCAATGGCACCTGACGGACTCCGTGCTGCAGTCCGAAGACCTGCGCCTGCAGGTGCGCCGGGCAGGGCAGGGCCGTGAGCCGGGCGAAACGGTCGAGTTGCTGCTCAACACCTCGCACCTGTCCGCCGCGGATGTCGATCCCAAACTGATGGACCGGCTGGGTTTTTCCGGCCCCTACGCCAGCGCAGAGATCCGCCGCGTGATCGAAGGCGGCCCCGCCGAAGCGGCGGGCCTGAAGGCCGGCGACAAGGTGCTGGCCGTGGATGGCCGTGAGCCGCGCGATGCCGGCCAGCTGCGCCAGTGGATCTCCCAGAGCGCGCCTCAAGGCATCGCCCGCCCCCTGTCGCTGGAGGTGCTGCGTGATGGCCAGCGCCTGGCCCTGAGCGTGACGCCTGTGATCCGCACGGAAGGCGAGCAGCGCGTGCCCCGCATCGTGGCCGAGATCGGCTCGCCGGTGGAAATGGTGCTCGTGAACTACGGGCCGCTGGAAGGCCTGACCAAGGCCGCGCAACGCACCTGGGACATCTCCACGCTGACGCTGGAAATGCTGGGCAAGATGCTGATCGGCCAGGCCTCGATCAAGAACCTCAGCGGGCCGCTCACCATTGCTGACTATGCTGGCCGCTCAGTCGAGCTGGGCTGGGCCTACTACCTGGGTTTCCTGGCCATGGTCAGCGTGAGCCTGGGCGTGCTGAACCTGCTGCCGTTGCCGATTCTGGATGGCGGACACCTCATGTATTATCTTTTCGAAGGCGTGACCGGACGGCCCGTTTCCGATGCGTGGCTCGAGCGGCTGCAGCGCGGTGGCGTGGCCGTCATGTTCTTGATGATGTCACTGGCCCTCTACAACGATTTCGCCCGCTTGCTGGGCATGCACTGACACCCGATGCAATTTTCCGTGCTGAACCATCATCGGCTCAAGCCGACACTCGTGGCTGCGTTGCTGGCGGCCTCGCTGGCCCAGATTCCGGCCTTCGCGGTCGAGCCTTTCGTCCTCCGGGACATCCGGGTCGAGGGCCTGCAGCGTACCGACGCCGGCACGGTGTTCGGCTCGCTGCCGTTCCGCGTGGGTGACACCTACACCGACGACAAGGGCGCGACCGGCCTGCGCTCGCTGTT
This sequence comes from Aquabacterium sp., assembly GCF_049274795.1. Taxonomy (GTDB): domain Bacteria; phylum Pseudomonadota; class Gammaproteobacteria; order Burkholderiales; family Burkholderiaceae_C; genus Aquabacterium. The sequence continues at coordinate 59,701 of NZ_JBASTH010000026.1, forward strand.
CGCCACGGGCCTGTTCAAGGACGTGCGCATCCAGATCGACGGCAACATCGTGGTCGTGGTCGTCGAAGAGCGCCCTGTGATCTCGCGCGTCGAGTTCACCGGCACCAAGGAGTTCGACAAGGATGTGCTGATCAAGGCCCTGCGCGACATCGGCATTGGCGAAGGCCAGCCTTTCGACCGGGCCCTGGCCGATCGCGCCGAGCAGGAACTCAAGCGCCAGTACCTGTCGCGCAGCCTGTACGGCGCCGAGGTGGTGACCACCATCACCCCGGTCGAACGCAACCGCGTCAACGTGACCTTCACCGTCACGGAAGGCGAAGTCGCCAAGATCAAGAATGTGCGCATCACCGGCAACCAGGCCTTCAGCGAAAGCACGCTCAAGTCGCAGATGGAGCTGACCACCGGCGGCTGGCTGACCTGGTACACCAAGTCCGACCAGTACTCGCGTGCCAAGCTCAACGCCGATCTGGAAACCATCAAGGCTTACTACCAGAACCGTGGCTACCTGGATTTCCGCATCGATTCCACCCAGGTGTCGATCTCGCCGGACAAGCAGGACATCTCCATTACGATCAACGTGACCGAGGGCATCAAGTACACGGTCACCTCCGTGCGCCTGGAAGGTGAATTCCTGGGCAAGGAAGAAGAGTTCCGATCGCTGGTCAGCGTCAAGCCCGGCGAGCCCTACAAGGCCGAGGATGTGGCTTCCACCAGCAAGGCCTTCACCGACAAGTTCGCCGCCTATGGCTACGCCTTCGCGCGTGTCGAGTTCAGGCCTGAGGCCGACCGCGAAAAGGGCCAGGTGGCCGCGGTGTTCCAGGCCCAACCGCAGCGCCGTGCCTACGTGCGCCGTGTGAACGTGGCCGGTAACTCCCGCACCCGTGATGAAGTGGTGCGCCGCGAGTTCCGCCAGTACGAATCGGCCTGGTACGACGGTCAGAAGATCAAGCTCTCGCGTGACCGCGTGGACCGTCTGGGCTACTTCAAGCAGGTGTCGGTCGACACGGCCGAGGTGCCAGGTACGCAGGATCAGGTCGACCTGACCATGACAGTCGAGGAAAAGCCCACCGGCAACCTGATGCTGGGCGCGGGCTTCTCCAGCGCGGACAAGCTCTCGCTGTCGGCCTCGATCAAGCAGGACAACGTGTTCGGCTCCGGCAACTACTTGGGCTTGGAGTTCAACACCAGCCGGTACAACCGCACCGTTGTGCTGAGCACGACTGATCCGTACTTCACGGATATCGGCATTTCGCGTTCGGTCGATTTGTTCTACCGCACGACCAGGCCGCTGCGGACGCAGGGCGGAGACTACACGCTGATCACCCCAGGGGCGTCGATTCGTTTTGGCGTGCCATTTTCGGAACTCAATACGGTGTTCTTCGGCATTGGCGTCGAGCAGACTCAGATTAGAGGGGATGTGGGTTTGCCTGTCAGCTACTACCTGTACCGCAATGAGTTCGGTGACCGCAGCCTGAGCATTCCCCTGACGCTGGGCTGGGCCCGCGACGGCCGTGACAGCGTGTTGGTGCCCAACGCAGGCAGCTACCAGCGCATCAACCTGGAATGGGGTGTGGCCGGTGACACCCGCTACGTCAAGGCCAACCTGCAGTACCAGCAGTACTGGCCGCTGGCCAAGGGTTTCACGCTGGGTATTAACGGCGAATTGGGCTGGGGCAGGGGCCTGAGCGGCAAACCGTACCCCATCTTCAAGAACTTCTTCGGTGGCGGTCTGGGTACCGTGCGCGGCTTCGACCAAAACTCGCTGGGCCCGGTGGATATGCAGGGGGCTTACATCGGCGGTACCAAGCGCATCAACCTGAACTCTGAGCTGTATGTGCCGTTCCCTGGCTCGGGCAATGACCGCACCCTGCGCCTGTTCGGTTACGCCGATGCCGGCAACGTGTGGGGCGAGGATCAGACGACCTCGCTGAACGACCTGCGCGCGTCCGTTGGCATCGGCATCAGCTGGGTCTCGCCGGTGGGGCCGCTAAAGCTCAGCTACGGTGAGCCCATCCGCAAGTTCGATCACGATAAAATCCAGAAACTCCAGTTCCAGATCGGCACCGCCTTCTGATGTCCCTGCAGACCATGAATTCCTTTCTCAAACCCCTGGCCCGTGGCCTGGTCCTGTGCGCGCTGACCGCCGCGGCCATGGTGGCGCAGGCCCAGGAGCTCAAGATCGGGTATGTCAACCTCGATCGCGTGCTGCGTGATGCAGGCCCGGCCAAGGCTGCCCAGTCCAAGCTCGAAAGCGAGTTCAGCCGGCGCGAGAAGGATCTGTCCGACGTGGCCACGCGCCTGAAGTCGGCCTCCGACAAGTTCGAGAAGGATGCGCCCACGCTCTCCGAGAGCGAACGCAGCCGTCGTCAGCGCGATCTGGTCGAACAAGACCGTGAGTTCCAGCGCAAGCGCCGCGAGTTCCAGGAAGACCTGAACCAGCGCAAGAACGAAGAACTCGCCGGCGTGCTCGACCGCGCCAACCGAGTGGTCAAGCAGATCTTCGACAGCGAGAAATACGACCTGATCGTGCAAGAGGCGGTGTTTGCAGGCCCCCGCGTGGACATCACCGACAAGGTGATCAAGGCCCTCAACGGATCCGGCAAGTGAACCCGACGCCCGTCCAGCCCGGCGCGCCTTTCCAGGCGACGCTGGGCGATCTGGTCCAGGATCTGGGCGGCGAATTGCTCGGGCCGCCGGACCAGCCGGTCACCCGAATCGCTCCCCTCGATGCAGCCGACCCCGGCTGCATTTCGTTTCTGGCGAACCCCAAGTACCGCGCGCAACTGCAGAGCACGCAGGCCGGCTGCGTGATCGTGTCGCCAGCCGTGCGTGATGAGGCCGTGGCCCGTGGTGGCGCGGCGATCATCTCGGACGATCCTTACCTCTACTTCGCACGCCTCAGCCAGTGGTGGGCCAAGCGCGTGCGCCCACGTGCGGCGCCAAGCATTCACCCCTCGGCCGTGATTGATCCCTCGGCCACGCTGGGCGCGGACGTGGATATCGGCCCGCTGGCCGTGATCGAGGCCGGTGCGGTGATCAGTGATGGCGTGATCATCGGCCCGCACTGCGTGGTCGGTGCGCGTGCGCGCATCGGCGCTGAAACCCGCCTGTCGGCGCGCGTCACCATCGGCTTCGACTGCGTGATCGGCGAGCGCGGCATCCTGCACAGCGGCGTGGTCATCGGGGCCGATGGCTTCGGCTTCGCGCCGGTGAAAGGGCGCTGGGAAAAGATCGAGCAGCTCGGTACCGTGTGCATCGGTGACGACGTGGAGCTGGGCGCCAACACCTGCGTGGACCGTGGCGCCCTAGGCGACACCATCCTCGAAGAAGGCGTCAAGCTGGACAACCTGGTGCAGATCGCCCATAACGTGAAGGTGGGTGCGCACACGGCCATGGCCGGCTGCGTCGGCGTAGCCGGCAGCAGCACCATCGGCAAGCACTGCACCGTGGGCGGCAGCGGCATGATCCTGGGCCATTTGACCTTGGTCGATCACGTCCACATTTCCGCCGGCACGCTCATCTCGCGCTCCATCCACAAACCTGGCCAGTACACCGGCATTTTCCCCTCCGACGACAACGCGTCCTGGGAAAAGAATGCCGCCACGCTGCGCCAACTCCATTCGCTGCGCGAGCGTCTTCGCGCACTTGAAAGAAGCAACTCATGACCGTGAAGATGGACATCCACAAGATCCTCGAGCTGCTGCCGCACCGCTACCCCATCCTGCTGGTGGACCGCGTGGTCGAGCTCGAAGAGAACACGCGCATCCGCGCCGTCAAGAACGTCACCATCAACGAGCCGTACTTCACCGGCCACTTCCCGCACCGCCCGGTGATGCCCGGCGTGATGATGCTGGAGGCGCTGGCCCAGGCTGCCGCGCTGCTGTCCTTCGCCAGCCAGGGCGTCAAGACGGACGACAAGACGGTGTACTACTTCGTCGGCATCGACAACGCGCGCTTCAAGCGCCCGGTGGAGCCGGGTGACCAGCTGATCCTGGAGGTGACCGTTCTGCGGGCCAAGGCCGGCATCTACAAGTTCAAGGCGCAGGGCCTGGTCGATGGCGAGATCGCCGTCGAGGCCGAGCTGATGTGCACGATGCGCCGCATCGACTGACAGGAGCGTCGCGATGGCCCACATCCATCCCACCGCGCTGGTCGACCCCAAGGCCCAACTGGGCGAGAACGTCACCATCGGCGCCTACACCATCGTCGGCCCAAACGTGCGCATCGACGAGGGCACCAGCTTTGGTGCCCACTGTGTGGTCGAAGGGCACACCACCATCGGCCGTGACAACAAGTTCTACTCGAACGTGGCCGTGGGCGGTGATCCGCAAGACAAGAAGTACGCCGGCGAGCCCACCTGCCTGGAGATCGGTGACCGCAACACCATCCGCGAGTGCTGCACCTTCAACACCGGCACGGTGCAGGACGAAGGCATCACCCGCGTGGGCGATGACAACTGGATCATGGCCTATGTGCACGTGGCGCACGACTGCCGCGTGGGCAACAAGATCATCCTGGCCAACAGCGTGCAGCTGGCCGGCCACGTGCATGTGGGCGACTGGGCCATCGTGGGCGGCATGAGCGGCGTGCACCAGTTCGTGAAGATCGGGGCACACGCCATGACGGGCATGTGCTCCGCGCTGGGGCAGGATCTGCCGCCTTTCGTGATGGCGCAGGGCAACATGGCGTCGGCCCACGGCGTGAACCTGGAAGGCCTGCGCCGTCGTGGCTTCAGCGCCGAGCGCCTGTCGGCCGTCAAGCAGATGCACAAGGCGCTGTACCGCCAGGGTCTGACACTGGAGCAGACCAAGGGTCAGATCGACGGCCTGAAGGCCTCGCACCCCGAGGCCGTGGCCGATGTGGAGCTGATGCTGTCCTTCCTGGCGGCCTCCACCCGAGGCATCGTCCGCTGACATGGCGAGCTGGGCGGAACCGAACGGCTCACCACGCATCGCGATGGTGGCTGGCGAGGCCTCGGGTGATCTGCTCGCGGGGCTGCTGCTGGGCGGTCTGCGTGAGCGCTGGCCCGGGCTGCCTTCTGCGGGCATCGGCGGGCCGAAGATGGCCGCCCATGGTTTCGAGGCCTGGTGGCCGTACGAAAAGATGGCGGTCAATGGCTTCGTCGAGGTGCTGCGGCATTACCGCGATCTCTCTGGCATTCGCACTCAACTGGGTGATCGCCTGTTGGCTGATCCGCCCAGCCTGTTCATCGGGGTGGATGCGCCAGACTTCAACCTCGGGCTGGAAGCCCGCCTGAAGGCCGGCGGCATCAAGTCTGTCCATTTCGTCAGCCCCTCGATCTGGGCCTGGCGCGGCAAGCGCATCCACAAGATCCACCAGTCGGTGGACCACATGCTGTGCCTGTTTCCGTTCGAGCCCGAGATCTACGAGCGTGCGGGCATCCCGGCCAGTTATGTGGGCCATCCGCTGGCCGACAAGATCCCGCTGGGGGTGCCGCGTGCCGCCGCGCGCAAGGCCCTGGGCCTGGCCGAGTGCGACACCGTGGTGGCCGTGCTGCCTGGCAGCCGACGCGCCGAGATCAAGTACATCGGCCCCGCCTTTTTGCAGACGGTGGCGTTGCTGGCTCGCCAGCGGCCTGAGTTGCGCTTCTTGCTGCCGATGGCGCCTGGCCGGCGTTCCATGATCGAGCCGCTGGTGGCCGAGCATGCGCCGGATGCGCCGCTCACGCTGCTGGATGGCCATTCGCACGAGGCCCTGGCCGCCTGTGACGTGACCTTGATCGCCAGCGGCACCGCCACGCTGGAGGCGGCGCTCTTCAAGACACCGATGGTCATTGCCTACAAGCTCAATGCGCTGAACTGGCACCTGATGAAGAACATGGGCTACCTGCCATGGATCGGGCTGCCCAACATCCTGGCGCGCGAGTTCCTGGTGCCCGAGCGCGTGCAGCAAGACGCCACGCCCGAACGCCTGGCCCAGGATGTGCTGGACTGGCTGGACAATCCTGCCAAGGCCGACGCCGTGCGCCAGCGTTTCACCGAGATGCACCACCTTCTGAAGCGGGATACTGCCCGCTGTGCCAGCGATGCCATCGCCCAAGTCCTCCAAGCGCGCTAAGGCGCCCGCCTTTGAGCCGCAGCAGCTCGACCTGCTGTGGACACCCGTCGGCCTGGTGGCTGGCGTGGACGAGGCCGGCCGTGGCCCGCTGGCGGGGCCCGTGGTGGCGGCTGCCGTCATCCTGGATGACCAGCAGCCCATCAAGGGCCTGAACGATTCCAAGAAGTTGACGCCGGCCACGCGCGAGCGCCTGTTTGATGAGATCCGAGCCAAGGCCCTGTGCCTGTGCATCGCCGAGGCCAATGTCGAAGAGATCGACCAGATCAACATCCTGCAGGCCACGATGCTGGCCATGAAGCGCGCTGTCGAAGGGCTGCGTCTGAAGCCTGCCCAGGTGCTGGTCGATGGCAATCGCCTGCCCGTGCTCAAGGTGCCGGCCGAGGCCATCGTGCAGGGTGATGCCAAGGTCACGGCCATCGCCGCAGCCTCCATTCTGGCCAAGGTGCACCGTGACCGGCTGTGCCAGCAATTGCACGAGCGCTACCCCCACTATGGCTTCGATGGCCACAAGGGCTATGGCACGGCGGCTCACTTGGCCGCGCTGGCAGCGCACGGAGCCTGCCCCGAACACCGGCGCAGCTTTTCGCCGGTGCGCGAGGCCCTGGAGATCCGGCCGCTGCCCTGATGCGGCTGCTGCCTACACAACCTGTTCCCATGCCCGCTGTCCTGCAGATCACCTCCCGCGACAACCCCTTGCTGCAGCGCCTGCGCAAGCTGGCGGCCGACCCGGGGGCCTACCGCAAGCTGGGCGAGCTCTGGCTGGAGGGTGACCACCTGTGCTCGGCCTGCCTGACGCGCGGCGTCGAGGTGCCGATGGCGGTGATCGCCGACACGGCCTGGACGGGGCCTGAGGGCTGCGCGCTGCGCGAAGACACCCAGGCCGATCACCTCACGGCCCTGGCATCGCGGGCGGACAGGGTGGTGGTCGTGCCCGAGGGGCTGTGGAAGAGCTTCACCGGCCTGGAATCTCCTGCCCGGCTGGGCTTCGTTCTCAAGCACGAGGCGGTGCAGGCCGTCCAGCCTGGTTTGCCCACCGTGATCCTTGACCGACTGCAGGACGCGGGCAACGTGGGCACCATCCTGCGTGCGGCCTCGGCCCTGGGCGCCCGCCAAGTCGTGGCTTTGAAAGGCTCCGCCGCGCTGTGGTCACCGAAGGTGCTGCGCGCCGCCATGGGCGCCCACTGGGGATTGCATCTGGTGGAAAACGCAGCCTTGAACGATCTGGATGCGCTGGAAGTGCCCTTGCTGGCCACCAGCTCCCATGCCGACCACAGCCTGCCGCAGGCACCTTTGCCTGATCCCTGCGCCTGGGTGCTGGGGCATGAGGGGCAAGGTATCGCCCCCGAGCTGATGCGCCGTTGTGACATGACGGTGAGCATCCCCCAGCCAGGCGGCGAAGAGTCCTTGAACGTGGCCATGGCCGCCTCCATCTGCCTGTACGAATCCCTGCGGCGCCGCTGAAGAAGCCCCCGAATGGGCCGCAGTTGCATCGACCCCACGCGGTGCAGGGCTGTCCGAAACCCGCCGAGGGGAACTACAATGCAATCTGAATGTCAAATGAATGAAGGTTCCGCATGGTGCGGAAGACCTGTTCAATTGGCTGGCGACCTGTTCGCCGATCTGTCAACACGGAGCACACATGGACCAATCCCTCAAACCCCTTGACGTTGCCTATGGCAGCGCCCTGAGCGGGCAGCGGCAGCGCGTGCTGCGCAATACCTACGCCCTGCTGGCCCTGTCGATGGTGCCCACGGTGCTGGGTGCCTGGGCAGGCGTGGCGTTCAACTTCAGCTTCTTTGCCGGTAGCCCCTTCATTGGCTTCCTGGTGTTCATGGCAGTGGCCTTCGGCTTCTTCTATGCCATCGAGAAGAACAAGAACTCCGGTATCGGCGTGGTGCTGCTGCTGGCCTTCACCTTCTTCATGGGCCTGATGCTGTCGCGTCTGATCGGCCGGGTGCTGGGCTTCTCCAATGGTGCCCAACTGATCGCGCTGGCCTTTGGCGGTACGGGCCTGGTCTTCGTGACCATGGCCACGTTGGCCACCACCATCAAGCGTGACATCAGCGGCATGGGCAAGTGGCTGACGGTGGGTGCCATCGTGCTGCTGCTGGCCATCGTGGCCAACATCTTCCTGCAACTGCCGGCCCTGATGTTGACCATCTCGGCCCTGGCCGTGGCCCTGTTCTCGGCCTTCATCCTGTACGACCTCAAGCAGGTGGTCGATGGCGGCGAGACGAACTACGTCACCGCCACGCTGCACGTCTACCTGAGCGTCTACAACGTGTTCCAGTCGCTGCTGAGCCTGCTGGGCTTCTTCGGCGGCAACGACGACTGAGTTCGTTCACGGCTGCTCACACACGGGCCTGGCGCAGTCAGGCTCATCAGAACGGGGCCCTGCAGGGCCCCGTTTTCTTTGGTACAAGGGTGTGACGACAACGCTGGAAAGGGCTGGCCGTGGTGTGGTTGCGCAGGTTGGCATGGGGTGTGGGCATCCTGGTGGTGCTGGCGGTGGCCGTGGTGGCCTACCTGCTGGCTACCTTCGATCCCAACCGCTACAAGGATGTGCTCATCGACAAGGTGCGCACCGACTACCAGCGCACCCTGGTGCTGCAAGGGCCCATCAGCTTGGGGCTGTGGCCCAGCCTGCACGTCAAGCTCAGCCAGGTGCGCCTGAGCGAGCATCAGCGCGAGCAGGCCTTTGCCTCTGCCGAAGGGCTGGAGCTGTCGGTGCAGGCCTTGCCTCTGCTGCAAAGGCAGTTGCGCGTGAACCGTGTGCAGGCCCATGGCGTGTCCCTGCGCTATGCGCGTGACGCGCAGGGGCGCAGCAACATCGATGACCTGCTCAAGCCCGATGACGAGCCCCAGCCAGAAGATGATCAGCCCGGCGAGCCCGTGGCCTTCGAGGTGGCGGGCATCGCGCTCAAGGACGTTGCCCTGGACGTGGACGACCGCAAGACGGGCGTGCAGGGCAAGGTGGTGCTGCAGAGCTTCGACAGCGGCCGGCTGGCCGACGGGCTGCAGACGGATATCCAGCTCAAGGCGCAGGCCGTGTTGAGCAAGCCCTCGCCAGCGTCGATCGGGGTGCGGGGCAGCCTGTCCTTGACGCCTCAACTGGCCCAGAACACCGTGCTGGTCGACAAGCTGGCCCTGGATGTGGAGGGCGATGCGCTGGGCGCCCGGCAGGTGAAGGCGGCGCTCAAGGCCGATGCCCTGCGCTGGGATGGTGCCAAGGGCGCTGCGCAGGCGCAGGGCCTGTCCATCGACGGTGGCGCTCAACTGACGGGGCTGCTGGTAGAGAACGCCCGGCTCAGTCTGGAGCGCTTCGAGTACGACCCGTCCGCCCAGTCGCTGCAGCTGTACAAGCTGGCCACCAAGGTGGCGGCGCGGCAGGGCGGGCAGCCGCTCAATGCCGAACTCAACTGGTCGGAACTGGTCGTGAAGGGCGATGAGATCCGGGGCAGCACGCTGGAGGGGAACGTGTCGCTGGTGGGCCCGACGGCGGTGGATGCGACGTTCAAGAGCGATGCGCCTTCCGGCGGGTTTCAGCGCTTCAAGGTGCCGGCCCTGGCCCTGGACTTCACTGTGCGCATGGCGGGCGAGGGCGGTACCCGGGAGATCAAGGGGCGCACGCAGGCTGATCTGGATGTGCAGGCGCCCGCGCGCGAGGTGGCCTTGCAAGGCTTCACGCTGCAGGCCACGGTGCAGGAGCCCTCGCTGCCTGAGTTGCAGATCCAGGCCGCAGGTCAGGCCGCCGTCCAAGGTGAAGTGGAGGGCAAGACAGGAGGCCTGGCCTCATGGAGCCTGAAGGGCCAGCTCAATGCCAACCCGTTCGATACCAAGGGCACAGCCAGGATGGGTACCGGCGTGCCCAAGGTGCAGGCCGTGGCCAGCTTCACGTCGCTGGACCTCAATCGCCTGCTGCCCGCACCGGCGGCATCGGCCAAGCCTGGTGCCGTGGCCCAACCGGCCTCTAGTGCCGGTGCCGGCCCGGCTCAGGTCGCCAAGTCTGCAAGTTCGCCTTCGAGCGGTGATGCGCCGGTAGACCTGTCGGCGCTGTCCCTGCTGGATGGGCGCTTCGAGCTGTCGGCCGGGCAATTGGCCGTGCGCCAGTACCGCATCAGCGATGCCAGGCTGCTGGCCACCCTTGAGCAAGGGCGGCTGACGCTGCAGAACCTGTCCGGTGGTGCCTGGGGCGGGCGTTTCCAGGCGCAGGGCAACGCCCAGGCCGGCGCGAACCAGAAGCTGGCCTTGCGCGGCACGGCCGAGAGCGTGGACATCAATGCCTTGCTGAAGGACGTGGCGGGCAAGGATGTGCTGGAAGGGCGCGGCCAGCTCAAGTGGGATGTGGTCACCGGCGGGCGAACCGTGCCCCAGTTCACCTCGGGGCTGGATGGCACGGCCTCCTTGCTGCTGCGCGATGGTGCCGTCAAGGGCATCAATCTGGCCAAGTCATTGCGCGATGCCAAGGCGCGTCTGGGCGCATTGAGCGGAGGTGGCGGTAAGAGCGATGAGGTGCAACGCAGCAGCCAGGTCGAGAAGACGGATTTCACCGAGCTGTCGGCCAGCTTCCAGATCAAGGGTGGCGTGGCGCGTAACAAGGATCTGTCGGCCAAGAGCCCCTTCCTGCGGCTGGGCGGCGAGGGCAGTGTGGACTTGGTGCGCCAGCGTGTGGACTACACCGTCAACACCACAGTGACGGGCACGGTGAAGGGGCAGGGCGGTGCCGAGATTGACGCGCTCAAGGGCCTGACCGTGCCGGTCAAGCTGGCAGGCCCCTTCAATGCGCTGGACTGGAAGATCCAGTGGTCTGGCGTGGCCGTGGGCTCGCTGCAGAACACCCTCAAGGGGCGGCTGGAGGATGAACTCAAGGCCAAGTTGCTGGGTAAGCCCGCAGTGCCGGCGGCCTCAGGCGCCAGTGCGCCCAAGTCTTCGCGTGAAGAGCAGCTCAAGAACAAGCTGCGCGGCCTGTTCAAGTGATGGGCCGGCAAGGCCCAACAGGCTTGTCAGCCCAGGCGATCAGTACTCGTCACCACCGCCGATGTAGGTGCCCGGCGCCAGGTTCTCGAAGCGTGTGTTCGATTTCAGGAAGGCCAGGTGCAGGCTGCCCACGGGGCCGTTACGCTGCTTGCCGATGATGATCTCGGCCGTGCCCGGGATCTTCGATTCCTTGTTGTAGTACTCGTCGCGGTAGATGAACATGATCACGTCGGCATCCTGCTCGATGGCGCCGGATTCCCGCAGGTCGGACATCATCGGGCGCTTGTCGGGGCGTGTTTCCACCGACCGGTTCAGCTGCGACAAGGCGATCACCGGGCACTGCAGCTCCTTGGCCAGGGCCTTCAGGCCCCGCGAGATCTCACCGATCACGGTGGCGCGGTTCTCTTCGTTGCCGCCGGATCCACTCATCAGCTGCAGGTAGTCGATGATGATCAGGCCCAGCGTGCCGCCGAACTGGCGTGCCAGGCGGCGTGCACGGGCACGCAGTTCGTTGGGCGACAGGCCCGGCGTCTCGTCAATGAAGACGTTGGCCGTGCGCAGCTTCTCGACCGTCTCGCTCAGGCGGCCCCATTCGTCGTCGCTCAGGCGGCCCGTGCGCAGGTTCTGCTGGTTGATGCGGCCGATGGAGCCCACCATCCGCAGTGCCAGCTGAGAGGCGCCCATTTCCATGGAAAAAATCGCCACGGGCAGGCCTTCGTTCACGGCCACGTTCTCGCCGATGTTCAGTGCAAACGCGGTTTTGCCCATCGACGGACGTGCGGCCAGGATGATCAGGTCGCCCTTTTGCAGGCCGGCCGTCATCTTGTCCATCTCGAAGTAGCCCGTGCGTACGCCGGTCACGTCTTCCGAACCGTTGTCGGCCAGCTCCTGCACGCGGTCGAGCAGGTCGACCACCAGGCCGTCCATGGCGTGGAAGCCTTGCTTGTTCTTGTTGCCTTCCTCGCCGATGCGCATGATCTTGGCTTCGGCCTCATCGAGGATGTCCGACACCGAACGGCCATCCGGGCTGAAGGCGTTGGTGGCGATCTCGTCGCTGGCTGTGACCAGCTTGCGCAGGATGGCGCGCTCGCGCACGATCTCAGCGTAGCGGCGCATGTTGGCTGCGCTGGGTACGCTCTGCGCCAGCGCGTTCAGGTAGGCGAGGCCGCCCACTTCCGTGCCCTTGCCCTGCATCTGCAACTGCTCGAACACCGTGATCACGTCGGCTGGCTTGGAGGCGTTCACCAACTGCTGGATGGCGTTGAAGATCAGCTGGTGTTCGTGCCGGTAGAAGTCGCTGCTGGTCAGCAGGTCGGCCGCACGGTCCCAGGCGGAGTTGTCCAGCAGCAGGCCGCCCAGCACGGATTGCTCACCCTCGATGGAATGCGGCGGCACGCGCAGGCGCGCGATCTCGTCGCTGGAGGAGGCGCCATTGGCGGAGAACGGTTTGGGGAAAACTGCGGCCATCTTGACATCATAAAAGGCCCTGTCTTCAGGGCTGTGGATAACTCTGTGGAGTGTCTTGGGAAATCCCGGGGAAATGCGGTGGAGAGCGCGGGATAACTGCTCGCCACGTGCTGCAAGCCCCGCCAGGCCGTGACAAAAAGTGTGGCTTGCATCAATATTTGGTTTTCCGGTCACCGAAGTTGCGATCAAATGGGCATGCGCGTTATTTCCACTTCTGCCGGTTCACCCCACCATGACCGTTGACCAGGCTGCTTCTGCCGTTCGCGGTGACGATGCCGTCACGCTGGATTTCCTGCTGCGCCGCATGCGCCAGAAGAGCGACTTCCCCACGCTGGGGGCCTCCGTGTCGCGCATCCAGGCCATGAGCGAGGCCGAGAACGAAAGCCTGAGCCGCCTGTGCGACGAGATCCTGAAGGACGTGGCGCTCACGCAGAAGCTGCTGCGCGTGGTCAACACAGCCTACTACCGGCGTGCGGGCAGTGATTCCATCAGCACCGTGTCGCGTGCGGTGACGCTGATCGGGGTGGCCGGGATCCGCAACCTGGCGCTGTCGCTGATGCTGGTCGAGCACATGCAAGACAAGCAGCACGCCCAGCAGCTCAAGGAAGAGTTCCTGCGCACGGTGATGGCCGGTACCCTGGCCAGCGAACTGGCGGGCACCCCGGCCGAGGCCGAGCAGGCCTTCATCGAATCGCTGTTTCGCAACCTGGGGCGCCTGCTGGTGGAGTTCTACCTGCCGGAAGATGCGCATGAGATCCGCCGCCTGATCAACCGTCAGGACGATGGCCAGCCCGCCATGGGCGAGGCCGAGGCCAGCCGCAAGGTGTTGGGCATGCCCGTGCAGCAGCTGGGCGTGGCCGTGGGCAAGACCTGGAACCTGCCCGACACGATGCTCTACGCCATGGTGGCGCCGGCGGGCAGCGTGCCGGGGCGTTCACTGGCGGCGCGCCCGGAGCGTTCCCTGTGGTGGGCCAGCCTGGCCAACGAAGCCGCCGACACCATGCTGTGGAGCGAGCCCTCCGAGCTGGGCGGACGCCTGCAGTCATTGACCAGGCAATACGCCGTGGCCCTGAACCTGCCGCCCGATGCCCTGCAGGAGGCCGCGGCCCGCGCCCGCAAGCGCCTGACCGAACTCACGCAGGTCATCAAGCTCGATGTGCCGCGCGATTCACCCGCCGAGCGCCTGCTGGAGGCTTATTACGTCGATGCCCCCAATGCTGGGGGCGAAGAAGGCCCCTCGGCCGAAGCGCTCGGCCTGGCCACGCCCGATGAAGACGGCGCGCTGATCGTACTGGGTGCCGAGCCTCCGCCGGTGGATTCGGCCGGCATCCTCACCAGCGGCATCCAGGACATCGCCAACAGCATGGTCGACAGCTTCAAGCTCAACGACGTGCTGCAGATGATCCTGGAGACGGTCTACCGTGCGCTCGATTGCCGCCGCGTGATCTTCTGTCTGCGTGATGCGCGCAGCGCACAGCTGGTGGGCCGTATCGGCCTGGGCGAGGGCGCCGATGCCCTCAAGGGCGCGTTCAAGGTGCCGCTCAAGGTGGCCGAAGGCGCGCCCGTGGACCTGTTCTCCGCTGTGTGCGTGAAAGGCGTGGACACCCTGATCGCCGATGCCAGCGTGCGCTCGGTGGCGTCTCGCCTGCCCGATTGGTTCCAGGAGCGCGTGCAGGCGCCCACCTTCCTGCTGCTGCCGATGTCAATGAAGCGCCAGGGGCAGGACATGGTGCTGGGTCTGATTTATGCCGACAAGGGCCAGGCCGAGAGCCTGCTGATCACCGAGAAGGAGTTGTCGCTGCTGCGCACCCTGCGCAACCAGGCCGTGATGGCCTTCAAGCAGACGGCCGGCGGGTGAGCTAACATCCGGGCTGCGGTGCAAGCCGCGCCCGGGCCTGCGGGAAGGGTTGAACCCACTTGGCTCTTCATGTGCTGATACGGCCTTGGTGGCCACAGCCTTTGTGCAGCCGGATTTGCGGGCCGTCGGCGGATGGTCACGTTGGGCTGGCCCATCGCGGCCAAGGGCGGTGATTGGGATGCATCGGCCTTGAACCAGGCCGTCTTCCGCGGCAATGCGGCGCTGGCCCGCTTCCTGTTGGCCCATGGCGCGCAGTGGACCGAGCAGCACGGCTATGGCAGCAGCCTGTCATGGGGCTCCTGCAATGAGCCCCCCCGGGGGCGACTGGCTGGGCTGCGCGCACGCGCTGGTCGAGCATGGCATGCCGGCGGCGCAGCCCGACCCAGTGGACGCGAGCACCGTGCTCATCCAGGGTGAGCGCATGCACTTCTCTGACGAGGTGACGGACTACCTGCTCAGTGCAGGTGCGCCAGGCACGCAAGCTTCGGCCCCGGCCTCTCAAGCCTGAGCAACGAACCACCCGCCCATGAAAAAGCCGCCCTGGGGCGGCTTTTGCTTGTCCGGCACCCGAAGGCGCCGAAGCAGGGCAGAGGATTACTCGGCCTCGGGCACCACGGCCACGGTCACATCGACGACCACGTCGGTGTGCAGGGCCACGGACACGGCGTGTTCGCCGGTCGTCTTCAGGGGGCCGTTGGGCAGGCGGACCTGCTGCTTGGCCACATCGTAACCGGCAGCCTTCAGGCCTTCGGCGATGTCGGAGTTGGTCACGGAGCCGAACAGGCGGCCGTCCACGCCAGCCTTCTGGCTCAGCGTCACGGTCTTGCCACCCAGCTTCTCGCCCAGGGCTTGGGCGGCGGCCAGCTTGTCGGCCTGGACCTTTTCGAGCTCGGCGCGGCGGGCTTCGAATTCCTTGATGGCGCTGTCGGTGGCGCGGCGGGCCTGGCCCGTCGGGATCAGGAAGTTACGGGCGAAGCCGTCCTTGACCTTGACCACATCACCCAGGTTGCCCAGGTTGGCGACTTTTTCGAGGAGGATGATTTGCATGTCAGTGACTCCTTAGGCCTTGTGCTGGTCGCTGTAGGGCAGCATGGCCAGGAAACGAGCGCGCTTGATGGCGGTCGTCAGTTGACGTTGGTAGATGGCGCGCGTGCCGGTCAGGCGAGCGGGGATGATCTTGCCGTTTTCGGCGATGAAGTCACGCAGGGTGTCGACATCCTTGTAGTCGATCTGTTCGACGCCAGCCACGGTGAAGCGGCAGAAACGCTTGCGGCGGAACAGCAGCGACTGGGTGTTGCGCTTGCCCTTGCGGTCTTTGGAGAACTTGCCTTTGCCACGAGTGATAGCCATGGTAGGAACCTCTGTGTACGGATACGTTAATTGGGTAGGAGCTCGATGATGTGCAGCAGCAGTGCGCGCTTGTTGCGCGTCATCCCCAGGAACCCCTTGATCTTGAGCTCGGCACCGATGTCGGTGCGGTTGAGCTGCTCGGCCAGGGGGCCGATCGCCACGGCCCGGATATCGCAGACCACCTTGCGGGGCTGCTGGGCTTCGACCACGTCTGATTCGTGGTGGAGGCCGATGTCCAGGGCGGGTAGACCGGCGGGGGTGTAGCGCAGGGCCTTGCGTTCGACGATGCTGGCGGTCAGGACAACTTCATTGAAGCTGGGGCTGACGGGCACTGCATCGACCAAGGCGAAAAGCCCGACGTCACGCCCTGATGCTCAAGGCATCAGGCTGCGGCTTGTTGCTGGTCTTGAGCGGCCTTGCGGGCCTCTTCGCGCTCGACCTGCTTCATCATCACGGACGGGCCGGTCAGGGCCTTGTCCTGGACCACGGTCAGGTGGCGCAGCACGGCGTCGTTGAAGCGGAAGGCGGTCTCAAGCTCGGCCAGGGTTTCCTTGGTCGTCTCGATGTTCAGGCACAGGTAGTGCGCCTTGGCCAGCTTATTGATCTGGTAAGCCAGCTGACGACGGCCCCAGTCTTCGACGCGGTGGATCTGGCCGCCGGCGGCGGTGATCGAACCCTTGTAACGCTCCAGCATGGCCGGAACTTGCTCGCTTTGATCCGGGTGGATCAGCAGCACGATTTCATAATGACGCATAAAAGCTCCTTGTGGATTCCCCGCCCTGGAAAGACCCGGGGCCGGGCGGAAGCCGTCGTGAAGCGTCAAACCCACGGACGGCAAGGGTTGCCAGGATTGGCAACAGACGAAAAGCCTGCGATTGTAGCGTGAAAACGCTCACTTGCCAACGTGGGCGCTGGCTGCCTGCCCACCGACCGCCCGGTACAGCGCCCGCACGAAGTCTGTCTGGGTGAGGATGCCCACCAACTGCCGGCGTTCGTCGATGATGGGGATGTGGTGGTGGCCGCCATCCGAGAACACCGCGGCCAGGTCCAGCACCGGGCGATTGGCGCTGGCCACGCGCACGTGGCGCGTCATGATCTGGCCCACCACATCGGGCTTGTCGGCGTGCACCGTGGTCACGCGGCGCACAAAGCCGCGCAGGCGCTCGGCGAAGCCTTCATGCAGGTCCAGGTCGGCATGCTTCATGAAATCGGCCAGGGTGACGATGCCCACCAGCTTGTGCCAGCGGTCCACCACGGGCAGGGCCTTGACCTTGTGCTCGCGCATCAGGCGCCAGGCGGTCTGCAGCGAATCACCGAACTGCACGCTGAGCGGGTCGCGGGTCATGACGGCCTCGCAGCGCAGATCGCCCAGCAGGCGCTGGTAGGACTGGGCCTCGGTTTCGCGCAGCAGGGCTTCCAGGTCGTCGCGGCTGACGTCCAGCACTTCGTTGTGGCGGCGTAGTGCGGCGTCCAGGTCTTGTGCGGAAAAACGTGGGGGTGGCTCGCCTGCGGCCGGCGCCGCGGCCCGTTGCTGGGCATGCGGGTAGCGCTTGCCCGTGAGCTGGTTGAAGGCGATGCCCGCCAGCACCAGCACGCTGGAATCGACCAGCGCTGGAAACGCGGCGAATGAGAAGTGTGTGACGTGGCCCAGGCTGGTCAGCAAGGCCATGGCACCGCCCGGCGGATGCAGGCAGCGGCACGCGAACATCAGGGCGATGGCCAGGCCCACGGCTGTGGCGCCGGCCCAGGCTGGATCAGGGATGAGGTTGGCGCAAGTGATGCCCACCAGGGCCGACAAGGTGTTGCCGCCCACCACGGCCCAAGGCTGGGCCAGCGGGCTGCCGGGCACGCAGAACACCAGCACGGCGCTGGCACCCAGCGGCGCCACCAGCCAGGGCAGCGAGGCGCCTGACAGCCAGGCGCCATCCGCCCAGCGGCACAGCACACCCGTGATCAGGATGCCGATGTAGCCACCGAGGGCCGCCCGCCAGCGTTCGCGGTGATCGACGGTCAGCGGGGCAGGGCGCAGGGCCGCCAGCCATGGGCTCAGGCGGTCGGTGAGCGAGGGGCGGGGCATCGATCAGCGGCTGTTCTTTTTAAGCTGCATCGATTATGCCTATTTGGCATGGGCTCGGTGCGGCCGCTGCCTTTTGCCCCTTTTGTGACGCCTTGTGCATGAGCCGCGGGCGTGTCATCCCGCATGCCCATGCCTTTTACACGTCAGGGCGTGTAGACCAGCGGCGTGAGCGGATTGCCCGGGGCGATGCTGGCGCAGTTCTCCGGTGCGGGCTTGCCTGCGAATCGGTCGTCGATCCAGGCGGTGGCCCAGGGCAGCCAACTGATCATGGTCACGAAGTGGCTCGTGCCGTATTCCTTGTGCTGCACCTTCACGCCCTGGTCGCAGTACTGGCGCGCCAGCGTGCGCACGTCACCGGCCAGCATCACGCCATCGCCCTTGCCCCAGATGGGCGAGGTTTTGGTGAGCTCCATGGTGCCACCCGTGCCTTGCCCGATCTGCAGCGGGATGGTCGGCGTGCCGCCCGTGCCCATGATGACCTTGTTGACGGCCTCGACGTACTCGGCGATCTTGGTACGGTCCTGGTACTCGGGCTTGACGAGATCCTTCCAGGTCACCTTGCTGTATTGGCCGAGCACGTAGGCGATCGAGGCCTTCTGCATCCGGTCGTAGACCTCCAGGCCACGAGGGGTGAGGTACTTCTGGATGTCGATGCCATAAGAGCGCGAGACTCCGATGACGGCCATGGGCATCACGCCGCCCCAGATGGCTGCGCCTTCCACGTAGGTCAGGTTGTGCTCGGGACTGACCAGCACGCCGCCGAATGCAGCGCCGACCAGGTTGGCGTTCACGTCGGGTGCGTAGGTGAGGGCCAGTTCAGCCGCCCATTCGGTGGCGATCGCGCCGCCCGAGTAGCCCAGCATGGCCACCTTGGCATTGCGGTCGAGGCCGGCCTGCGGCAAATTGAAAGTTGCCCGGATCGCATCGAGCGTGTTGTAGCCGTACTCCGGGCCGGCCGCGAAAGCAGCCTTCTGGCCCTGGGTGTCGGAGATGACGACGGTGTAGCCCTTCTTGCGGTAGGAGCCGAACAGCAGCGTCTCGACGGCGGGCAGCAGGTCCGGGATCCGCTTGCCGCCAGCGAAGGCGCGCGAGGGCGAGTCTTCCGGGTTCAGCGAGTCGTAGAACGACTGATAGGAGAGCACCTTGTTCTTGTTCGGGCAGGAGGAGGTGCAATCGGGCGAGAAGATGGTGGTGACGTTCGCGGCCGGCTCGAGCTTGGCGTTGGTCGAGCGGTACACCACCTGCGTGGCCTGGATCCGGGTCTTGATGCCCACGACGTAGTACGAAATGGTGCGTGTCTTGAGGACCGTGCCCGGCGCGATGTCGGCCAGCGGCGTGCTGCCCGTGTACTGGTAGAAGGGGTCCGGGGTGGCGGTTTGTGCCTGGGCCGAGGCCCCGGCTGCGAGCGCGGCAGCGGCCAGCAGCGTGGACGTGGCGCGGGTTGAGATGCGGGACATGTTGGAAGCGCTCCTGGAAGGGTTGCGGCCAGCGCATTCACCCCAGGGCGATCGCGGCTTGCCTACTTCTTATGTTGTGAACAGGGTCCGGGCCCTGGTTCGGCGCTTTCATGCACGCCGGACATGTGCATGCTATTTGCCGAAGATTCCGCAACGTTTGCCGAATAGGCTCATTCATTTGCCGAGATGACCGAATTCATGGGTAACACCTAGATGTCGGATGATGCTCGGCAAAGGGTAAACCTCTGCCCAGGGGCGTACCAACAAAAAAGGGAACGTGAAACACGTTCCCTTTTGCTGGAGGCCTTGGCCTGCTTCAGGCTCAGCGCTGGGTGGCCAGGCGCTGCCAGGTGTCGACCACGGTGTCCGGGTTCAGCGACATGGACACGATGCCTTCGGCGGCCAGCCAGTCGGCGAAATCCGGGTGGTCGCTGGGGCCCTGGCCGCAGATGCCGATGTACTTGCCGTGCGCGCGGCAGGCGGCGATGGCGCGCGAGATCATGGCCTTGACGGCCGGGTCACGCTCGTCGAAATCCTGTGCCAGCAGTTCCAGGCCGGAATCGCGGTCCAGGCCCAGGGTGAGCTGGGTCAGGTCGTTGGAGCCGATGGACATGCCGTCGAAGAACTCCAGGAACTGCTCGGCCAGGATGGCGTTGGAGGGCACCTCGCACATCATGATGACGCGCAGGCCATCCTTGCCGCCCTTGGATTCACGTACCAGGCCCTGGTCGGCCAACATGGTGGTGACGCGCTCGGCCTGCTTCAGGGTGCGCACGAAGGGCACCATGATCTCGATGTTGGTCAGGCCCATGTCGTTGCGCACGCGCTTGAGCGCTTCGCATTCCATGGCGAAAGCCTCGCCGAACTCCTCGCTGATGTAGCGCGAGGCGCCGCGGAAGCCCAGCATCGGGTTTTCTTCTTCCGGCTCGTAGCGGCTGCCGCCGATCAGCTTCTTGTACTCGTTGGACTTGAAGTCCGACAGGCGCACGATCACGGGCTTCGGGAAGAAGGCGGCCGCGATGGTGGCGATGCCCTCGGCCAACTTGTCGACGTAGAACGCGCGCGGGCTGGCGTGGCCGCGGGCCACCGATTCCACGGCCTTCTTCAGGTCCATGTCGATGTTGGGGTAGTCGAGGATGGCCTTCGGGTGCACGCCGATGTTGTTGTTGATGATGAACTCCAGCCGCGCCAGGCCCACGCCGCTGTTGGGCATCTGGGCGAAGTCGAAGGCCAACTGGGGGTTGCCCACGTTCATCATGATCTTGATGCCGATGTGGGGCATCTCGCCACGCGTGACCTCGGAGATTTCCGTTTCCAGCAGGCCATCGTAGATGTAGCCGGTGTCGCCTTCGGAGCAGGCCACGGTCACCAGGGCGCCATCCTTGAGCTGCTCGGTGGCGTTGCCGCAACCGACCACGGCCGGGATGCCCAGTTCACGCGCGATGATGGCGGCATGGCAGGTGCGGCCGCCACGGTTGGTCACGATGGCGCTGGCGCGCTTCATCACCGGCTCCCAGTTCGGGTCGGTCATGTCGGTGACCAGCACGTCGCCGGGTTTGACCGTGTCCATCTCGGACAGGTTGTGCACGATGCGCACGGGGCCGGTGCCGATCTTCTGGCCAATGGCGCGGCCTTCGGCCAACACGGTGCCGGTGCTCTTGAGCTTGTAGCGCTGCTCGGTCTTGCCTTGCTGCTGGCTCTTCACCGTTTCAGGGCGGGCCTGCAGGATGTAGAGGTGGCCGTCGCCGCCGTCCTTGCCCCACTCGATGTCCATGGGGCGGCCATAGTGCTGCTCGATGACCAGGGCGTAGCGGGCCAGCTCCAGCACGTCGTCGTCGGTCAGGCTGTAGCGGTTGCGCTGCTCGGGGGCGCAATCCACCGTCTTGACAAGCTTGCCGCTGGCGGCCTTCTCTTCAGGCGTGGCGAACTCCATCTTGATCAGCTTGGAGCCCAGGTTGCGGCGGATCAGTGCGCGCTTGCCGGCCTTGAGCGTGGGCTTGTGCACGTAGAACTCGTCGGGGTTGACAGCGCCTTGCACCACCGTTTCGCCCAGGCCGTAGCTGGAGGTGATGAAGACCACGTCGGGGAAGCCCGATTCGGTGTCCATCGTGAACATCACGCCGGCGGCGCCCAGGTCGGAGCGCACCATGCGCTGCACGCCGGCCGACAGGGCCACCACGTCATGGGCGAAGCCCTTGTGCACGCGGTAGGAGATGGCGCGGTCGTTGTACAGCGAGGCGAAGACTTCCTTCATCTTGTGCAGGATGTCTTCGATGCCCACCACGTTCAGGAAGGTTTCCTGCTGGCCGGCGAACGAGGCGTCGGGCAGGTCTTCTGCGGTGGCGGAGGAGCGCACGGCGAACGAGGCCTGCAGGTTGTCACCGGCCAGGGTGACGAAGGCGTCGCGGATGGCCTTTTCCAGGTCGGCGGGAAAGGGCTGGGATTCGACCCAGCCACGGATCTCGGCGCCGGCTTCGGCCAGGGCCTTGACGTCGTCGGTGTCCAGGGCGGCCAGGCGCTTGCGGATGCGGTCGGTCAGGCCGTCGTGCTTGAGGAACTCACGGAAGGCATGCGCCGTGGTGGCGAAGCCCGTGGGCACCCGCACACCGTCAGGCAACTGAGAGATCATCTCGCCCAGCGAGGCGTTCTTGCCGCCGACCGATTCAACATCGGTCATGCGCAGTTGTTCAAACGGGACGACCAGCGCGGTCGGCTCGAAGAGGTTGGACATAAAAACTCCAGATGGTAAAAAACCGGTGGTCTGGCCGAGGGCGCGCGTTTTGTGGTTCTTGGTGGTGACGCACACTCAGCAAGACGAGATGCCGCGCATTTTAGGGTTGGACCGGAGGTCTCTGCAGGAAATATTCGAGTGGGCTTACCATGCGGCCATGAACAATGCGGACATGAACAGCCCCACGCCTGCGCACGGTCCTCACTGCGCCCTCGGTGGTGCCGTGTCGGAGGCCATGCGGGCCGACATGGCCGCTGACCGTGCCTTGCTGCTCGACCAGCAACTGTGCTTTGCGCTGTATTCCAGTTCCTTGCTGCTGACAAAGCTGTACAAGCCCCATCTAGACCGCCTTGGCCTGACCTACCCGCAGTACCTGGTGATGCTGGTGCTCTGGGAGCACGACGACCAGGTGGTGCACGAGGTGGGCGACCGGCTGGGCCTGGATTCCGGCACCCTGACGCCGTTGCTCAAGCGGATGGAGGCCCATGGCCTGATCCAGCGGCAGCGCGATGTGGACGATGAGCGCCGTGTGCGTGTGCGCCTGACCGAACAGGGGCGACAGCTCAAGGCGGAGGCGAGGGCGGTACCGCAGGCCATGCGCTGCGTGATCGGCGGCGGTGACGACGAGTTCGCCGCGCTGCGGGCATCGATGCAGTTGCTGCGGCAGCGCTTGGGCGATGCCTCTGACCCAGCCTGATCCAAGATTGCCGTTAGCCCTGCTGCGCATGAGGACATGTGAGGCCGGGCTTGTGGCGCCTGCGCTGCGGGTATAAATTTACACGCAATTCAATTGCGTGCAATTGAATTTCAGAGTTGTCCCACTGTCACTCACCAGACACCGAACGCGCCCCGTCCGGCGCAGGAGCACCCACCATGCAGACCCTCGACAAAGTCCTCTACACCGCCCATGCCACCGCCACCGGCGGCCGTGATGGCAAGGCTGTTTCGTCCGACGGCATCTTGGACATCGCCCTGGCACGCCCCGCCGAAATGGGCGGTAAGGGTGACGGCACCAACCCCGAGCAGTTGTTCGCTGCTGGCTACTCGGCCTGCTTCTTAGGCGCCATGGGCTTCGTGGCCGGCCAGCAGAAGAAGGGCCTGCCCAATGGCACGCAGATCGCGGGCGACGTGTCCATCGGCCCTATTCCCAACGGCTTCGGCATCGCCGTGGTGCTGAACATCACGCTGCCCGGCCTGCCCCGTGAAGAGGCCGAGGCCCTGGTGCACGCGGCCCACCAGGTGTGCCCGTACTCCAACGCCACGCGCGGCAACATTGCCGTCACGCTCAACGTGGTCTGAAGAGATTAAGCCCCCAGGGCTGGGCTCTGCCCAGCCCGTCCCCCGAGGGGGCGGCCCTGCATTCCTCCCCCACGCCCCGGTCTCGGGTGACAATGCGTCCCTTCGCGGTTCATGCGGCCGGCTGGCCGCCTTGTCACCCATGACCGATTGCAGCGTTTTCTTCATTTCCGACGGCACCGGCATCACCGCCGAGACCTTCGGCAATTCCATCATGGCGCAGTTCGCCGTGAAGCCGCGCCATGTGCGCCGGCCCTTCATCGACACGGCCGACAAGGCGTACCAGGTGGTGCGCGAGATCAACGCCGTGGCCGACCGCGAAGGCAAGCGGCCCATCGTCTTCATGACGCTGGTGGACGAGGACATCCTCAACATCATCCGCCCGTGCCGTGGCAAGGTCTTCGACATGATCAAGACCTTCGTGGAGCCGCTGGAGCACGAACTGGGCATGAAGTCCAACCACCGGGTGGGGCGCTTCTCCGACGTGGCGGTGGACCGCGAATACAACGACCGCATCGAGGCGATCAACTTCACGCTGGAGCATGACGACGGCCAGTCCGCGCGCAACCTGGAGGTGGCCGATGTGGTGCTGGTGGGTGTGAGCCGCAGCGGCAAGACACCGACCTCGCTCTACCTGGCGATGCAGCACGGCGTGAAGGCGGCCAACGTGCCGCTGATCCCGGAAGACTTCGACCGGGGCTTCCTGCCGCCCATGCTCAAGCCCTTCAAGAAGAAGTGCTTCGGCCTGACGATCGACCCGGCGCGCCTGTCGCAGATCCGCAATGAGCGTCGCCCGAACAGCAAGTACGCCAGCCTGGAGAACTGCCGCTTCGAGGTGCAGCAGGCCGAGTCGATGATGCGCCGCGAGGGCATCTCGTGGTTGTCGTCCACGCACAAGTCGATCGAAGAGATCGCGACGACGATCCTGCGGGACATCAGGCCGGATCGATTGATCTATTGATCCTGTTACCACGCTGGTGGCGGATGAAAAAAAGGAACCTCATCGAGGTCCCTTTTTTGTGGCGGCGCTTGCGGCCTTATTCGCTGGCGTAGTCGCTCACCGGCACGCACGAGCAGAACAGGTTGCGGTCACCGTAGACGTTGTCCACGCGGCCCACGGGCGACCAGTACTTCTGGCGGCGCAGGCCGGGCACCGGGTAGGCGGCGGCCTCGCGGCTGTAGGCGTGCGGCCACTCGGTCTTGAGCAGGCTGGCGGCGGTGTGCGGTGCGTTGCGCAGCGGGTTGTCGTCCTGCGGCAGCTGGCCTTGCTCGATCTGGCGGATCTCGTCGCGGATGGCGATCATCGCGTCGCAGAAGCGGTCCAGTTCGGCCTGGGATTCGCTCTCGGTGGGCTCCACCATCAAGGTGCCGGCCACGGGGAAGCTCAGCGTGGGCGCGTGGAAGCCGTAGTCGATCAGGCGCTTGGCCACGTCCTCGGCGCTGACGCCGCTGGTGTCCTTCAGGGGGCGGATGTCGAGGATGCACTCGTGGGCCACGCCGCCGCCCTTCACGGCCTTGTTGCCATGACTGAAGTGCAGGTCGTAGTGGCCCGACAGGCGGGCGGCGATGTAGTTGGCGTTGAGGATGGCCACTTCGGTGGCGGCCTTCAGGCCCTCGGCGCCCATCATGCGCACGTACATCCAACTGATGGGCAGCACGGCGGCGTTGCCCAGCGGCGCGGCGCTCACGGCGCCCACGGATTTGTCGGTACCGATGCCGGCGGCGCGGTGTGCGGGCAGGAAAGGTGCGAGGTCTTTGACCACGCAGACAGGGCCGACGCCGGGGCCGCCACCGCCGTGCGGGATGCAGAAGGTCTTGTGCAGGTTCAGGTGGCTCACGTCGCCGCCGAACTGGCCAGGCGCGGCGATGCCGACCAGCGCGTTCATGTTGGCGCCGTCCACGTAGACGCGGCCGCCGTGCTGGTGCACCAGGGCGCACAGCTCGGTCACGCGCGTCTCGAACAACCCGTAGGTGGACGGGTAGGTGATCATGATCGCGGCCAGGTTGGCGCTGTGCTGCTCGCACTTGGCGCGCAGATCATCCAGGTCCACATTGCCTTCGGCATCGCACTTGGTCACGACCACCTTCATGCCGACCATCTGGGCGCTGGCGGGGTTGGTGCCGTGGGCCGATTCGGGAATCAGGCAGATGTCGCGGTGGCCCTGGCCTTGCGCTTCGTGCCAGGCCTTGATCACCAGCAGGCCGGCGTACTCGCCTTGCGAGCCGGCGTTGGGCTGCAGGCTGATGCCGGCGTAGCCCGTGGCCTGGCCCAGCCAGCCGCACAGCTCGTCGTTGAGCACCTGGTAGCCCTGCAGTTGATCAGCCGGGGCGAAGGGGTGGATCTGCGCGAACTCGGGCCAGGTGATGGGGATCATCTCGCTGGTGGCGTTGAGCTTCATCGTGCAGGAGCCCAGCGGGATCATGGTGCGGTCCAGCGCCAGGTCCTTGTCGGCCAGGCCGCGCAGGTAGCGCAGCATCTCGGTTTCGCTGTGGTGGGTGTTGAACACCGGGTGCGTCAGGAAGGCGCTGGTGCGGCGCAGTGCCGCGGGCAGGCCGGCCAGTTCCACGCCTTGCTCGAACTGGGCGAAGGAGGGCACGGGCTTGCCGCCAGCGAACACCGTCCACAGGTCGATGAGGTCGTCGCGGGTGGTGGTCTCGTCCAGCGAGATGCCGACGGTGTCACCGCTGGCGATGCGCAGGTTGATGCCGCGTGCGACGGCGGCGGCCAGCACTGCGTCACGGTCTTCGGTCAGCACCTGCAGGGTGTCGAAGTACGTGGTGTGGATCAGCGTGCGGCCCAGGGCCTTGAGGCCCGCGGCCAGGATCGAGGTGTAGCTGGCCACGCGCTGCGCGATGCGCGTCAGGCCCGAGGGGCCGTGGTAGACGGCGTACATGCTGGCCACGACGGCCGGCAGCACCTGCGCCGTGCAGATGTTGGAGGTGGCCTTCTCGCGGCGGATGTGCTGTTCGCGCGTCTGCAGGGCCAGGCGGTAGGCCTTGTCGCCATGGCTGTCCACGCTGACACCGACCAGGCGGCCGGGCAGCGAGCGTTTGAATTCGTCCTTGGTGGCCAGGTAGGCGGCGTGCGGGCCACCGTTGCCCATGGGCATGCCGAAGCGCTGGGTGGTGCCGCAGGCGATGTCGGCACCCAGTTCGCCCGGGGGCGTGAGCAGGGTCAGGGCCAGCAGGTCGGCGGCGACGATGGCCAGCGCGCCTTTGGCGTGCAGCGCGTCGATCAGCGGGCGCAGGTCACGGACCTGGCCGTTCACGCCGGGGTACTGCAGCAGCGCGCCGAAGCAGTCGTTGCCGGCCAGGTGCTCGGCCAGCTTGGCGGCGTGCACCACATCGACCGTGATGCCCAGCGGCTCGGCGCGGGTGCGCACCACTTCCAGCGTCTGCGGGAACACGTCGTGCGCGACGATGAAGCGGGTGGATTTGGCTCTACCGGCGCGGGCAGCCAGCGTCATGGCCTCGGCGGCGGCGGTGGCCTCGTCCAGCATCGAGGAGTTGGCAATCGCCAGGCCGGTCAGGTCGCAGACCATGGTCTGGAAGTTGATCAGCGCTTCCATGCGGCCCTGCGAGATCTCGGCCTGGTAGGGCGTGTAGGCCGTGTACCAGGCGGGGTTCTCGAGGATGTTGCGCAGGATGACGCCCGGCGTGAGCGTGTTGTAGTAGCCCTGGCCGATGCAAGTGCGCATCACCTTGTTGCGGCTGGCGATGCGCTTGAGATCGGCCAGCGCCTGGGCTTCGCCCAGGGGCGCAGGCAGGTCCATCGGGGCACCGCGCTTGATGGCGGCGGGCACGACGGCGTCGATCAAGGCCTGGCGCGAGGCCACGCCCACCGCGCTGAGCATGTGCGCCTGCTCGTCTTCCCTGGGGCCCAGGTGGCGGGCGTGGAACTCGGTCGGATTTTCAAGTTCAGCGAGGGTGGGCAGGGCGGTGTTCGGCATGGCGGGGCAGTGTTCGGCTGAAGGCAATGGGGTGGGCGGTGAGGCCCGGCCGGGTGGGATCGATGTTGACGATCACCAGGCCCGGCTGGCGCGGCGTGCCTGTTTGTTCAGGGCAGGCAGCCGCGCGCGATGGACGCGCGAAGGATCAGGCGTTCTTGACGAAGTCGTCGTAGCCGGTCTTGTCCAGCAGGGCGTCGGCGTCGGCCGGGTTGGCCAGCTTGACCTTGAAGAACCAGCCGGCGCCCAGCGGGTCGGTGTTGGCCAGGGCGGGGTCATCGCGCAGGGCTTCGTTGACCTCGGTGATCTCGCCGGTCAGGGGCATGTAGACGTCGGCGGCGGCCTTGACGGACTCGACCACGCCGGCGATGTCCTTGGCGTTGAAGGTGGTACCCACGGCGGGCAGGTCGACGAAGACCACGTCACCCAGGGCGTCCTGGGCGTGCTCGGTGATGCCCACGGTGGCGGTGCCGTCGGCTTCGATCTGGAGCCACTCGTGGTCGGGTGTGTACTTGATGGTCATGGATGGATCCTCGGGAAAGCAGGTCAGTCAATAAGGGTGAACAGTGCCGAACGGGCGGAGTATCGCAGGGCTTGAGGCTGCTGGCGGGCTTGTCGTCCGCTGTGGCGGATGGGCCGCAGGGGCGCCAATTTCAAGTTGCAGCAGGCGCCGTGCCTGGCGATCCGCGCTGCGCTCAGCCCCGGTAGTAGCGGTTGGGCACGAAGGGCAGCGTGGCCACGGTCATCGGCACGCGCTTGTCGCGCACCAGGGCGAACACGGGCGTGCCGACGGCGGCATGGCTGGCGGCCACGTAGGCCAGGGCCACGGGCTGGTTGATGCTGGGGCCCAGCGAGCCGCTGGTGACGGTGCCCAGCGGCGTGCCGTCTTCGGCGATCACCTGCGCGCCTTCGCGCACGGGCATGCGCTCGGTGCTGATCAGGCCGACGCGTTTGCGGGCCGAGCCTTGCGCGAACTGCGCGTTGATCACGCTGGCACCGGGGTAGCCGCCGGTACGCTCGCCACCGGCGCGGCGCACCTTCTGGATCGCCCAGGTCAGGGCGCCTTCCACCGGCGTGGTGGTGGTGTCGATGTCGTGGCCGTAGAGGCACAGGCCGGCTTCCAGGCGCAGCGTGTCGCGTGCGCCCAGGCCGATGGGCTTGACCTCGGGTTGGGCCAGCAGCGCACGGGCCAGGGATTCAGCGCGGTCAGCGGGCACGGAGATCTCGAAGCCGTCTTCACCCGTGTAGCCCGAGCGGGTGACGAAGCACTCGGTGCCGTCGAGCGTGAAGTGCCCGCCGGTCATGAAGACCAGTTCCTTGACGCCGGGGTTCAGTCGCGCCAGGGCGTCCACTGCTTGTGGACCTTGCAGTGCCAGCAGGGCCTGGTCGGGCAAGGGCTGCACGGTGCAGCGTTGGCCGATGTGCTGTTGCAGGTGGGCGATGTCCTGAGCCTTGCAGGCGGCGTTGACGACCACGAACAGGTCATCGGCACGGCGTGTGACCATCAGGTCGTCGAGGATGCCGCCTTGCTCGTTGGTGAACAGGGCGTAGCGCTGCTTGAACAGGCCCAGGCCGACGATGTCCACCGGCACCAGGGTTTCGAGCGCGGCATCCGCGCCATCGCCCTTGAGCAGTACCTGGCCCATGTGGGACACATCAAACAGGCCGGCGGCTGTGCGGGTGTGGCGGTGTTCGGCCAGGATGCCGGTGGCGTACTGCACGGGCATGTCGTAGCCGCCGAAGGGCACCATCTTGGCGCCCAGTTCGATGTGCAGGGCGTGCAGGGGCGTGGTGAGCAGGTCTGTGGACATGGCAAGCGCCGGCTTCGCAGCCGGACTGGGGCAATCGAGTTGGTCGTCGATCCGGGGCACGTGCCGGCTGTGCTGTCACACTAGTCAACCCATGCCCTGGTGCTGCCCCCGCTGTCCGCTTTACCTGAGAGATTGACCCATCGCTGCGACCGTGTCGCAGCGGATCGGGCTTGCCCCTTCGGTGGGCTGGCTCACGGTGCGCCGCCTGTGGCGTACGCCGTCTCCAGCCTCTCTCCAGTGAGGATCACCTTGTTGCCAAGGTGCTTGCCAGTCCTTTTGCCTGAGCGTTCGGGCGAAGCGTTTCACGGCCTTGCCCTGCGCCTTCGGCGACCCATCTCCGGTGCCCGTGAAGGCATCGGCCGGGTTCTCTCCTGGCTGGGCGCGATTGTATGCCACGCCCTGTCGGTCCGGCCATGAAAATCTGGCGAGACCGAGGGGGCAAGGACGCCCGCACGGGAAAGGCGTCGGGCGTCAGCCCGTGTTGCGCAGCCCCGCCGCCACCCCGTTGATGGACAGCAGGATGCCGCGCTGCACCCGGTCGGCCACGGTCTCACCTTCGACGCCGGAGGCGCGCAGATCCGGCGCCTTGCGGTGGCGGCGCATCAGCTCCACTTGCAGGTGGTTCAGCGGGTCCACATACGGGAAGCGGTAGTTCAGGAAGCCGGCCAGGTCAGGCTGGGTGGCCAGGCGCCCCTTGGTGCCCGTGACCTGGTTGAGCGCCTGGTTAGTGAGATCCCATTCGGCGCGGATGGCCACCATGATTTTCTTGCCCAGGCGCTTGTCCTCGACGAGTTCCACATAGCGCGCGGCGATGCCCAGATCGCTCTTGGCCAGCACCATGTCCATGTTGGACAGCAGCGTGCGAAAGAACGGCCACTGCTTGTGCATGCGCTGCAGCACGGCCAACTGGGCCTTGCGCTCGGTGCCCGGTGCGCTCAGGAAGCCTTCGATGGCCGAGCCCAGGCCGAACCAGCCGGGCAGGGCGACGCGGCACTGGCCCCACGAAAAGCCCCAGGGGATGGCGCGCAGATCCTCGATGCGGCGGGTGGCCTTGCGCGAGGCTGGGCGCGAGCCGATGTTCAGGTCGGCGATCTCGCGGATGGGCGTGGCCGAGAAGAAGTAGTCGGTGAAGCCCGGGGTCTCGTAGACCAGCTTGCGGTAGGCGGCCATGCTGGCCTGCGAGATGGTATCTGCGGCCTGCAGGAAGGCTTGCGGCACTGGCTTGGCGGGCTCGATCAGGCTGGCCTCCAGCATGGCGGCGACCAGGGTTTCCAGGTTGCGCCGGCCGATCTCGGGGTGGGCGTACTTGGAGGCGATCACCTCGCCTTGCTCCGTCAGGCGGATCTGGCCGTTCACCGTGCCCGGCGGCTGCGCCAGGATGGCCTGGTGCGAGGGGCCACCACCGCGGCCCACGGTGCCGCCGCGGCCATGGAACAGGCGCAGGCGGATGCCGTGTTGCTTTTTGAGCTGGTCGAAAAAGGCCACCAGCGCGATCTCGGCGCGGTAGAGCTCCCAGTTGCTGGTGAAGAAGCCGCCATCCTTGTTGCTGTCGCTGTAGCCCAGCATGATGTCCTGCTCGCTGCCCGAGCGCTTGACCAGTTCGGCCACGCCGGGCACGGCGTAGAAGCCCTGCATGATGCCGGGGGCGTGGCGCAGGTCGGCGATGGTCTCGAACAGGGGCACCACGATCAGGTCGGCCGCTGATTGCGGGTCGTCCAGCGTGCCGCGCATCAGGCCGCATTCCTTCTGCAGCAGCAGCACTTCCAGCAGGTCGCTCACCGTTTCGGTGTGCGAGATGATGTAGTGGCGCAGGGCCTGCGGGCCGTAGGCCTTGCGGGCCTGGGCGGCGGCTTCGAAGATGGCCAGCTCGTGCAGGGCCAGTTCGCTGTAGGTGGCGCCGGGCACGCGCAGGGGGCGGGCCTCGCCCAGCAGGCGCTGCATCAGGGCCTGCTTGGCGTCTTCATCCAGGCTGGCGTAGTCGGGCTCGACGCGGGCGGTGGCCAGCAGTTCGGCGATGACCAGTTCGTGCTGGTCGGAGCTCTGGCGCAGGTCCAGCGTGGCCAGGTGGAAGCCGAAGACCTGCACGGCGCGGATCAGCGGACGCACGCGCAGGTCGGCCAGGGCACCGGCATGGTGGGCGCGCAGCGAGGCATCCACGGTGTGCAGATCGGCCAGGAACTCCTCGGCGCTGGCGTAGGCATCCTGCGGGGCCACGGCGTGGCGCAGGGCCTCGGTGCCGGTCAGGTCGTGCAGGGTAGCGGCCAGGCGGGCGTACACGCCGGTCAGGGCGCGGCGGTAGGGCTCGTCGGCGCGGTGCTGGTTCTGATCGGGCGAACGTTGGGCCAGGGCCTGCATCTCGGGCGTGCAGCTCACCAGCCGGGCCGACATCGACAGCTCGGCGCCCAGGTGGTGCACCTCGACCAGGTAGTGGCGCAGCGCTACCTCGGCCTGGCGCGACAAAGCCAGCTTCAGCGTCTGTGCACTGACATTGGGGTTGCCGTCACGGTCGCCGCCGATCCAGTTGCCCATGCGCAAGAAGGGCGCGATCTCGCGCCCGGGCAGGGCGCGTTCGATCTGGCCGTACAGGCGGGGGATCTCGCGCAGGAAGGTGCTCTGGTAATAGCTCAGCGCGTTCTCGATCTCGTCGGCCACGGTGAGCTTGGTGAAGCGCAGCATGCGCGTCTGCCACAGCTGCGTCACGCGGGCGCGCAGGGCGATCTCGATCTCGGTGCGGGCCAGGCCGTCGGCGCCGTCGAGGCGGGTGATCAGGTCGGAGATGCTGCGCTCGGTGTCCAGGATGGACTTGCGCTGCACCTCGGTGGGGTGGGCCGTGAGCACGGGTGACAGGTAGGCGCGCTTGAGCAGCGCGGCGATCTCATCGTTGCGCACGCCCTCGTCGGACAGGCGCTTGAAGGCGGCTTCGAGCGAGCCTTCGGGAGCGGTCTTGGCGGGCAGCTGCGCGGCCTGGCGCACCTGGTGGCGGTCTTCCGCCAGGTTGGCCAGATGAGAGAAGTAGCTGAAGGCCCGGATCACCGACACGCTCTGGTCGGCCGACAGGTTCTTGAGCAGGCGGTCCATGTCCTTGCCGGCCTGGTCGTCCTTGCGGGCGCGGTAGGCCACGGCCAACTGGCGGATGCGCTCGATCAGGTCAAAGGCCTCGCGACCTTCCTGTTCGCGGATCACGTCGCCCAGGACGCGGCCCAGCAGCCGGATGTCCTTAAGCAGAGGCTCGTTGCGGCGGCCGCTGGGGGCCTTGCTTGCCGTCTTGATCGCGGTTTTCACCGCGCTTTTGGTGGCGTTCTTTGTTGTCGCAGTCGTGCTGGATGAGGCCGAAGCGGACGGGGTGGGGGCTGCCTTGGTGACCATGCGGAAAACAGTGGGTTGATGTTCCTGGGATGTGTCATGCTGCTTGTGGCGGCCTGCACATTCCTGCAAGCATGCATCAAACATCGTGCCAGTCCGTTGCGCCAGCGTCGGATCGGACGAAAAAAAGGCCTGCCCCTTGGATGGAGCAGGCCCCTTGGCTTACCGCTGATGGAGGCGTTGCCGCCTCCAGGCATCAGAAGCGAGTGCGCAGCGTCAGGCTGATGAAGCGCGGCTCGCCGTAGTTGGCGTAGTCCAGCGTGGCCCAGTAAGTCTTGTCCAGGGCGTTGGTGACAGCCAGGTTGACGCTGGTGGACTCGGTGAAGCGCCAACTGGCGTTGAGGTTGAGCAGGCCGAACGGCGATTGCTTGACCTTGGTCGGGCCGGAGGGGCTGGGCACGTTGACCGCGTCCATCTGCCCCTGCCACAGCAGTTGCGCGCCAAGCTCAACCGGCTGCAGCACACCCGACATGCGGTACTGCGTGCCCAGCTTCACAAGCCATTCAGGCAGGTTGGCATAGGTCAGGTCAGCGGCGTTACGCGTGGTCAGGACCCGTGTCACACCGGCAGTGGCCTGCCAGTTGGAGGTCAGGCGCGCGGCCATGTCCGCTTCCCAGCCCTTGGTCTTGGTGCCGTTCACAGCGGCGTAGGCCGAAACCGTGCCGCCATCCAGGTAGTTCGGGATGTCGACCACGCCATAGTTGTCCTGCTTGACCTCGAACACGGCGAACGAGCCCGAGATGCCTTGCGTTGGCCAGTCACCCTTGATGCCGATCTCGTTGCTGGTTCCCTTGACTGGATCCAGCGGGTTGTTGTTGCGATCCCTGTAGTTCTGCGGGTTGAAGATACCGGTATGGCTGGCGTACGCAGACAGGTTCTGGGTGAGGTCATAGACCACCCCCAAGAATGGCGAAGGTTCGCGCCCCACCGACTGCTTTGCGGTGGTATTGACGTAGGCGCCGGTGGTGCCGTAGTTGTCGGTGTGACGGCGCCAGTTGGTGTACCGCACACCGGTCAGCAGAGACAGGGGTTCGGCCAGACGCCAGCGTGCCGAGGCGTACACGGCATCCTGGCTGGTCTGCTGGTTCGTGTAGGCGCCGGTGCGGGTGTAGCCCGTCGGCTCCGGTGCAGAACCATCCCAGGTGTTCAGGTTGGGAATGGTGTAGCTGTAGCTGCCGGTGTAGCGGTCGGTGAGGGTGTCGGTGCGCAGGCTGCTGAAACCCACGAACACATCGTGTTTGCGTCCCCAGAAGCTGAGTTGGCCAGACAGGCGGGCGTCCAAGGTGTCCATCGCCTCGGAGCCGCTGCCGATGGCCCCGTAGAGCCTCACGCCGGTCCCGGTTGCGCGGTCGGGGAAGGGCGCATTGCTGGTGGTGCTGCCATACCCGTAGGTGCGCAGGCTGTAAGTATCGCCTTCGGTATGGTTGAGCGTGGCTTTCAGCGACCAGGTCGCGTTGAACTGGTGCTCCAGTGTTGCGAACAGGGTGCCGGACTCGCGCGACCAACGTGTCCAGTCGGGAGAGAAGCTGGTCGAACGCGGCAGGTCGGCCAGGCTACCGTCCGAGGCGAATCGGGGAATCGCGCCCCAGATGCCTGCCTTCGGATCGTTTTTCTGGCGCTGATAGCCCACCGAGGCAACCGTGGAGCGGCCAATGTCGGCCTCGATCACGCCCAGCAGTGCGTACTTGTTCTCCTGGTAGCGGTCACGGAAGCTGTGGCGCTTCTGCGGGGCAACCACCCAGCGGCTGCGCACGCTGCCGTCCTGGTTCAACGGCACGTTCAGGTCGACTTCGCCGCGGTAGTAGTCCCAACTGCCCACCGACACGGATGCCGTGCCACTGAAGGTGCGTGTGGGACGCTTGCGGATCAGGTTGATGGTGGCCGACGGCGTGCCGACCCCGGTCAGGATGCCGTTGGCACCGCGCACGATCTCGACACGCTCGTAGATCGCGGTGTCGAACTCCTGGTTGGTGCTGTTGCTGAAGGTCGGCAGGCCATCGACCTGGAAATCGGTGATCAGGAAGCCGCGCGAGTAGTAGAGCGGACGTTGAGTGTCGTAGAAGCTCACGTGGACACCGGTGGTGCCGCGCAGCACCGCATCAACGCTGGTCAGCGAACGCTGTTCGATCAGTTCCCGCTCCACCGTGCTCACCGATTGAGGCGTCTCGCGCGGTGTCAGCGCCAGGCCTGTGGAGGCACTCACAGGCTTGGAGCGGCCCAGGGCCTCGTAGACGTCAGGTTCGGTCTTGCGGGAGGCCTTCACCGAAATGGTGGGCAGGGCCTCGTCGGCGGTGGCTTCCTGCGCCCAGGTGGCGGAGCACAGGCAGGCGGCCGATGCGACAGGAATCAGTTTGGCGAAATGCCGCAAGGGCGTGGCGAGGGGCAGCAGGGAATTTTGCATGATGACAGCTAGGCCGGCGCACACAGTACGTCACGGGCCTGGGCAGGCAATGCTTGCCTGGCAGCCGAGAACAAC
Source organism: Aquabacterium sp. (assembly GCF_049274795.1). GTDB lineage: Bacteria > Pseudomonadota > Gammaproteobacteria > Burkholderiales > Burkholderiaceae_C > Aquabacterium. The sequence continues at coordinate 94,589 of NZ_JBASTH010000026.1, forward strand.
GTGGAAGGTGCAACTGGAAGAAGGCCTGCAACGAACGCATTCGTCCATGGATGGGCTGCAGGCCGCCAAGTCCGAAATTATAGATCTAATGTGAATCATTCTCATTATCTTTCGCGGTTTTGTTTCTCTGGCGCAACACAAAAAAGCCGCGAAAGCACCGGGCTATTGCGGCTTTGCGGCGGTGCTTGCACCGCGCTGAATGGCGAAAATGGGTGCTCAGCCTTCTTCTGCGAACGCCTCCTCACGCTTGTTGCGGATCGCCGGCAGCAGCACCACCGCCAGGGCGGCCGCAGCCAGCAGCAGCATCGTCAGGCTGATCGGGCGCTCCAGGAACACCATCGGATCACCGCGCGACAGCAGCAGGGCGCGGCGCAGGTACTCCTCCATCATCGAGCCCAGCACGTAGGCCATCAGCATGGGCGCCGGCTCGCACTCGAGCTTGGCGAACACGTAGCCAGCCACACCGAACAGCGCCATCAGATAGACATCGAAGGTGGCGTTGTTGACGCTGAACACGCCGATGGCGCAGAACGCCAGGATGATGGGGTAGAGGATGCGGTAGGGGATGGAGATCATCTTCACCCACAAGCCGATCATCGGCAGGTTCAGGATCACCAGGAAGACGTTGCCCACCCACATCGACACGATCATTCCCCAGAACAGCGCGGGCTGTTCGGTCATCACGGCCGGGCCGGGCTGGATGCCCTGGATGATCATCGCGCCGATCATCAGCGCCATCACCGGGTTCGAAGGGATGCCCAGCGTCAGCATCGGGATGAAGGATGTCTGCGCGCCGGCGTTGTTGGCGGCCTCGGGCGCGGCCACGCCTTCGATGGCGCCCTTGCCGAACTCGTGGCCGTTCTTGGACACCTTCTTCTCGATCGAGTAGGCCGCAAACGAGGCCAGCATGGCGCCGCCGCCCGGCAGGATGCCCAGCAACGAGCCCAGGCCCGTGCCGCGCAGGATGGGCGCGACCATGCGCTTGAAATCATCGCGCGTGGGCATCAGCCCCGTCACCTTGCTCATCAGCACGCTGCGGGTGCTCTCGTGCTCCAGCTCGCGGATGATCTCGCCCAGACCGAACATGCCCATGGCGATCACGACAAAGCTGATGCCGTCGGCCATCTCGGGGGTGTCGAAGGTGAAGCGCTGCGCGCCGGAGTTCACGTCCGTACCCACGGTACTCACCAGCAGGCCCAGGATGATCATGCCGAAGGCCTTGAGCAGCGAGCCGCTGGCCAGCACGACCGAAGCCACCAGTCCCAGCACCATCAGCGAGAAGTACTCGGCCGGGCCGAACTTCAGGGCCAGGTCGGCCAGGGGGGGCGCGAACAGCGCAATGATGAAGGTGGCCACCGTGCCCGCGAAGAACGAGCCGATGGCCGCCGTGGCCAAGGCTGCGCCGGCGCGGCCTTTGCGAGCCATCTGGTAGCCGTCCAGCGCGGTCACCACGGATGACGACTCACCCGGCAGGTTCACCAGGATGGCCGTGGTCGAGCCGCCGTATTGCGCGCCGTAGTAGATGCCGGCCAGCATGATCAGCGAGGCCGTGGCGTCCAGCCCGAACGTGACGGGCAGCAGCATCGCGATGGTGGCGATGGGCCCCAGCCCCGGCAGCACGCCCACGGCGGTGCCGAGGAACACGCCGAGCAGGCAGTACATGAGGTTGTGCAGGCTCAGGGCCGTCTGCAGGCCCAGGCCGATGTCACCCAGGAATTCCATGTGTCAACTCCGATGTGCAGGGTGGATCAGCTCAGGCCCAGGGCGCTGAACCAGGGGCCGACGAGGGGGATGGGTAGGCTGAGCGCCTTGATGAACACGCCCCAACAAAACAGGGTCAGCAGCACGAAGGTGATCGTGGCGGCCTTGACCGTGAAGCGGCTGCTGGCCAGGCTGCTCAGGTAGATGGACACGGCCAGCGCCACGACCATGCCGGCATTGCGCAGCAGCAGGCCGAACAGCACCACGGAGACGGTGATCAGGATCAGGGGCTTGAACTGCACGCGCTCGAGCGCGGGGCCGGTGGTGGCCAGCGACTTGATCATGCAGGCCAGGCCGACGATGACGAGCAGGCCGCTCAGGACCATGGGGTAGTAGCCCGGCCCCATGCGGACGGCCTTGCCCATGGGGTAGTCGCTGGCGATCAGCATGGCGGCCAGGCCGATGAGGAGGAACAGCAGGCCGGAGACGAAGTCCTTCGGGCTGCGGATGAACGATGGCATGGTGATCCTCGCAAGGGTCAACGATGAACGTGAGGAGACACCACCCGGGCGCTGCAGGGCCCGGGCGGCATGGGCGCGCGTGAGCGCGTCAGCAGTTAGTCAGTTATCAGCGGGGATCAATCAGTCGGCGTAGACGCCAGCCTGCTTGATGATGCGCGTCCACTTGACGATCTCGGAGCGCAGTTCCTTGTCCAGCGCCTCTGGCGTGGCGCGGGTCAGCGCCACGGGCTCGGTGCCCAGGTCAGCCAGCTTGGCCTTGACGTTGGGGTCCTTGATGGCGTGCTGCAGCGCCGCGACCAGCTTGTCGATCACCGGCTTGGGCGTGTTTTTCGGGGCGTACATGGCGTGCCACACGGCCACTTCGAAGCCGGGCAGGCCCGATGAATCCATGGTCGGCAGGTTGGGCAGCGAGGCCACCTTGGTCTTGGTGGTCACTGCGTAGGCCTTGATCTTGCCGGCCTTGATCTGGCCCGAGGTGTTGGTGGTCTGGTCGCACATGAAGTCCACCTGGCCGCCCAGCAGATCGTTCATCGCCGGGCCGGTGCCCTTGTACGGCACGGTCGTCAGGTTGGCCTGCACGGCCGACATGAACAGCATGCCGCAAAGGTGTGAGGCTGATCCCACGCCGGCGTTGGCGTAGGTCACCTTGTCCTGGTTCTTCTTGACATAGGCGATCAGCTCTTTCAGGTCCTTGGCGGGGAAATCCTTGCGCGCCACGATGGTCATGGGCACGTCGGCCACCATACCGATGGGCGAGAAGTCATCGACCGCGTTGTAAGGCAGCTTGCGGTACAGGCCGGGCGCGGTGGACTGGCCGATGTGGTGCAAGAAGATGGTGTAGCCGTTGGGCTCGGCACGGGCCACGCGTGCCGCACCCAGCGTGCCGCCGGCACCGCCCACGTTCTCGACGATCACCTGTTGCTTAAGGAAGCCCGTCATCGACTGGGCGTAGATGCGGCCCACGGTGTCGGTGGGGCCGCCGGCCGCGAACGGGATGATCATCGTGATCGGCTTGTCGGGATATTGCTGGGCCTGCACACCAATGGCGGGCAAGGCGAGGCTGGCGGCCAGGGCCAGCAGTGACAGGCGGCGGATGGGGTTCATGGTATGTCTCCGTGTCTCAACTCAAACAACAAACACAAGAAGCGCCGCCGGCCCGTGCCGGTCGGCCGTGGGGTCAAAGGCTGTCCAGCTTGAAGCCGGTGGCGTTGTAGATGTCCTGGATGGTCTCGTCGCCCACGCGCGAGGCCAATTGCTTGTGCACCGGCACCAGGGCCTTCTTGAGCTGGAAGCGCTCGCCGATGGTGGGCACGTAGACCGTGGTCTTGCCGCTGGCCTTGACCTTGGCCAGGGCATCCTGGTTGTCGTTGAAGGCGGTGTCGTTGGCCACCTTGGTGGCTTCGCCCATGGCCTTGATCAGCGCGTTGCGAACAGCGCCGGGCAGGCCGTCCCAGAACTTCTTGTTGACGACAACGGCGTAGCCCAGGTAACCGTGGTTGGTCACGCTCACATGCCGCTGCACTTCGTGCATCTTCTGCGTGTACAGGTTGGACGGCGGGTTCTCGGTGCCATCGACCACGCCGGTTTGCAGCGCCTGGTAGGTGTCGGAGAAAGGCAGCACCTGGGGCAGGGCGCCCAGGGCGCGCATCTGGGCATCAAGCACCTTGGACGACTGGATGCGCATCTTCAGGCCCTTGTAGTCGGCCACGGCCTTGAGCGGCTTGTTGGCCGACATCACCTTGAAGCCGTTGTCCCAGTAGGCCAGGCCGGTGATGCCGCGCGATTCCAGCTTCTTGAGCAGCTTGGCGCCCACGGGGCCGCCGGTCACCTTGTGCAGGTCGTTGTAGTCGTCGAAGATGAAGGGCAGGTCGAACACCTCGAACTCCTTCACGCCCAGCGGCGCGAACTTCGAGAGCGAGGGGGCCAGCATCTGCACGGAGCCCAACTGCAGGGCCTCCATCTCTTCCTTGTCCTTGTAGAGCTGGCTGTTGGGGTAGACCTCGACCTTGACGCGGCCCTTGGTGAGTTCGGCGGCACGCTTGGCGAAGAATTCAGCGGCCTTGCCCTTGGGCGTGTCGTTGGCCACCACGTGGCTGAACTTGATGACGATGGGGGCCTGGGCGAAGGCGGCGGGGACCATCGCGAAGGCCGCGCCGATCGCGATCAGACCACGGCGCATGAATGACGGCGCAGTCAGCGGATGTGTCATGTTTGGATTTCCGGGAATGGGGTGCGGCCATTCTTGGTGTCCCCTGTTCAGGGGGTAATTGTGGAGTTCCACATTTCTGCGCGCAGGGTGTTGTGTTCGGCGGGTTATCCCTTATAAGGCGGGCCAGCCAAGGACTAGACTTTCCCGCATGCGTTCACCGCTCTCCGTGCCGCCACGGCCAGAACTGGCCGTCCCCCCCAGCCCGCGCTTCAAGCTGCTGGGCCGGCGCGTGGGCGGGCCGCGCAGCCTGTGGGCCTGGCCGCTGCTGCTGTCGCTGGTGTTCGTGGCGGGGGTGCTGGGCTGGATGATCCGCTCCGACGCCGATGAGCAGGAGGCCCGCCGTGCGGAGCTGATCACCGATGCGCTCACGCTCGAATCCCAGCTCAGCGGCACGCTGGACGCCGAAACCGCCCGGCTCACCGCGCTGGCCGAGGACATGAGGGCGCATCACACGGGCCCGGACACCTTTGCCCGCCACGCGCTGCTGCTCGATGGCCTGCGGCGCTTCTGGGTCAGCGTCACCTGGGTGGATGCGCAGGGGCGCATCGTGGCCCAGGTGCCTGATGACGCGCTGCCCGCCAACGCTCCCCTGCGCGCTGGCACTGGCGAGCGCGGCCTGGCGGGGCATTTGAGCGTGGCGCTGCCCAACCGCGGCGGCCTGCTGGTGGCGCGCTACTCCTACACCAACCTGCTGCGCCAGCGGGTGCCCTGGTGGCTGGCCCGCAAGTACGACATCCGCCTGCTGGACACCTCCGAGGAGGTCATCGCGGCCACCGCCGAGGGCGAGCGTGCCCCCGACCAGCTCTGGTACCGCAAGACCATGGGCCCCTCGATGGCCCAGGGCTGGCTGGAACTGGCCTCGCGCGAGCGGCGCACCCCTTGGTGGCGCACGCTGCCCATGGCCCTGATGGGCGGTTTTTTGCTGCTGGTCGGCGCGGCCTCCTGGACGCTGCGCCGCCAGATGCTGGCCGTCGAGCGCGCGGAGAGGGCCTGGCGTACCGAAACGGCCTGGCGCACGGCCATGGAGGATTCCCTGGCCGTGGGCCTGCGCGCCCGTGATCTGGAAGGCCGCCTGGTCTACGTCAACAAGACCATGGCCGACATGCTCGGCTACCAGCCCGAAGAGCTGATCGGCCAGATGCCCCCGATGCTGTACTGGCCCAAGGACGAGCAGGAAGACTCCATGCGCCGCCACTTGCGCAACATGGCTGGCCAAGCTCCGCGCGAAGGCTATGAATCACGCTGGCAGCACCGTGACGGCCATGTGCTCGACGTGATGGTGTTCGAAGCCCGCCTGGTGGATGCGCAGGGCCGCCACATCGGCTGGATGGCCTCGGTGCTCAACATTACCGAGCGCAAGCGCCTGGAAGAGCGCGAGCGCCGCCAGGCGGACACCATGGCGCACCATTCCCGCCTGACCATGCTGGGCGAGGTGGCCTCTACCCTGGCACACGAGCTCAACCAGCCACTGTCGGCCATCACCAGCTACAACGCCGGCGTGCTCAATGCCCTGCAGCGCCATCCGCACACCGATCCGCTGCTGCTGGGCGCGCTGCAGCGCCTGGGCGAGCAGGCTGCCCACGCCGGCCGCATCGTCAAGCGCATCCGTGAATTCCTCACGCGCCGCGAGCCCCAGCGCGAGCAGGGCGACATCAACCAGATCGTGCGCGCCGCCGTGGACCTGCAGCGCCGCGACATGCTGCGCCATGGCGTGTTCCTGAGCCTGCAGCTTGATCGCGCATTGCCGCCGGTGATGGTCGACCCCATCCTGATCGAGCAGGTGGCCGCCAACCTGGTGCGCAATGCCTGCGATGCGCTGGCCACGCGCCCCGGCAGCCGCCAGTTGCAGGTGATCACGGCCCTTGCGCCGGATGGCCGCTTCGTCAAGGTGCAGGTCACCGACAATGGGCCGGGCCTGGGCGGCCAGTCCATCGAAACGCTGTGTGCGCCGTTTTTCTCCACCAAGGCCGAGGGCATGGGCATGGGCCTGGCCATTTGCCGCTCCATCGTCGAGCTGCACTACGGCGCGCTGGATGCCGAAGAGGCCCCGGGCGGTGGCGCAGTGTTTTCATTCACGGTACCCTGCTGGCGAGAGGGGGAGTCGTTCGACGCGGACGGCGTGGAGGATGCGGAGGCGGAGCCCGATCTGCCCAGCGCTGCCGAGCCGAATGCCCCGAATCTCGCCGCCAACCCCAAGGAAAGCGCTTCATGAACACGGCTGCCACGCCGCTCGACAAGGGCATCGTCTACCTGGTGGACGACGAAGCCATCGTGCGGGATGCCTTGACCTTCCTGCTCGGCTCGCGTGGCCTGCTGGTCTACGGCTTTGCCAGCGGCCCCGACCTGCTCGCACACCTGGAGGCGGTGCCAGCCCGCCCAGTCCGCGGTGTGTTCGTGGTGGATGTGCGCATGGAGCCCATGTCCGGCCTGCAACTGCACGAAGCCCTGATCGCCCAGGGGCTGCGCAACCCGGTGCTGTTCCTCAGCGGGCACGGCGATATCCCGATGGTGGTCGAGGCGCTCAAGAAGGGCGCTTTCGATTTCCTGGAGAAGCCTTACAGCGACAACACCCTGGTCGACCGCATCGAGCAGGCCCTGGCCGTGGAATCGGCCATGTCGGTGGACGACACCCGCCACGCCGAACGCGATGCCCGCCTGGCCAGCCTGAGCGATCGTGAACGGGAGGTCATGCACCGCGTGGCGGCCGGAAAACTCAACAAGGTGATCGCCGACGAGCTGCACATCGCCGTGCGCACGGTGGAGGTCCACCGCGCCAGGGTGTTTTCCAAGCTGGGCGTGCGCTCTGCGGCCGAGCTGGCCACCCTGCTGGCCCAGGGTTGATCTTGTCCGCGAGGCGGGGGATTGACCGACCTGCGAGAATAGAGGGACAAGATCGCTTGATGCCCCGCTGAAGTTTCATGATTTCGCCGCAGACCCCTTCCAGCCAACCCGCCACCAAGATCACCCTGGTGGCCCAGGCCCGCGTGCCCACGGACCAGGGCACCTTCATCATGAAGCTCTTCAAGGAAGAGCCTTCCGGCCTGGAGCATGTGGCCATGGTCATGGGCGATGTGGCCGGGACCGCGCTGGTGCGCGTGCACAGCGAGTGCATGACCGGCGATGTCTTCGGCTCGCTGCGTTGCGATTGCGGCCCGCAGTTGCATTTCGCGCTGCGCCAGATCGGCGAAGAGGGGCGCGGCGCCGTGCTCTACCTGCGTCAGGAGGGGCGTGGCATCGGCCTGATCAACAAGCTCAAGGCCTACGCCCTGCAGGATGAAGGCCTGGACACGGTCGAGGCCAACCTGCGCCTGGGCTTCGCCGCCGATTTGCGCAACTTCGACATCGCTGCCTGCATGCTGGATCAGTTGGACATCAAGGAAGTGCGCCTGATGACCAACAACCCCCGCAAGGTGGCCACGCTCGAAAAGCATGGCGTCAAGGTCACCGAGCGCGTGCCGGTGCGCAGCCAGCCGCAGGCCGAGAACGAGCACTACCTGGCCACGAAGGCCCTCAAGCTCGGGCACCACATCGACTGGCTGCCCGAGATGCCGGAACACGCCTTCGGCTCGGACGAGTCCAAGGCCTGAGGCGGCTCAGGCTCAGCCCGGCAGTGGGCTTAGCCAACCAGCAGCAAGGCCCCGGCGATCAGCGCTGGCAGCGCCTGCACGAAGAAGATCTTCTTGCTGACCGTGATGGCGCCAAACACGCCAGCCACGACCACGCAGCCCAGGAAGAAGAACAGGATGTGCAGGCCCGCCTGAGGGCCCAGCAGCAAGCCCCATACCAGGCCCGCCACCAGGAAGCCGTTGTACAGCCCCTGGTTGGCCGCCAGCGCCTTGGTGGCCGTGGCGAACTCCTGCTTGAGCCCGAAGGCCTTGCGCCCGGCGGGTTTGTCCCACAGGAACATCTCCAGTACCAGGAAGTACAGGTGCAGGGCGGCCACGACCGCGCTCAGGATCAGGCCCAGGGTGGTGAGCATCAGCTTGTTTCCTCGGAAGCCTTGGACAGGGGCTGGTCGGCGGAGGGGGTGTCTTCTGGCGCCGACCACTGCCAGAAGCTCACGTCAATGTAGCGCCCGAACTTGTAGCCCACCTTGGGCAGGCGGCCCACCAGCGTGAAACCCATGCGGGCATGCAACTGCTCGCTGGCGTCATTGGGCAGGGCGATCACCCCGATGATCTCGCGAAAGCCCTTGGCCTGTGCAGAGGCGATCATGTCGGCGTACAGGCGCCGGCCCACGCCAAGCCTGGCCGCATCCTCCGCCACGTAGACCGTGCTTTCGACCACATGGTCGTAAGCGGCACGGGTGCGGAACTGGCCGTAGTAGGCGTAGCCAATCAATCGACCCTGACGCACGGCCACCAGCCAGTCGTAGCGGGCCAGGCGGTCCTGGATGCGCTGGGCCATCTCGGCCACTGGCACTGGCTCGGTCTCGAACGAGATGACAGTGGTTTCGACGTAGCCGTTGTAGATGGCCGCAATGGCCTCGACATCCGATGCGCGGGCCTGGCGGATGGTGATATCAGGCTTCACTTTTTGCCGCGCAGCCGCGACACCAGCATCACGCCTGCCAGCACCACCGCGCCGGCCACGATGCCGAACAGCGCATCCAGTGCCGTGGGCGTGAGGGCCTGCAGCACGCCGCCAATGCCGGGCACGGTGGCGGTGGCTTCGGCCGCATACTGGATGGCATGGTGCACCACCGGGATGCCGTGGGTCAGGATGCCGCCGCCCACCATGAACATGGCCGCAGTGCCCACCACGGACAGCGTCTTCATCAGGTAGGGGGCAATGCCCAGCATGCCCCGGCCCAGGGCGCGCACGGCGCCCATGAGCGCGCCTGCACCCTTGCGCGTGCTGAGGTACAGCCCGCCGTCGTCAAGCTTGACGATGCCAGCGACCAGGCCATAGACGCCCACCGTCATGATCAGCGCGATGCCGGTGAGCACCGTCACTTGCTGCATGAAGGGCGCATTGGCCACGGTGCCCAGCGTGATGGCGATGATCTCGGCCGAGAGGATGAAGTCGGTGCGCACCGCGCCCTTGATCTTCTCCTTCTCGAAGGCGACGATGTCGACGGCCTCGTTGTTCAAGGCCTGCACGTGTTCGGCGTGATGGGCCGCATCCTCGGCATCGCTGTGCAGGAACTTGTGCGCCAGCTTCTCGAAGCCCTCGAAGCACAGGAAGGCCCCGCCCAGCATCAGCAGCGGCGTGACCGCCCAGGGCGCGAAGGCGCTGATGGCCAGCGCGGCCGGCACCAGGATCACCTTGTTGCGCAGCGAGCCCACCGCCACGGCCCAGACCACTGGCAGCTCACGGTCGGCCTTGACGCCGGTGACCTGCTGGGCATTGAGCGCCAGGTCATCGCCCAGCACCCCGGCTGTTTTCTTGGCGGCGACCTTGGTCATCACGGACACATCGTCCAGTACGGTGGCGATGTCGTCGATCAGGGCAAGCAGGCTGCTGGCGGCCACGGGGGCTCCTTCAATTCGTTCGAATGGGGGGATGGGCCGTGTCCGGAAACGGGCCACGTGCGCCAGAGCGAGACTGTAACTGCTGTTCATGTCGCAGACAGCCTCCTGTTCAGCCGCTTGTCGCCTGAAATGCCCAATTTGAGGGGCCTCACCTGGGCCTTTCGGTTCTCAGCCCGGCCGATTTCCCCGACAATCCACCCCCATGACGTTCGACCCGACCCTTTCCTCCGCCGTCCCCCCGGTAGTTCCTGGCGCACCCGCGCCCAAAATTGGTTTCGTTTCACTGGGTTGCCCCAAGGCGCTTACTGATTCCGAATTGATCCTCACCCAACTGCGGGCCGAGGGCTACGAGACCAGCAAGACCTTCAACGGCGCCGACCTGGTCATCGTGAACACCTGCGGCTTCATCGACGATGCCGTCAAGGAAAGCCTGGACACCATCGGCGAGGCACTGGCCGAGAACGGCAAGGTCATTGTGACCGGCTGCCTGGGCGCCAAGGCAGGCGAGGGCGGCGAGAACCTGATCCGCCAGGTGCACCCCAAGGTGCTGGCCGTCACTGGCCCGCACGCCACGCAGGAGGTGATGGACGCCGTGCACGTGCACGTGCCCAAGCCGCACGACCCCTTCATCGACCTGGTGCCCGAGGCACGCGGCGTGGCCGGTATCAAGCTCACGCCCAAGCACTACGCCTACCTGAAGATCAGCGAAGGCTGCAATCACCGCTGCAGCTTCTGCATCATCCCCAGCATGCGCGGCGATCTGGTGTCTCGCCCCATCGGCGAGGTGCTGAGCGAGGCCAAGGCCCTGTTCGAATCCGGCGTGAAGGAACTGCTGGTCATCAGCCAGGACACCAGCGCCTATGGCGTGGACGTGAAGTACCGCACTGGCTTCTGGGATGGCAAGCCCGTCAAGACCAAGATGTACGACATGGTCGAGCAGCTCGGTGCGCTGGCCCAGCAGCACGGCGCCTGGGTGCGCCTGCACTACGTCTACCCCTATCCGCATGTCGATGAGATCGTGCCGCTGATGGCCCAGGGCCTGGTGCTGCCTTACCTGGACGTGCCTTTCCAGCACGCCCACCCGGACATGCTCAAGCGCATGAAGCGCCCAGCCAACGGCGAGAAGAACCTCGATCGCCTGCGCCGCTGGCGCGAGATCTGCCCCGAAATCGTCGTGCGCAGCACCTTCATCGCCGGCTTCCCGGGCGAGACGGAAGAAGAGTTCGACTACCTGCTGGACTTCATGCGCGAAGCCCGCATCGACCGTGCCGGCTGCTTCGCCTATTCACCCATCGAAGGCGCGCCGGCCAACGAACTGCCCGGTGCCTTGCCCGACGAGGTGCGCGAGGATCGCCGCGCCCGTTTCATGGCCGTGGCCGAGCAGGTCTCCATCGCCAAGCTGCAGGAGCGCGTCGGCGCGACCATGCAGGTGCTGGTGGACAGCGCCCCGGCGCTGGGTCGCAAGGGCGGGGTGGGGCGCTGCTACGCCGATGCCCCCGAGATCGACGGCACCGTGCGCCTGCTGCCGCCGCAGAAGGCCAGCAAGACGCTCAAGGTGGGCGAGTTCACCCGCGCCAAGATCGTGGCTGTCGAAGGGCATGACCTGATCGCCATGCCGATCTGAGCGTCGCCCGGTATCCTTGCGCGCATGAGCAGCGACAAGACCGGCACGCCCACCGTTACCAGCACAGACCTGATCCACCACGGCTACGAGCCGCCTGGTGGTTTCAAGTCCGTGGTGCCGGGCATCTTCAAGGCCTCTACCGTGATCTTCGAGAACACGGCGGCCCTGCGCTCGCGCCAGTGGAAGGACAAGAGCGGCTACACCTACGGCCTGCACGGCACGCCCAGCACCTTCACGCTGGAAGAGCGCCTGTCCACGCTGGATGGCGGTACGCGCACCTTGCTCGTTCCTTCTGGCTTGGCGGCCATCGGCGTGGTGGGGCTGTCCCTGCTGCGCCCGGGTGAAGAGGTGCTGATCCCCGACAACGCCTACGGCCCCAACAAGGATTTCGCGCGGGGCGATCTCAAGCAGTGGGGCGTTGAGCATCACTTCTACGATTCGCAGGACGCTGCTTCGCTCGAGCGCCTGATCAACGAGCGCACCCGCCTGGTCTGGTTGGAGGCGGCCGGTTCCGTCACGCTGGAGTTTCCGGATCTGGTCGGCCTGCTGGCTGTGGCGCGCCGCCACCCCCGCATCACAGTGGCGCTGGACAACACCTGGGGCGCGGGCCTGGCCTTCAATGCCTTTGCCATTCCCACACCACAGGGCCCGCAGGCGGTGGACATCTCCATCCATGCGCTCACCAAGTACCCCTCTGGCGGCGGTGATGTGCTGATGGGCGCGATCACCACGCGCGATCCGGCCATGCACCACCAGCTCAACATGACGCACATGCGCCTGGGCCTGGGCGTGGGCGCCAACGATGTCGAAGGCATCTTGCGGGGCCTGGCCAGCATGCCCTTGCGCTATGCGGCCCAGGATGCTGCTGCCCGGCGCATTGCACAGTGGTGCGAAGGCCAGCCTGAGTTTGCCCAGGTGTTGCACCCGGCCTTGCCGGGATCGCCCGGGCACGCCCACTGGGCGGCCACCTGTGGTGCTGCGGCAGGTCTCGTGTCCGTGGTGTTCGATGGCGAGCGCCACAGTGCGCAGCAGGTCGATGCCTTCGTCGATGCCCTGCGCCTGTTCAAGATCGGCTATTCATGGGGTGGGCCGGTCAGCCTGGTCGTGCCCTATGAGATCCAGGGCATGCGCCGGCATGGGCCTTTTGCCACGCAGCGCGGTACTTTGGTGCGTTTCGCGATCGGGCTGGAGCAGGTCGATGACCTGATCGCCGATCTGACACAGGCGCTTCAGGCGCTCGACACACCCGCCTGAACCTGCGAACAAGGCCGCAAACGGCTCAATCCTTGCCGGCCGACGAGACCTTGTGCCGCATCAGGCGGCCCTTTTCCCGTTCCCAATCCCGGTCCTTGATGGTGTTGCGCTTGTCGTGCTCGGCCTTGCCCTTGGCCAGGCCGATGTCTGCCTTCACGCGACCACCCTTGTAGTGCAGGTTCAGCGGCACCAGGGTGTAGCCTTTTTGCTCGGTCTTGCCGATCAGGCGGCGGATCTCCTGGCGGTGCATCAGGAGCTTCTTGGTGCGGTCGGCCTCGGGCTTGATGTGCGTGGACGCCGAACGCAGCGCGTTGATGCGCAGGCCAATCAGGAAGAGTTCGCCGTCCTTGACGACCACGTAGCCGTCCGTCAGTTGCACTTGCCCTTCGCGGATGGCCTTCACTTCCCAGCCTTCCAGCACGATGCCTGCCTCGAAGCGTTCCTCAATGTGGTAGTTGAATAAGGCTTTTCTATTCTCTGCGATCGACATGGAAAGGCGTGGCGTCTCTAAAATGGCGACATTCTATGAAGCATGTCCAAAAGTCTGTCCTGCTCTGGTATTCACCCCGCGAGATGTACGCGCTGGTGACCAACGTGCAAGACTACCCCAAGTTCCTGCCCTGGTGTGAAAGGGCCGAGGTGCTGCAGACGCACGACGATGGCGTCACAGCGCGCCTGCACATCGCGTTTGCCGGTGTGCGCCAGGCCTTCACCACGCGCAACGTCAACGTCGATGCCGAGCAGGTGGTGATGAAACTGGTGGATGGCCCGTTCTCCAAGCTGGAAGGCGTGTGGAAGTTCATCCCGTTGCAGGCGCCAGGCCAGCCCGCGCAGGGCGAGGGCGCCGCTGCACAGCCCACGGCCTGCAAGGTGGAGTTCTCGCTGCAGTACGCCTTCGCCAACCGGCCTCTGGAACTGGTCGTGAGCCCCGTGTTCGACCGCATCGCCAACACCTTCGTCGATGCCTTCGTCAAGCGTGCGGAGCAGGTGTATGGCGCCCGCTGAGCCTGCTGTGATCGAGCCTGCGGCGGGCACACTGAACGTCGAGGTGGTCTGGAGTACGGGGCCGCGCCAGATGATGCTTCGCGCTCTGGCATTGCCGGCCGGATCCACGGTTCAGGATGCGCTGGTGGCCTGTGGGCTGTGGCCGCCGAGGGGGGCTGATGGCGCCGTGGATGGCGCACACGTGGGGATCTGGGGGCGAAAGGTTGCTCTGGATGCGCCCTTGCGTGAAGGCGATCGGGTGGAGTGCTATCGCGCACTCAAGGTCGACCCCAAAGAGGCGCGGCGCGTACGCTACCGTGCACATGGTGAAAAACTGCCCAAGGGCGTTCACCGGGCGAAGGGGCGCGTGGTGGACATGACCCAGGCGCCCGACAGACGCCTGGACGACCCGGCAGGCTGACGCCTTCGGGCCGTCGGCAAGGCTCATTTGCAGTTGCTGTTGAGCACCTCGCGGTTGCGCGAGGTCTCCTGGGCGCGGGCCGCGTCATCAAGGACCTCTCGCTCGCCACTCGCAGTGGTGCGGGCGATGCGCATGCCACTGTCCAGCGAGCGCTGGTAGCTGCGGGCACGTTCACAATTGGCTGCGCGGGTCTTGGCCCGCTCTGCGTCGGCGGCCTTCTTGGCGGCGTCCTTCTCCGCCTCGGCCTTGCGCTTGCGGGCTTCCAACTCGGGGTCGGAGGACTTCAGGCCGGGCAGCGCGGCTGCTGGGGCGGCTGGTACAGGCGCGCTGGGCAGCGCTTGCGCAGCGCGGGCCGAACCGCTGGGGCGCCCCAGAATGTCCTTGTCCAGCACGCCGGGGGGCGGCGGGCGGTCGCTGTACTGGATCTGGCCCTGGGCGTCACGCCACTTCCACTGCGCGGCAGCTTCGGTGGGCGATGTGAACAACGCGGCCAGCATCAGAGGCGCTGCGGCCATGGCAAGGAAGGCGAGTCGGTTCGTGCGCATGGGCCGCAGTGTAGCGCCGCCGGCCGGGGCGCAGTCGTCGTCAGATGTGACGAGTTGCTGACAAAAGCCGCCGGAAAACCCGACACTGACGCCGCGGCCCGACAGGTCTATAATCCGCTTTTGCGTCTGGAGCCTGTTCATGCGCCTGCTTGGTAAAGCACTCACGTTCGACGACGTGCTGCTGGTGCCCGCCTATTCTCAAGTGTTGCCCCGCGACACTTCGCTGGCCACCCGCCTGTCCCGCAACATCCAATTGAATCTGCCGCTCGTGTCCGCCGCCATGGACACCGTCACCGAGGCGCGCCTGGCCATCGCCATTGCGCAAGAAGGTGGCATCGGCATCGTCCACAAGAACCTCACGCCCAAGCAGCAGGCAGCCGAAGTGGCGCGTGTCAAGCGCTATGAGTCCGGCGTGCTGCGTGATCCGATCACGATCTCGTCCGGCGTCAAGGTGCGCGATGTGATCGAACTGTCGCGTCAGCACGGCATTTCCGGCTTCCCGGTGGTCGATGATGGCAAGGTGGTTGGCATTGTCACCGGCCGTGACCTGCGCTTCGAGACCCGCCTCGAT
Source organism: Aquabacterium sp. (assembly GCF_049274795.1). Lineage (GTDB taxonomy): Bacteria > Pseudomonadota > Gammaproteobacteria > Burkholderiales > Burkholderiaceae_C > Aquabacterium. The sequence continues at coordinate 109,893 of NZ_JBASTH010000026.1, forward strand.
GTTCCGGTGCGCGAGATCATGACCCCGCGCGAGCGCCTGATCGTGGTCAAGGATGGCGCATCGCCAGCCGAGGCCAAGGCCCTGATGCACCAGCACAAGCTGGAGCGCGTGCTGGTCGTGAACGACGCCTTCGAGTTGCGTGGCCTGATGACCGTCAAGGACATCACCAAGCAGAACACCTTCCCCAACGCCGCCCGTGACTCGCACGGCAAGCTGCGCGTAGGCGCCGCCGTTGGCGTGGGCGATGGCACCGAAGAGCGTGTCGAACTGCTGGTCAAGGCCGGTGTCGATGCCCTGGTGGTGGACACGGCCCACGGCCACAGCCATGGCGTGATCGAGCGCGTGCGCTGGGTCAAGAAGAACTTCCCGCAGGTGGACGTGATCGGCGGCAACATCGCCACCGGTGCGGCTGCCCTGGCCCTGGTCGAAGCCGGTGCCGACGGCGTCAAGGTCGGTATCGGCCCTGGCTCCATCTGCACCACCCGCATCGTGGCCGGTGTGGGTGTGCCCCAGATCATGGCCATCGACAACGTGGCCACGGCGCTGCAGGGCACGGGCGTGCCCCTGATCGCCGACGGCGGCATCCGCTACTCCGGTGACATCGCCAAGGCCATCGCCGCTGGCGCCAGCACCGTGATGATGGGCGGCATGTTCGCCGGCACCGAAGAAGCGCCTGGCGAGGTCATCCTCTACCAGGGCCGCAGCTACAAGAGCTACCGCGGCATGGGCTCCATCGGCGCCATGAAGGACGGTTCTGCCGACCGCTATTTCCAGGAAAACGACGAGACCACCAACCCCAATGCCGACAAGCTCGTGCCCGAGGGGATCGAAGGTCGCGTGCCCTATAAGGGCTCGGTCGTGGCGATCCTGTACCAGATGGCCGGTGGCGTGCGCGCCTCCATGGGCTACTGTGGCTGCGCCACCATCGACGACATGCGCAACCGCGCCGAGTTCGTTGAGATCACGGCCGCCGGCATCCGCGAAAGCCACGTGCACGACGTGCAGATCACCAAGGAAGCGCCCAACTACCGCATGGAGTGATCCAGGTGGTTTGACGCGAAGGCATGGAAGGGGCGCCTGCTTGGCGCCTGCCGGCCGCCCTGACAACGACGACCGACAGGACAGCGATGGGTTCTGCCAGCGGCCGCCAGGCGGCCATGCCTTTCATCATGGTGACGGTGCTGCTCGACATGATGTCGATCGGCATCATCGCGCCTGTGCTGCCCAAGCTCATCGGCTCATTCATGCAGTCGGGGGCCAGCACCTCGATGGGCTACGGGGCCGCGCAGGCGGCCTTCGCCATCGCGCAGTTCTTCAGCGCGCCGGTGCTGGGGGCGCTGTCCGACCGTTACGGGCGCCGGCCCATCCTGCTGCTCGGCCTGCTGGGCATGGGCATCAATTTCTTTGTCACAGCGCTGGCCACCGAGTTCTGGATGCTGTTGGCGGTGCGCATGATGGGCGGCGCCGTGTGCGCCAACATCGCCGTGGCCAACGCCTACGTGGCCGACATCAGCAAGCCTGAAGACCGCGCCAAGAACTACGGCCTGCTGGGTGCCATGTTCGGCCTGGGCTTCATCATGGGCCCCGTGATGGGTGGCCTGCTGGGTGAGCATGACCTGCACTGGCCCTTCTTCCTGGCCGGTGCGTTGTGCCTGCTCAACTGTGTATATGGCTGCTTCGTGCTGCCGGAATCGCTGCCGCAGGACAAGCGCCGCGAGTTCAGGCTGGCCAGCGCCAACCCGTTCACCGCGCTGGCCCGCCTGCGTGAGCTCAAGGGCGTCGAGACGCTGATGTGGATCATGGGCCTGTCCATCCTGGCCCAGTTCTGCCTGCACACCAGCTGGTTCCTCTACACCGAGTTCAAGTTCGGCTGGACGCCGCGAGACAACGGCCTGTCGCTGTTGGCCGTGGGCGGCATGGCGGTGCTGGTGCAAGGGGGCCTGCTGCGCCAGTTCCAGAAGCATTTCGCGCTGCACAAGCTGGTCATCGTCGGCCTGATCTCGTCCACGATCGCGTTCGCGCTGTATGGCGCGGTGCCCGTGGGCTGGATGATCTTCGTGGTCGTGGTGGCCAATGTGTTCGGCTACATGGTGCAGCCAGGCTTGCAGAGCCTGGTGGCCAACGCGGTCGATCCCACCCGCCAGGGCGAGAGCATGGGCGCGGTGTCGTCCATCAACAGCGTGGCGGCGGTACTGGGCCCGGTGCTGGGCACGCCGCTGCTGGCCGCTGTTTCCCATTACCCGCAGGGGGATTGGCGCGTGGGCGCGCCGTTCTACCTGTGCGCGGCCATCCAGGGCGTGGCCGCCATCATCGGCGTGCGCTACTTCACCCAGCAGCGCAACCTCCCGGCTGTCGATCTCAAGGTCAAGAGCACCTGACCTGAGTCTCACCTGCGTTTTGCTTGAACCGACTACGCCCCGTCTGCCCTGCCGCCACCTCATTCGCTTCCAGAGATCCCCACCATGCATGACAAGATCCTTATCCTCGACTTCGGCTCCCAGGTCACCCAGCTGATCGCGCGCCGTGTGCGCGAGGCCCACGTCTTCTGCGAGATCCACCCCAATGATGTGTCCGACGACTTCATCAAGTCGTTCAACCCCAAGGGCATCATCCTGTCGGGCAGCCACGCCAGCACCTACGAAGACCACCAACTGCGCGCGCCGCAGGCTGTGTGGGACCTGGGCGTGCCTGTGCTGGGCATCTGCTACGGCATGCAGACCATGGCCGTGCAACTGGGCGGCGAGGTGAGCTGGAGCGACACGCGCGAGTTCGGCTACGCCGAGGTGCGCGCCCATGGCCACACCCAACTGCTCGATGGCGTGCAGGACTTCACCACCCCCGAAGGCCACGGCATGCTCAAGGTGTGGATGAGCCATGGCGACAAGGTCACCGCGCTGCCGCCGGGCTTCAAACTGATGGCCTCCACGCCCAGCTGCCCGATCGCCGGCATGGCCAACGAAGACAAGCGCTACTACGCCGTGCAGTTCCACCCCGAGGTGACACACACCATCCAGGGCCACGCCATGATCACCCGCTTCGTGCGCGAGATCAGCGGCTGCGCGGGCGACTGGATCATGGGCGACTACATCGAAGAGGCTGTGGCCAAGATCCGCGAACAGGTGGGCGATGAAGAAGTCATCCTGGGCCTGTCTGGCGGTGTCGACTCCAGCGTGGCTGCCGCGCTGATCCACCGCGCCATCGGCGACCAGTTGACCTGCGTGTTCGTCGACCACGGCCTGCTGCGCCTGAACGAGGGCGACATGGTCATGGACATGTTCGAGGGCAAGCTGCACGCCAAGGTGATCCGCGTGGACGCCGCCGATCTGTTCCTGGGCCAATTGGCTGGCGTGACCGACCCCGAGAAAAAGCGCAAGATCATCGGCGGCCTGTTCGTCGATGTGTTCAAGGCCGAGGCCGGCAAGCTCAAGGCCAGTGGCCAGGGCCACAAGGGTGCGACCTTCCTGGCGCAAGGCACCATCTACCCCGACGTGGTGGAAAGCGGTGGCACCAAGACCAAGAAGGCCACCACCATCAAGAGCCACCACAACGTGGGCGGCCTGCCGGAGCAACTGGGCCTGAAACTGCTTGAGCCGCTGCGCGAGCTGTTCAAGGACGAGGTGCGCGAGCTGGGCGTGGCCCTGGGCCTGCCGCCCGAGATGGTCTACCGCCACCCCTTTCCGGGCCCGGGCCTGGGTGTGCGCATCCTGGGCGAGGTCAAGAAGGAGTACGCCGACCTGCTGCGCCGTGCCGATGCCATCTTCATCGAAGAGCTGCGCTCCACCATCGACCCCAACAGTGGCAAGAGCTGGTACGACATGACCAGCCAGGCTTTCACGGTGTTCCTGCCCGTCAAGAGCGTGGGCGTGATGGGCGATGGCCGCACGTACGACTACGTGGTGGCCCTGCGTGCCGTGCAGACCAGCGACTTCATGACCGCCGACTGGGCCGAGCTGCCCTACAGCATGCTCAAGCGCGTGTCGGGGCGGATCATCAATGAAGTGCGTGGCATCAACCGCGTCACCTACGACGTGTCCAGCAAGCCGCCTGCCACCATTGAGTGGGAGTGATTTGGCGTCTGGCACTGGCTGGCACCTAGTAGCAGGAGAATACACCTAAGCCCGTGTCATTGCGGGCTTTTTTGTGATTTCGTTCGGCACCGGCTGGCAATCTTTGGCATCGCCAAGCATCGTTTTTTCATGGCATGATGAATGGCATTGAAGATAACGATGCCATGAGGTTCCATCTATACCATGTAGCTACCCTTCTAGCGGTCATGGTATTAATCTGACGTAGTGCAATGATTTCATTGCGTTTTTACGCCAGGATTGGACTGATTTTAGATCATGGTATTTGAGTCGCACTAGGGCGAGAACCATGCTGACCGATACCAAGCTGCGCAACCTCAAGCCGAGGGACAAGCTCTACAAGGAGAACGACCGTGATGGCCTCTATGTGGCCGTCACGCCGGCTGGGGCGATCTCTTTCCGCTACAACTACTCGATCCACGGCCGGCAGGAGACCATCACCTTCGGCCGCTATGGCATAGGCGGCCTCACGCTGGCCGAGGCCCGCGAGCGGCTGAGCGAGGCCAAGAAGATGATCGCGGCCGGGAAGTCGCCTGCCAAGGAAAAGGCGCGAGACAAGGCCCGCGTCAAGGATGCGGAGACGTTCGGAGCCTGGGCAGAAAAGTGGCTGCGCGGCTACCAGATGGCCGATTCCACCCGCGATATGCGCCGCTCAGTCTACGAGCGAGACTTGAAGCCGAAATTCGGCAATCAGAAACTGGTGGAGATCACCCACGAGGACTTGCGGGCACTGACCGATGCCATCGTGGAGCGCGGTGCGCCGGCAACGGCAGTGCATGTTCGCGAGGTGGTGATGCAGGTCTATCGATGGGCCATCGAGCGCGGCCAGAAGATCGAGAACCCGGCAGAGCTGGTGCGCCCGACGAGCATCGCCAAGTTCGAGCCACGCGACCGTGCGCTGATGCCCGATGAAATCGGCTTGATGTACCAGTACATGGAGCGCATCGGCACGACGCCATCTATCCGGGCGGCAGCCAAGCTGTTGTTGCTGACGATGGTGCGCAAGAGCGAGCTGACCAATGCGACCTGGAGCGAGGTCAGTTTCAGTGACGCGCTTTGGACGATCCCGAAGGAGCGGATGAAGCGGCGCAATCCGCACCTGGTGTTCCTGTCTCGGCAGGCGCTAGACATCTTCATTGCCCTGAAAACGTTCGCGGGTGGATCAGACTATGTGTTGCCGTCGCGTTACGACTCGGACTTGCCCATGAGCAGCGCCACGCTCAACCAGGTGCTGACGCTGACGTATCGGCTGGCGCAGAAGGAAGGGAAGTCGCTCGCCAAGTTCGGGCCACATGACTTGCGGCGCACGGCCAGCACGTTGCTGCACGAAGCTGGCTACAACACCGATTGGATCGAGAAGTGCCTTGCGCATGAGCAGAAGGGCGTGCGGGCGGTCTACAACAAGGCTGAGTACCGCGAGCAGCGCACCGCCATGCTGCAAGACTGGGCCGACATGATCGATGAATGGACGCTGAAGCGGCCGAAGGACTTGGTCGGTTGAGGTCGATAGGCCCAGCACGATGTTGATCCTTGAGGGGCGCTGAATTTTCGCCGCTAAAAAATGGAGCCCTGGCGGTCAGCGAGCGATGCGCTTCTTCCGCCTTTTAAGGTGGAAGATCGCGGGGATCGAGGCCAGTGCTTTGGATACGGCTTGACGTGTCAGCGGCTGCTGTTCGCTGCCCAGCAGCCTCTTTGCAATCTCCGACTGATTGAGCCCGGAAAGCTGAAGCATCAGCATCTTCTTCTTGGCGTCCGACAGATTCGCATCCACCATCAGCCGCGCCAGGTCGCGCAACTCCGCTTTGTCCGCTGGCTGGATAGTCTGGCCCAGGAAGTATTCGTAGAAGTAGCCATCCACCAGCTCATCGCCGGATGCTGCCGCTTGCGCTGATGATCGCTTCGCGCATTGTCGGTTGAGCCGAGCGAGTTCGAGATCGAACTGATCGACTGATCGCCTCGCTTGCCGATAGGCCGGGTTCCATGCGCCGCTTGGCAGTCTGGGCCGATGATCCAGACAGTATTGGCTGCTCAACCGAAGTTCGTCCTCTGGATCGTTGGCCTTCGGGGTGTCGTTTCCCTCAGCGTACAAGGCAAGTTCGGTGAGCGATCCGCAGAACCGGCAATAGCCCTGACGGCGCTCACCATTCAGGCGAGTGGTGCGCACCTGAGACTTCGCGGGCCGCCTGCAGGCGCAGTCCTGAACCAATTCAATCAAGGTTTCCAGGGTCGCGACAAACCGCTGATCCCTCGTGGTCTGCCTGTCCACAGTCTTGATGAACTGGTGCAGCAACTGACGCTGTACGCGAACCATTGCGTCAAGCCCGACCAGCCGAATGATCCCGCTAAGGCTAACTCCTGTTCCGGCTCCAGGGAGGTGGCCCAAATAGCGGTATGGCAGCGTTTCCGTGTACGCCGCCACAGCGGGGTCGATGATTTCTTCGATCAGACGAACGATAGGGTAGCGACGCGAGGATGCGGAGTAGGGCCGCCAGCGCTCCTGAAACTGTGCGATGGCTACTCCCACGGCAGGATCGCAGCTCTCCCAGATAGAAATGGTTTTGTTGTTTTTCATGTCAACCATTATTGCCAATTAATAGGCTGCCTACAACTGAGGCAATGCATAGCCTTCGCTCACGTTCGTTTGAGTTCGGAGGAATGCGCGATGACCATGGAGGAGACCCTGTTGGACCGATTCGGCCCGCTGCTGAGGATAGGGCAGCTTGCCGCATTGCTGGATCGGTCTCCTGACGGCTTACGAAACAGCTTGCGTTTGCCAGCCGATGAGGCAATGCAGAGCCTCAAAGAGGCCCGCGTCAAAGTTGGCCGGCGCGTCTACTTCCGGACTTCGGAAGTCGCCAAGGTATTGGGCGATGGATCGGAGCTGGCGCGTGGCAATTGACGTACTGGCAGCGTTCGAGAACGAGCCGCCCGTCCTTGACTTTGTGTGGCCCGGCTTCCTCGCTGGCACCGTTGGCGCGCTTGTCGCACCAGGTGCGACGGGAAAGAGCTTCTGGGCCCTGGAAGCGGCCATGAGCATCGCATGCAGTGTTTCCGGTGGTGATTTGCTGGGCATAGCTCCCAAGCACACCGGGTCGGTCTTGTACCTCGCCGGTGAAGACCCCGAGCCCGCGCTGATCCGCCGGGTTCACGCCATCGGCAAACACTTGGCCGCCGATGCACGCGCAGCCATTGCCGAAGGGCTGACGCTCGAACCGATCATGGGCCTTGGGTTTGACGTGATGAACGTCAGGCAGTTCGAGCGACTGGCAGAGCGCGGGCAAGGGCAGCGTTTGATCGTGCTCGACACGTTGAGCCGCATTCACCAGCTCGACGAGAACAGCAATGGGGACATGTCCAAGCTGATCGCCCGCCTGGAGCGCCTGGCAGCCAGCACCGGTGCGGCCGTGCTGTTTCTGCATCACGTCAGCAAGGGTAGTGCGCGTGACGGCCTGGCAGATCAGCAACAGGCAGCGCGTGGCGCCTCGGCGTTGATCGACAACGCCAGATGGTGCGGATACGTCGCCCGTATGACCGATGAAGAGGCGAAGCGGCTGAGCGACCGTTCCCACGGCTGGCAACCTGTCGGCGGCGAGCGGCGCGGCCACTTCGTGCGTTTCGGCGTTAGCAAGCAGAACTACGACGCTACGCCGCTTGATCGCTGGTACATGCGGCACGCAGGCGGTGTTCTGGTGCCAGTAGCACTGCATGAGACCAGCAGGAACGAGGAAAAGGGACGTGATGGTCGGAGGCAAGGCGATGGCTTTTGACCTCACCCATGCCAGACACGATCCAATGCACTGCCTGGTTCCTGGCTTGTTCCGTAGCCTCAAGCGCGGTGAACGAAAGAAGCTCAAGCTTGATGTGACGTATCACTACGCCGAGAGTGAACAAGCGCGGTTCGTCGGCTTCGAGCCTCTTGGCGCAGATGACATGCGGCTGCTGCAAGGACTCGTGGCTCTTGGGGGGCCGAAGGGCATCATCCTGACGCCAGAGCCAACAGCAGACTTGCCGAAGCAACTGCGCTTATTCCTTGAGCCGAAGTTTGACGCGGCTGGGCAGGATGCCCTTGTCGTGCGAGAGAGTGTGACAGGTCTGCTATCCGAAATCGGCTTGACCGATGGTGGCGACAACATCAAGGCGATCAAGGCGTGCTTGCTGCGCATGGCAAACGTGACGGTGGTAGTCAGCAAGGGGAGTAGACAAAGGTCTTTTCACCTGATGAGCTATGCCTTCGACGAGGAAGACGGGCGGTTATTCGTCGCGCTGAATCCACAGATTGCAGAGGCGATTCTTGGGCGGCGACCGTATACCCGCATCGAGATGGCTGAGGTGCGGGCACTCCAGACCGACCCAGCCCGCCTGATTCACCAACGGCTATGCGGCTGGATCGATCCCGGTAAAACCGGGCGCGTGGAACTCGACACCCTTGCTGGCTACGTCTGGCCAGAAGGTGCGAACGCCGAGGCCATGAAGAAGCGCCGCCAGAAGGCCCGCAGGGCTCTGGCCGAGCTTGACTCCGTGGGCTGGAAGGTGAGCGAGTATGCGCCAGGCAAGTGGGAAATTGGCAGGCCAAAGCCCGTAGAAACGTTCCCCAAGCTCCGTAGCAATGTTCCCCTTCACCCGTAGGAACGTTCCCCGATCCAAGCCGGAAAGCACAGCAATGGCGCGGGTTTGCGGCTGGTTCACAAATTCCATCCATGATCTTCCAAGATCATCCACTAGGCGCGGGCATTTGCCGCCGACCTTTCTGGCGACGGCAAGCCCTAGCCGATGGACGGCCTTCGGCCGTCAAGTTGTACGCCAGAAGGGTGGTCAGCCCCGGTCTGTTTCTTTAGCGGCGATAGCGCCGTAGTCCTCAAATGTGTCAACAGGTGCTGTTGTATGTTGTAGCGCGCTACAACATACAACGCGCTACACCATACAAGGTCGATCACGATCTATGAGGGATACCGGGCCTCCAGCTCGGTGCAGGCGTCGGCCGCCGTCCACCGTACCAGGTCAGCGCCTCGAAATCTGAGTGATTGCACGTTGGCCAAGGTGGACGTTCGCGCGAGGCCGCAGGAGCGACGAAAAGCCACCAGGTTGGTGTCGTACCGTGCCTGGCAGTCGGCCCGAACGCGTTCCCGGGCCTCCCAGGGTCTCCGAAGGGCCGCTTGCGCCAGCAGGAAACCAGGCGACCCCCTCCTTGGCGTAAACCATTGCGGTCTTGGTGCGTCACCGCCGTTCCTTGTTGGCCATGAGTGGTTCGTTGTGACGATATTGACCACTTCGTCGGGTCAATCTGCCCCTGCTGGTGCTCCAGATTTCCGGGCCTCACTCAGTCGGAGACTGCAAAGCGACTGCTAGGCAGCGAGGTTCTATGACAACCTAAGTTGCCAATTATTGGGTCGAGATGTTCGGCTTTTCCAGGCACTATCAGGCACATGTTCGCAAGTGAATGAAGACGCCAGAAGATGCAAGCAACAGATAAACCACGCCAGCCGATTGCGGAGGCGGCGAAGGGCAAGACCCTTATTAATCGCAGGAAGCTGCTGGCGATGATCCCGCTATCCGACCGCACGATTTTCAACTTGGAGCAGCGGGGTGAGTTTCCGCGTCGCTTTGCGCTGACCAGCCGCAATGTGGTCTGGGATTTGGCCGAGATCGAGGAATGGATTGAGGCGCGCAAGTCATCGGGTGAGCAGGCCCGCCGCCCCGGCATCGTCTAGGGAGTAGGTGGCCACGATGAATGACTCGGAAAGGGCGCTTCTGGATGCCATGGCCGGATGGGCCTGCAAGAACACGGAGAAAGACCGTCGAAGTTCATCCCTGGCAGTTTTCATGGCGTTGCGCGAGGACGTGAAAACCGCCATGGATGCCGGCTATTCGCGGCGAACGATTTGGGAATTCCTGACCGACACGCAGAAGGTTCCATTCACCTATGGAACCTTCATCAGGTACGTTAAGGAGCACATCACCGACAGCGAGGGACGGCAATGACAGGGAACGCCCATCAGCACAGCGTTAGCTGTGCTTCCTATGAGTCGATCCACTGTATGCAGTGCTTTTCGCATGGAAAGCAGTGTATTTCGATTGGAAAGCGGTGGTACTCGCGCAAACCACTTCTTTCCAATGCTTTGCGACGTGCCTCCACTCTTCCGCACAACGAAAAACACATCCGAACAGCGGGCAGGATGGGTGAAGTAGGCCCACCCGCTGCGCGGTTGTCCCTCTTCACTGACCCTTATTCGCACCTGGTGGTGCTCAACGGTCATCCTGCCCTGCAGGGCCAAGCGGCTGCCGCCGCTGAGGTGATACGCCAAGGGAGGGGGGCGACTCCACAACGAAATATCCGGGCGCTCTTGGCCGGGATGCAAGAACTCAGGATGGCATGACAGCGGCAACGCGCTTGGTCATTCACCCGGGTGCCAACCGTTGAGGCATTCAACGACTTTCGCAGCTAAATTTTTAAAAGAGGTCTATATGCGATTCAAGAAGGTGATTTCCGCTGTCGCGGTTGCACTGGCGGTTTCTTCGCCGACATACGCGGGGGTTCCGGTTGTAGACGGGATCAACCTGCCGCAGAACATCATGGCGGCCATAGAAGCAGTGGCTCAGACGCTCAAGCAGATTGAGCAATACAGCACCCAGCTCCAGCAGTACGAAAACATGCTCCAGAACACCGTGGCCCCGGCCGCGTACATCTGGGATCAGGCGCAGACCACGATCAACAACCTGCAACGCGCCACCGACACGCTGAACTACTACAAGACCCAGCTCGGGAGCTTGGACAACTACCTGGCCAAGTTCCAGGACGTGAGTTACTACCGCAGCGCCGCGTGCTTCTCTCGGGACGGCTGCACGGCCACCCAGCGGGCCGCGCTGGACGCCAACGCGGCCACGGCCTCCCAGGCGCTGAAGAAGGCCCACGATGCGATGTTCCAAGGCATCGACCAGCAGCAATCGAACCTGAGCAGCGATTCCGCCCAGCTCCAGCGCCTGCAAGCGCAGGCCCAGGGCGCAACCGGGCAGATGGCGGCCATCGGCTTTGCCAACCAACTGGCCAGCAACCAAGCCAACCAGCTCCTGCAAATCCGCGCCTTGCTGATCGCCCAGCAGAACGCGATGGCCACGCGGGCCAACGCGGACGCGGACAAGGAAGCGCAACAGGCCGCAGCTCGCGCCACGTCCACCGAGGCCCGCATTGATCGCACCAGCCGCCCGACCAACTGGCTGGGCCTGACCCGCTGAAGGAGGAACACGACCATGAACCGCCTACACCCGGTCGCCCTGGCCATCGTCTTCGTTGCCCTGCTGGCCGGGTGTGGCCAGAAGGAGCCTGGCCAGCAAGAGCCCGATTGCAAGAACCCCAGCACTCAGGAGGAAAAGCAGAAGTGCGCCCACAAGGAATCGACCGAGCCCCGGATTGCCCCGACCGAGAAGCCCAAGAACTGGCTGGAGGTCAAGCCATGAAGACGCAACGACTGAGTGCCGCGGCCGTCATCGGCCTGGTCTTGCTGCTGTACTCGACGGGAGCCGCCGCGCAGCTCACCAACCAAGGGATGCTTGACCAGGTGGTGACAGCGTTCGCCACCCGCGCCGCGAGCTGGCAGACGGTCATCAAAGGGGCAGCCACTTGGCTGTACTGGACGCTGGTGACGATCTCTCTGGTCTGGACGGGTGGAACGCTGCTGCTGCGTGGGGGCGGCATTCAGGAATTCTTCAGTGAGCTCGTCCGCTTCATCATGTTCACGGGCTTTTTCTGGTGGTTGCTCGACAACGGTCCGGCCTTCGCCTCATCCATCATCCAGTCGCTCCAACTCCTGGGGGAACGTGCCTCTGGCGTGTCATCCGTGACGCCCTCGGGCATCGTGGATATCGGCTTCATGATCTGGCGGCAGGCCATCACGAACCTGTCGATTTGGAGCCCCGTCGATAGCATCGTCGGCCTGACCCTGAGCGCGGCCATCATGGTGCTCCTGGCGGCGGTGGCCGTGAACATGATGCTGGTGCTCGTGTCCGCTTGGATCTTGATGTACGCGGGGATCTTCTTCCTGGGTTTCGGCGGCTCGCGCTGGACTTCCGACATGTCCATCAGCTACTACAAAACGGTGCTGGGCGTGGGCATGCAGCTTCTGACGATGGTGATCCTCGTCGGTATCGGCGTTGACCTGCTCAATACGTTCTACGCCAAGATGAACAAGGGCACGCTCAACTTCGATGAGCTGGGCGTGATGATGGTTTTCTGCGTTACCTTGTTGATGCTGATTACCCGCGTGCCCCCCCTCGTGGCCAGCATCGTGTCTGGCGGGGGTGTCGGCGCAGCATCGTCCATCGGTAGCAGTGTTGGTGCCGGGACGGTCGTTGGCGCTGCAATGGCCGGTGCAAGCGTCGCCTCGGCAGCAGCCAGCATGGCAGGCGGCGCAATGATGGGCGCGGCTCAGAACATGGCCGGTGGTGCCTCAGCGATCAAGGCAGCCTTTGCGGCTGCGAACGCTGGTGGTGGTGAAAGCGCGGGGGCTATGGCTGCTCCTGCGGCTGGTGGAGCATCGTCGGGCGGTATGGCCGCTGGTGGTGCCGGTGGCGGCTCTAGCGGCGACACGGCCGGCAGCACGCCGTTTGCACAAGCGGCCGGGTTCTCCGAGTCGCTGGGCGGTGGTGGCAGCTCGATGGCTGGAGGCTCTGACACCCAGCAGGCTTCAAGTGGCGAGGCCGATGCGAAGGGCGGCGGCGATGCTGGCCGGAAGGCCCAGGCCCGTGGCCAGGCTGGTGGAGCGGGAGCAACCCAGGCTGGTGGCCAGACCTCTGGCAGCTCGATGGCCGGGCGCATGGCGACGGCCGCAGCCAAGGCGGGCAAGGTGGCTGCTGGGACTGGTGCAAACCTTGCCGCAGGCATTGGCAGCGTGATGGCGGCTAAGGCCGATCAGATGGCTGCCAGCTTCCAAGCCGGTGTAGAGCAGACCGTGGGCGGGAAGGTCGCGACGGCCATCCGCCAGGTGGCCGACGCACCTAGCTTCGGCGGGGACTCGATTTCGGCCCCGGCCGGGGATGCTGAAGAGATCGCCGCCTTTGTGAACCGACCGGAGACACGAGCATGAGCGCACTTGCCGCCAACTACCTCGGGGACATTGCCGCTGCGCTGGATGCCCCGCGCCCGCAGGTGCTGGCCTGCTTCATCGGCCGCGAGCTGGCCAAGGGCCGTACCAAGACCGACATTGCCCGGTCGCTGGGCAAGTCCACGCCCTGGGTGGCGCAGCACGCGGCTTTGTTGTCACTGCCTGCGCCGATCGCCAAGGCCGTCCAGCAGGGCCGCACGGCAGACGTGACCCTCATCAACGAGCTGGCGAAGGCTTACCGGGCCGATCCCCTGCGGGTGACGGCCTGGCTGAAGTACGCCGACCACAGCATCACCCGTGAAGCGGTGCGACTGCTGCGCGAGCAGGCCGAACCAGGCACGCCAACGAAGAAGGAGGGGGTGGGCGGTCGCCCCTTCAAGCGCCGCCCCATGCTGTACGTTACCCATGGCCGCAAGAAGGGGTGCATCATCCTCAACCGGCTTCCAGGAGAAACTGGCTGGGTGTGGGTTCGCTACGACCAGGACGGCCGCGAGGTCGAGGTACCAGTGTCCGAAGTGAAACTTATTGGCCTCAGCACTTGATTGGATGACCCCATGAGCGATGCAGAACCGAAGGTGCCCTCCTACCGTGACCAGGACACATCCGTCTTGTCCTTGCCTGCATTCGTGACCGTGGAGACGCCCGACCAGGAAGAGCGGCCAGCCGACGACCAGGCTGGCCGCCAACGGCGAACCTTTGAAGACTGGCAGCGCGACATGACGGCCAACCTGAACAGGATGGCCGCTGATGAGCAGTATCGGAGCGAGGTCGCCGCCCGCCAGTCATAGAGCCGAGGATTGCGACTTCTGAGGTACAGCGCCCGCCATCACGACTTCTGAGGTACGCGGCCGGGTGGTGCACGTCAGGGAGCAGGCGCTACACGACAGTCCGTGACTGCGAACCTTTCGGGTGGCGTCTCCCACCCGCTGGCCTCTCGGCCAAAGAACTCTTCCAGCCCAGGTGTCGCCTGCGAGTTCGAGTCGATCAGGACCTTGTTCTGGTCTGGCCCTATGAACACTACGCTGGCCCCTTGGGGCAGGTTCGCGCATGTGTGCTTGCCGTTGAAATCCAGGACTCTGGCCAACTGGTACACCTTCGTTGGAAGCTGCGCATCGTCCAGCGTGCGGAAGAGCCAAACGCTGATGTTCCCGAAGACAACGGCCGTCATGATGACGACGCCGAGTGAGTGCCAAGAGAAGGTTGGAGACGATGCATCATCGCTTGGCCTTGCGCGGTACCAGAAGTAGGCCAGCACAATGAACAGATGCCATGCCCAGATCAGCCCTACGACCAACATCAAGGGCCAGGCCAGGTGCGTGAATGCAATCCACCCGGTGAGCAACGCACGCGTGTAAGGCAGTGCTCCGGCATCAATGCCAAAGACTCCGTTGACGACTGATGCCGTCTGCCGGCGGAGTAGATGACCAGCGCCGACAGGCCAATGGACGCCAGGAACTTTGTGACGCTGTAGCGCCATACGACATTGGCCAAGCCTGTTCGCTCAACGTGGATGCCGACAAAAACGGCACTGAGAGCCACCCCCCAGGTCTTCAACGCGAATCGGTGTTCGTCAAGCCAGTCCCATCCCGATGCGGCGTGCCCGGAGCCATACCAGGTGAGGAGTCCGCAGATGACGGCCAGCGCATAGAGCGCACTTGTCTCCGCAATTTGGATCGTCAATGGCTCACGTTTTTTCTGCCATGCTGCTTCTCGGGCAAGTGAGACAAGATCAGCCAGGTGATCCTGAATGGTGGCGTGCCGCGTTTTCGCCGTGCCGCCCTTGGCGGTTCCGCGAAGCTGGAACGAGATAGCCTCTAGATGTTCTCGGGAGCGTTTTGGCTCTTGGTAGAGGAACTTTTCGGAACCCATGTGCACCTGCCTACGATCGGTTACGCCTGGGCTGTCTCGCGTGCTTTCTTGGGTCGGCCGCCCAGCTTGCCATTGGCCCTTGCTGCAGCGGCTTTGGCCTCAGTCGAAGCCTGACCGCCGACCTTACCCATCGTTGCAGCCATCCACTTGCGAGAGCCCAGGAAGCCGTCCAGCAGCGCAGGCAGATACAAGTCGGCATCAAGCGCGGGAATGTGCAGCCCCAAGCCCGATGGAGAAATTTCGATCTCTGCCAGGTCGGCCGGAGTGGCCTTCTCCAAGCCTTGTGCGCTGTGCGGCTTGAAGGCGATGCCGAGGCCGGTGCTCAGCTCGATCACCACGCGACCGATACGGCGGTCATAGCGTGCCGAAACGGCCGTCGGAGTCTTGGCCAAGCGTGCGGCACCCCGAGCGTTTGCCGCTTCAAACTGGTCTTTACGGACTGCCATGAATCTTGCTCCACTCGGCGCACAGGTGCGCCAGTCGTTTCCCGAGAGCTGTCTGAATCCGGCTTACTTCGGCCTGCGAAAAACCGTAGTTCTCTCGCAGCTCTGGCGGCCCCTTCGGACAGTTCAGGTTGAACACGGCCTCACAGCCGTTGCCTATGACGTGGACGTGCGCGGGGCGATGATCGTTGGGATAGATCACCACGCGCAGTCCGTCCACTCGATCTACTGTTGGCATCTTATCATGATAACCTGAGCGCTTGGGTTTTATTCATCAGGCCGACGGAACCTCGAAGATTGAGGCTAGGGTGGCTACTGCGAAGTCAATGTTCCCCATGGATAGGCGATGATGCTGGGTTCGGGTGGTCGGCAGCCAATCCTCTGCCACAATTGAGGGAAGCGTGGCGCGGCATGGTATTTTTCATGGCATCAAAGGCGTGATCTTGATTAAGTCATTGATTTGTATGGATAAATTTCACTTGACAATGATCGAGTGGAAGCCTGGCCGAGTGGCACGCGCTACGAGACGCGATGCCTTGACGGTGGAGCGTGGGACCGCTCGACCAGCTGGGGCATGTTCGCAACCTTGGAAGAGGCATTGGCATGTGCTCGCGCCGGTTCAGGGTGGCGACGGCAGGGACGTGCAGCATGATGCGCGGCCTTTTCCTGGCCGTTGCTGGCGCACTGTGTGGCTTCGCGTGGGGGCATGAGGGCCTGCCTGGTTGACAGGCTTGGCGGCCCTTGTCCCGGTTCTCTGGAGCCTGGCAGGTTCGCGGTGGTGGGCCAGCGCGGCAACGCTGGCCTACTACCTGGCCGCCAGTCGCGGCCTGCCATTCGGAGCAGGCATCTTCTTCGCAGAGTCGGCCCCCTTGTGGTTCAGCTGGGCGCTGTGGCTGGTTGCCGGCATGGTCAATGCGTTGCCCTGGCTTCTCCTTTGGAGTGAAACCCCACGCCGACAGGCGTGGACACTACCGGTCGCGCTCGCGTTGACGGCCGTGCCGCCGATTGGCTTCATCGGCTGGGTGAATCCGATGACGGCCGCCGGCGTCCTATTCCCCGGCCTTGGTTTCGTCGGCTTACTTTGCCTGGTGGCCGGCTTTGTCCTGATCGTGCTGCGCTGTTGGTCGGCGGTCGCGGTTCTGGCCAGCATGGCAGTGGTTGCGAACCTCGTCATGCTGCAGGCGCGACCGGCCTGGGCGGACGCCTGGTCGGGGCACGACACCGCTTTCGCGCGGCTGCAGACGGCCGCCGCGCCGAATTTCCTGGCTGAAGGCCAGCGCATGGCGCAGGTCCTCATGCTGGCCGCCCAGCTCGAACCTGGCCGCGTTCTGGTCCTGCCGGAAACCATGCTGCCGCGTGTACGCCAAGGAAATGACTTCAACGCCTCGATGCTGGCCGACGTTTCGGCACAGCTCAGGACGAAGGGCAGCACGATGCTGGTGGGTGCCGAAATGTCTATTCCCGGTCGTCCGATACGCAATGCTTTGGTCGCCCTGGGGAGCGATGCCGGCCCGCTGGCCCAGCGTGTGCCCGTGCCCATTGGCATGTGGCGGCCGTGGGCTGCTGATTCCATCGCCGCCGACCCCTTTGGCAGTGGCATCGGCCTAGTAGCGGGCCGCCGTGTCGCCTACGCAATTTGCTATGAGCAACTGCTGACGTTCCCCATGTTGGTCAGCATGGCAAATCGCCCCGATGTGATCGTCGGTGCAGCAAACGATTGGTGGGCAAGAGAAACCAGCATTCCAACCATTCAAGGCCAGGTGCTCGATGTTTGGGGAAGGCTATTCGGTTTGCCGGTCATTCGGGCGACGAACATTTGAAACGTGGTCGCCGGGTGGATTTCTGCTGACTATGTCAGCGTATTGGAAGCGGATTCCGCTGATTCAGTCAGCATATTTGAAGGAGATGAAATGAGGAAAAGTCAAAAGATCGGCGGCTTCGCGGTTGAAGCCATGCCGGTCGGTTCCGGCCATCAAATTGAATGGTCTGTATGGCTGGCCGATCTGCCCTATGTCCGTGCATCCGCGCCTGACCTGGCCGACGCGAAGAGGGCGCTTGAAGATCGTTGGAAACAGTTAGTCGTCGCCTACCGCTCCGCCGGTGAACCGGTGCCACGTCCAATTCGTCGCCGGGGTAATCGGCAGATTCTGGACACGCTTCGCAAGCTCGGTGCCAGGCGCGGCAGCAGTGTTTTCTGAATGCCTTGGAAGTGCAGTCATGAGGCCGTGTTCGCGCAGTGTTTTCGCAGTGCAGCCGCAGTGTGATGCCATGAACTTGCAGCGTGCATGCAGTTAGTCCGCAGTGTCGAAGCAGCATTTTGCATGGCGTGGCTGTTGGCAGTTCGCCATCAGGCCCCTTGTGCTCTTGCTGCTACGTGCCCCAGGTCTTGCATGCCCGGAAACGCATTACACCCACCACCCAATCAATGCTGAGTGGAACATAAAGGGGTATTGCGTTGCAGGGTTGTTTTTGGGCGTTTTTCGTTGCAGGACAAGGCTTAGAAGCGTCCTGCACTTTATAGAAACGTGTTGCGTTCGCAGGACGCGCCCGCAACACAGATGAAAGGGGGCCACATGGCCGCAAAACGAACTTATTCGGTCCGGCTCGAAGATGAGCAACGCCAACAGCTGGAGGCCCGAGCCGAAGCCATCGGCTTGCCAACCGGGCACCTCATTCGGTCGGCGATTGCCGATTTCCTGCGGCAGCAGGAAGAGAAGGACTACCTGGCCGACGTGGAGGCACGCATTGCCACTGCGATCAACCGGCTGGCTCGCCAGGTGGAGAAGGACCGTGCAGAACAGCAAATGGTCCTTGGCGTTCTTGACTACGTGCGGGAATGGCTGTCCTTCACATTGCCGCCGCCGGCGGACAAGGACGCGGCAAACGCACTGATGAAGGAGCGAAACAAGAATTTCCTCACTCGACTGCCGCTGCAGTTCACTACGGGCAGTAAGGCTAAGGTGACGACATACATGGAAACCAAGACAGCCGAAGCCGAGCCGTGCCCTAAATGTGGAACCGGAATTCTCATGCCGAAAGAAGGGCGGCAGGGACTGTTTTGGTACTGCACCAACTGGAATGCGTCACCGAAGTGTGAGGCGACTTTTCCGGACGTTGATGGTCGGCCGCAATTGCCCAATGGTGATTCGAGCGGCGGTCAATCGGAATTTTCAATCAACCAGGAGTCATGACATGCAAACCACGATCTATTCCGCAATGGCGATGCTGACCAGCGCCACATCCATCAAACACATACTCGATGATGACGCCGAGGAATTGAGCTGCGGCCAGGTGCACTATGCCTTGGAGCTGGACAGCCGACTTTTCTTGGTGTGGGGCGACATGGACAGCGGTTCGATGATCGTTTCACCTATCGAGCGCTGGAATCTGGAAAACCTGATGGAAGCAATAGATGACCCGATGCCGGTGCTGTCATTCACCGAGGTTGCCGCGCGGGCGCTGGGCAAGGTGGCGGGGCAGACGATTGCAGCGTCCGCCCCGCCGGCCAAGACGACCCATTGAGTGAGGCACGTATGGCCCAACGAACATACACCATCAACGCTGTGACGGGGGAGGGATAACGATGTTCTTCCTGACCTACGTAATGGCCCAGGACGCGGGCGGCGTTCGCGTGATCCTTCCCGACTTCGATCTGCACGCAAGCGCTGCCGCTGTCGTAGAGGTGCCCGACCGCCTTCAGGAGGCCATTGCTCAACGATATGAGAGCCACATCCCGAAGTCCTCGCGCTTTGAGGACCTGCAGGCTGATGAACGCTTTCGCGATGGTTGGTGGCTCTGGCTCAACATCGACGTGGACGCCCTCGGTCGCCGGCGTCGAAAACGGAAGACGGTGCGCGCGGCTCTCCATCCGATTCGGTCAAGCAAATAGGCCGTGAGGTCGGAGGCGCAGGAATGGCGCTCAGGCAGGTGCCTTTTTCTGTGTTGGGATGCGGGTGTGCGCGACCGCACCATCGGGCGTGATCGTGAATTTCATGTCGGATTCGCGGTACGTGCTGGCGGTAATGCCGCAGTACAACGAATCGAACAACCACGTCGCCATAAGCATTTGGATAATGGCCTTGCTTACATCGGCATGCTCGCCCGTGTTCACGGCCTTGACAACCTCGCCGCCGAAGAATGACACGGCTCCTGCAGTCCACTCCGAGCCCATATTGCGAGCATTCTGCTCGCGGGATTTGGAAACCTCGAACAGGTTTTCAATATCGAATTGGTCTTCGCTTTGGAAATGCGGCTCCCCATTCGCATTGAGTACAAGTGTTGTTACTTTCATAATGACTTGGGTTATGCCAGCCAGACGGGTACGCACCTGTTCAGCGGTAACGGCGCGGCGAAGGTCGGCTTTCAGTGCATCAAAGGCCGGGCCTACTTCTGCATTCAGCCAAGCTTCCTCGGCTTCCTTCCTCATGGTTCACTCCTTTGCTAGATTCTCAGAACCCCTCACATGCTGCCCATGATGGTCTTGTGCCCGGCATGGGTTAATTGTCGCTGCAAGCCATCGTTGTTGCGCCTTGACGAATCTGCGTGCGCAGTTCGTTCAGATGTGTCCGGGCCGAGATCACTCGCTCTATGCGCTCGTACAGCGATTTCCAACCCGGCCAGTAGTGATGCTTCGGTGCCATCTCGCGATCCCATATGTCCTCCCACCACATAGACCGCGATTCCTCCTTGAGTAGGGACCCAGGATGGGTATTCCCCTTGGTCAATTGCTCGATGTCATCGGGCCGCAGTTGGTAACCCAGAACCATGATGCCGCTACCCATCGCGGTGTAGCGCTTGTACAGAAGTTCGAGCGTCACGAAGAGCGCGGCCAGAGATGCTTCACCACCAGCACCAATCTCCTCTGATACATGAATCGGCGTGTAGAACGTCCGAAAGTGACCCTTGTCAGATTCTTTCACGATGTACAGCCCGCCGGTGGGATTGGCGGCTCGGATCAGGTGCAAGGTCTTGACCGTTCCGTCCGACTGGCTGTTGGCGAGGCCCCAGCTCAAAAGCCAGTCCACGGCTTCGAAGGGATTCTCAGATAAGCGCTCGTATTCGGGGGGGTAGAGCGCTTTGTCACCATGCTTGAGCCAGTCTGAGTCGACACCCAGGAAGCTCGCGATGGCCGACAGTTGGGAAAAACTCGGCTCCTTTTCCCCAAGAAACCAGTCCTCGACATCCTCTGCTCGTTCCTCCTTAATTGCCTCGGCGATGTGTGACGGAGTGAGCTTCGTGCCTCGTCGGCCGGCGTTGACCTGCGTCAGCATCCGATTGAGTCGCTCTGCGACTTCCTTGCGGCGCGTGTTCCGACTGTCTTGCACTAACAACGGGTCAACCCATGCTCGCAGGGCCTGCCGTGCTTCGGCCTCGGTTGAGCGGTCGTGGAGATCCGCCAGTGTTTCCAGTGCTCGAAAGATCTGGTTTGGTATGTTTCTAATCGCTATTTTGCTGAACATGATGGCCTTTCGATCAAAAGTTTCAAAACGATATCAAAATGAAGAATTGGTTCAGTGTGATCATTTTGTGATCTAGTGGGGCTGAAGTCAAGGCGGTTGGGCGGGTAGATGTGGGCGCCTTGGACTGCTCTGCTTGACAAACTACGGGAAACCCGTATGATTCAATCACATGCGTACTGTGATCGAGACCCCAACTTTCCAGAAGCAGGCCGAGAAGCTGTGGTCAGAGGACGAGCGACTGGCCTTCATCGACTGGATTGCAGCGAACCCGTTGGCCGGGGATGTGATCCCAGGTGCTGATGGGGCACGCAAGGTTCGCTGGAGCCGTGCAGGGTCTGGCAAATCAAGCGGTGCGCGGGTGATCTACTTCAACCTGACGGAGCGGGAGGTGGTGTTGCTGGTAGCGGCGTATGCCAAAGCTGAACGCACCAACATGATTCCCGCTGAAATCAAGAAGGTGGTGTGACATGGGCATCAAGAAAATCGACGTTGAGAAGGTGGCAACGGCTATCGAGGCCGATGCCGGTGAAGCTCTTCCTGATCTGCGGCAAGCGCTCGCGGAAGCGAAGGCAGGGCTTGGGCGAGTGACCACGCCCGATCAAATCCTTGTGCGCCAGGCGCGGGAGAAGTCTGGCTTGACACAAGCCGCATTCGCCGAGCGCATCGAGACCCCAGTGGCGACGTTGCGCGACTGGGAGCAGGGGCGGTTTGCCCCGCCCGGCGGCGTGCTGTGCCTGCTTCGGCTGATCATCAAGCACCCCGAGTTGTCCAATGAGTTGAGCGCCGCGTGAAATTTGCTGAACGTGGTACTTTTCATGGCATCGAGTGCGGAGATGTCTGCAACTCATTGTCAAATAACGAATTTTCCCACTCGTTGATGACTGAGTGGGAGTGAGGCGTTTAAAAATCCCTTTTAAATCAACAGCTTATGAATCATTGCTTCAATCATTTATGGAGTAACTGAACCTTCGTAAGTGCTTGATTTGCAAGAGATTTATCGGAATTCGGCTTTTGGCCATCTTGAATTTCTGACGGTATATCCGAAGATCAAATTGCAAGGTGAATTGGCTGCGATGTTTGGGCTTGCATCATTGCCCGTCAGCTTCGCCTGCATCATCGAGGCGTGACGGTCAAAATTTGGGCGAGAAGCCTGCATTCATACGGGCTCGAAGGCGCTTGCGCATCTGTGATTGGGCTGACAAGAGCTCTCCTCAATCACGGAGTCAAGCACGATGCTTACCAAAGCAGTAGTCAGGAACCTCAAGCCTCACGCTGGTGAATCGGCTAAATCAGCGGCCCTGTTGTCGCTGATAACATTGCAAAACACACTGCGATGTTGTCGCGGGAGTGGCAAACCTTCCACCCCCTGTCATGAAGCCCGCACGAACTGAAACCCGCGAACGTATCGTCCGTGGCCGCAAGGCTGCCAAAACTGTTGCAGGGCAAGGCGAACATCCTAGACTTTCCCGCTTGCGGCGCCCGGAGGCGATGGACCCTTTGGCTTGGCAGCGCGCCCTGCGCCAGCAGTTCGGTCGTGAGCAGCTTTTCACGCTGATACCTGTCCGCACCGACGGCGTGTTTGGCGACTATGCCGTCGGCAATCCCGAACGGCAGTCCAGCTACCGCGTGGCCGTGCGTGGCTTAGAGCCTGGGGACAACTTCTGCACCTGCCCCGACTACGCCAGCAATGGCCTGGGTACTTGCAAGCACGTCGAGTTCGCGCTGCACAAACTGAAGGGCCAGCGTGGGGCGAAGAAGGCGCTGGTGCAGGGATGGCAGCCGGGCTTCAGCGAAGTGTGGCTGCGTTACGGCGATCAGCGGAGCGTGCATTTCCGCGCAGGTGGATCTTGCCCGGAGGTCTTGCAGCGTTTGGCCGGAAAGTGGTTCGATCATGCCGAAGACTGGCGGCTGCCAGGCGAGCGTTTGCTGACACTGCACGACTTCGTGCACAAGGCTTGCCGTGCCGCCGATGCGGCGGGTCATGAACTGCGGGTGTATGACGATGTGTTGGCTTTCGCCGCCCAGGCCAGGGATGCGGCGCATCGCCTCGACGTGCTGCGCCAGAACTATCCTCGCGGCGTGAAGGACAAGGGCCTGGCGAAGCTGCTGGCCACGCGGCTGTATCCCTATCAGATCGAAGGTGCCCTGTTCGCCGCGCGCATGGGGCGAGTCCGGTGGCCGACAACGAGTGGTGGAGGCTGTACGACTGTTCGCCGCGCGCATGGGGCGAGTCCTCATCGGCGACGACATGGGCCTTGGCAAGACAGTGCAGGGCATCGCGGCGGCCGAGTTGATGGCGCGCCACTTCGGTGTGCGGCGCGTGTTGGTGGTGTGCCCGACGTCGCTCAAGCACCAGTGGCAGATGGAGATCAAGCGCTTCGCGGGCCGTGATGCCCAAGTGCTGGGCGGCTTGCGCCAGGCCCGTCTGGGGCAATGGCGCGAGGATGTGTTCTGCAAGATCGTCAACTATGAAACCCTGGTGCGCGACGCGGATCTGGCCGAGGCCTGGGGGCCTGAGTTGATGATCGTGGACGAGGCGCAACGCGTGAAGAACTGGGACACGCAGGCAGCCCGCGCGATCAAGCGCATCGCGGCGCCCGCGGTGTGCCCCCATGTGATTGTGCTAACGGGCACCCCATTGGAAAATCGCCTGGAGGAGTTGGTGTCAATCGTGCAGATCGTGGACCAGCACAGGCTGGGCCCTACTTGGCGCTTGCTGCATGCGCACCAGGACACCGATGAAGCTGGCCGTGTCACGGGATACCGTGACCTGCACCTGCTGGGCCAGACGCTGGCGCCTATCCTGCTGCGGCGGCGCAAGGCCGATGTGCTGACCCAACTGCCCGAGCGTGTGGACAAGACGCTGCTCGTTCCCTTGACGCCGCAGCAGCGCGCGCACCATGACGAGAACGGCGCGATCGTGAGCCGCATCGTGACGCGTTGGCGCCAGACGGGCTATCTGTCGGATGCGGATCAGCGGCGTCTGCAATGCGCCTTGCAGAACATGCGCATGGCATGCAACAGCACTTGGCTGCTGGACAAGCAGACCGACCACGGCACCAAGGCCGGTGAGTTGATGACCGTGCTCGAAGAGATCTTCGAAGATCCTCATGCCAAGGCGGTGGTGTTCAGTCAATGGTTGGGCACGCACGAGGTGTTGATGCGGCGCCTGGCTGCGCGGGGCTGGGGCCATGTGTTCTTTCATGGCGGGGTGGCGGCCGATCGGCGTGCTGAACTGGTCCGGCAGTTCCATGACGATCCCGATTGCCGTTTGTTCCTGTCGACGGATGCGGGCAGCACAGGACTGAATTTGCAGCATGCCGCCGCGGTGATCGTCAACATGGACCAGCCCTGGAACCCAGCCATTCTGGAGCAGCGCATCGGCCGCGTGCACCGCATGGGGCAGAGGCGGGGCGTGCAGGTTATCAACCTTGTGGCTGAGGAGAGCATCGAGCAGGGGATGCTGTCCTTGCTGGCGTTCAAGAAGTCCTTGTTCGCTGGCGTGCTGGATGGTGGCGACAGCAGCATTCTCATGGAAGGTGGCCGCCTGACCCGCTTTATGCGGAGTGTGGATGCCCTGGCGGACAAGCTGGCACGGGACGGGGTGCCGATGCTGAGTGAAGCCGGTGAAGAGGCCGCGCCAGCCCGCCTTGCGGCGGCTTCGCCATCCGTCGAACAACAGGGTGAACCCCTTCGGCCATCTGTGGAGACGTCTATCGCGGCGCCCTCCATCGTCAGCGAGCCCATATCGCCTTCGCCAGTCTCGCATCAACCGCAACCGCAACCGCAACAGGATCCCTGGGCACCGCTGCTTCAGATCGGGCTGCAATGCCTGCAAGCGCTCGCATCCGCGCAGGCAGCGGGACCCTCATCCTTGAATGGCGCTGTGCAGCCTGGCATGCCAAATTTGGCGAATCTGGTGCACACCGATGCCTCATCAGGCGAGCGCTATCTGCGGCTGCCCCTGCCTGATCCGCACCAGATCCAGATGCTGGCCGACGCGCTTTCCGGTGTGCTGGCCTCCACGGGTTTGATGCCTGTTACCGGCGCTCCGGTCATCGGCCAAGAAAATGTCCACCACGAGGCGCAGAGTTTGGCGGATGCGGCGCGATGATGGACTACGCTTCGCTGGAGACCTTGCGGGCGCGCCACCCCGCATGGCGCCTGCTCGCTTCGCCACATGCGCCGCTGGTGGCCTGTTTCCTGCATCGCGTGTTCGTACTGCCTAATGTGCGCGTGTTGGCGGCGGCCGATCTGGTTGAATCGCTGGAAGACGAGCTGTATGGTCTGCGCCTGTCCTTGGGGCCCGACAGCTTTCCCAAGCCGGCGCTGGATTACCTCAACGATTGGGCCCATCCCGACAAGGGCTGGCTGCGCAAGTTCTATCGCCAGGGTACCGATGAAGCGCAGTTCGACATCACACCCGCCACCGAAAAGGCCATCGCGTGGCTGGCGGGTCTGGGCGAGCGCAGCTTCGTTGGCACGGAATCGCGCCTGCTGACACTGTTCGAGTTGTTGCGTCAGATGAGTGCCGGCAGCGAAGCCGACCCTGCCTTGCGCCTGGCCGAACTCCAGCAGCGTCGCGATGAGATCGATGCCGAAATGGCGCGCGTGCGCACCGGCGACATGGCTTTGCTGGACGCCACCGCCGTGCGCGACCGCTTCCAGCAGTTCCTCCAACTGGCGCGCGAACTGCTGGGCGATTTCCGCGAGGTCGAGCACAACTTCCGCTTGCTCGACCGCCGCGTGCGAGAACGCATCGCGCTGTGGGATGGCAGCAAGGGCGACCTCATCGAGCAGATCATGGGCGAGCGCGATCTGATCGCCGACTCGGACCAGGGACGCAGCTTCCGCGCGTTCTGGGATTTCCTGATGTCCTCGCGGCGGCAGGAAGAACTCACGGCCCTGCTCGAACGTGTGCTGTCGCTGGGCCCGGTGGCCGAACTCAAGCCCGAGGCCAGGCTCAAGCGGGTGCACTACGATTGGCTTGAAGCCGGTGAGCACACGCAGCGCACGGTGGCTCAGTTGTCGCAGCAATTGCGCCGCTTCCTGGATGACCAAGCTTGGCTGGAGAACCGCCGAATCATGGACATCCTGCATGGCATCGAAGCCAAGGCCCTGGCGGTGCGCGAGCAGGCACCTGCCGGCGGATTCATGACCATCGATGAGCTTGGCGCCGACATCGAGTTGCCAATGGAGCGCCCGCTGTTCGCACCTGCACTCCGGCCTGCGATCGCCAATGTCCGGATCGAGCGGGGCGATGAGCTGGTGGATGCAGATGCCCTGTTCAACCAGGTGGTGGTGGACACGGCACGATTGAGCAGCCACATCGGCAAGACGCTTCAGATGCGCGATCAGATCACACTGGGCGAACTCGTGCGGGCGCAGCCTCTTCGCCAGGGACTGGCGGAGTTGGTTGCCTATTTGCACCTGGGCGGCGAGGCCTTCCGGACCGTGGTCGATGACGAGACCCAAGAGCATGTCGGCTGGGAGTCGCAGGCCGATGATGGTGGCGTGGTGCAACGGTCCGCGCGCCTGCCTCGCATCATTTTCGTGAGATGAGGTAGTAGGCCATGCACACGGCGATGGATGATCGATCTGATGACCTGCCCGACGCCGATGCTGGGGTGGATGGGCATGGCAGCGTGGCACCTGACATGCAGAGGTTTCATGACAAGCGACCCGATTGGCTGCCCGCGCTGGTGATCGGCTTGCTCAAGGGCGTGCTGTACCGCGAGGCCGATGCGCGTCTGTGGGGCGTGTTGCTGGATTTGCAGGCCCGCGTGCGCGACCATGTGGCTGTGCTGGGCCTGGATCTGATCGTGGACGAGGCCGAGGGATACGCCTTCCTCAAAAGCCGGACTCAGTCAGAAGGCCAGGAGTCTGAAGCGCAAGCGGGAGGGACGTTGGCGATGCCTCGCCTGGTGGCGCGCCGTCCCTTGTCTTTCCCTGTGAGCCTGCTGCTGGCGTTGCTGCGCAAGAAGATGGCCGAGTTCGATGCGGGCGGCAGCGATACCCGGTTGGTGCTCACGCGTGACGACATCGTCGAGTTGATGCGCGTGTTCATGCCGACCAGCGCCAACGAAGCCCGCCTCATCGACCAGATCGACACCCACATCAACAAAGTCGCTGAGTTGGGCTACTTGCAGCGCCTGAAGGCCGTTAGCGGCCCGCCGAGCTTCGAAGTAAGGCGCATCCTCAAGGCCTTTGTCGACGCGCAGTGGCTGGCTGACTTCGACGCCCGCTTGGCGGCCTACAAGCTGCACCTGTCCGGTGAGGCGGGCATGCAAGGCGAAGCAGGCGGCCATACAAGTGGGGAGGGCGCATGAACCAGCCTCATACCCTGGGCCTGGATTTGCTGGGCGATGAGGCCCTGGTGGGTTTCCGGCTGCAACGCCTGGAGGTGCTCAACTGGGGCACCTTCGACGGCAAGGTTTGGAGCCTGGGGCTCGACGGGCGCAATGGCCTGTTGACCGGTGACATCGGGTCCGGCAAATCGACCCTGGTCGATGCGGTGACGACGCTGCTCGTGCCCGCACACCGGATTGCCTATAACAAGGCTGCGGGCGCCGACAAGCAGGAACGCAGCTTGCGCTCTTACGTGCTGGGGCATTACAAGTCCGAGCGCAACGAAGCCACAGGTGCCGCGCGGCCGGTGGCCTTGCGTGACCACCGCAGCTACTCGGTCATCCTGGGCGTGTTTCACAACGCGGGTTATGACCAGACCGTCACCCTGGCCCAGGTGTTCTGGATGAAGGATCTGCACGGGCAGCCCGCGCGCTTCTTCATGGGCTGCGATGGCGAATTGAGCATCGCGCGCGATTTCAGTGACTTCGGCACCGACATCGCGCAGCTGCGCAAGCGCCTGCGCGGCCTGGGCGCGGAGATCGAGGACAGCTTTCCCAAGTACGGCGCCTGGTTCCGGCGCCGCTTCGGCATCGAGGGCGAGCAGGCGCTCGAACTGTTCCACCAGACCGTGTCGATGAAGTCGGTAGGCAACCTGACAGATTTTGTGCGCAGCCACATGCTGGAGCCTTTCGATGTGGCGCCGCGCATCCAGGCCCTGATCGCCCACTTCGACGACCTCAATCGCGCCCACCAAGCCGTGCTCAAGGCGCAGAGGCAGGTGCAACTGCTGACGCCGCTGATCGAGGATGGCGACCGGCACGCGCAGGTGACCGTTGAGCTCGAAGGCCTGCGTGCCTGCCGCGAAGCGCTCAAGCCCTGGTTCGCCGAACTCAAGCTGGGCCTGCTGGCCCGGCGCCTCCAATTGCTGGAAGAAGATCATGTTCGTCTGAGTGCGCACAAGGTCCGCCGCGTGGACGAGCGCAATGGCCAGCGACTGGATGAGGAACGCCTGCGCCGCGCCGTGGCCGAGCAGGGCGGCGACCGACTGGCCCAACTCGATGCGGAGATCGGCGAGCAAGAACGCGAAAGACAGCGGCGGAGCCAGCGCAGTGAGCGTCATGGCCAGTTGCTTCAGGCGATCGGCCACGATCCGGTGGAGGACGAAGCCGGCTTCGCGTCTTTGCTGGCCCAACTGGCGCAGCGGCGCGAGGCCTTGAAGCAGCGTGACGACGACACCCTCAACCGCATCACCGAGTGGAGCGTGAACCTGCGCGAAGGCAAGCGCGATCATGATGCGCTTGCCGATGAAGTCGCCAGCCTGCGGCAGAGGCCCAGCAACATCCCCAAGGCGCAGATCGCCATGCGCGCGGCCATGTGTCAGGCGCTGGACATCGACGAGACCGATATGCCGTTCGCGGGTGAACTGATCCAGGTGCGCGAGGCTGAGCGCGACTGGGAAGGCGCCATCGAACGTGTGCTGCACAATTTCGGCTTGGCATTGCTGGTGCCCGAATCGCACTATGCGGAGGTGTCGGCCTGGGTGGACCGTACCCACCTGGCGGGCCGGCTGGTGTACTTCCGCGTGCGCCCGGCCAGGCAAGGCGATCGCCAGGACGCGCAGGGTCTGCATGCCGATTCGCTGGTGCGCAAGCTGTCGATCAAGCCGGATTCCGCGTTCTACGGATGGCTGGAGCGCGAGCTGGCCCTGCGTTTCGATTACGCCTGCTGCGCCACGCCGGAGCAGTTCCGGCGCGAGATGCGTGCTCTCACACGCAACGGCCAGACCAAGGCGCCGGGTGAGCGGCATGAGAAAGACGACCGCCACCGGCTCGACGACCGTGGCCGCTATGTGCTGGGTTGGCATAACGCGGGCAAGATCGCCGCGCTGGAAGCCCGCATGCAAACCTTGGCGCAGCGCCTGGGCCAGATCGGCCACGACATCGCTCAAGCCCAGGCCGAACAGTCCGGGTGGCGCGATCAGTTGCAGGCCCTGGCTGAACTGCAGGGCTTCGCCGATTTCCGCGAGGTGGACTGGGGCAGTTGTGCTGTGCAGATCGCCCGCCTGCAAAGCGAGAAAGCCCGGCTGGAAGCGGCCAGCGATCTGTTGCGCGAACTGAGCGTCCAACTGGCCGACGCCCAGGCCGCCTTGCATGGGACGGAGACGGAGCTGTCGCGTCTGGACCAGGAGCTGGGCGGCCTGGAAACCCGCCGGGAGGCGGCACAAGCGTTGCAGGTGGAAACCGAGACGCTGTGTGCGCCCATCGACGAGCTGTTGCGCCAGCAACTGGAGGGCCTGCGCGGCCAGATTTTGGGCGAGCACCAGCTTTCGGTAGAGAGTTGCGACAACCGTGAGCGCGACATGCGCGAAGGCGTGCAAGCCAGGATGGATGCCGAAAGCAAGGCCCTGTCCCGGCTGGCCGAGCGCATCATCAAAGCCATGTCGGCCTTCAAGGACGAGTTCAAGCTTGAAACCGCCGAGTTCGATGCCAGCCTGGATGCCTTGTTTGAATACCGCCAGTTGCAGGGGCAGTTGCGGCGAGACGATCTGCCCCGATTCGAAGCCCGTTTCAAGGAACTGCTCAACGTCAACACCATCAACGAGATCGCCAATTTCAGCGCGCAATTGGCGCGTGAGCGCGAGACCATCAAGGAGCGGATCGAGCGCATCAACGAGTCCCTGGCGCAGATCGACTACAACCCCAACCGCTTCATCGTGCTGGAGTCGCAGCTCAGCCCC
The DNA here is from genome assembly GCF_049274795.1 of Aquabacterium sp. GTDB lineage: Bacteria > Pseudomonadota > Gammaproteobacteria > Burkholderiales > Burkholderiaceae_C > Aquabacterium. The sequence goes on from NZ_JBASTH010000026.1 coordinate 139,929, forward strand.
GATGTCGAGATCCGCGATTTCCAGTCTGATCTGCGTGCCTGCACCGAAGGCGCCGTCACAGGCTCGGACGAATCGCAGTATTCCGAAGCGAAGTTCCTTCAAGTCAAAGCGGTGATCGACCGTTTCCGGGGGCGCGACGGCCAGTCCGAGCTGGACCGTCGCTGGACGCTCAAGGTGACCGATGTGCGCAACTGGTTCCTCTTCGCGGCCAGCGAGCGTTGGCGCGAGGATGGCAGCGAGCACGAGCACTATTCCGATTCGGGCGGTAAGTCCGGCGGGCAGAAGGAAAAGCTCGCCTACACCATCCTGGCGGCCAGCCTGGCTTACCAGTTTGGCTTGGAGTGGGGCGCGGTGCGTTCGAGGTCATTCCGCTTCGTGGTGATCGACGAGGCCTTCGGGCGCGGCTCCGATGAATCGGCCCAGTACGGATTGAGGCTGTTCAAGCAATTGAATCTGCAACTGCTCATCGTCACGCCTTTGCAGAAGATCCACATCATCGAGCCTTATGTGTCCAGCGTTGGCTTCGTGCACAACGAAGGCGGGCGCACATCGAGGCTGCGCAACCTGGGGATCGAGGAATACAGGGCGCAGAAGGCCGGGCATGATGATGCTGGCGACGGTTCCGGCGCGGAACGAACGTGAACTGGACCACGCCTTCGGAATTGAAAGCCCAGTTGGCGCGCCGTTGGGAGCGTGGAGACTTGTTGCGCGCATGGATGCGGCAGAAGCAGGCTGAGCCGGGTTTTTGTGCCGACGAAGCAGTCAGGGGCGGGGTAGATGCAGAGGCACAAGCCGACGTCGCGCGAAGCCCCACGTTCCCTTTGGCGTTGAAATTCAAGGGTCCCAGCTCCAGTGAGGTCACCGCGCGATTCTCCGAAGTGCGTGACTGGGTGGCGAGCCTGTCCGCGCTGCCGCATGTGCGCCTCACCTTGCGTTCGTTCCGGCATCCGGTAATGGGTGCGCAGCAGCTGCCCGAGGCGATCGAGGTGCACAGCCTGGAGGATGCGCTGATCTGGCTGGGCCGGCGCGCGGATGCCGAACGCCTCGGCCAATTGCTGGCGTTGACGCAAGCCCGGGTACCGGCGCTGACTGACTGGTTGAACCGTTCGCCCTTGCGGGCACTGGTGTTGGCGACGGTCTGGCCGGACCTGCTGTCCGTTGTCGACTGGCGCGTGCGCCATCCCGAGCCCGGCTGTTACCTTCGCCAGGTAGATCTGCCAGGCATCCACAGCAAGTTCATTGAGGCGCACCGGGGGGTGTTGGCCGAGATGCTCGATCTGGTCTTGCCGATGGATGCCGTGGCCACCGAGCACAGTGGTGTAGGGCGTTTTGCCGCGCGCTATGGTTTCACCGACAAACCCGAACGGATTCGTCTGAGGGTGCTCGATGCGGGCATCGCCACATTGCCCGGTGTCACTTGCCCGGACGTCGCGCTGGATGTCGATAGCTTCGTCGCACTGGCTTTGGGTCCTGCCCTGCGGCATGTTTTCATCACAGAGAACGAAGTCAACTTCCTAGCCTTTCCCGAAGCGCCGAGGGCCATGGTGATTTTCGGTGCGGGCTACGGTTGGCAGGCCCTGGCCCGTGCTGCATGGCTGCACAGCTGCGATATTCACTACTGGGGCGACATCGACACCCATGGCTTCGCCATCCTCGATCGCTTGAGGGCTCGCCTGCCCCATGCGCGTTCTCTCTTGATGGACCACGACACCCTCATGGCTCATCAAGCGCTATGGGGGGAAGAAGACAGCCCCGTCACGACCGATCTTCTGCATTTGCGGCCATCGGAGTGCGCCCTGTACGACATGCTGCGCGACAACCGCATCCGCCCGCGCCTGCGACTGGAGCAAGAGCACATCGCATACCACTGCGTCGAGGCAGCGGTGAGCGCTGCGATAGAGGATCGATGATCACTGGGGATCAATACATGGATGCGAAGCTCAACTGCGCGTCAAAATTGAGCGTGAGCTGAACGGGTTGCCTGAAAAGATTGAAGCGGCGCCAAGGTCCGGGAATGAACCGGTCATGTGCCAGTGGGATCGGTATGTGTGACATCAGTGTGGCGTACCGCATCGCCTGCGCGCACCGACGGTATGCGTGGGATCTGGAAACCCTCAAATGGCCTGCAATGGCAGGCATGCTGTTGTCGAAATGGTGCAGCAGGCGCACATACGCAGCCGCTAACGAACCGTGCGCGTCGAGTTCAGCTTCCAAAGCCGCTGCGGTTTCCAGGCCGATCAGTTCGCTCAATGGATCGCGGCCATCGTCACTGACCAGAATATCGGTCAGCCGGTACAGCAGTCGTTCCAGTCCATAGTGGGTCAGCGTCAGATTGAAATCCTGCTTCGTGGCATCGGCATGCTGCTTCAATCGAGCACGAATGGACGCAGCCAGGTTGCGGCTCATGCCGTGATGCTTTCCAGGTAAGGGCGCATGACATTGGCCACGCGGTCCACCGTGGCGTGGTGCCAGATCTTATCCATGTTCAGCTTGCCTTGTGTCCAACCATCCCGAAGCGCTTCCAGCGCCACATCCTGGCCTATCTTGTTGCGGTACTTGAAGCAGTCGGCCACGGTCTTGGCTGCATTGAACACGGGCACGCTCACACCATCGATCTGAAGCAGTTCAACGCCATCGGCCAATGCCGCGTCCGACATGCGTATCACGCGCAGCGCAGGTTGATCCAATCGCGGCGTGGGTGAATGGTGAGGGATGGCCACCCACACCTCGATTAGCGCACTCGGGCGCTGATGGATGGTCACGCTATCGCGTGGCCACGATGAACAGGCGGGGGAAGGGCAGTAGCACAGTACCATCGTCATACGCCGGGTAGGTCTGGGCGTATGGCAGCGGTGTAGGCCTGCAGAAACTCGGCTTGCTCGGCAGCGTCGAGCGGCCCCGGGAAAGGCCGGAGCGCTGTGCCCTTGAACCACTCGACCACGGCCGATGGTCCACCGCTCAAGGCGTGGAAGTAGGTGGTGCGCCAGACGTCCACCACGCGGCAGGTGTTGCGCAGCAGCGCGTAATAGACCTCAGCACTGTGCCGTTCTGGATGGCGCACCTTGCCGATCTTGGCTCGCCACGGCCCGCTCGCCGCAACCTCTCGGGCCAAACGATGTGCGGGCTCTTCCAGGTTGTCCGGGGCCTGGATGGCGAGTGAGCCACCTTCGCTCAAGTAGTTGGTCAGGCGAGGGTAGAGCGATGGGTGATCCGGGAGCCACTGCAGCGATGCGTTGGCCAGGATCACGTCGTACGACTGGTCTGGTGCCCAGGTGGCGATGTCCGACAGCGTGAAATCCACAGAAGGCAGGCGCTGGCGTGCCGCGTCCAGCATGTCCTGCGAGTTGCCGGTGCGGCTGATGTGCGCGGACGGAAAGCGTTGCACCAGCACTTCCGTTGAGTTGCCAGGGCCGCAGCCCAGGACGATCGCCCGGTGGACCGAGGTGGTCGGGATGGCCGCCACAAGATCACGCACCGGGCGCGTTCGCTCTTGTTCGAATTTTGAGTACTGCTGGGCCGACCAGGACATCGCGGCTCCTCGGGGTGTGGCGTTAAGCCCAGTGTAGGCCGGGTGCTTTAGCCCACAGCCTCAGGCAGGCATTCAGGCATCTGCCCATCAGGGTTCAGTGCCTGGATGAGTTGGCTCATCCGGGTGGTCAACAGGGCATTCAGAGCCTTCTGATCCAGGCGTTCGGCGTGCAGTGCAGGGCCGAAGGCCACCTGGGCTGTCTGATCGCGGTAGCGCGGCAGGGCCACCTGCAGTGCGGTCGCCAGCCTGGCCTTGTCATGCGCCGTGTTGCGTAACAGGGTGAGCGGATGCCGCCTGGCGGCCGGTGAGATGACATGGCTGACCAGCGCCGGCACGACGCGGGTCTCGGGCACGAGCCTGGTCAGCAAACCATAACTGCCCGACCACGCCTGCAAGGCGGTGATGGCCTCTTCAGGCCCTGACACGGCCGGATCCGGCTCGATCTCTCCCGCAGGGAAGGTGAGCAGGGCACCACCGTGCTTCAAGTGCCTGGCTGCATCGCGGATCACGGCCCGGCGCCCGGACTCATCTGCGGGCAGGAAGATCAGTTGCTGCGCCACGTGCGGCAAGGCCCGCAGAAAGGGCCGGTCCAGCGCGATCACACGCAGATCGGGGCGCGAGGCCAGGCTGGCGAACAAGGCGACCGTGTCGGTCATCCCGGGGTGGTTCGATAGGATGAAGGCAGGCCCCTCGGCCGGCAGGTGCTCAAGCCCTGTGGTGCTCAGCCCGGCGGTCATCTGGGCCACAAGCCAAGCACTGCCCATAGACAGGCCGTGTTCGCCAACGCGGGCATCGAAGGCCTGTGCGGTCAGTGCAAAGCGCCGGGCCCAGGGGCGAAGCAGGTGGCGCAGCGGTGTCTTGCCCATCCACATCAGGCCCGACGCGTCGATCAAGTCGTCGAGGTTGATCTCCGTGAGTGCGTCTACCTGGGTGTGGGTTTCGAGCATGACGGACACGATGGATGGTTTGGCGCAGTCTAGGCGCGAGCACGTATGAAAGCCGTGACTGGGCCTTGCCCGAAGGGGCTTGAATGTCGGCATTGTTTGAATTGGTCTCGGCTTATTGGTATGACCAATGTCAATTAATATGACTAACGCCGGCGTATCATCGGGTTTTCCCTGTCGAATTGGTGGGGTTTGCGATTGAGAATCGACCTCGCTTCGCAAGTGCGTTCAATATTGGTAATACCAATTCTTGCCAGCAACCATCGGGCCGAGGTCACAAGCCTCCGCTGTCCATTCACCCGATCACCACAACGGCCATGCAATCCATCTGGCAACAGAACTACGACCCCGCTGGGAACATCTGGATCTCCGCACTTGTCGCGCTCATCCCGATCATCTTTTTCTTCCTGGCGCTGACCAAGCTGCGCCTCAAGGGCTACATGGCCGGCACCATCACCGTGGCGCTGGCCCTGGGTGTGGCGCTGCTGTTCTACCGGATGCCCGTGAGCGCCGCGCTGGCCTCGGTGGTGTATGGCTTCTTCTACGGCCTGTGGCCGATCGCCTGGATCATCGTGGCGGCGGTGTTCCTCTACAAGATCTCGGTCAAGACCGGGCAGTTCGACGTGATCCGTTCGTCGATCCTGTCCGTTACGCCTGACCAGCGTCTGCAATTGATCCTGGTGGGCTTTTGCTTCGGGGCCTTCCTGGAGGGCGCGGCCGGCTTCGGCGCGCCGGTGGCCATCACGGCCGCACTGCTGGTGGGCCTGGGCTTCAAGCCGCTGTACGCGGCCGGCCTGTGCCTGATCGCCAACACGGCGCCGGTGGCCTTCGGTGCCATGGGCATCCCCGTCATCGTGGCGGGGCAGGTGTCGGGTGTCGATGCCTTCCAGATCGGCCAGATGGCCGGCCGGCAACTGCCCTTCATGACCGTGCTGGTGCTGTTCTGGCTGATGGCCATCATGGACGGCTGGCGCGGTGTGAAGGAAACCTGGCCCGCCGTGCTGGTGGGCGGCGGCTCTTTCGCCGTGGTGCAGTTCCTCACGGCCAACTACATCGGCCCCGAACTGCCGGACATCACCTCAGCCATCGTGTCGCTGGTGGCGCTGACGCTGTTCCTCAAGGTGTGGCAGCCCAAGCGCATCTTCCGCTTCGAGCTTGAGCCCGGCCAGGAACAAGCCACTGTGGCGCCTGCCGTGTCGTCGGGCGTGCCCATGACGATGGGCAGCATCATCAAGGCCTGGTCGCCCTTCATCATCCTGACGGTCATGGTCACGATCTGGAGCGTCAAGCCCTTCAAGGCCTTGTTCGCTGCCAACGGCCCCATGGCCTGGGCCGTGGTCAACGTGCCTGTGCCTTTCCTGCACAACCTGGTCGAGAAGACGCCGCCCGTGGTGGCATCGGCCACGCCTTATGCCGCGGTGTACGCCTTCAACTGGCTGTCGGCCACCGGCACGGCCATCCTGATTGCCGCGATGATCACCGTCGTCTTCCTGCGCTTCTCGCCGGGCAAGGCCGTGGCCACGCTGGGCGAGACCTTCAAGGAACTGGCTGTGCCGATCTACTCCATCGGCATGGTGCTGGCCTTCGCCTTTATCGCGAACTACTCGGGCCTGTCGGCCACACTGGCCCTGGCGCTGGCGCACACGGGCAAGGCCTTCACCTTCTTCTCGCCCTTCCTGGGCTGGATCGGGGTGTTCCTGACTGGCTCGGACACCTCGGCCAACGCCCTGTTCGGCGCGCTGCAGGCCACCACGGCGCACCAACTGGGATTGCCACCGGTGCTCACGGTGGCGGCCAACACCACGGGTGGCGTCACGGGCAAGATGATCTCTCCGCAGTCCATCGCCATCGCCTGCGCGGCGGTGGGGCTGGCGGGGCGTGAATCCGACCTGTTCCGCTTCACGGTCAAGCACAGCCTGATCTTCGCCGCCATCATTGGTGCGCTGACCACGCTGCAGGCTTACGTTTTACCGTGGATGATTCCGGGTCATTGAAACCCGACATCCGAGACATCAACATGCGCCTGGCCGATCACGTCGTCGAGAAACTGCTTGCCCTGGTGCAGGTGCGTGGGCTACAGCCCGGCCAGCGCTTGCCGGCCGAGCGCCAACTGGCCGAAGAGCTGGGTGTCTCGCGCACCTCGGTGCGTGAGGCCATCCAGAAGCTGGGCAGCCAGGGCGTGCTGACCAGCCGGCGCGGCGACGGCACCTACGTGCAGACCACGGCCCCGGCCGAATGGCTGCAGGAGGCCGTCGGTCCGCTGGCGCGCCTGATCGACTCGGATCCCCATTACCGTTACGACGTTCTGGAAACCCGCCATGCGCTGGAGACCAGCACTGCCTGGCTGGCCGCCCAGCGCGCCACCGTGCAGGACAAGGACCGCATCCAGCGCTGTTTCGACGTGATGATCCAGCACCAGCAAAGCGGCCATGCCGAGCTGGCGGCTCGCGCCGATGCGCAGTTCCACCTGGCCATCGCCGAGGCCTCTCACAACCTGGTGCTGGTGCAGGTGATGCAGAGCCTGTTCACCGTGGTGCTCTCCACCGTGGAGCGCAACCGCCACGACATGTTCCGCCTGAGCGCGCCGCAGACCATGAAGGTGCTGACGGAACAGCACCAGAGCCTGATGCAGGCCATCGTGGATGGCGATCCGCAGCGCGCCCGCGAATGCATCGGCGAACACCTGGAGCACGTGCGCACCACCATCCAGCGCATGGACGAGGACCGCGCCCGGCGCGAGCGGTCCACCCGATTGCCCCTGGACGTCGCGCCGCCCTTGCTGCTGCCGACAGATCCCCCAAGACGACCATGATCATTTCCTCCTCAGCCGATTACCGTGCGGCCGCGCAAAAGCGCCTGCCGCCTTTCCTGTTCCACTACATCGACGGCGGCGCCTACGCCGAGCAGACGCTGCGCCGCAACGTCGAGGATTTCGCCAGCGTGGCCCTGCGCCAGCGTGTGCTCAAGGACATGAGCAAGCTCGACACCAGCATCGAGCTGTTCGGCGAGAAGCTGTCCATCCCCGTGGCTTTGTCGCCCGTCGGCCTGACCGGCATGTACGCCCGCCGCGGCGAGGTGCAGGCCGCCCGTGCGGCCGATGCCCATGGCATCCCCTTCACCATGTCCAGCGTGTCGGTGTGCCCGATCGAAGAGGTTGCGCCCAAGCTCAAGCGCCCGATGTGGTTCCAGCTGTACGTGCTGAAAGACCGTGGCTTCATGAAGAACGCGCTGGAGCGCGCGCAGGCGGCCGGCTGCACTACCCTGGTCTTCACCGTGGACATGCCTGTGCCCGGCGCGCGCTACCGCGATGCCCACTCCGGCATGAGCGGCCCCAACGCCGAGTTGCGGCGCTACTGGCAGGCCGTGATGCGCCCCGGTTGGGCCTGGGATGTGGGCCTCATGGGCCGTCCGCATGACCTGGGCAACATCTCCGCCTACCTGGGCAAGCCCACCGGCCTGGCCGACTACATGGGCTGGCTGGGCGCCAATTTCGATCCTTCGATCTCCTGGTCGGACCTGGAGTGGATCCGTGATTTCTGGAAGGGCCCGATGGTCATCAAGGGCATCCTGGATCCGGAGGATGCGAAGGACGCGGTGCGCTTTGGCGCCGACGGCATCATCGTGTCCAACCACGGCGGACGCCAGCTTGACGGCGTGCTGTCGTCTGCCCGCGCGCTGCCCGCCATCGCCGATGCCGTGAAGGGCCAGATCAAGATCCTGGCCGACTCCGGCATCCGCAACGGCCTGGACGTGGTGCGGGCCCTGGCCTTGGGCGCCGATGCGACCATGATCGGCCGCGCCTACATCTACGCGCTGGCCGCGGCTGGCGAGGCGGGCGTGAAGCACCTGCTGGAACTGCTGGAAAAGGAAATGCGCGTGGCAATGACCCTGACCAGCGTGTCCAAGGTGTCCCAGATCACGGGCGATCTGCTGGTGCGCGAAGAATGAGCGCCGCATCGACCCCAGCCGTGTCGCGCGACACCTTGCTGCAGCAATTGCGGCAGGCCGTGGGTGCCGCACACGTCCTGACTGATGACCAGGCCACCCGGCGCTTCCGCAAAGGGCACCGCACTGGCGAAGGCGCGGTGCTGGCCGTGGTGCGCCCCGGCACGCTGCTAGAGCAATGGCAGGTGTTGCAGGCCGCCGTGGCTGCCAACCGCATCGTCATCTTGCAGGCGGCCAACACGGGCCTCACGGGCGGTTCCACGCCGCATGGCGATGACTACGACCGCGAGATCGTGCTGATCAACACGCTGCGCATCACGGGTGTGCAAGTGATCAAGCAGGGCGAGCAGGTTGTCTGCCTGCCGGGTGCCACGCTGGATCGCCTGGAGCAGACCCTGGCGCCGTTGGGCCGTGAGCCGCACTCGGTGATCGGCTCGTCGTGCATCGGTGCGTCGGTGCTGGGCGGCATCTGCAACAACTCCGGCGGCGCCCTGGTGCGTCGTGGTCCGGCCTACACCGAGCTGGCGCTTTATGCCCGCGTGCGGGATGACGGCATGCTGGAGCTGGTGAACCACCTGGGCATCTCGCTGGGCAGCACGCCTGAAGAGATCCTCACGCGGCTTGAGAAGGGCGAGTACACCGAGGCCGACGTGGCGCACGACACGCAGCGCGCGGCCTCCGATCCACGCTACGCCGAGGATGTGCGGGCAGTAGATGCCGACACGCCGGCACGCTTCAATGCCGATCCCTCACGCCTGTTCGAGGCTTCGGGCTCGGCCGGCAAGCTGTGCCTGTTCGCGGTGCGCCTGGACACCTTTCCGAAGGAAGCGAGCACGGTGTTCTACATCGGCAGCAATGCGCCAGATGACCTTACCGCCGTGCGCCGCCACCTGCTGACCGCGCTGCCGCGCCTGCCGATCGCGGGTGAATACATTCACCGCACGGCCTATGACATCGGCGAGAAGTACGGCAAGGACACCTTCCTGCTGATCGACAAGTTCGGCACGGCCAAGGTGCCGGCTGCCTTCGCGCTCAAGAGCCGTGTCGATGGCTTCTTCGAACGCTTTGGCCTGCGCGGCGTGAGCGACCGCGTGATCCAGGCGATGACGAACCTGTTGCCTAGCCACCTGCCACCTCGCATGCGCCAATGGCGTGACCGCTACGAGCATCACCTGCTGGTGCGGGTGTCCAACGACACGGCCGAGGCCACGCGGGCCTTCCTGGCTGACTACTTTGGCGAGAGCGCTACTGGCGCCTGGTTTGAGTGCAATGTGGAAGAAGGGCGCAAGGCCTTTCTGCACCGCTTCGCCATTGCGGGCGCGGCCATCCGCTACCGCGAAGTCAACCGGGGCAGTGTGGAAGACATCGTCGCGCTCGACGTGGCCCTGCGCCGCAATGACCGCGAGTGGGTGGAGCAACTGCCCGCCGAGGTTGAATCCGACGTGGTCCACAAGCTCTATTACGGCCACTTTTTCTGCCACGTGTTCCACCAGGATTACATCGTGAAGAAGGGCGTGGACCCGCTGGCGATGGAGCACCGCATGTGGGAACTGTTCGACGAGCGCCGCGCCGAGTACCCCGCCGAGCACAACGTGGGGCACCTGTACGTTGCCAAGCCGACGCTGGCGGGCTTCTACCGAGAGCTGGACCCGACCAACACCTTCAACCCCGGCATCGGCCACACGTCGCGGCTGCGGGGTTGGGATGAGTGCTGCGGCAACACCCCGGCGTGGCCGCAGGGGTATACCGAGAAGTCAGAAGCCGCTTGAGTGCAAGGCGGGCAAAGGGGCGTTGGCATCCTGCGCCCGCCTCGTGAATGGCCCAGACCTTACTTGGCCAGGGCCAGCGTGCCCTTCATCACCGTGGAGTGCCCAGGGAAGGAGCAGAACCAGGCATAGGTTTCGCCAGCCTTGAGCTTGGCCACATCGAAGCTCACCGCATCGCTCTCACCGCCGCCGATCAGCTTGGTGTGGGCGATCACACGGGCATCGCCGGGCTTCACATAGGCCTTGTCCGGGCCGGCCGGGATGCCGTCATTGGCGGTGGCCTGCGCATCGGCTGCCTTGGTGAGCACCCAGTTGTGGCCCATCGCGGTCTTGGGCAGCTTGCCCACGTGCTTGAGCTTGACGGTGAACTGCTTGCAACTGGCCGGCACGGCGATGCTGGTCTTGTTGAACTGCATCGCGTCATTGCCTTCGAGGTCGATGTTGCAGGTGGCGGCCATCAGCGGGGCGCTCAGCACGGTGGTGAGCAGGGCAGCGAGGGTGGTTTTCATGGTCATCGTTGTTCCTTCAGAAAGGGGGCGATGTCGGCACCGCCCGTGGCGCCCTTGATCCTGTTGCGCCAGTTGCTACTATGGGAACAGGTTGGCCACAGGGGCTTGTGATGCATCAAGGCCGCGCCAGTTGATGTCTGGAGAACACGATGTCCAGTGAGCTGATCTTCCGGCAGCTGTTCGATGCCGCTTCGTCCACCTACACCTACCTGCTGGGGTGTGCCGCCACGCGGCAGGCCGTGATCATCGACCCGGTGTTCGAGCAGCACCTGCGTGATCGTGCGCTGATCGATGAGTTGGGCCTGCAACTCGTCGTGGCCCTGGACACCCACTGCCACGCCGACCACGTGACGGGCGCCTGGCTGATGCAGCAGGCCACCGGCTGCCGCATTGGCATCTCGGCCCGTTATGGTGATGGGCTGCGGGGTGCTGACTTGCGGCTCGATGATGGCGACCGGGTGGCCTTCGGTCAGCGTCATCTCGATGTGCTGGCCACGCCCGGTCACACGGACGGCTGCATCTCCTACGTGCTGGATGAGCGCAGCAAGGTCTTCACGGGCGATAGCCTGCTGATCCGTGGTGCCGGGCGCTGTGATTTCCAGCAGGGCAATGCCGCCACGCTCTACCGCTCCATCACCGGCCAGCTCTTCACGCTGCCGGAGGATTGTCTGGTGTTCCCAGCGCATGACTACAGCGGGCGCACCATGTCCAGCATCGCCGAAGAGCGTGCGCACAACCCCCGGATCGGCGGACAGGCTGATGAGCGCGACTTTGTCGGCTTCATGGAGAACCTGCACCTGCCGCACCCCAAGCAGATCGATGCGGCGGTGCCGGCCAACATGCGCTCAGGTCGCCCGCAAGATGGCAAGCCACCACAGGTGGCGGATTGGGCCCCTGTGCGCCAGACCTATGCCGGGCTGATCGAGATCGACCCGGAGTGGGTGTCCGAACACCTGGCCGATGTGCTGTTGCTCGATGTGCGACAGGAAGGTGAGCTGGACGAGCGTCTGGGCCACATCCAGGGCGCCCGCCCGCTGCCCTTGAACGAGCTCAAGCAGCGCCTGGGCGAGATCCCGCACGACAAGCCCGTGGTCACGGTCTGCCATGCCGGCATGCGTTCGGGCCAGGCCACAGTCATCCTGCGGCAGGGCGGTTTCCAGCGCGTGGCCAATATGCGCGGAGGCATGCTCACCTGGCACCAACTGGGTCTGCCGGTGGAGCGTGATGCTCACCCTACCGTCTGAAAGGGCAGGTCACGCGGTCCGGCATCGTCTGGCACACTGCGGGCGCACTTACATTTCTGGAGGCCGGCATGGCACTGCGCATCAACGACATCGTCCCTGACTTCTCGGCCGAGACCGATCAGGGCCCCATCAAGTTCCACGACTGGATCGGCCAGGGCTGGGCCATCCTGTTTTCCCACCCCAAGGATTTCACCCCGGTGTGCACCACCGAGTTCGGTGCTGTGGCGCAACTGGCCGACGAGTGGGCCAAGCGCGGCACCAAGGTGATCGGCGTGTCTGTCGATGGCGTGGAGGCTCACCAGAAGTGGAAGGGCGACATCGAGAAGGTCGCCGCCTGCAAGGCCGGCTTCCCCATCATCGCGGACGAGGGCCTGGCCGTCTCCAAGGCCTTCGATATGTTGCCCGCGGAGGCCTACCTGCCCGATGGCCGTACGCCCAACGACACGGCCACTGTGCGCTCGGTGTTCATCATCGGCCCGGACAAGAAGCTCAAGCTGTCCATGACCTACCCGATGTCGGTGGGCCGCAACTTCGCCGAGGTGCTGCGCGCCCTGGACGCCCTGCAACTGACCTACAACGTGCCGCTGGCCACGCCCGCCAACTGGTCCGTGGGCGAGGATGTGGTCGTCGCGCTGTCGCTCAATGACGACCAGGCCCGCGAGAAGTACGGCGCCATCGACGTCAAGCTGCCCTACCTGCGGCTGGCCAAGTCGCCCAAGTGATCTGACAAGGTGTACCCACCTGAAGGGCCGCGCAAGCGGCCTTTTTTCTGGGCCCTACAATGGTCTGAGCCGATAGCTGCAAGACCGCCCACGGGCAGGCGCCGCTGGATGCCTTCTTCCGCATCACCGCGGCCCATCGACTCCTTTTCAGGTCTGATCACCATGTCCGGATTTGTTTGGCCAGGCCATGGCGCTCGGAGCGTTCGATGACGGCGGCACAGGTACCGGCATCGCGCGATGAAGAATGGCTGGCCCTGGCACTGGAGAGTGCCGATCTGGGCATGTGGGAGTGGGATCTGGCCAGCGGTGCCTTTGTGCGCTCGCCTGGCCATGATGAGATGTTCGGCTATGCCAATGAACAGTCCCACTGGGATGCGAGCGTGGCGGCCCACCATGTGCTGGATGAAGACAAGCTCATCCTGCAGCAGGCTTTTGCCCAGGTGCTGGCCAAGGGGTACATCGAGTTCGAAGTTCGTGTGCAGGCGCCGGATGGCAGCACGCACTGGATCCGATCGCGCGGCCGTGTTCGCCATGACGCGGCCGGCCAGCCCGTGCGCGTGGTGGGCGTGGTCACCGACATGACCGCCCAGCGTCAGGCCGAGGCCAATGTCCTGGCCCGCGAGGAGCGCTACCGCACCCTGTTCAATTCGATCGACGAGGGCTTTTGCATCATCGAGTTCTTCGATGGCCCGCATGGCCCCTTGAGCGACTACATCCACGTCGAGGCCAATCCGGCCTACGCACAGCACGCGGGTATCCCCAACGTGGTCGGCCAGAAAGTGCGTGAGATGGTGCCGGCCGAGGCCAGTGGCTGGGTCGAGCTGTATGGCGGCGTGCTGCGCACCGGGGTGCCCATCCGCTTCGAGCGTGAACTGGTGGCCACGGGGCGCCACCTGGAACTGGCGGCCTTTCGCGTGGGGCCGGCCAGCCGTCGCCAGGTGGCGGTGCTGTTCCAGGACATCACCGCGCGCAAGCGTGCCGACGAGGCGGTGCAGGCGCTCAACGAGACGCTGGAAGCCCGCGTCAAGCAGGCCGTGGCCGAGCGCCTGCAGGAGCAGGAGCGTCTGCGCGAAGCGGAAGAGGCTCTGCGCCACTCGCAGAAGATGGAGGCCGTAGGCCAGCTCACCGGCGGCATCGCACATGATTTCAACAACCTGCTCACGGGCATTTCCGGATCGCTGGAGTTGCTCCAGACGCGCCTGCATCAAGGGCGCCTGAGCGACTGCGAACGTTATGTCACGGCCGCTCAAGGGGCGGCCCGCCGGGCGGCCTCGCTCACGCACCGCCTGCTGGCCTTCTCGCGCCGCCAGACGCTGGACCCCAAGCCCACCGACGTCAACCGCCTCGTGATGAACATGGAGGAGTTGATCAGCCGCACGGTGGGGCCGCACATCCATGTCGAGGTGGTGACCGCGCCGCGCCTGTGGACCACGCTGATCGACGGCCCGCAGCTCGAGAACGCCTTGCTGAACCTGTGCATCAACGCGCGTGATGCCATGCCGGGCGGCGGCCGGATCACCGTCGAGACCTCCAACAAGTGGCTGGACGAGACGGCCGCCCGCCAGCGTGACATCGCACCGGGCCAGTACCTCTCGCTGTGCGTGACGGACACCGGCTGCGGCATCGCGCCAGAGATCATCGACCGGGTGTTCGATCCCTTCTTCACCACCAAGCCCATTGGCGAGGGCACAGGCCTGGGCCTGTCGATGGTGTACGGCTTCGTGCGCCAGTCCGGCGGGCAGATCCGTGTCTATTCGGAAGTGGGGCAGGGCACCACCATGTGCATCTACCTGCCGCGCAACTACCGCGATGGCCAGGAGGCCGAAGAGACCGTGGCGATCCCGCTCACCGCTAGCCCTGGCCTGGGTGAAACCATTCTGGTGGTCGACGACGAGCCCACCGTGCGCATGCTGGTGTTCGAGTCCCTGCGTGAAGACGGCTTCCATGTCATTGAGGCCGGCGATGGGCACGAAGGCCTGAAGATCCTGCAGTCCGACGCGCGCATCGATGTGCTCGTCACCGACGTGGGGCTGCCCGGCGGCATGAACGGCCGCCAACTGGCCGATGCGGCACGCCTGAGCCGCCCGCAGTTGCAGATCCTCTTCATCACCGGCTACGCGGAGAACGCGGTGATCGGCAATGGCGAACTGCCCACGGGCATGCGGGTGCTGACCAAACCCTTCCCGCTGGAGGTGCTCACCCGGCGCATCCAGGACATGCTGGGCCGCTGAGTCGGGGCCCCGAGCGCGGGGCTTTGCCTTGCGTTGAGCGGCGTCCTCGCCCATGATGGCCTCACAACGAGGAGACCATCGCATGTCGTCTGTCACAAGCCGGGCCCAGGCGAGCCAGGCTGATCCGCGTCTGCACTACGACGCCTTGGCCGCCGTGCCATCGACCTTGCGCATCCCGTTGACCGCACGGGCGTTCGGGGATGCGATGTTCCCCGAGGTGGCCGTGGGCGATGCCCATGCCGTCCGCATGATGGCCGAGTTGGATGATGACGGACAGACCTGGCTGGAGGATCCAGCCTGCGTCTATGGCGTGCTGGCACGCACCCGCCGCTTTCGCGACGTGGCGCAAGACTATCTGCAGACACAGCCGGCAGGCCAGGTGGTCAACCTGGGCTGCGGCTTGTCGCACTACTTCCAGTGGCTGGACAACGGCCGTGCCCGCATGATCGATGCGGACCTGCCAGAGGTGTTGGCCATGCGGGATCTGTTGCTGCCGCCCGCCACAGCACGCCACACGCAACAGGTGCTGGATCTGCGGAGTGACGACTGGTGGGCCTCCCTGGCGCTGCCTGACCGCGATGGCACGCCGGTCTGTCTGCTCAGCGAAGGCGTGCTGATGTACCTGAAGCCCGTGCAGGTGCAAGCTTTGATCCACACGCTGGGTGAACGCGCGCCAGCAGGTTCCGTGTTCGCTTTCGATGCCTTGTGCTGGCTCACGGTAGGGCAGGCGCAGGTGCACCCCCTGGTCCGGCATACGACGGCCGAGTTCACCTGGGGGCCACGCGGCCTGGCGGAACTGCGTGAAGCGCATCCCCGTGTGCGATTGGCGGCGGCGCACGAGGTGATGGACGGCTTCAGCACAGGCCATTCCTTTGCCGGCAGTGCCTTCCGCTTTGTCACGGGGGTGCCGTTCTACGCGGTGTATGTGCTGCAGGTGGTGTGAGCGCAGGGCCCGCACGCCGGAAGGTCAGATTGATCCGCACGAGGCCCAGCAACGGATGTGCATCGCCCTTGATCGGCGCGACACCATGAAAGCGCAGGCGGTCCACACCACCCCAGACCACCACGTCGCCATGCCACAGGGCCACGCGGGCAGGTCGCTCTGAGCGTGTGAGCCCGCCGAACAGGAAAGTGGCCGGCATGCCCAGTGACACCGAGACGATGGGCTGGCTGAAGTCTTGCTCATCACGGTCCTGGTGCAGGGACAGGCGGGTGCCTGGCTCATAGCGGTTGATCAGGCAGGCATCGGGCTCGAAGGCATCGAACCCGGCCTGACGCGCAGCCTCGTCAGCCAGAGCCCGTAGCGCATCAGGCATGGCTGGCCAGGGCTGGCCGGACATCGGATCCATGGGGCTGTAGTGGTAGCCACGCCGGTCAGACACCCAACCCAGGTGGCCGCAGTTGCTCATGGCCACGGACATGGTGGCGCCGCCTGGGGTGAGCATGTGCCGAAAGGGGGCCTGTGTGCTCACGATGCTGAGGGCGGCAAGCACCGCGTCAGCGCGGGCCAAGGCGAGGCCGCGCAGCACGCAGGCTTGCGAGCTGAGCCATTCGATCTCGCTCCTCGGTGCAAGACCGCCATCCTCATCGAACAGTGGCAAGGTCATGTGGCGTCGTGAAAGATGATGCCCAGCGTGTGCCGATGCCCGGATCGCACCCGGCTGACACCGTGGCGCGACTGCACACGGTAGCTGCCACGGCTGCCTTGCACGGGCCGGTGGTGCACCGCAAAAGCCACCGCATCGCCTTGTTGAAGCGGCACGACCTCGACGCGGGACTGCATGTGCGGGCGCTGCTCGGTCATCACGTACTCACCGCCGGTGAAGTTCCGGCCCGGCGCCGACAGCAGCACGACCACCTGGATGGGAAACACATGCTCGCCATACTGGCGGCATGAATGGAAAAGGGGCCGGACTTTCGTCCGGCCCCTTCAAGCTTCAATCAAGTCCTGAGGGATCAGGGCTTGTTGCCGGTCGGGAAGGGCCACGCGGCCTGGGGGCTGAGCGTGGTCTTCGCAGCGGGGGCAGAAGCAGGAGCGGCCGCAGCCTTCTTCGCAGGGGCAGGCTTGGAGGCAGGCTTCTTGGCCGCAGCCTTCTTAGCAGCAGGCTTGGCGGCCGGCTTGGCTGCAGCCTTCTTGGGCGCAGCAGCCTTCTTGACAGCGGCCCTCTTGGGTGCTGCGACCTTCTTGGGAGCAGCGGCCTTCTTGGGTGCTGCAGCCTTCTTGGCTGGTGCTGCCTTCTTCACGGCGGCCTTCTTGGCGGGTGCGGCCTTCTTGACCACAGCCTTCTTGGCCGGTGCTGCCTTCTTCACAGCGGCCTTCTTGGCCGGTGCTGCCTTCTTCACGGCGGCCTTCTTGGCGGGCGCGGCCTTCTTCACAGCGGCCTTCTTGGCCGGAGCTGCTGCCTTCTTGACGGGTGCAGCCTTCTTGGGAGCGGCGGCCTTCTTGGCGGCCGGTTTTTTCGCAGTTGCCATACGTATCTCCTTGATCAAGTTGCAAAGCGCACTGCACCGCAGAATGCGGTACAGAGATCCACCACCCGTCGCCCCCTAGGATCTGGACGCGGTGTGATGAATGGGGTAGGTCGGGTGCTCATGTTCTGGTTGGCCGGCCGTGCAGTGCGCTGCATGACTCAATCCCAGGACAGGGCGCCGCCCGACTGGTATTCGATGACTCGGGTTTCGAAGAAATTGCGTTCCTTCTTCAGGTCGATCATTTCGCTCATCCAGGGGAAGGGGTTCTCTTCATTCGGGAAGAGTTCTTCCAGGCCGATCTGCGTGGCACGCCGGTTGGCGATGTAGCGCAGGTAGCCCTTGAACATGGAGGCGTTCAGACCTAGCACGCCGCGGGGCATCGTGTCCTCGGCGTAGCGGTATTCAAGTTCGACGGCCTTGAGGAACAGGACCTTGATCTCGGCCTTGAACTCGGCTGTCCACAGGTGGGGGTTCTCGAGCTTGAGCTGGTTGATCAGGTCGATGCCGAAGTTGCAGTGCATCGACTCGTCGCGCAGGATGTACTGGTACTGCTCGGCAGCGCCCGTCATCTTGTTCTGGCGGCCCAGCGCGAGGATCTGCGTGAAGCCCACGTAGAAGAATAGGCCTTCCATCAGGCACGCGAACACGATCAGCGACTTCAGCAGCGTCTGGTCGTTCTGCGGCGTGCCGGTGTGGAAGTTCGGGTCCATGATCGCCTCGATGAAGGGGATCAGGAACTCATCCTTCTCGCGGATGGAGGCGACTTCGTTGTAGGCGTTGAAGATCTCGGACTCGTCCAGGCCCAGCGATTCAACGATGTATTGATACGCGTGGGTGTGGATCGCTTCTTCGAAAGCCTGGCGCAGCAGGAACTGGCGGCACTCGGGCGCTGTGATGTGGCGGTAGGTGCCCAGCACGATGTTGTTGGCGGCCAGCGAATCGGCGGTCACGAAGAAGCCGAGGTTGCGCTTGATGATGCGGCGCTCATCTTCGGACAAACCGTTCGGGTCTTTCCACAGCGCGATGTCTCGCGACATGTTGACCTCTTGCGGCATCCAGTGGTTGGCGCAGGTGGCGAGGTACTTTTCCCAGGCCCACTTGTACTTGAAGGGCACCAGTTGGTTGACGTCGGTCTGACCATTGATGATGCGCTTGTCCGCTGCGTTGACGCGGCGTTGCGTGGCGGCTTGACCTTGCGGCGCGTTGCGAACCAGTTGCTGCGCGTGCTGCTGAGCAACGGCTTGTGCGCTGGCCACCGATTGAAGCCCCGACTGCAGCCCGATCATGGGCGACGGTTGGGTGTTCCGTGCTTGTCCATCGAAGGAGGGCACAGAACCGGCGGGCGCATTCGAAGGCGCGTTAGAAGGTGTAGGCGTGTTGTCTTCCCAGACCAACATGGTGAGCATCCTATGGGTTCGGATTATGGGAGGGTGTTGTTAAAAACACCAAGCACTTCTTGACATTTGCAAGCCCTGTTTGTTGCGGGCTTGCATCGAAAAATCAAAGAAGGCTTCTATTGCGTGCGTTGTTCGATGCTTTGTCCGCATGTGCTGATGCGCATGACGATGAAGCGCAGCAACGAACGAAGCAGCGAGCAACCAAAGAACAAGCAGCAAGGCCTCATCACTGAGGCCTTGCTTCGATGCTTACTGACAAGCCTCGCAGTCGGGGTTGTCGATCGAGCAGAACTTGATGTCGGTGGCGGGTTCACCCAACGATGGCTCGGCCGCAGGTGCCGTGTTCACGGGCGCTGCAGCGATGCCGCTCGATGCACCGGAAGACACTGCATTGAGCTGGCCACGCGACACCGTGGACTTCTCTGCATGCGTGGCGCCGATGGTGCGGAGGTAGTAGGTGGTCTTGAGTCCACGCAACCAGGCGAGCTTGTAGGTTTCATCGAGCTTCTTGCCCGATGCGCCGGCCATGTAGATGTTCAGCGACTGGGCCTGATCGATCCACTTCTGGCGACGCGAAGCGGCTTCAACCAGCCACACAGGCTCGACTTCGAAGGCCGTGGCGTACAACTGCTTGAGGTCTTCAGGCACGCGGTCGATGCGGCGCAGAGAACCGTCGAAGTGCTTGAGGTCCATCACCATCACGTCGTCCCACAGGCCGAGCTTCTTCAGGTCGCGCACCAGGTACTCGTTGATGACGGTGAACTCGCCCGACAGGTTGGACTTGACGGACAGGTTGCCGAAGCAGGGCTCGATCGATGCATCCACGCCAACGATGTTGGAGATCGTGGCGGTGGGGGCGATGGCCACGCAGTTGGAGTTGCGCATGCCGTGCTGGGCGATGCGGGCACGCAGGGCGTCCCAGTCCAGCGTGGCCGAGGTGTCGACCTCGACGTAGCCACCGCGTTGCTCAGCCAGCAGTTGCAGCGAGTCGATCGGCAGGATGCCGCGGTCCCACAGCGAACCACGGTAGCTGGAGTAGCGGCCGCGCTCTTGTGCCAACGCTGTCGAGGCCCAGTAGGCGTGGTAGCAGACGGCTTCCATCGACTGGTCGGCGAACTCCACGGCGGCCTGGCTGGCGTAGGGCACGCGCAGTTGGTACAGCGCATCCTGGAAGGCCATGATGCCCATGCCCACGGGGCGGTGGCGCAGGTTGGAGTCACGCGCTTTTTTCACAGCGTAGTAGTTGATGTCGATCACGTTGTCGAGCATCCGCATGGCCGTGGTCACGGTCTTCTTGAGCTTGTCGTGGTCGATGCCACCATCTTTAATATGCTGCGCCAGGTTGACCGAGCCCAGGTTGCACACCGCGATCTCGCCGCCGTTGGTGTTCAGCGTGATCTCGGTGCACAGGTTGGACGAGTGCACTACACCCACGTGCTGCTGCGGCGAGCGCACGTTGCAGGCGTCCTTGAAGGTGATCCAGGGGTGGCCGGTCTCGAACAGCATCGAGAGCATCTTGCGCCACAGGTCGGTGGCCTTGACGCGCTTGAAGGGCTTGACCTCGCCGCGGTCGGCGCGGGCTTCGTAGGCGGTGTAGGCCTCTTCGAAGGACTTGCCGAACTTGTCGTGCAGGTCAGGGCAAGAAGAAGGCGAGAACAGGGTCCAGTCGCCACCTTCCATCACGCGGCGCATGAACAGGTCGGGGATCCAGTTGGCCGTGTTCATGTCGTGGGTACGACGGCGGTCATCACCGGTGTTCTTGCGCAGCTCCAGGAACTCTTCGACGTCCAGGTGCCACGATTCCAGGTAGGCGCAGACGGCGCCCTTGCGCTTGCCGCCCTGGTTCACGGCCACGGCCGTGTCGTTGACCACCTTGAGGAAGGGGACAACGCCTTGCGACTTGCCGTTGGTGCCCTTGATGTGGGAGCCGAGGGCGCGCACGGGCGTCCAGTCGTTGCCCAGGCCGCCGGCGAACTTGCTCAGCAGCGCGTTTTCCTTGATGGCTTCGTAGATGCCGTCGAGGTCATCAGGCACGGTGGTCAGGTAGCAGCTGGACAACTGCGAGCGGCGCGTGCCCGAGTTGAACAGCGTGGGGGTCGACGACATGAAGTCGAAGGACGACAGAACTTCATAGAACTCGATGGCGCGGGTTTCGCGGTCGATTTCGTTCAAGGCCAGGCCCATGGCCACGCGCATGAAGAAGGCTTGGGGCAACTCGATGCGCTCGCCGTCGACGTGCAGGAAGTAGCGGTCGTACAGGGTCTGCAGGCCGAGGTAGTCGAAGTTCAGGTCGCGCTCGTGCTTGAGTGCGGCGCCCAGGCGGGCCAGATCGTACTGGCCGAGCTTTTCATCGAGCAACTCGGCTTCGATGCCGCGCTTGATGAAGGTGGGGAAGTAATCCGCGTAACGCGTGGCCATGGCGGCGTGCGTCACTTCTTCGCCGAGGATCTCGCGGCGGATGGTGTGCATCAGCAGGCGGGCGGTGGCGCGGGTGTAGGCTGGGTCGTGCTCGATGCGGGTACGCGAGGCCAGGATGGCAGCCTTGTAGACCTCGTCGATCGAGACGCCGTCGTACAAGTTGCGCTGTGTTTCGGCCAGGATGGGCGCGGCCTTGACGTCTTCGCCCAGACCTTCGCACGAGGATTCGATCAGGGCCTTCAGGCCGGCCAGGTCCAGCGGCACGCGTTGGCCGCGGTCGATCACGGTCAGCGTGGGCAGGGCTTGTTCTTGCTGCGCTTCGACGTGCTTGGCGCGCTCTTGCGAACGGCGCTCGCGGTACAGCACGTAGGCGCGGGCGATTTCGTGGTGGCCGCCGCGCATCAGGCCCAGTTCGACCTGGTCCTGCACATCTTCAATGTGGAAGGTGCCGCCAGCAGGGCGCGAGCGCATCAGGCCACGCACCACGGCTTCGGTCAGTTGGTCCACGGTTTCGCGCACGGAGGCGGAGGCGGCGCCTTGCGTGCCATGAACGGCCAGGAAGGCTTTCATCAGCGCCACGGCGATCTTGCTGGGCTCGAAGGACACGACCGCGCCATTGCGTCGGATGATCTGGTAGGCCGAATAGGCCGACTGTCGGGGGGAGTCCCCGGCTTCGGCGGTGCCGCCGATCAGAACGGAAGATGGTGTGGACGTGGCGCTGGGCGTGGACGTTTGCATGGGAATCCCTTCGAGAAAACAGCCCCGGTGGTGGATGAACGACGGGGGCTGTGAGGCACAACGGAGCGCCTGATGGCGCGGTGTCTGCAGACACTATATATGGTGTTCTGTGCTCTGTTCAAGCACTACCTGTAGTGTCCGGAGGGGACTATAACGCCTTTTTTGATCGCCCCCGCGTTTACGGGATCACAAGGGGGAAATCACCCATGTTGCGCGGTCGTCACTGGGGGTGTGTGATGCCGTCCGGAAAGGCCGCATCGGGCCATGCAAGTTGTTGTCGCAGCCCGATCCAGTCGAAGGCGCGGCCGGGATCTTCCTTGCGGCCGGGGGCCACATGTTCATGTCCAGCCACGTGCCGCAGGTCGGGGTAGTGATCGGCCATGGCCTGGAGCAGCGATGCGAGGGTGTCGTACTGCGCGGGCTCGAACGGGTGGTGTTCAAGGCCTTCGAGTTCGATGCCCACGGCGTAGTCGTTGCAGTTGTCGCGTCCACGCCAGGATGAGCGGCCAGCATGCCACGCGCGATCGTCCGCGGACACGAACTGAACCAGTTCACCATCACGGCGGATCAGGAAATGGGCAGACACCTCCAGGCCCTGGATCTGCTGGAAATAGGGATGGGCCTGCCAGTCGAGCTGGTTGGTGAAAAGCTGTTCGATCTCGGGGCCGCCGTACTGGCCGGGGGGCAGGCTGATGGAGTGCAGCACGGCCAGGTCGATCGGTGTGCCTGTGGGCCGCGGGCCATGGTTGGGGGAGGGCACGTGCCGGGCGGCCGCGTACCAGCCCTTGTGCCATGGTGCGGGGGCGGCCTGGCTCATGTCAGCGGATCGTGCTCGGTGTCGCCGGGGTCGAAGCGTTCGCCCAGCTCGACCCCTTGAGGCGTGACATGAACGCCCAGGCGGGCCATGCGGTAGCGCATCTGGCGCAGCGACAGGCCGAGGCTGGCGCCAGCGGCCGTGCGGTTGAGCCGGCACTTCTCGAGCGCGCGCACGAGGATGTCGCGCTCGATCTGATCCAGGTGGGCGGCCAGGTCGCTGGGCAGTTCGGGCTCCGTGCCTTCTGCGTTGCGCGCTGCGAGGATGGGGGCCGCAGGCAACGGTGCCTGTGGCGTGGCCGGGGCCAACGACGGTGTGGCCATGTAAGGCTCGGGCGCGGGGGGCAGGTAGCCGTGCAGGCCGAGGTCGTCCGCGCCGATCTGGTGGCCGGTGCTCAGGGCTACGGCGCGGTGAAGGATGTTCTCCAGCTCGCGCACATTGCCCGGGAAGCTGTAGCGCCGCAGCGCCTCTTCGGCCGAGGGCGCCAGTTGTGGCACGGTGGCCTGGCCGGTCTCGTCGGTGATGCGGCGCAGCACCTGGTCGCAGATCAGGGCCAGGTCCTCCAGGCGATCACGCAAGGCCGGCAGCGGGATCTGGATGACGTTGAGGCGGTAGAACAAATCTTGCCGGAAGCGGCCGGCCTGCACTTCGCGCGCCAGATCCTTGTGGGTGGCGCTGAGGATGCGCACGTCCACCGGGATCTCGGAGATCGCGCCGACGGGGCGCACGGCGCGCTCCTGGATGGCGCGCAGCAGCTTGGATTGCATCGGCAGGGGCAGGTCGCCGATCTCATCGAGGAAAAGGGTGCCTCCGCGGGCGGCCTGGAAGAAGCCTTCGCGGTCTTCCTGCGCGCCGGTGAAGGCGCCTTTGCGGTAGCCGAAGAACTCGGCCTCCAGCAGTTGCTCCGGGATGGCGCCGCAGTTGACGGCGACGAAGGGTTGGCCATGTCGTGTGCCGACATCGTGGACGGCCCGCGCGACCAGTTCCTTGCCCGTGCCGGATTCACCCCACAGCAGCACCGGGGCCATGGACCGCGAGACTTTCTCGATCAGTTGACGCACGTGCTCGATGGCGCGTGAGCGCCCGGTCAGGCGTGCAAGCGCGGCGTTGGCCACGGGCAGCGCCGGCGGTGCGGCAGGCTCCGTGTTGCCCAAAGGAGGCGTTGCGCCGGGTTGAGCCTTGCGCGCTGGCGCGCTGGGGGCGGCCTGGCTGAGCTCCCGAAGTGCCGGCGCAACCGTGTCCTTGGACGACAGCGCAGCGGCCACGACAGCGCGGAACTGCTTGAGGTCCACCGGCTTGGTCAGGTAGTCGAAGGCGCCGGCCTTGAGGGCTTCGACTGCGTTCTCGGCCGAGCCGTAGGCGGTGATGACGATGGCCTTTTCGCGCCGACCGATCGATTCGAGGTGGCGCAGCAGGTCGATGCCGGTGCCATCGGGCAGGCGCATGTCCGTGATGATGGCGTCGAAGGCGTGGTCCTGCAGGGCGAGGCGGGCGTCGTCCACGCTGGCGGCGGTCTCGACGTCGTAGCCCTCACGCAGCAGTGTGAGTTCGTACAGGGTGCGCAGGTCGGGCTCGTCGTCCACGACCAGCAGGCGGCTGGGGGAGGTGGATGCGCTCATGGTGGGGCGGTACCGGCGAAATCGGCCAGGGGCATGACGATGTAGAACTCGTTGCGGTGGCGCTGCGTGGGCGGGTGGGCGCGGAAGTCGATGGACGCGCCATAGCGCTCGCACAGCTCACGGCAAATGTACAGGCCCAGGCCGGTGCCACGGCTGCGCGTGGAGAAGAAGGGCTCGAACAGCGAGCGCTCGATCTGCCCTTCGATGACCAGGCCATCGCTGAAGACGGACACCAGCGCCTGCGGCGGGTGGTCCTGCAGGATCATCAACTGCGCTTCGACACGGATGGCACCAGGTTGGCTGCTGCCATGGCGCAGGGCGTTGTCCATCAGGTTGACCAGCACGCGGCGAAAGTGCTCTGGCTCGAAATACACCCGAGCCGGGGTGCCGAGTTCGCGCGGTGGCAGGCCGCTGATGTTCAGGGCAAGCAGCGAGGCGTTGGCGGGCACGGGGTGCAGCTTGAGCCATTCGTCGACCACGGCGCGCAGCAGGCGCTCCAGATCGATGGCGGGGGCTTGCGCCCGGGCGCCGGGTGCCACCGCCAGGATGTCGTCGACGATGCGCTTGAGGCGCTCGACGTTGTCGGCCACCATGGTGGTTAGCCGTTGCTGCGGGGCGTTGATGGCGTCTTCGGCGAGCAGGGCGTTGGCCTGGGCGATGGCGGCCAGCGGGTTGCGGATCTCGTGCGCGATGCCGGCGGACATGCGGCCCATTGCGGCCAGCTTGTCCTGGCGCACGCGGGCCTGCACGGTGCGCACGTCTTCCAGGAACACCACGCAGACATCATCCTGGTTGGGCGTGTCGCGCCCGCGAGTGAACTTCAGGCGCATGCGCAGCACGCGCCGGGTGTGGTCATCGAAGGTGATCTGCAGTTCGCGGGCATCGTCCAGGCGGCGGGGCTGGGTGAAGGCCTGTTCGATGGCCTTGACCAGTGGCTCCCAGGCGGGCACGCCGCGCAGTTGGAAGGGCGCTGGTGGGGTGAGCCCGTGGGCCGACAGCAGCTTGCGTGCGGAGGGGTTGGCCGTGCGCACGCGGCCATGGCGGTCCACCGCCAGCACGCCCTCGGGCATCTCTTCGATGACCAGGCGGTTGAGTTGGGCCTGCTGGCGGGCCAGCTCCATGCTGCCCCGTGCACTGCGTTGCTCGCGCGCCAGGCGGGACGAGAGCTCACTGACCAGCAAGGCCACGGCGAACAGGCCGAACCCGGTCAAGCCGGCGGGCGTGAGCGAGGTGATGTCATCGCGCAGGGCGCCTTCGATGATGGCGCCGGTCAGGAGGATCAGGGTGGCGGCGGCTGCCGCGGCCAGCGCCATGAAACGCGGCATGAGCACGGCGCTCATTAGCACGGGCAGCGCCATCAGCGCGGCAGTGTTGATGTTGAATCCGCTGTCGAGAAAGCTGAGGATGGCAAAGCTGCCCAGATCCACGCCAATCGTGAACAGGGCTTGCCTGGTCGACAGGCGCATTTCGGCGCCCAGCTTGTCGATGCGCTGGGAGGGCCACCACCACCACAGCAGCGCCAGGGCCGCGTAGCCGATGGCCACGGTGAGGATCTGCGGGTTGAGGCTACGGCCGAACAAGGCTGAGGTGATCACGCCGATGATGAGCAGCACCCCCAGGGCCGCGCGGGCCGCGAGGAAGGCGCGGTACATGCGGGCATAGGGCGAGCCTTCCAGCCGAAGGCCGCGTGCAGGCTCGGGCGTGGGTTCGGCGGGGCTCTTCCACCAGCGTGCCGAGGTGGCTCGGGGCTCGCCGGATGGGGCAGCGGTTTCCCCAAGTTCGCTGAACCACGATGCGGCGCCGTCCGCGGCCTGTGTTGTGGCGGCGTCGTCCGGCGCGGGGGCGGGGCGGCTGCTCATGGCTTGGCGTGGCTATCGGGCCGCATCGGAGCGGGGCCCCAGGCGCCGATGTTCGGCGCTGCAGAAAAGCTGGCCGCGCCCATGTTCCGGCCCGGCCAGGGCGTCGTTGCGAGGCAGGTGCACGCCGCAGTGGGCACAGGGGACGATGTCCTGAGCCTGCGCGTCATCCTGTTGGGCCGCAGGGCGGGGTGTCTGCGACGGCGTGGGCGGCTTCGCCTCGGGCGCCTTGTTCTTTGAACCTCGCAGCCGCGACAGCGGGCCCCAGAGCACCGCGAAGATCAACAGCGCGAGCAGCAGGAACTTGGTCATCTTGGCAATACAGCAGCGGCCGGGGTGTCAGAGGCCGGTGGGCGGCTGGCGGTGCAGCAACACTTCCAGCACGAAACGGGAGCCCACATAGGCCAGCAGCAGCAAGGCTGAGCCGGCATACAGCCAGCCGATGGCGGTCTTGCCGCGCCAGCCCAGCCAGTGCCTGCCCGCCAGCAGCACGGCGAACACCGACCACGACATGATGGAGAACAGTGTCTTGTGATCCCAGCGCCAGGGGTTGGCGAAGAGCGAACCCAGGATCAGCGTCAACGTGAGCACCACGAAACCGGCCAGCACGAAGCGCAGCGTGAGTGATTCGAGCTTGAGCAAGGGGATGCCCGGGGCCTTGCGCACCGTACCGAGGGTCTTGTCTCTCAGGCGGCGTTCGGCCAGGCGCCACATCATGGCGTGGAGCAGCGCGGCGCCGAACAGCCCGTACGAGGCGATGCCCAGCACCCAGTGCAGCGGCGCCAGCCCATGTTCGATGGAAGGGTGCTCCTGCCCCGGGTAGAGAAACGCCAGCGTCACGGCAATGGCCGCCAGCACGGCCAGGCTGCGGCGGATCGTCGGTGAATCGAGTTGCAGGCGTTCCCAGGCGTAAATGGCCAGCACCAGCCACAGAGTCACCGACAATGCTGGTGCGAACCCGAAGCGGGCCACCAGCACGGGCGCGCTCCAGTCAAATGCCTCTGAAATGATGGCCACGGCATGCGCCAGCCAGCCGAAGGCCAGCAGCCACCAGGCCTGGTCCGGGCGGTGCTTGTCACTGGCCTCGGATTCTGGTGCCGGGCGTGCCGGCCACGCTGCGGCCAGGCCATAAGCGCCTGCCGCCAGCACGGTGGATGCAAGGGGCAGCAGGCTGGGCGATAAAATCATCCTCAGAGTGTACGGTCGTTGGCGCGCGAAGTTCGCGGCGCCGGGCCCCAAGTTTGACAACACGCCATGGCATCCACCCTTACCGATCGTCTCAGTCGCCTGGTCAAGACCATGCGCGGGCAGGCCCGCATCAGCGAATCCAATGTGCAGGACATGCTGCGAGAAGTGCGCATGGCGCTGCTGGAGGCCGACGTGGCCCTGCCAGTGGTGCGCGACTTCATCGCCCGCGTGAAAGACAAGGCCCTGGGCCAGGAGGTCGTGGCCTCGCTGACCCCGGGCCAGGTGCTGGTCAGCATCGTTCACAAGGAGCTGGCCGCCACCATGGGCGAGGGCGTGGCCGACCTGAACCTGGCCGTTCAGCCCCCTGCGGTGATCCTGATGTCCGGCCTGCAGGGCTCGGGCAAGACCACCACCACCGCCAAGCTGGCCAAGCACCTGATCGAAAAGCGCAAGAAGAAGGTGCTCACGGTCTCCGCCGACGTCTACCGCCCGGCCGCCATCGAGCAGCTCAAGACAGTGACCAAGCAGGCCGGTGCCGAGTGGTTCCCCTCCAGCCCCGACCAGAAGCCGCGCGACATCGCCCTGGCCGCGCTGGATCACGCCCGCCGCCATTACTTCGATGTGCTGCTGGTGGACACCGCCGGTCGCCTGGCCATCGAC
The DNA here is from genome assembly GCF_049274795.1 of Aquabacterium sp. Classification (GTDB taxonomy): domain Bacteria; phylum Pseudomonadota; class Gammaproteobacteria; order Burkholderiales; family Burkholderiaceae_C; genus Aquabacterium. The sequence goes on from NZ_JBASTH010000026.1 coordinate 167,981, forward strand.
GAAGCCTTGATGGCCGAGATCAAGGACCTGCACGCCGTGATCAACCCGGTCGAAACCCTGTTCGTGGTCGATGCCATGCAGGGCCAGGATGCCGTGAACACGGCGCGTGCCTTCAAGGAGGCCCTGCCGCTGACCGGTGTCGTGCTGACCAAGACGGATGGTGATTCGCGCGGTGGTGCGGCCCTGTCCGTGCGCCAGGTGGCGGGCGCCCCGATCAAGTTCGCCGGTGTTTCCGAGAAGATCGACGGTCTGGAGGTCTTCGATGCGGAACGCCATGCCGGCCGCGTGCTGGGCATGGGCGACATCGTCGCGCTGGTCGAGGAGGTGCAGAAGGGCGTCGACATGGAGGCCGCGCAGAAGCTGGCCGAAAAAGTAAAGTCCGGCGCCAGCTTCGACCTCAACGACTTCCTGTCGCAGATCTCCCAGATGAAGAAGATGGGGGGCTTGTCGTCGCTGATGGACAAGCTGCCTGCCGAGATGGCGGCCAAGGCTGGTCAGGCCGACATGGACAAGGCCGAGCGCGACGTGCGCCGCATGGAAGGCATCATCAATTCGATGACGCAGTTGGAGCGTCGCAAGCCCGAACTGATCAAGGCCAGCCGCAAGCGCCGCATCGCCGCTGGTGCCGGTGTGCAGGTGCAGGAGGTCAACCGTCTGCTCAACCAGTTCGAGCAGATGCAGACCATGATGAAAAAAATGAAGGGTGGCGGCCTGATGAAGATGATGAAGCGCATGGGCGGCATGAAAGGCCTACCGGGGATGCGTTGATTGCCAGCATGGCGACGTGCTGTTAGGCTGCTTTTTTCGCTTGCTGAACCTCGTTGACCGTGAACCCGACCCTGGCCCTTGTTCTGTTGGTGGTGCTCCTCGTGCTGGTGGCCGGGGGGCTGCTGATCTGGCGTCGCCGCCAAGGTGGCGCTGGTGGGGCAGGGCGTGGCGGACGGCAAGCGCAGGCTGAAGAGCTGGACACCGTGGCATCCTGGGAGCCTACGGCCACCAGGATGCTGACCGGCCCGGAGCGCGAGGCCTACCAGACCCTGCGCCGGGCCTTGCCCGAGCACATCGTGCTGGCCCAGGTGCCCCTGGCCCGCTTCATCAAGGTGCCTACGCGCAACTCCTACGCGGAGTGGATGCGCCGTGTGGGTGGCCTGTGTGCCGACATCGTGGTGTGCGACGCCACTTCGCAGGTGGTCGCCGTGGTCGAGGTGCGCAACCCGATCGCCCGTGACAAGGAGCGTGCGCAGCGCCGCCAGGCCCGCATGGACCGCGTGCTCGAGGCCGCGGGCATTCCCGTTCACGTCTGGCTGGAAGGCGCCTTGCCTGGGCCGGCCGTGGCGCGCGAAACCGTGCTGGGCGGCCCGATGGTCTTCATGACCAAATCCGGCGCCACCCTGGTGGATACCGCTGTACGTGCCAAGGTGCCGCCACCGGGCTCTGGTGCCTCTTTGGAAGGCATGGCCGTCCATGAAGGGGTGGAGGTGGATGTCGATCTGGGGGCTGACAGCGAAGGCCCCAGGCCGGTGTCTACCTGGTTCGAATCAGGTCACTCTGGCGCGGCGCCCTTGGGGCCGCGCTGAGCGTTGTACTGATCGTTGCGTTACTCCAGCAACGCGCGTGCGAACTCGCGGGCGCTGAAGGTCTGCAGATCTTCCAGGCTTTCGCCCACCCCGATGAAGTAGACCGGCACCGGTGTGCCACGCTGCCGTGACCACAAGGCGATGGCGGCCAGCACGCCGCCCTTGGCCGTGCCGTCCAGCTTGGTCACGATCAGCCCGGTGAGGCCCAGGGTCTCATCGAAGGCTTTGACCTGAGCCAAAGCGTTCTGCCCCGTGTTGCCATCCACCACCAGCAGCACTTCGTGCGGCGCGCCGTCCATGGCCTTGCTGATGACGCGATGGATTTTCTTGAGCTCTTCCATCAGGTGCAATTGCGTGGCCAGGCGACCTGCGGTGTCGGCGATGACCACATCGCAGCCGCGCGAACGGCCAGCCTGAACGGCATCGAAGGTCACGGCCGCGGGGTCGCCGCCTTCCTGGCTCACGATCTGAACGCGGGTGCGGTCTGCCCACACCGCGAGTTGCTCGCGCGCGGCGGCCCGGAAGGTGTCGGCCGCGGCCAGCAGCACCTGTTGGCCGTGGTCGGACAGATAGCGCGTGAGCTTGCCGATGGAGGTGGTCTTGCCCGCACCGTTGACGCCGGCGACCATCATTACCGTGGGCGTGTGCAGGCCCACCACCAGTGACTTCTCCAGCGGGGCCAGCAGGTCGGTGATCGCATCGATCAGCAAGGCCTTCACCGCTTCGGGTGTGTCGGCCTTGTGCTCCTTCACGCGGCGCTTGAGGTCATCGAGCAGGTGCTGCGTGGCGGCCACGCCGGCATCGGCCATCAGCAGGGCGGCCTCGAGTTCTTCGTACAGGGCATCATCGATGCGCGTACCCGTGAAGACCTGGGCGATCGATGAGCCGGTCTTGCGCAGGCCGGTGCGCAGCCTGTCCATCCACGAGCGACGCTCGGGCTTGGCCTGAGGCTGGGCCACGACGATGTCGGTGGTGGCTGGCGTGTTGTCCGCAGGTGCGATTTGCACAACCGGCACGGGGGCCGGTGCAGGCGCCACTGCGGGGGTAGACGGAGGCTGTGCCGGGCGCGTTGAGGCGGCGGCAGGCGGGCCGGCGGCCACAGAGGGGGCGGGCGCTGCGGCAGGTGTGGACGGCTGGGCGGAAGGTGTCGGCGCGGTGTCCTGAACCTCCGGCGAGGGCTCGCTCTGGCCCCAGCCCAGCTTTTTCTTGATGAAACTGAACATGCCGAGATTGTAGGCGGGGCGGCCTGCATCGCTGTGGGCGCCTACAATTGGTGGCCCGTGCGAAGCCCCCTCAGAGGGACGCCGCGCAGGCCAAATTCTTGCCCGCCCCCCACGTTCCATGGCCACGCAACGCCCCCGGACTGAATCAACGCCCCGATCCGCGCGCGAAGCCGAACGGGTGGCGCGCCAGGCGCCCCAGGAGGTCCGCATCATCGGTGGGCGCTTCAAGCGCAGTCCCTTGAGCGTGCCCACCTGGCCCGGTTTGCGCCCGACCTCGAGCCGTGTGCGCGAAACCCTTTTCAACTGGCTGGGGCAGGATCTGGCAGGCTGGCGCGTGCTGGATGCCTTTGCCGGCAGCGGCGCGCTGGGCCTGGAGGCCGCCTCCCGTGGTGCCGAGAGTGTGGCCATGCTGGAGCGTGAGCCGGTGCTGGCACGCGGCATCGAGGCCAATGTACGCAAGCTGGGGGCCCAGGGCGTGAGCGTGGTGGCAGCCGATGCCCTGGCCTGGATGAAGCAGCAGGCGCTTCGGCAGCCCGGTGCTTTCGACCTGGTGCTGCTCGACCCTCCCTTCGAGGCCAACCTGTTCGACGAGGCCCTGTTGGCCGCCACGGGCTGCGTGTCACCCGGCGGCTGGATCTACCTTGAAGCCCCCTTGCCCTGTGCCAGCCCGGATTCAGGCGCGGGCAATGCATCTGTGCTGACCCTGCCGCCTGGTTTGCGCGTGCATCGTCAAGGCAAGGCCGGTGCAGTGCACTATCACCTGATCGAGCGTGGGGGCAGCCCGCCGAACGCCCCTGCGCAGGGCGGCTGAGCCTACACTGGTGTCCGTTTCATCAAGCCTGCGGTTCGCGGCCGGGGCGTTGGAGTTTTGCCTGTGACGTTGAAGTCCACCACGATTGCTGTCTACCCCGGTACCTTCGACCCCATGACCCTGGGGCATGCCGACCTGATGGCCCGTGCCAGCCGGCTGTTTGATCGCCTGATCCTGGCTGTGGCGGCGGGGCACCACAAGAAGACCATGTTCTCGCTGGATGAGCGCCTGGACATGGCCAAGGAACTGGCCGCCGAGCACGCCAATGTGGAGGTCATCGCCTTCGAAGGTCTGCTGCGCGATTTCGTGGTCGGGCATGAGGGCAAGGTGGTGGTGCGCGGCCTGCGTGCCGTCAGTGACTTCGAGTACGAGTTCCAGATGGCCGGCATGAACCGCCAGTTGATGCCCGAGGTGGAAACCGTGTTCCTGACGCCGTCGGACCAGTACCAGTTCGTGTCGGGCACCTTCGTGCGCGAGATCGCGATGCTGGGCGGCGATGTCTCCAAGTTCGTGGCACCGTCGGTGCTGGCGCGCTTGAAGGCCCGCGTGGCTGCGAGCAAGGCTTGAGAGGGCTGCTGCCATGGCACTGAAGATCACGGACGAGTGCATCAACTGCGACGTCTGCGAGCCCGAATGTCCCAATCAGGCGATCTCCATGGGGCCTGACATCTATGTGATCGACCCTGCCCGGTGCACGGAGTGCGTCGGCCATTTCGACGAGCCGCAGTGCGTGCAGGTGTGCCCGGTGGAGTGCATCCCCAAGGACGAGGCGCTCCCCGAAACCGAGGTGCAACTGATGGACAAGTACCACCGCCTACAGGCCGACGCCCAGGCCCAGGTCAAGCCCAACAAGCTCACTGAGCAGGCTTGACGCGCTCGTGCGCCTGAGGGCCTGCCTGCCGTGGTGCCTTGGCGGTGAGTTCCGTCGTGTGCGCCTGTTTTCGCTTGTTGGGTTTGTGCAAGGCCCTGTCTGGCGTGCTCACTTGCTGGCCCAGGTGCTCGAAAGGGCGTTGCCCGATGCGATGGCTGGTCAGCGGCACGGCTTTGGGGGCAGCTGGAGCCGTTGCAGCACGTGCAGCCTGCGTTGATGAGCGGCGCGTTTTGCGCTTCTTGGTGCTTGCGGTGCGCGCCTTGCCGGTTGATGCGCTGGTGTCCTGATGCGCCAGCCAGGCCGTCTGTCGATCGTGGTTGGCCTGGGCCTGCGCCTGTTGTGCCGGTGTTCGGTGGTCAGCAGCCTGCAAGGCCTGTCCGGCGCCCTCATGGCAAGGCGCCGACTGGTAGGTAATGGATTCACCCGCAGACGTGGAAGGGCAGCGGTAGACCGTGCGTGCGTGGGCGGTGCTGGCAGCCAAGGCGGCCAGCATCAGGGCTTGCACGGTCATGAGTGCCGCGGCCGCGAGGATGGAGCGGGCGGTGTCTCGGTTCATGGTGGAACGATCCCTGGTGTTTTGTCGCACCAGTGTCGGAGCGTTCCTGCTGGTCGCCTATCCCTCTTTGGGGGTGCTTGATTTTCCCGCCACCTCTGTGGTGGGCGCAGCCTGTGTCTCCGCTGGCCGTGGGAGTTTGGGCGGCTTGGGGCGTTGTGCGCCGGCGTGGATGGTGGTGGTGGCCTTGGCCATGTCGCCCGCCAGCAGCGCGTCCGTGGCTTGCAGGGCCTTGTCGATGCATTGTTCGATCAACTCACGCTCGCTCGACGGCGGCTTGCGCAGCACATAGGCTGCCACTTCGGCCTTCACGCCAGGGTGGCCGATGCCCAGGCGCAGGCGCCAGTAGTCGGGTGAGCCCAGTTGGGCATGCGTGTCGCGTAGGCCGTTGTGGCCGGCGTGCCCGCCGCCTTGCTTGAGCTTGACCTGCCCGGGCAGCATGTCGAGCTCGTCGTGCGCCACCAGGATCTCGTTGGGAGCGATCTTGAAGAAGCGCGCCAGTGCTGCGACCGACTTGCCTGACAGGTTCATGTAGGTCTGCGGTTGCAGCAGCCACACCGGGCCTTGCGGGGTATTGGCCCGCGCCATGAAGCCATGGTAGGCGCGGTCCATCGACAGGCGCACATCGAGCCGGCGCGCCAGTTGGTCGATGTACCAGAAGCCCGCGTTGTGCCGCGTGTCGTCGTATTCGGTGCCCGGGTTGCCCAGGCCCACAAAGAGTCGAATCATGGTGTCGGGATGAAATCAGGCCGAAGTGTCGCACGTGCAGGCAAGAAAAAGCCCCGCCAGGGCGGGGCTTTCGGGGGGCCGTGAGGCAGGCGAAGAATTACTTCTTGCCCTTCTTGCCCTTGGCGGGTTCGGCAGCGGCCACGGGGGCGACGATTTCTTCGGCCACAGGCTCGACCACCGAAGCGATGATCGGGTTCTTGCGACCGTGTGTCAGCACCTTCACGCCGGCGTCCAGTTTCAGATCGTCCACGTGGATGGATTGACCCTTGACCACATGGCCCAGGTCGATCGTCAGGAACTCAGGCAGCTTCTCGGCCAGGCACTCGATCTCGAGTTCGGTGACGGCGTGGTTGATCAGGCACTTGTCCAGCTTGACGGCCGGCGACTCTGCTTCGTTCACGAAGTGCAGGGGCACCTTCTTGTGGATGCGGGTGGTGGCGTCGATGCGTTGGAAGTCGACGTGCAGCACTTGCTTCTTGAAGGGGTGCACTTGGTAGTCGCGCAGCAGGACCTTTTCAACCTTGCCGTTCAGGTCCATCTCGAGGATGGACGAGTGGAAGGTTTCCTTGCGCATGGCGTGGTACAGCGCGTTGTGGTCGACTTCGATGTTCAGGGGCTGGACGCCAGCGCCGTAAACGATACCGGGCACCTTGCCGGCAATGCGCAGGCGGCGGCTCGCTCCGGTCCCCTGCAGGCTGCGCTCGAAAGCGGTGAATTTCATGGATGACTCCAATTGAAGTGAGGCGCCCGCGACCAGGCGCCTGTGAAAAGGCCCGGTGTATGACGACCGGGCCGACGACACGGATCAGAAGTTGTTGTTCTGCTCCGAGAAAAGGGAGGTGACCGAATCGCCGTCGGTGATGCGGCGGATGGTCTCCGCGAACAGGAAGGCCGTGGACAACTGACGGATCTTGGTCGTGTCCTTGGCCGAATCGTTCAGCGGGATGGTGTTGGTGATCACGACCTCGTCGAGGTGCGAAGCCTTGATGCGCTCGATGGCCGGGCCCGAGAACACGGCGTGCGTGCAGTAGGCATAGACGTTCTTGGCGCCACGCTCTTTCAGTACCTCGGCGGCTTTGACCAGCGTACCGGCGGTGTCGATCATGTCGTCCATGATCACGCAGTTGCGGCCGTCGATCTCGCCGATCACGTGCATCACTTCGGACACGTTGGCCTTGGGGCGACGCTTGTCGATGATGGCCAGATCACAGCCCAGTTGCTTGGCCAGCGCACGGGCGCGCACCACGCCGCCGACGTCGGGCGACACGACCACCAAGTCTTCGTAGCGCTTGGACTGCAGGTCGGACAGCAGCACCGGCGAGGCGTAGATGTTGTCCACCGGGATGCGGAAGAAGCCCTGGATCTGGTCGGCGTGCAGGTCCATCGTGAGCACGCGCTCGACGCCGACGGTTTCCAGCAGGTCGGCCACGATGCGCGCCGAGATGGGCACGCGGGTGGAGCGGGGGCGGCGGTCCTGGCGGGCGTAGCCGAAGTAGGGGATGACGGCCGTGATGCGCTGGGCAGAGGCGCGCTTGAGCGCATCGACCATGACCAGCAGTTCCATCAGGTTGTCATTCGTCGGGGCGCAGGTGGACTGCACCACGAAGACCTCGCGGCCCCGCACGTTCTGCTGGATCTCGACGGTGGTTTCACCATCTGAGAAACGGCCGACAGCGGCTTTGCCGAGCTCCAGACCGAGGTGGGAGACGATTTCCTGGGCCAATGCCGGGTTGGCATTGCCGGTGAACACGACGGTATCAGAGAGCATGGGGCAAACTCAGAAAAAACCAATGCCGCCCAGTGGATGATCGATGCGATCAAAGGGCGGCACAGCGTGTTTCTTGAATCAGGGGAACGACTTGTCAGCAACGATCCGGTGTGCAGTGTGGCAGGGGAAGAAGGATTCGAACCTTCGCATGTCGGAATCAAAATCCGATGCCTTAACCAACTTGGCGACTCCCCTACACAGGCTTCGATCTGTTGCCAGACCGGAGCCGAAACTAGTGTTTCGCCGGATCTCTGCGTGAGCCTCACATTATATGCCGGTTTTTTGTCGTTTGCTGCAGGTGTTGTGAAAATTTCGTCGCGAAATTTTTTCACTGACCTGGCAGCAGGCGACAGAGTCGACCGGCCCATGCGGGATCTGCCAGACCGACATCGGTTGGGCTGAACGATGAGACCGCGTCGCTGGCGCTGGTGTGTTCTTCTATGAGCCCTGGTTCGACCCAGGAAAACACTGCGCTGCCTGATCCCGTCATCCGGCTGTTGCCGAAGCGGTCTTGCATGATCTCAAGCGCCTGGACCACCTGATCGCTGTAGGCCGTTGCGGGCCCTTGCAAATCGTTGTGTCCGAAGCGCTTGGGCGCTGCAAGAAAGTCTGCGACTATAGCATGGGGGGTGTCGCGCTTCAGGCAGGTGTTGTTGAAAATCGCCACTGTGGGCACCGCCACGGGCGGCTTGAGCACGGCCAGCGGTGTGGCCAGTGTGTCGGCAGGCAATGTGATCGGTGTGATCTGCTCGCCGATGCCTTCAACCCAGGCGTGTTGGCCGCGGATGAAGAAGGGCACATCGGCGCCCAGGCGCAGGGCCAGGGCTTCGAGCTGCTCGCCCGACCGGTGCAGCCCCCACAGTTGATTGAGCGCGAGCAGCACGGTGGCCGCATCGGAGCTGCCGCCGCCCATGCCGGCACCCCAGGGCACCTGCTTGTCGATGTGTATGTCGGCGCCAAGTGCGCAGCCGCTTTCCTGCTGCAGCAGACGGGCGGCCTTGAGACACAGGTCATCAGCGGGCAGCGCGGGGCCCAGGTCATGCCTGTGCAACTGGCCGTCGGTGCGCGTGTCGATGTGCAGCGTGTCGGCCCAGTCGATCAGCACGAAGGCCGATTGCAGCAGGTGATAGCCGTCCGGGCGGCGGCCCGTGACGTGCAGGAACAGGTTGAGCTTGGCCGGGGCGCGCAGGTCGCTCAGGGCGGGCATGGGGGAGGCTTTCGGTACGAGGGGCAGGGTGCGCAGGCGAAGACCTCAATGGTCGATGCGCACCCGCAGTGTGATGCCACGCTGCGTGGCTGTGGGCGCGCGCTGGGCATCGATGTAGCCGCTGTCGCGCGCGCGCAGATCGACCTGCCAGCCGGCCTGGGTGAACTGCTCCTGGTTGCCGGGCGTCTGGCCTTCCCACGGCTGGCCGGGCGCGGGGGCGCCTTCGAGCCAAGCCATCAAGGCAGGGATGGGCAGTGGCTCGCCCAGCACGTGGCGCGTGAGGGCATCGAGCGAGTCGAAAGGCTGTTCGCCTTCCGAGGTGCGCAGCACGGCCATGCGCTCGCGCCACTGGACGGAGGCCATGCGTGTGCCCAAGGGGGTCGACAGGTCGAGGGTGCCCTTGGCGGGCGTGCCGTCGAGGCTGAAGGTCATCTGCACACCTTTGGCTGCCTCCTGGTCGAAGGCCGCGAGCTTGAGGCTCATGCGGCCATCCCAGGGGCCATGGTACTGGCGGGGCGGCGTGGCGGTGGCAGGTGGCTGTGCGCCAGTGGTGGCTGGCGTACCTTGTGTGACAGGCGGCGTGCTTGCGCATCCAGCCAGCAAACAGGTCGCCACCAACCAAGCCCCCGGACCTGCAAGGCGCATCACAGGGGCGCCTTCAGGCGCTTGAGCGTTTCGCGCAGGGTTTCGTTGCGCGGATCCTGGGCGATACCTTCGCGCCAGATGCGCAGGGCTTCATCCTGCTCACCCAAGGTCCAGAGCACTTCGCCCAGGTGGGCGGCGATCTCGGTGTCCGACTTGGTGACGTAGGCTTGGCGCAGCCACTTCACGGCCTCCTGCGGGTGGCCCGCGCGGAACTCCAGCCAGCCCAGGCTGTCGGTGATGTAGGGATCGCCAGGGCGCAGTTCGAGGGCCTTGGTGATCAGGGTGCGCGCCTCGTCCAGGCGGATGCCGCGATCAGCCAGGCTGTAGCCCAGGGCGTTGTAGGCATGCGAGTGATCGGGCTTGAGCTCGATGACGCGGCGCAGCAGCTTTTCGGCATCGTCATAACGCTTGAGCTTTTCGCCGAGCATGGCCTGGTCGTAGAGGATGTCGGGCTCGTTGGGGTAGCGCTGTGTGGCCACGTCCAGGAGCTTGTAGGCCTCTTCGTCCTGGCCGACATCGCGCAGCAGCTGCGATTCGGCGGCGATCTTGGTGAGTGCGTCGCGCGGTTCTGTTTCAGGGATGGCGCGGATCAAGGCACGGCCCTGGGCCACCTTGCCGTTGTTGGCCATCATCCGGGCGCGGGCGGCCTGGATGCGGAGCTTGGTACCGGCCGGGTCGGCCTTCTTGAGCCAGTCGTCGGCCAGGACTATGCGACCTCGGTTTTCGGCGATCTGCGCCATCATCAGGTAGCCGGCCTCGGGCTCGAGCCCGCTGTGGGTGGCCTCGGCCAGGGCGGCGGTGACGGAGGGCGGCTTGTTGGCCGTTTCCTGCAAGGCGAGGAAACGGCTGGCGGCTTGCTCGGCCTGATCGAGTTGCTTGAGCTCGAGGCGGACGGCGGCCAGCGTGATCCAGGCACCGGCGTTGTCGGGTTGCTCGGCCACGATGGCATCGAGCTGTTCGCCGGCTTCATTCAGGCGCTGGGTGGTGGCCAGTTTGCGCGCGTAGGCCAGGCGCAGCACCACGGTGGGCTGCTCCTTGAGCTGTGTGGTGACGATGGACTCGAGTTCGGGCTTCTTGCCCATCAGGTCCAGCGCGAGCAGTGCCACGGCCAGAAGCTTGGGGTTGGCGGCGCGGGCCTTGTCCAGCGCTTCGGCGGCCTTGGCCTGGTCGCCGGCTGAGAGCCAGGCTTCGCTGCTCGCGGCCCAGGCCTCGGCCATGCCGGGCAGGGGTTCACGCCACGGTGCGGTGGCCTGCTCCACCACCTGGGCGGCGGCCTTGCGGTCGCTCATGCGGCTCAGCGAGCGCGGCAGGGACGCGATCACCTGCGGGCGCTGCGCTTCAGGGGTGAGCCGGATCAGGCTTTCAAGTGGGCTGGCCAGATCGGTGGTGCGGCTCAGGGCCATCAGGATCTGGGCGGTGTACTCGGAGGCTTCGCGGTCTTGCGGCAGGGCTTGTCGCCAGGCCTGAGCGGCCAGTAGGGCCTGCTCGCCAGCACGTGCCTGCAGGGCGACGTCCACGGCACGTTGGTAGAGCTGGCCGCTCTTGAGCCGCTTGGCCGCTTCGAAGTAGAGCTGGTAGGAGGTGCCGAAATCGCCATCGCGCGCCTGGATCTCACCAATAAGAAGTTGGTAGAACAGGTTGGCGTCCATGGGCGAGTTGCGCACCAAGGGGCCGCGGTCGGGCGCCTTGGCTTCGGGCTTGGCGGCATCGACGGCTGGCGGCGGCTCCGTGACAGGTGCGGCATGGGCTGCTGTCTGCCAGCAGCTCAGCAGGGCTCCCAGGGTGGCGGCCAGCACGAAGGTGGCTGAACGGCTGTGGGAGATCGGACGGGAAAGGGCGGCAGTTTTAGGGGCAGCGAAAGGGCGCAGGTGCATGAACACTCCATCGTTGAAGTGCATTCTAGGCACGAGGGCGGGCCATGAAGCTCTGTGGTGGCAAATCAACCGACCCGCTTATTGGGCGATGATGCCGTTCGGGGCCGTTGGAGTCTTGTTTTCGGGGGCTGGTTCCCCATCTTCAGTCCGCTATGCCAGAACTGCCAGAAGTCGAAGTCACCCGCCGCAGCTTTGCCGACCGCATCGAAGGTGCATCGGTGCGCGAGGTGCGCCTGGGCAAGCCTTTGCGCTGGCCCTTGGGGCAGGCGGAATCCACCCTGGTGGGCAAGACCGTGGGTACCGTGCACCGTCGGGGCAAGTACCTGTGGATGCCACTGGAGCCGGGTGGTGGCCTGCTGCTGCACCTGGGCATGTCGGGCTCCTTGTCCTTCTCGATCGATCCCGGGCCCGCTGGGGCGCATGATCACTTTGACCTGTGGACCAGCCAGGGTTGTCTGCGCCTGCATGACCCCCGCCGTTTCGGTGCGGTCGTGTGGGGCGAGGCCCCAGGGCATGGTCTGGTCGGGCGTCTGTTGCAGGGGCTGGGTGTGGAGCCGTTTTCGCCGGAGTGGACAGCGCAGCACCTGCGTCAGGGCGTGGCGGGGCGGCGCGTATCCATCAAACAGGCGTTGCTGGCGGGCGACATCGTGGTGGGCGTGGGCAACATCTACGCCAGCGAGGCGTTGTTCCGGGCAGGTATCCATCCGGCCACGCCGGCCCAGCGGGTGGGCATGGTGCGCTGCGAGAAGCTGGTAGCTGCGGTGCGCGAGGTGCTGCACGAGGCAGTGGAAGCTGGTGGCTCATCGCTCAAGGATTTCAAGGACACGCATGGCAATGCGGGCCATTTCCAACTGGCCACCCGGGTGTATGACCGTGCGGGCCAGCCCTGTTTGACATGCCTTACCCCGGTGCGCCGCCTGGTGCAGGGGCAGCGTTCCACCTATTTCTGCGTGCGTTGCCAGAAGCCTTGAGTTTTCCGTTTGTGCAACTGTTTGTGTGCGACTTTGTGCGCCTTTAGCGTGCCAGGTTGCGGTGAAAATGCGACTTTTGTGGCCTTTTCGGCGCAGGGTGCCCTGGTTTTTGCTTGCCTGCGTTTGAAACGGATGCGCTAGGATGCCCCTACGATGAAGCCGACTTTTGCCAGCCATCTCGACGCCCTGGGCCACTGGCGCGTCGCCACAGACACCCGCCTGGCCTCGCTGGCGAAGTTCGTGCGCGAGCACGATCTGCTGGACGAGGGCATGTCCGAGTGGTTCGAGGCCATGCGCTACCGCCTGTCGGGCGAGAAGCTCATGGTGGCCTTCGTGGCCGAGTTCTCGCGCGGCAAGTCCGAGCTGATCAACGCGATCTTCTTCTCCGACAAGGGCCGCCGCATGATGCCGGCCTCGGCCGGGCGCACCACGATGTGCCCGGTGGAGCTGGGCTATGACGCGGAGGACCCTGTCGGCCTGTCGCTGCTCCCGATCGAGACACGGCTGGAGCCGACCTCGCTGGTGGAATACCGCCGCACACCCGCAGCCTGGTCGCACATCGAGCTGGACCTGACCAACCCCGATGGCATGGCCCAGGCGCTGGGCGAGGTCATGCGCACCCGTCTGGTCACGCAGGACCAGGCCCGTGATCTGGGCTTCTGGGATGACGAGCGCACCGACGACAACCCGCCGCTGTCCGCTGATGGTCAGGTAGAGATCCCGGTTTGGCGCCATGCGCGCATCAACCTGCCGCACCCATTGCTCAAGCGCGGGCTGGTGGTGCTGGACACGCCGGGCCTGAACGCCATCGGCACCGAGCCCGAACTGACGCTGGGCCTGCTGCCACAGGCGCATGCCACCGTGTTCATCCTGGGCGCGGACACGGGCGTGACCCGCTCTGACCTGAGCATCTGGCGCGACCATCTGTGCGGCCCGGCGCTGGCTCGCTATGTGGCGCTCAACAAGATCGACACGCTGGCCGATCCGCTCAGCACGCCCGAGCAGGTGCAGGCCACCATCGTGCGCCAGTGCGAGAGCGTGGCGCAGACGCTGGAGATCCCGACCGAGCACGTGTTCCCGATCTCGGCGCGCCAGGCCCTGGCCGCGCGCCTGGGGCATGACGAAGCCGGGCTGGCGGCCAGCCGCCTGGAAGACTTCGAGTTGGCCTTGTCCGAAGGCCTGCTGCCCAAGCGGCGTGAAACCCTGGCCCAGGGCGCTGTGGATGGTGCCCGTGGCCTGCAGCAGCAACTGACGCGCCGCTTCGGCGAGCTGCGTCGCCACCATGCCGAGCAGATGCTCGAACTGCGTGGCCTGCGCGGCAAGAGTGGCGGCAAGGTGCAGTTGATGCTGCAGCGTGTGCAGGCCGAGGCCACCGAGTTTGAGCAGTGCACGGCCCGCCTGGCGGCCATGCGCAGCGTGCATGCGCGCATGCTCAAGGAATCGCTGTATGACCTGTCGGCCGAGCGCCTGCGCCAGGAGGTCGATGTGCTGCAGCAGGTGCTGGGCGGCTCGTGGTTGCCGCTGGGCGCCAAGAAGGCCTTCATCGAGCTGTGCGCGCGCCTGCGTGGCCTGATCGAGCAGGCCCAGCAGCGCAGCGACGAAATCCATGCAATGCTGGTGGCTTCGTTCGGCAAGCTCAACGCCGAGTTCGGCTTCGGCCTGTCGGCCGAGCAGCCGGTGGACGTGCGCCGCTACCGCGAAGACCTGGACCTGATCGAGCGCAACTACGTGCAGTACCTGGGCCTGAGCCAGGCCTTCCGTCTGGCGCAACCGGGCTTCCAGGAGCAGTTCCGCCGCATGCTGATCTCGCGCCTGCGCGTGGTGTTCGAGACGGTGAGCAACGACATCGAGCTGTGGAACAAGACGGCCTCGGCACAGGTGGACAGCCAGCTGCGTGAGCGTCGCCGCAACTTCAAGCGCCGCTACGAATCGCTGGATCGCATCCAGACCGCTTCCAACGAGCTGGACATTCGCCTGCAGGAAGTGCAGGCACAGGACGAGCGCGTGCTGCAGCTGCAGACGCGCTTGGGTGTGCTGATCGATGAGTTGGTGGTCCAGGCCACGAGCGATCCGATGGATCCTGACGGTGCATTGGCAGCGTTCGAAGCATCCACCGCGGCCATGCCGCTCGATGATGCGTCGGGCACCGACACCGTCGACATCCCGCTGGACGACACGGCCCGCCACCTGATGACCTTCCGCGCCTTGCCCGCTGGCAGCGCCTCCGAATCCGCATGACATCCCTCGCCCAGCAAAGGCTGCTGCAGGCAGCCCGTTCGTCGTCGCCCATGCTGGCCGATCGTCTGGTGGCCTGGCAACGCCAGCAGGGGCGCCATCACCTGCCATGGCAGAACACGCGCGACCCTTACCGCGTGTGGCTGTCGGAGATCATGCTGCAGCAGACGCAGGTGAGCACGGTGCTGGGCTACTACGACCGTTTCCTGAAAGCCTTTCCGGACGTGGCCGCGCTGGCCGCTGCCTCGCTGGACGAGGTACTCACGCTGTGGGCCGGCTTGGGCTACTACAGCCGTGCGCGCAACCTGCACCGCTGCGCGCAGGCCGTGGTGGCTCATCACGGCGGCAGCTTCCCGCAGACTGCCGAGGCGCTGATGACCTTGCCCGGCATTGGCCGCTCGACCGCTGCCGCCATCGCGGGCTTCTGCTTCCACGAGCGCACCGCCATCCTGGATGGCAACGTCAAGCGTGTGCTGACCCGGGTGCTAGGCTGGGGCGAGGATCTGTCCGTGTCGGCCAACGAACGTGCCCTGTGGTTGGCGGCCGAAGCTGTGCTGCCCGAAAAGGCCAAGGACATGCCGGCCTACACGCAGGGCGTGATGGACCTGGGCGCCACCTTGTGCACGCAGCGAAAGCCGGCCTGCCTGACCTGCCCGTGGTCGGACATCTGCATCGCACGGCGCGAGGGGCAGCCCGAGGCTTTCCCGGTCAAGACGCGCAAGCTCAAGCGCTCCAGCCGCGAAAGCTGGTGGCTGTGGCTGGAGCACGATGAGCAGGTGTGGCTGGTGCAAAGGCCCGCCACGGGCGTGTGGGGCGGGCTCTGGACGCTGCCGCTGTTCGATTCCGAAGCCTTGATGGACGAGGCTGTGCTGAAGCTGGGCGCGCAGACGCCCGAGATCCAGCCAGCGATCAAGCATGTGCTGACCCATATGGACTGGCATCTGCATCCACGCCGATCGCTGCTGGCGACCCGCCCGCGTGCTGCCGATCTGCGGCATCTGGCGGGCGAGGCGGTCGGTGCCGATGCGCACGGTGTGGGCCGCTGGGTGCCCGTGAGCGAGCTGGATTCGGTGGGCCTGCCAGCACCGCTCAGGAAGCTGCTGCCGGCGGGCTAAGCTACCCCGTCAAGCCAGCCGTCAATCCCATTGGGGCGCGAGGCCTTCGGGGTTCACCAGCCGGCCATTGCGCTCCAGCACCGCGATGCGCGCCATGTCGTCATCGCTCAAGGTGAGTTGCTGCGCCTTGAGGTTGCTTTCCAGGTTGGCACGCTTGGTGGATGAGGGGATGACCGCATAACCCAGTTGCATCGCCCAGGCCAGGGCCACCTGGGCAGGCGTGGCTTGGTGGCTGGAGGCGATCTCCTGGATCACCGGATCCTCCAGCACCTTGCCCACGCCCAGCGTCATGTAGGACGTGATGTGGATGCCCTGGCTGTGCGCGAAATCCACCACCTTGCGGTTCTGGACGTGCGGTGACAGCTCGACCTGGTTGGTGGCGATGTTGCCCTTGCCCAGGATGTCGACTGACTGTTTCATCAGGTCGACCGTGAAGTTGGAGATGCCGATCAGCTTGGTCAGGCCACGCGATTGCGCATCGGCCAGCGCGGCCAGGGTTTCGGCCAGAGGCACGGCATTGTTGGGTGAGGGCCAGTGGATCAGGGTCAGGTCGACGTGCTCGGTGCGCAGCTTGTCCAGGCTTTCCTGCAGGCTGGGCAGCAGCTTGTCGCGGCTGAAGTTGTCGATCCAGATCTTGGTGGTGATGAAGAGGTCATCGCGCGAGACGGCGCTGTCCTCGATGGCCTTACCGACCTCGGCCTCGTTGCCGTAGATCTGGGCCGTGTCGATGACACGGTAGCCCAGATCGAGTGCGTTGCTGACCGAATCGATGACGACCTGATCCTTGAGGCGGAAGGTGCCCAGGCCGAAGGCGGGAATCTGCTTGTTCATGCGCAAGGTCTTTCGTTGGTGGAGAGTTCCGGGTGGAGGGCAGGGGCGGGCTGGGAGTTCCCTTGATCGAGCAGGCCGCTGAGGTAGGTCAAGGCCAGGGCCACCAGCACCACGAGGGCGCCGATCCAGGGCGTGTGCATCAGCCCGAAGGATGTCACGATCAGGCCGCCGGCCCAGGCCGCACCGGCAATACCCAGGTTGAAGGCCGCGATGTTCAGGCCAGAGGCCACATCGACCGCATCGGGCGTATAACGCTCGGCCTGGCGCACCACATAGACCTGCAGGGCTGGCACGTTACCGAATGCGACGGCGCCCCAAGCCAGGACGGTGGCCACGGCCAGCCATGGGTTGTGTGCAGTGAAGGTGAACACCAGCAGCACCAGGGCCAGCAGCGCGAAGATCAGCTTGAGCGCAGGGATCGGGCCGTGGCGATCGGCCAGGCGGCCGCCCCACAGGTTGCCGGCGGCCACGGACACCCCGTAGACCAGCATCACCCAGGCCACGGCGCTGGGGCCGAAGCCGGCCTCCTGCTGCAGGATGGGCGCCAGGAAGGTGAAGGGGATGAAAGAGCCGCCGTAGCCGATGGCTGTCTTGGCGTAGACCAGCAGCAGGCGCGGCTCGGCCAGCACCCGGGCCTGCTGGGCCAGCGAGGCCGGGGCCTGGCGCGCGATGTTGCGGGGGATGAAGAGCAGGCTGCCGATGAAGGCGATCGCACCCAGGCCCGCCACGGCCAGGAAGGTGGCGCGCCAGCCGAAGTGCTGACCGATGAAGGTGCCGAGCGGCACACCGGTGACCAGGGCGACCGTGAGGCCGGTGAACATGATGGCGATGGCGCTGGCGGCTTTCTCCTTGGGCACCAGGCTGGTGGCGATGGTGGACCCGATCGAGAAGAACACGCCGTGCGCCAAGCCCGTGAGGATGCGCGCCATGATCAGCGAGGTATGGTCGGGCGCATGCCAGGCCAGCAGGTTGCCGGCTGTGAACAGGGCCATCAGGCCCAGCAGCAGTGCCTTGCGGGGCGCTTTGCCGGTGAGGGCTGTGAGCACGGGGGCGCCCACGGCCACGCCCAAGGCGTACAGGCTGACCAGCAGGCCGGCCGAGGGCAGGGTGATGCCGAGGTCAGCGGCCACGGTGGGGATCAGGCCAACGATGACGAACTCGGTCGTTCCGATGGCGAATGCGCTGAGCGTCAGCGCGAGCAGGGCAATGGGCATGGTGCACTCCTGTGAGGATGGGTGGAGTGTGGCTTGATGCCGTTTGCTGAAAAAGCCCTGTATGGGCAAAATATTGTTGACATGAAATCAACAATGGCCAAGGTGACCGGGTGAAAACCACGTTGGAAGAGCTGCTGGTGTTTCGCACGGTGGTGGACACCGGCTCCATCACGGCGGCTGCCGAGCAGTTGCGCCAGACGGTGTCGGGCATCAGCCGGGCCCTGCGCCGGCTGGAAGACAAGCTGGACACCACCTTGCTGACGCGCACCACGCGCCGCCTGACGCTGACGGACGAAGGCCACGCCTTCCTGGCGCATGCGCGCAACATCCTGACGGCGGTGGACGAGGCCGAGGATCAGTTGCTGTCACGCCGGCTGCAACCGGCCGGGCGTCTGCGCGTGAACGCCGCCGCGCCCTTCATCCTGCACGTGATGGCACCGTTGGTGGCCGAGTTCCGCCAGCGCTATCCGCAGATCGACCTGGAACTCAACACAGACGACTTGGTGATCGACCTGTTGGAAGAGGACACCGACGTGGCGGTGCGCATCGGGCCGTTGCGTGTTTCGACCTTGCGCGCCAAAGCCCTGGGCGGCAGCGCGCTGAAGGTGCTGGCCAGCCCGGCGTATCTGAAATCGCATGGCCGACCGCGCAGCGTGGCCGATCTGCGCAAGCACGTGTTGCTGGGCTTCTCGCAGCGCGAATCACTCAACCACTGGCCGCTGGCGGGCGATCATGGCGACCGCCTGCACATCACCCCGACGATGAAGGCCTCCAGCGGCGAGACGCTGCGCTGGCTGGCCTTGCGCGGCGAGGGCATCGTGTGCCTGTCCGACTTCATGACGCTGGAAGATCGCAGGCGTGGCGACCTGGTCCAGGTGTTGCCCAAGCACACCGTGCAGGTGCTGCAGCCCATCCACGCGGTGTACTACCGCAGTGCGCAGGTGTCGTTGCGCATTGCGTGCTTCCTGGACTTCATGGATGAGCAGTTGGGGCAGACGGCCTGGAACGTGCGCTGAGGATGCGCTGTCATCAGGGTGCCTGGCCTCAAGCGTGTGCTGCCATCTGTTCGAAGTGCTGGTGCTCATCCTCGATGAAGGCAGCGATCATGGCGCGGTAGGTGGCCTCCACCACGGCGGTGGGCGCACCCACGTCGCGGGCCTGGGCCAGGGCGCGTTCAATCACCTGCTGCACGCGCTGAGGGGCCTGCACTTCTTGTGCGTCGCGCTTGAAGCGGGCCGCCTGCTGAATGTATTGCGCACGCTCGGCCAGCAGGGCCACGAGCTGGCAGTCGGCCTGGTCGATGCGAATGCGCACCTCATCCAGGCTTTCGCATTGGGCGACGATGGGGGCGGTGGGGGTGAAGGTCATGTCGGGCTCCTGAGGGATGGATCGTTGGGACTTCTCTGGGAAGCTGCCCATCGCAGGAGCGCACGCATGAAAAAGCCGCCTGGATAGGCGGCTGGTGTGGTGAACGAACGCTGTGAGGTTCTTCAGGCACGCGAGGCCGCCGGGACATGGCGGCGCCACCAAAGACCTTGGACGGTCTGCGCGGTGTTGAGTGCTTGGAACGCGGTGTTCATGTGGGTCATGCTAACCGCAGGCGGAATCAGGCATCAAGCCGTGGGGTTTTAGGCCACCGTGAGCGATGTCACGACCGGCGCGTGGTCGCTGGGGCGCTCGTTCTTGCGCGGCAGCTTGTCGATGGCGCAGGCGCTGACGTGCGGCTTGAGCGCATCGCTCACCAGGATGTGGTCGATGCGCAAGCCCTGGTTCTTGCGGAAGGCCAGGTTGCGGTAATCCCACCAGCTCCACAGGCGCGGGGCCTGCTCGAACATGCGGAAGCTGTCGGAAAGGCCCAGGCCCAGCAGGCGCTGGAAGTGGTCGCGCTCCTCGGGGGTGCAATGGATCTGGCCGGCCCAGGCGACGGGGTCGTGCACGTCGGCATCGGTGGGCGCGATGTTGTAGTCGCCCATGAGGACCAGGTTGGGGTGGGCCACCAGTTCCTGGCGCACCCATTCGCGAAGGGCGTCGAGCCAGCGCATCTTGTAGACGAACTTGTCGCTGTCGGGCGCCTGGCCGTTGGGGAAGTAGCCGTTGATCACGCGGATGTGGCCCAGCTTGGGGTGGGGCACGGTGGCGGCGATCACGCGGGCCTGCTCGTCCTCGAAGCCGGGGATGTTGCGCACCACGTCGGTGGTTTCTACGCGGCTGAGCACGGCCACGCCGTTGTAGGTGCGCTGGCCGAACCAGTGCGCGTGGTAGCCGGCCTGCAGCAGTCCGGCGTGCGGGAACTTGTCGTCCGTGAGCTTGGTCTCCTGCAGCACGATCACGTCCACCGGGTTGGCGGCCAGCCAGTCCAGCAACTGGGGCAGGCGCACGGCGAGGGAGTTGACGTTCCAGGTGGAGAGTTTCA
This sequence comes from Aquabacterium sp., assembly GCF_049274795.1. Taxonomy (GTDB): domain Bacteria; phylum Pseudomonadota; class Gammaproteobacteria; order Burkholderiales; family Burkholderiaceae_C; genus Aquabacterium. The sequence continues at coordinate 188,018 of NZ_JBASTH010000026.1, forward strand.
TGAGTTTTCTAGCGCGTTGAATTTATTGATGTTTTTGTCTGAGTTTTGCTGATTTTTGCGTCTAGCTACCCACTTAGCTACCCAAATGGTCTGTGC
>NZ_JBASTH010000027.1:0-1683 GCF_049274795.1 Aquabacterium sp.
CAGGACGTTGATGTCCCCGAAGATCTTAAGAAAATGATGTCCCGGCAGGCCTCTGCAGAAAGAGAAAAACGAGCGACCATTACAAAGGCCGAAGGTGACAAAATGGCGGCATTTAATCTGGCCGAAGCCGCTAAAACGATGACGGCAAGCCCCGGCGCTATGCAGCTGAGGACCCTTCAAACCATTGACGGTCTCGGACCCACCGCGTCTAACACAGTGGTTTTAACGATACCCGTTGAGCTCATGCAGCTAGTGACCGCCTATACGGACAAGAAGTCGCGGGAGACCTAAAACCAGGCGTTCCTATTCGCATTGCAACTTGACCGGATTTCACGTATTATTTCGCTGCCTCTCCTCTCCCACAAAAATATGGGAGAACTCCGTATGAAAACCGAATCACTCGATTTACTAGAACTCCTCAAGAAGTCCTTTGGGTTTGGGTCTTTTCGCGCGCTTCAACGCGAAATCATGGAAGATTCACTCAAAGGCCGTGACGTGTTCGCGCTTTTGCCGACCGGCGGCGGGAAGTCGCTCTGTTATCAGTTGCCGGCGCTCGTGCGTCCGGGTTTAACGCTCGTGGTCTCGCCGCTCATTTCTCTCATGAAAGATCAGGTGGATGCCATGGAGGTGACCGGGATTCCGGCCACTTTTCTAAACTCATCTTTGGAAGCCGGGGAATCCGAGCGCCGTCTGGAAAAATTAGAAAAAGGCGAGTACCGGCTCTTGTACGTGGCGCCTGAGCGGCTGATACTTTCCTCCTTTCTTTCCGGCGTAAGGCGTTTGGGTGTCGAGTTGATCGCGGTGGATGAAGCGCATTGTATCAGTGAGTGGGGGCATGATTTTAGGCCGGAGTACCGGCGGCTTGCCGAACTCAGAGACATTCTTCCCGGCGTCCCGATACTGGCGCTCACTGCCACGGCGACGGGCCGCGTGCGTGAAGACATTCTCCGCCAGCTTCGTTTAAAGAACCCCGCAGTTTATGTGGCCAGTTTCAACCGGCCCAATCTCACGTACCGTGTGTTGCCAAAAAATAAAGCGTACGAACAGGTCTATGAGTATTTACAAAGTCACCCTCAAGAAAGCGGTATTATTTACTGCCAGAGCCGTAAAACAGCGGAAACCGTCTCCGAGCGCTTGAATAAGGACGGCATCCCGGCGCGGCCTTATCACGCGGGTTTGAATCCCCATGACCGAAGCCGGAATCAGGAACTCATTTTACGCGATGAGATTCGCATCATCTGTGCGACGGTCGCGTTCGGCATGGGCATTCATAAACCAAATGTGCGCTTTGTGATTCACTATGACCTTCCCAAAAATATCGAGGGCTATTACCAGGAAACCGGCCGCGCGGGACGTGACGGCCTGCCGGCCGAATGCCTTCTACTCTTTGGAGCAGGTGACACGGTCAAATACGCAAAATTCATCGAAGCCAAACCGGATCCAAGGGAACAGGAACTTGCGCGTGCTCAACTGAGGCAGATTGTGCACTATTGTGAGAGCTCTGGATGCCGCCGAGTGATGCTCCTGGACTATTTCGGAGAAATGTTTGAAGCGGGAAACTGTGGTGCGTGCGACAACTGCCTCTGGCCGCGTCAGACTTTTGATGGCACGCTTTCCGCGCATCAATTTCTTTCGTGTGTGTACCGGATTAAAGAAAAAAGTGGATTTGGCGTGGGTTTGAAT
>NZ_JBASTH010000028.1:0-135962 GCF_049274795.1 Aquabacterium sp.
CTTACTGTGGTCTGGTCAGCGAAGCGCTGATGGGCCAGACCGTGACGCTGATGGGCTGGGCCCACCGTCGCCGCGACCACGGCGGCGTGATCTTCATCGACCTGCGTGACCGCGAAGGCCTGGTGCAGGTGGTGTTCGACCCCGACCGCGCCGACACCTTCAAGACCGCCGAAGAGGTGCGCAACGAGTTCTGCGTGAAGATCACTGGCGTGGTGCGTGCCCGCCCGGCTGGCACCGAGAACGCCACCCTGACCAGCGGCAAGATCGAAGTGCTGGCGCACACGCTGGAGGTGCTCAACGCCTCGGTGACGCCGCCCTTCCCGCTCGACGACGAGAACCTGTCCGAGACGACTCGCCTGACGCACCGCGTGCTGGACCTGCGCCGCCCGTACATGCAGCGCAACCTGATGCTGCGCTACCGCGTGGCCATGGAAGCCCGCAAGTTCCTCGATGAGCACGGCTTCGTCGACATCGAAACCCCGATGCTGACCAAGAGCACGCCCGAAGGCGCGCGCGACTACCTCGTGCCCTCGCGTGTGCACGACGGCCACTTCTTCGCGCTGCCGCAATCGCCCCAGCTGTTCAAGCAGCTGCTGATGGTGGCCGGTTTCGACCGCTACTACCAGATCACCAAGTGCTTCCGTGACGAAGACTTGCGCGCTGACCGCCAGCCCGAATTCACCCAGATCGATATTGAAACGAGCTTCCTGCGCGAGCAGGAAATCCGCGACATGTTCGAAGGCATGATCCGCCACGTGTTCATGAAGGCACTGAACGTGGACCTGGGCGTGTACCCGGTCATGACGTATGCCGATGCCATGTTCCTGTACGGCTCGGACAAGCCCGACCTGCGCGTCAAGCTGCAGTTCACCGAACTGACCGAGGTGATGAAGGACGTGGACTTCAAGGTGTTCTCCACCCCCGCCACGACCAAGGGCGGCCGCGTGGTGGCCCTGAACGTGCCCGGCGGCGGTGCGATGTCGCGCGGCGAGATCGACGCCTACACCGAGTTCGTCAAGATCTACGGCGCCAAGGGCCTGGCCTGGATCAAGGTCAACGAAGTGGCCAAGGGCCGTGACGGCCTGCAATCGCCCATCGTCAAGAACCTGCACGACGCGGCCATCGCCGAGATCCTCAAGCGCACGGGCGCCAAGGACGGCGACCTGATCTTCTTCGGTGCCGACAAGGAAAAGGTCGTCAACGACGCGATCGGCGCGCTGCGCCTGAAGGTCGGCCACAGCGATTTCGGCAAGAAGAGCGGCCTGTTCGAAGACCGCTGGGCCCCGCTGTGGGTGGTCGATTTCCCGATGTTCGAGTACGACGACGAAGCCGACCGCTGGAATGCCGTGCACCACCCGTTCACCGCCCCGAAGGACGGCCACGAGGACTACATGGACACGGACCCGGGCAAGTGCATTGCCAAGGCCTACGACATGGTGCTCAACGGCTGGGAACTGGGTGGCGGCTCGATCCGTATCCACCGCGCCGAAGTGCAGAGCAAGGTGTTCACCGCGCTCAACATCAGCGACGAGGATGCCAAGGTGAAGTTCGGCTTCCTGCTGGACGCGCTGCAATACGGCGCACCGCCGCACGGTGGCCTGGCCTTCGGCCTGGACCGCCTGGTGACGCTGATGACCAAGGCCGAGTCCATCCGCGACGTGATCGCCTTCCCGAAGACGCAGCGCGCCCAGTGCCTGCTGACCGGCGCACCGTCGAACGTGGACGAGAAGCAGCTGCGCGAACTGCACATCCGTCTGCGCAATGCGCAGGTGGCGGCGGGCAACGCACAGGCCTAACGCTTGCGTGATGCCAGCGTGGCCCCCTGCCAGGGCCTGCCTTCTGAAAACCGCCCCCCTGGGGGCGGTTTTTGTTTGTGGGCGTGTGTTTTCGCCCATGCAACACTCTTGAATCCATGACGACGCCCCAGACAGTGTCCACCGACTCGCCCGACAAGATCCCGCAATCCGTGCTGGTCGTGATCCACACACCGGCGCTGGACGTGCTGCTGATCGAGCGCGCCAAGCAGCCCGGCTTCTGGCAGAGCGTGACAGGCTCGAAGGACACGCAAGACGAGGATTGGCGCACCACAGCCATCCGCGAAGTACATGAGGAAACCGGCATCCTGGTGGGCAGCGCGGGCATCCCTGACGAGGCCCTCACCGACTGGGCCATCGAGAACATCTACGAGATCTACCCCGTGTGGCGCCACCGCTACGCCCCGGGCGTCACCCACAACCTGGAGCGGGTCTTCGGGCTGTGCGTGCCGGCGGGCACACCCGTCACCCTGGCGCCACGCGAGCACACGGCGTACGCCTGGCTGCCGCTGCGCGAGGCGGCCGACCGCTGCTTCTCGCCCTCCAACGCCGAGGCGATCCTGCAGTTGCCGACAATCGGTAGCCGATGACACCCCGATGAAGACCAATAATGGACCACGTTCCACGGGTTGACGCGCGACAGGGGACATCCCAAACGCGCTAAGGTAGCGATCAGCATGACCACCGAGACACCGACGTGCTGAACCCGTTTCACTCGACCCTGCTGCCGCCGGCCGCCACCACCCTGTCCGCCAAGGGGCTGCGGGTGGCCACTTACAACATCCACAAGGGTGTGCGCGGCATGGGGCCCACCAAGCGCCTGGAGATCCACAACCTGGGCCTGGCCGTCGAGGCGCTGGACGCCGACATCGTCTGCCTGCAGGAGGTGCGCAGCTTCAACCACCAGGAGGCGCGCAAGTTCTCCGTGACGCAGTTCGGGCACGGCTGCTGGCCCGACAAACCCCAGGCTGATTACCTGGCGCCCGAAGGCTACGACGTGGCCTACCGCACCAATGCCACCACCAAGCACGGCGAGCATGGCAACGCCCTGCTCTCGCGCTGGCCCATCGGCAGCATCGGCCACCATGATGTGTCCGACCACCGCTTCGAGCAGCGCGGCCTGCTGCACGTGCCGGTGCAGTGGAATGGCATCGAGGTGCACGTGGTGGTGCTGCACCTGGGCCTGATCCACTCCAGCCGCGTGCGCCAGACCTCGCGTGTGGCCAAGCTGGTGGCCGAGCACCTGCCGCCCGATGCCCCGGTGGTCGTCGCCGGCGATTTCAACGACTGGAACGAGGCGCTGGACCACATCCTGATCGACGCCGGCCTGACACGCGCGCGCACGCTGATGGCCGAGCGCGTGCCCACCTACCCCTCGCGCGTGCCGGTGCTGGCACTGGACCGCGTCTACACCCGCGGGCTGCAGTGCCAATCCATCCTGGTGCCGCGCGGCACGGCCTGGGCCCGGCTGTCGGACCACCTGCCCCTGGTGGCGGAGTTCGAGCTGGCGTGATGCAAGGCCCCCCAAGGCATCTGAGCTTCGGCGACGGTGCCACGCAGTCCCTCTCGCTGGCCTGGTACGCCCAGCGCAGGCCGGTATTCACCGGCGGCAACCGCGTGGCCTTGCTGCGAGGCGGCGACGAGCTGTTCCCGGCGATGGTGCAGGCCATCGACGCCGCGCAAGAGAGCGTCTGGCTGGCCAACTACCTGACAGGCACCGGCGGCCAGGCCGATCTGGTATTTGAAGCACTGGCACGCGCGGTACGCCGCGGCGTGACCGTGCAGGTGGTGATGGACGGCGTGGGCTCACGCGAGGTGCCCGAGGCCTTCTGGCAAAGCCTGCGCCACCAAGGCATCCAGCTGGCCATCTACCGCCCAGTGGCAGGGCTGCTGTCGGCGCTCAACAGCCGCAACTGGCGGCGCATGCACCTCAAGCTGTGCGTGGTCGACGAGGACCTGGGCTTCGTGGGCGGCATCAATCTGATCGACGACCGCCATGACCTGGTGCATGGCTGGACCAGCCAGCCGCGCCTGGACTACGCCGTGCAGGTGCAGGGCCCCACCGCCCTGCCCGTGCAGCACACCATCCGGGCCATGTGGACACGCGCCACGCTGGGCCGCGACTGGCGCGACGACCTGATCGATTGGATGAAGGTGCCCGGCCGCATGAAGCGGCTGCGACGGGTGTGGCAGCAGGCTCGCCTGCGCTTGCCACCGGTAGAGCAAGGCCAGATCAGTGCCAGCGCGGGCATCCGCCTGCCGATGCGGGCCGCCTTCGTGCTGCGCGACAACCTGCGCCAGCGCCGCACCATCGAGCGGGCATCCTTGCAGGCCATCCAGCAGGCGCGCTCGAACGTGGACATCGTCACGCCCTATTTCTACCCCGGCCGGGCGCTGCGCCGCGCGCTCAAGCACGCTGCCGATCGGGGCGTGCGTGTGCGCTTGCTGCTGCAAGGCAAGGTGGATTACAAGATCGCCGCCATCGCCGCACGCGCCCTGTACGACGAGCTGCAGGCCCATGGTGTGCGCATCTTCGAATACCAGCCCTCGTGGCTGCATGCCAAGGTGCTGTGCGTGGACGACGAGTGGGCCACGGTGGGGTCTTCCAACCTGGATCCCCTGTCGATGCTGGTCAACCTGGAAGGCAACTTGATCGTGCGTGACCGGGGCTTTGCCAAGACGCTGGGCGCCGCGCTGGCCCGTGACTTTGCCGACAGCGCGGAAGTGCCACGGGTGAGCGATGTGACGCAGCCTCGATCGACACGCTGGATGCGCGGGGCGCTGAACTGGGCGGCAAAGCTGTACCTGCGGCTGGCGGGTGTGCGGCGACGGGATTGGCGCGACTGAGGCGCGAGATCGCCCCCTATGGGCCAGCGGATTCAGGCGCTCGACTCAGGTCATCGGCCCGCCACGCAGAGCCGCCAGCACTGCCCGTGGCGAGGCGGCGCCGGCCATTGCGCGGCAGAGGCGGGGCATTGTTCAGCGTCGTGCTGTGTCACCCATCGGCGTGCCAGCATCCAGCCCCCATGGGCCACCAGCGCCCCGGCTGCTGCAGGCGGCACCCATGCGGCAGCACGCGCCAGCACCTGGCGCAGGCTTTCGCCGCCACCCGGCGGGTGATCGGCGAAATCCATGCACCAGGCGTCCACTGGAGCCTGGCCAATGGCGGCCCACAGGCGGCCATCCCAATCACCGAAGTCAGCCTCGCGCAGTTCAGGCATCACCACATGGCGCCAGCCCCAACGGCGCAGCAGGCGGCCGACATCACGGCAGCGGCGCAGCTCCGAGGTGCACACCACCTTGGGTATGCCATGGCGTGCGGCCTCATGGCGAATGCGCCTTGCCAGTCTGCGGGCCTTGCGCGGGTCCAGGGCGAGATCGGTGTGGCCGATACAGCGGCCTTCGGCACCTTGGGCCCTGGGGTGGCGCCAGGCCCACCAGCCCGCGTCCGCGCAGGCACTCATCAGCGCACCCACGTGACCGGGTGCACCACCGCCAGCCAGGCCAGCAGGCTCAGCACCTCGGTGACCTGCTGGGCCGCGCCCAAGGTGTCACCCGTGTAGCCCCCCAGGCGCTTGCGCAGCCAGCGCACCAGCCACCCGGTTCCCAGCAGCACCGCCAGCGTGGCCCAGCCCATGGCTTGCCACAAGGTGGGCACCGGCCAGCCGATGTGCCCCACCCAGGCCACCAGGGCCAGGCTGACCAATGCCCAAGCCGTCACGGCCCCCAGCACACCGCCCCAGGAGACACCCGTGGCCAGCGGCTTGGCCTTGGCGTGCTCGACATCGCCCGCATAGGGCAGCAAGCGGATCAGCAGCACCGGCGTCAGGCGCGAGGTGGTGTGGCTCCAGACCAGGGCCATCAGCGTCCAGCCCAGCAGCACCTGGTGCACATGGCTGCTCTGGGCCTCGCTGAGTTCACCCAGCACCGGAGCCAGCAGGTTGGTCAACACGGCGGCCTTGAGCCCCAGCATCAGCCCCAGGCCCAGGGCGCCGTAGCTGCCCAGGCGCGAATCCTTCATGATGGTCAGCGCCCGCTCACGGTTCACGGCGCCGCCCAGGCCGTCACAGGTGTCGGCCCAGCCATCTTCATGGAAGCCGCCGGTCATCCACACCGTGGCCGCCATGCTCAGCAGCACGGCCACCAGAGGCGGCCAGGCCAGGCTGGCGGCGGCCAGCACCAGGGCCCCGAGCACGCCCACGCAGGCCCCCACCAGCGGGAAGTAGCGCGCGCAGGCCTGCAGCCATGCAGGCTTGAAGCCTACCCAGCTTGGCACCGGCACACGCGTGAAGAACTGCAGCGCGATGAAGAACAGACGCAGTTCCAGAAGCAGACGTGACGTGATCGAGCGGAGCATGGCTGATGCAAAAGGTGCTGGACTCAGGCCTGCCGCTCGCTCACCCCGGCATCGGCGAAGCTGGCCATCTCGCGCAGGATACGGCACGCTGACGCCAGCAGGGGCCAGGCCAGGGCCGCGCCAGAGCCTTCGCCCAGGCGCAAGCCCAGGTGCAGCAGCGGCTCGGCGCCCAACCAAGCCAGCAGGCGCGCATGGCCGGATTCATCGGACTGGTGGGCGAATACGCAGCGCTGCAGCACCAGTGGCTGCAAGGCCTGAGCCACCAGCACGGCGCTGGTGGTGATGAAGCCATCGACCACGATCACACGGTTCTGCGCGGCGGCTTCGAGCACGGCGCCGCACATCATCGCCACCTCGAAGCCGCCCAGGGCGGCCAGGGCCTGCAGGGGCTGTGTGGCGCCAGCATTGGCCTGCAGCGCCTGGCGCAGCACGGACAGCTTGCGTTTCATGCCGGCATCGTCCAGACCGGTGCCACGGCCCACGCACTGGGGCAACGGCGTGCCCGTCAGACGGCTCATCAGCAAGGCCGCCGCAGAGGTGTTGCCAATGCCCATCTCGCCCAGCAGCAGGGCATTGCCGGGCAATTGCCTGACCACGTCTGCACCCGCAGCCAATGCCGCGTGGCACTGTGCCAGGGTCATGGCCGGCCCCTGGGATGCGTCCGCCGTACCGGGCGCGATCTTGCGGATCTGCAGACCCTCACGCGGGGCGATGTCGCGCGCCACACCAGCATCGACCACGGTGAGCGCCAGGCCATGCTGACGCGCCAGCACGCTGATGGCCGCGCCACCGGCCAGGAAGTTCTCGACCATCTGCCAGGTCACATCACTGGGAAAGGCCGATACGCCGTGCGCCGCCAGGCCGTGATCACCCGCGAACACCACCGCCTGGGCATGCGACAAGGTGGGGGCCTCGCTGCCCAGAATCAACCCGAGCTGCAGCGCCAAGGATTCCAGCCGACCCAGCGAGCCCAGGGGCTTGGTCTTGGTGTCGATGCGATGGCGCAGGTGCTGGGCCAGATCGGCATCGCGCAAATCGCGGACGGGAGGCAGGGAAAAGGCAGAAGGCTCGGACATGGCAGGAAAGCGGGGAGAAAAGGTAGGAAGGGGCTCAGGCCCCGTCGATCAGACTGGCCAGGGCGCCGGGGGCGAAATGTTGATCGATGTAATCGGCCAAGCCGTCCATGACACGGTCAAGCGACGGTGCTTGCGCACCAAACAGGGCGCGCATCACGGCGGCGTCTTCGAACAGGCCATGCAGGTACAGGCCCAGCACCTGGCCCTTGCACCAGCCGAGCGGGTGCCCTTCGCCATCGTGCAGGACAGCCTGGGTGCGCCTGAGCAAGGGAGCCGCCTGCGTCGCCACGGGCTGGGCATCGGTACGGCCATGGTGGATCTCGTAGCCGAGCGCACACACACCCGCCAGCGCCTGCCATGGGCTGGCAGACGCATCGAGCGCGGCGAAGGTCTCCGCATTGCTGAAAGTGGCGCCGGTTTCCCGCAGCAGCTTGTGCGCGTCGAAACGAGTGTGCAGGTCCAGCAGGCCCAGCCCTTCCACCACGGCACCGGCATGGCCCTCCACCCCATCGGGATCGCTCAGACTGTGCCCCAGCATCTGCAGGCCGCCGCAGATGCCAAGCACAGCCCCACCCCGCCGCGCATGCTCGATCACGGCGCGGTCCAGCCCATGGGTCCGCAGCCAGGCCAGATCAGCCCTGGTGTGCTTGGAGCCCGGCAGGATCACCCAGTCGGCGCCATCCAGATCACGCGGATGCCTGGCCCACACCAGGCGCACACCAGGCGCGCTGCGCAGCGGCTGGAACTCGTCGAGGTTGCTGATGCGTGGGCAGGCCAGCACGGCGATGCGGCGCACGCTGGCATCGTTGACGATGGGGCCAGTGGCGCGGTCATCGAACACGCCGTCTTCCTCGGGCAGGCCGTGGCCGCGCCACATGGGCAGCACGGCCAGCGTGGGCACGCCGGTCAAAGCCTGCAATTGATCGGGCCCGGGCGCGAGCAAGCTGGCATCGCCCCGGAAGCGGTTGAGCACGAAGCCCTTGATCAAGGCACGCTCGTGCTCAGGCAGTAACTGGTGCGTGCCGTAAAGATGGGCGAAGGCACCGCCCCGGTCGATGTCGGTGACCAGCAGGCAACGGGCTTGGGCATGCAGCGCCGTGCGCATGTTGACGTAGTCGCTGGCGTGCAGGTTGATCTCGGCGGGTGAGCCGGCACCTTCGATCACGACCACATCCTGCGTGGCCATGAGCTCATCAAGCGCGGCACGCGCATGCGGCCACACATGGTTGCTGCGCTCGCGCCAGGGCACGTGACGCAGTTCGTCATGCACCTGCCCCATCACGATGACCTGGCTGGCCGTGTCCTGCTCGGGCTTGAGCAGCACGGGGTTCATGCGCACGTCGGGCCGCACGCGGGCAGCCTGGGCTTGAAAGTACTGTGCGCTGCCAATCTCGCCCAAATGGCCATCCAGGCCAGGCACGACACGCGCGTTGTTGCTCATGTTCTGCGCCTTGAAGGGCGCCACGCGCAGGCCCTGCCGCGCATACCAGCGGCACAGGGCCGTGGCCAGCCAGCTCTTGCCGGCACCACTGGTGGTGCCCAGCACCATCACCGCACGGGCGATCATGAGCGCGTCCGCCCCTCAGTCCTCGATGCCCCGCTGCGCGGGGATGCCCGCCTCATAGGCATGCTTGACCTTGCGCATCTCCGTGACGGTGTCCGCGATGGCCACGATCTCCGGCGGGCAATCGCGGCCAGTCAAGACCACGTGCACATCGCGTGGCCGCTGGCTCAGCGTCTGCACCACTTCGTCCAGCGGCAGCCAGCCGTAGATCAAGGGGTAGGTGATTTCATCCAGCACGACCAGGAAGTGTTCGCCAGCATTGATGAGCGCAGCGGCACGGGCCCAGCCCTGACGGGCCAGTTCGGCCGAGTGCTCCAGATCCTTGCTCTTCCAGCTGAAGCCATCGCCCAGCCCTTCGACCGGCAAGCCCAGCGCCTCGAAGGCACGGTGCTCGCCAAAGCGAGCACTGGGCACCTTCATGAACTGGTAGACCTTGACGGCCTTGCCTCGGCCATGCGCGCGCAGCGCCAGGCCGAAGGCGGCCGTGCTCTTGCCTTTGCCATCACCCGTGTTGACGATGAGCAGGCCACGCCGCTCGGTGCGCTCGGGCTGTTGCGGGGCTTCGGTGGGCGGGGATTGCAGGTCCATGAGGGTCTCGACAGTATGAGTGAGATGCGCGCCGGCTGGCGCTTAAAACCGTGGCAAAGCGGTCCAGCGGCCATCGTGCAGTGTCACGGCCACGGCCCGGTCGAACACGTCCTCCAGCACGCGGTGCACGGCAGGATCATCGGTGCGCCCTTCGGCCAGCAGACGCCCTTGCTTCATCACCGCCAGGCGATCGGCGGCCAGGGCCAGCGGCAGCTCGTGCAGCACGCTGATGATGCACCGGCCTTGTGCGGCCTCGCGGCGCAGCACCTGGGCTACCAGGCGCTGATGAGGCACATCCAGGTGGGACACCGGCTCGTCGAGCAGCAGCACCGGGGCCTGCACAGCCAGTGCGCGCGCCAGCATCACCCGCTGGCGTTCACCACCGGACAGGGCGCCCAGCGGACGGCTGCGCGCCCAGGCCATGTCGGTATCGGCCAGGGCTTGGTCCACCGCCGCGCGATCCCGCGCATCAGCCCCTTGCCAGCCCAGCCAGCCTTGGTAGGGCAGACGGCCCAGCGCCACCACATCGGCCACCGCCATGGCTGGATCGCCCGCCACATCCTGCCCCAGCCATGCCAGCTGGCGCGCGCGCTCGGCGGCAGGCATGTCCAACCAAGGGTGGCCCTGCAGATGCGCCTGGCCAGCCGTCAGCGGCATCAGCCCTGCGAGGCAGCGCAGCAAGGTCGACTTGCCTGCGCCATTGGGCCCCACGATGGCCAGCCACTGGCCGGCGTGGGCGGACAGGCTCACATCGTGCAGCACGGGCTGGCGGCCATGGGCGGCACCCAAGCCTTTGGCCTGCAGCGCGATGACGGGGGCAGCAGCGATGCTCATGCGCGCCTCCGGTGCAGCAGCACCAGCAGGTAGACACCGCCGAGCACCGCCGTCAATACACCCACCGGCAGCTCTTGCGGGGCGATCAGCCAACGCGCCAGCACATCCGCCGCCATCATCAGCCCGCCGCCCATCGCCGTGGCGGCCACCAGCATGTGCGCATGCCGGGCCCCTGCCCAGGGCCGCACCAGGTGCGGTGCCACCAGGCCCACAAAAGCGATCAAGCCCGCCTGGGCCACGGCCGCGGCGGTGGCCAGCGCCAGCATCCCCACCAGCACCGCGCGGGTCAAACCCAGCGGGATGCCCAGCGTACGGGCTGTGTCCTCGCCCAGGCTGAGCGCATCAAGCACCTTGGCCAGGCCCTGCGCCACGGGCCATGCCAACAACAGCACGGCCGCCATCACGCCACAGGCCTGCCAGCCCAGCAGCGCCGTGCTGCCCAGCATGAAGGCCTGCATCACGCGCCAGGCCTCGGCAGACCACACCATCAGCAATTGCGTCATCGCGCCCAGCACCACGCCCACCACCACACCGGCCAGCAGCAGGCGCATGGTGTGGCCCGCTCCGCGAGACATCAGCAAGGTCAGCATCACCCCACCGACCGATCCGACGAAGGCGGCGCCCGTCAGGCCCACGCGCGCCCACCAGTCCTGGCCGGCCAGCCACGGCACGCCCAGCGTCAACACCACGGCCATGCACAAGGCCGCGCCGGCAGCACTGCCCAGCAGGTAGGGCTCGGCCAGCGGGTTGCGAAACAGGCCCTGGGCAATGGCGCCCGCCAGGCCCAGCAGCGCACCCACCAGCCAGGCCCCCAGGGTGCGCGGCGCACGGATGTCCCAGAGGATCCGGGCCAGCGTGCCATCAGGGTCTGGCGCCCAGGGCGCCTGCCAGCCGATGCTGCCCGTGCCCAGGCCCAGCACGGCCATGGAGATGGTCAGCGCCAGGATGATCGACAGACCGCCCCAGCGTGCTGTTGCATGCCCGGAGCTCATCAGCGAGGGCCCCTGGGGGCCGTGTCCTTGAGGCACTGCGCCAGAAAACGGGCAGCCTGCCCCAGCCGCGGGCCGGGCCGTGACAGCACATCGTAGGCTTCGGCAGGCACAGCGCACACGCGCCCGGCCTGAATGGCCTGCAGCCGGTTCCAGCCTGGGCGCCGGGGCAGCCCTGGGGCGTCCTCCGCCGCCAGGATGATCACATCGGGGTCCACACGCACGATGAACTCCGGCCCCAGGCGGGGAAAAGGCCCCAGCGCCGCGGGCACCACATTGCGGGCGCCCAGCCGCGCCAGCAACTCACCGATGTACGACGACTCGCCCGCTGCGTACAGCGTGTTGCTGATCTCGAAATACACACGCGAGCCCCGCGCCGCAGCCGGCACCAGCACATGGGCCTCGCGAACCTCCGCCTGCAAGGCCTGCCAGTGCCGCTCGCCCAGAGCCGGCTGTCCAAGCAGCGCCGCCACGGTGTTGAGCAGTTGATGCAGCTGGGCCAGGTTCTGCGCGTCCAGTTCGGCCACGGTCAGGCCCAGCCCTCGCAGCCGCTGGGCCAGACGCGACGACGCAGACAACAGCACCAGATCGGGCCGCTGCGCCACCACCATCTCCACATTGGCATCGTCCAGCCCACCCGCCTTGGGCAGGCGTTGAACCGACGCGGGCCAGTTGGACCAGCGATCCGTCGCCACCAGCTTGTCGCACGCGCCCAGCACACACACGGCCTCGGTCAGCGAGGGCAGCAGGCTGACGATGCGTTGGGGCGGTGCGGCCAGCGTGACCACCATGCCGTGCTGGTCCGTGATGCGAATGGGCTCGGCCCATGCGTGAGCGGCCCACAACAGTGCCGCGGCCAGCAAGCTTCGCAGACAAACGGTCACGCCCAGCGCTCCACGGCACGTGTCCAGGGCTGACCAGCAGCCATCAGGGTAATGTGACCGCAGCACTGCGCCACATCCTGGTTCAAGCGCCCCAGTTCATCCACGAACTGACGCACCACGGCGCCCATCGGGATCACACCCCAGCCGATTTCGTTGGACACCAGCACGACGGGGCCGGGCAGGCTTGGCAGCACAGACAGCAACTCCGACCGCAATGCCTCCCAGGAGCGGCCTGGCGCATGGCCCGCATCGCCGTGTACGGCGGGCATCAGCACATTGGTCAGCCACAAGGTCAGGCAATCGACCACCACCAGACGCTCAGGCAAAGATGCCTGGCGCAGCGCGTGCCCCAGTTCATGGGGCTCCTCGACCGTGATGAAGCCGGCTGGCCGATCCTGCCGATGGCGTTCGATGCGCGCTTGCATCTCGTCATCCGACGGCAAGGCCGTGGCCAGCACGGCCACCTCACGCCCCGCAGCGCCGTTCAGCCAGGCCTGCGCCAGGCGTTCGGCCTGGCGTGACTTGCCACTGCGCTGGCCGCCGAGGATGAGGTGGTGCTGAGGAGCGGATGCCTGCATGGCCTGTGGTCAGAAGCGTCGAGACACGGTAGCACGCCAGGCGCGGCCAGTTTCCGGGTACAACGAACCGCTGGTGCACGAGTAGGCCATGTTATAGGTGTCTCGGTCCGCCAGGTTGGTCACGCCCACCGAGGCGGTCCACAGCTTGTCTGTCCATTGGTAGCGGGCATCCAGCAAGGTGGATGATGGGATCCGGCGTGCACAGTTGTTGTAGACGTCGTTGTTGAAGCGGATCGACGACAGGTACTGTGCACCACCATCCACGCGGTGCTGCTCATTGAACTGATAGCCCACACGCCACGTCAGCGAACGGTTGGCCACCAGTGGCACCTGTTTGCCATCGAGCGGGCCACCCGTGAAGCGCGCGGTCAGCGCCTGCGCCGTCACCTGCGTAGACCAGCCATTGACCCAAGCCCAACGCGTGTCCACTTCCACGCCCTGACGGCGCAGCGGCGCCAGGTTCGCATTGGCACCGTTGATGGGGTCGTAGTCGATCTCGTCGCGTGTGTTCTGGCGGAACACACGCAAGGTGGCCGACTGTCCGCCCTGGAGCCACTTGATGCCGGCCTCCCAGTCGCGGTTGATCTGCGGGCGCAGCGGCTGGCTCATGACAGCATAGCCATACTCGTCAGCAGTAGGCAGGCGATAGGAACGCGCCGTGCGGGCGTACACATCGATCGAGGGCAACACGGTCTGGCTCACACCGACATCCCAGGCCTTGAGCGTGTCGTTGCGGTCGTAGCTGGTGAAGCCGCTGTAGGCCGTGACGTTGCCGGCATGCTCATGCCGCGCGCCCACCGACAGGCGGGTCTTGCTGGGCAGGCTCAGGTTGAGCTGGCCGAACCAGGCGCGCGTGGTCTGCTCGCTGTCCTGACCATAGCCCGTGTTGGCCAACGTCCAGCGCTGCCAGTCCAGGCCCACGACGCCTTGCAGCGACAGGTCCTGCGCCCAACGCACTGTGTGCTCGGCCGTGGCGGTAGCCTGGTCCGTGTGGCTACGCCAAAAGCGCTCCGAACCATACTGATAGAAGCGCGAAGCCCGCTCGCGCGAGGCCGCATCGAACTTCACCACCGTGGCGCCCTGCGCCCACCGCACACCTGCGGCGCGGTTGGTCTCGTCCGTCTGGCCCCAGTCATCCGGCGTAAGGGTCTGACGGGGATCAGCACTGAACTGCGCGAATGACAGAGAGCCCGGCAGACCCGAGGTCTGGTGCTCCTGCTGCAAGCGCCCGTGCAGCGTGAACGCGCCGAGCTTGACGGAGCCCTGGATACCGCCCACGTCCTGCCGGTAGTCGCCGTTGTCACGATAGCCATCGGTCGACAGGCGTTTCACATCGGCATCGATCCACCAATCCTTGCCGCCATGGGACACATTGCCGGACACCTCGTGCCCATCGAAAGACTCCACCGATGCCGCGACCCGGCCATGCCAGCCCGGTGCGCGCTCGTCCTTGAGAATCACGTTGATCACGCCCGCCGAGGCACCCGCCCCCCACTGCACGCTCTGGCCACCACGCACGATCTCGATGCGTTCGATCTGATCCACGGGGATGGCCGTCAGGCGAGGCGAGACCATCTGGGCCTCGTTCGTGCGGATGCCGTTGATCAGCACGACCTGGTTCAGATCGGCCGTGGCACCAAAGCCGCGCAGGCTCAAGCTGTTGTCACGCCCACCGAACAAGTCCGTGCGGCCAGGCACGCCGCCCAGCCGACGGATGGCTTCGTTGGCATCTCGCACGCCGGCACGCTGCATATCCTCGGCCGTGATCACGGTAGCGCCCACAGGGGCATGCTGCAGAGGCATTTCGGCGCGCGAAGCGGTCACCACCACCGGCTCGAGCGGGGTCTTGGACTCCGCCTGGGCCAGTGCGCCACCAGCGGTCATGGACAACACCGCGACGGCCACGGCCGAACGCACCCAAGGCGCAGTACGCACCGAGTTCAAGCGCAACATGATTGAAAAACACACAGGACAAAAGCCCCGCCGGCATCCCCGCCAGGCATGAGGCGACATGGCGCGACAGCACGGCCCCAGGCCCTGTGCCATCACACCCCCTGCTGGCCGGTATCCGGGCTGGGCGGTTCGACCCGTGAAGCCTTCCCAGATGCGTGAACACCCAGTGGCTGTAAAACACGAGCGAAGCCCCTTGCAGGGCTTGACCGCCGACCGTTGCGGGGGCAGCGCAAGTCGGGCTGGCACCGGTGGTGCGTCAGACCCTCTTGCTTCCCGTTTAACTGCGCCGAGTGAACCCCGGCGCGAGCACCAACGGGCGGCATTGTAAGGCGAGTGACCAAAGCGCGTAAGGGAACGTAAGGGCGCGCCCCAGCCTGCGCGCCGGTTTCGCCGCCTACAATCCGGGTTCCGCCTCCGCAGAGGCCACCATGGGAGCGAGGGCCCACCCTCATGTCCAGGATCGAAGACCTGACCGACCGCGTCGAGCGCCTGCTGCTGCGCCACGAGGAACTGCAGCGCACCAACGCCCTGCTGCAGCAGCAACTGCAGGTGACCACGCAAGAGCGTGATTCGCTGCGCGCGCGCCTGTCGGCCGCCCGTGCCCGCATCGACACCCTGATCGACAAATTGCCCGCCCCCGCCTCGGCCACCGCCGGCGAGGACGACGAGCTCCCGCCTGACGACCGCGCATGAAACAGATCGAAGTCTCCATCATGGGGCAGAGCTACCTGCTGGGCTGCCCCGACGGCGGCGAGCCGCAACTGCGTCAGGCCGTCAGCCACGTGGACCGCGAGATGTGTGCCATCCGCGACGCCGGCAAGCTCAAGGCGCGCGAGCGCATCGCCGTGCTGGCCGCCCTGAACCTGGCCTACGAGCTGGCCTCGATGCCGCCCCCCAGCGCCGCCACGCCCTCCGCAGAAGCGTCCGCCCAATCCGGCGACAACGCCGTGTCCAAGGAATACCTGGACACCCTGATCACACGGCTGGACGCCACGCTCAACGACGACGGCCACCTGCTGTAAACCCGCAGCGCGTCTGTTGTCGATCTGTCAACTAAACCCGCAAGCCACACGCAGCTTAGGGTTTGCGGTTCAGGGCTCGGGCCTACAATGAAGGTGTTCGTCGCGTTCGCGGAAGCCAATATTTCCTTGAACCGATGCTCATTGAGCCAGGGCCTGGAACATTGCTTGGCTGGTGCGATCGTCTCGCGTCAGATGAACCCGAAGTCAAGCTGACCTCGCCCACCTGAATCCCCTGGGTTCAGGAGTGCGGTGACTGGTTCGCGGCGGACACCTATTCAACAAAAAACCGGCCGGTGCTTTGAAGCCCGTGCCGGTTTTTTCTTGGGCGCTGCGCCCTGCAGCGGGGCAGTGACAGCAGCCAGGTGATTCAGTTCAGCCCGCGGGCACGAACTGGATGCTGGCCAGCGTGAGGTGGTTGCCGCCCTTCTCGCGCGAGATGCCCATGGCGCGGTCGGCGCTGCGCATCAACTCTTCAACCGAGCCGGCCGTATGCGGGAAGCTGGCGATGCCCATGCTGACGGTGAAGGGGATCTGCTGGCCGTTGTAGGCCACGATGTGCTGCGAGCACTGCTTGCGCAGGTGCTCCATGCGCGAGTGCGCCGTGGCCAGGCCCACGCCCGACAGCAGCACCACGAAGCGGTCGCCGCCAAGGCGGCAGGGGGAATCCATCGCGCGGGTGTTGGCGCGCAACAGGCGGCCCAGGGCCTCGACCACGCGCTCGCAGCTGTCGGCCCCGTAGGTCTGGCGGATCTCGTCCATGCCATCGACCGACACGGACACGATGGCGAACTCACGCTGCTCGCGGCTGGACAGGTCAGCCTCGCGGCGCAGTTGTTCTTCGAAGTGGGCGCGGTGGTACAGGCCCGACACGTTGTCGCGGACCTGGTTGTCCTCCATCTCGCGGCGCAACTCGGCATTGGCCAGTTGCTGCTGCTCGAGCTGCTTGAACGCGGCCTGCAACTGCTGCTCGCGCTTGCGCTGCTCGGTGATGTCCTGCCAACTGCTCAGCACACGCGAAGGCTGGCCTGATTCATCACGCAGGGACTGGCGCCACACCAGGTATTCACGGCGCTCGCCCTGGCGCTCCAGGCGGTGCTCGGCGGCAAAACCATTGCTCAGGGCCACGGCCTGCTGATCGGCCGCGCGCAGGGCCACGGCCTGCACGGCATCGAACAGTTCAGCGTCTGTTGCGCCCAGGGGATCACGTGCCCCGGCCCACAGGGTGCGAGCGGCAGCACTGGCGTATTCATAGCGGCCGGTGCCCAGGTGCTTGATCAGCACGCCCGCGCCCAACTGCTCCAGGCTGTGGACCAAGGCGTCCTCCAGCCCGTTCAGTCGCGGGGCCACCGTCGCGAGAGAATCGGCCATGTCGTTCATTGCTGTCGTTGTCTCAACCGGGGGGAGCGAAAATCCCGAACATGCGCTATGTTGGCGCAAATTCAAGGCAGCGGCTGTCCTTCAAACAAGGGATCAACATGGCCTTTGCCTCGTTTGACGGACATTTTGCTCATCAATGAGCGGATTAGCGAGTTTCAAGATGCGACGAATCAGCCTGCTGGGCTGCGGCTTGATGGGTGCGCCCATGGCGCGGCGCTTGGCGACAGCGGGTTTTCCCTTGACTTTGTGGAACCGGACACGGGCCAAGGCCCAAGCGCTGGCCGACACCGGCGCCCGGATCGCCGACACCCCGGCCCAGGCCGTGGCCGACGCGGACATCGTCATCACCATGCTGGAACATGGTGGCGTGGTGGCCGAGGTGCTGTTCGGCGGCCTTGGCCTGCCCGCGCAGGAGGCAGCCGCGGCCGGCCTGCAGCCCGGCGCCCTGGTGGTGGACATGAGCTCCATCCTGCCCGAGCAGGCGCGTGACCATGCCCAGCGCTTGGCGACCATGGGCTGCGCCGCACTGGACGCACCGGTGTCCGGCGGCACCCTGGGGGCGGAAGCCGGCACCCTGGCCATCATGGCCGGCGGTGAGGCAGCCGATGTGGAACGCGCCCGCGAGGCCCTGCAGGCCATGGGCCGGCCCGTGCACGTGGGCCCTGCCGGCAGCGGGCAGCTGGCCAAGCTGGCCAACCAGATGATCGTGGGCATCACCATCGGCGCGGTGGCCGAGGCCTTGCTGCTGGCCGAGCGTGGCGGCGCCGACCCAGCCAAGGTGCGCGAAGCCCTGCGCGGCGGCTTCGCCGAAAGCCGGATCCTGGAGGTGCACGGGCAGCGCATGGTGCAAGGCGATTTCGCCAAACGCGGGGCCCTGGCCATCCAGCTCAAGGACATGCGCAATGCGCTGCATACGGCAGCCGGCATGGGCTTTGATGCGCCCATCACCAATGCACTGACCGCGCTGTACGCCTCTGCGGCCGATCACGGCTTGGCCGATCTGGATCAAGCAGCACTGTTCAAGGAACTGCAGCACCGCCAGGACAAGGCTTGATCCAAGCCAAGAGCAGGCGCCCTGGCAAGGCTGCCATTTTTGCTAGACTGGTGCGCAAGGGCCGATAGCTCAGCTGGGAGAGCGCTGCGTTCGCAATGCAGAGGTCGGGAGTTCGATCCTCCTTCGGTCCACCATCAGCCCATGTGCACCACTTGCCTGCTTCGAGCAATCTCGCGCAAGCACGACCAAGCACAACGGCCCGAGCAGGCAACGCGCCGCAACACCCTATCGCGGCTTGGCCTTCGCGGCCGGCGCCACCTTGGCAGGCGCAGAAGCTGCGCTGGTTATCTCGGCCTTCTTCCTGGCGCTGGCAGATGCAGGCTGCGCAGACACCGGCCCGCTGGCTGGTGGCGCCTGCTCAACCGTGTCACGTCGCAAGGGCTTGGGCGTCCAGGTGCCGCTGTTGGTCCCCGTGGTGCCTGCTGCGCCTGATCCAGGCTGCAGCACGCCTGTGGCATCACGGAACTGGGGCGCACCGCCCGGCGCATCACCGGGGATCTGGGCGTTGGCACCGGCACACAAGGCCAGTCCCAGCACCGTGCCGACGGCCATTGCTCTCAGCGGAAAAGGATGTGGGTTCATGGTCGTACTCCTCGTTCAATGCGCGGGCTCATCGCCCATCTTGAGCTCGCTTTCCGGGCCCGCAGGCATGCGCTGCTGATCGTGCAGATAGGCCTTGGCACGCCCTGGGTCCAGCTCGGCCGGCGCCCCTTGGCGCACTGCGATGCGACCACTGCGGGCAGCCTGCACGGGCTTGGGCAGGCGCACCGTCAACACGCCCAGGTCAAAGTGGGCCTCCACAGCCTGCGGCTCCGGCGAAAACGGCAAGGCGATGGCCCGCCTGAACTGGCCAAAGCTGCGCTCCATCACGTGGTAGCTGCTGGTGTGGCCTGCGGCGAGTGCCTTCTTCTCGCCCGAGATGGTCAGCACATCGTCATCGACGCGCACATCGACATCGGCCGCATCGACCCCGGGCAGTTCAGCAAAGACACGGATCTCGGCCTCGTCCTCCTGCACATCCAGGCGCGGCAGGGACACCAGGTCCGCGGCGCGGGCAGGCAAGCCCATCAAGCTGCCGGCCCCCGGGAAAAAGTTACCGAACAGGCGGCTCATTTCCTGGGTCAGGTCATCGAAGGGATCGAAGCGCCGCAGTTCGCGTGGACCGACAAAAGGAATGGGGAACTGGGATGCCATGGTGGACTCCTGTGGTTGCTGCCATGTGGAAGGGCAAGGTGCATGCCCAGGCACAACACGGCCTCACAAGGGTTGGCTCATGCGCTCGCATTCGCGGGCGCAGCGCATGCACGCTTCGGCACAGGCGCGGCAATGGGCCATGGGGTGCTGGGCACACTCCTGCGCGCAGGCCTTGCACACCACGGCGCACAACTGGCAGATGGAATGCAGGAACTGGCTCTGCCGCGCCAACATGGCCGCGGCCAAGCGGCACATGTCGGCGCAATCCATGTTCAGGGCGATACAGCGCGCCATGGCCTTGGGATCATGCTCGGCCAGGCAGGCGGCAGCACACCGGTCGCAGGCATCCGCGCAGGCCTGGCATGCCTGGATACAGCCGTCGATGGCAAGAGGGGACATGGCGAAGGCTCCGGGCTGTGGGGATGCTGGCCGCAGGCAAACGATGCGCCCACGGCACACATCTCAGCGGGGCGGCAAGCAGGGAGGCACGCCGGTTGCCCAGCCTGAGCAGGCAGCGTCTGGCGCTGTCGGTTGTCACACCTCAACCACCGACTGAAAGATCCGACCATGAACCAATACATCCGTCAACGACTCTCCCTGATCGCCTCCGCGGCCCTTCTGGCCAGCGGCGCGGCAATGGCTCAGAGTTCCAGCCTGGAACAAGGCACGCCCTCCAATCCCGCAGGCGCCGTGAACGGCTCGTCCGGCACATCAGGCTTGCCCGGCAACGCCGCAGGCAGCCTGCCCCAGCAGCAGGATCCGAACCTGGCGCCCGCCGCCCCCTCCGTGGACTACAACGCCGCGCCTCCGACCGCCGCCGGCACCACACCGGAGGCCGGCGCCAGCAAGCCTCACAAGAAGGACCACGCTACCAAGAAGGCCAAGCGCCCCCACGATGCGGCCAAGAACCCCAGCGTGATCGACGACCCGCACCGTGCGGGCGGCGGCAGCGGCAACAGCCAGGTCCGCTGATCGACACGGCCCGGCGCGGCAACCGAGGAGGGGAACCTCATGGGCCGCGCCGTGTCTCAAGGGCATTGATCACGGCATTGACACCCCAGGAGGCCAGCACGACATCATGGCAAGCCCATTCAACAATGTCTCTCGCGGCAAGCACTGGCCTGCATGGCTGGTGGCCTTGTGTTGCTCGGCACCGGTCTGGGCCCTGGCCCAGGATGCCGGGGACAAGCAAGCCCTGGCACAGGCCCGCACGGAAGCCGGCCAGCAGTACCAGGCCGCGCTGGCCCAGTGCGGCAGGCTGCCTGTGCGCGACAAGGATGTCTGCCAGTGGACGGCCAAGGCCGAGCGAACCAAGCGTGAGCAACGCGCCGAAGCCCGCTACCAGGGCACGCCACAGGCGGCCCATGTGGCGCGGCTCTCCATCGCCCAAGCCGATCTGGAGGTGAACCTGCGTGTGTGCGGTCAGCGCAGCGGCACCGTGACGCGCACCTGCAAGCTCGAAGCACGCGAGCAGTTCAATCGGGCCAAGGCCGATGCCGAGCAGGCCATGCGCGATGGGCGGGTCGAACTGCCCTGACCTGACCTACAGCCTCACCCCTTGACCTGCAGTTTGCGGGCCGCGTCCAGGTGAGACCTCAGCGTAGGCAGCGTCGACTGCACATAGTCCTTCACAGCAGGGTTCTGCGCATCGTTGCTGGCCTGCTCGAAAACGGCCACGTTCTTTTCGTGCTCGTTGACGCCTACGGTCTGCAGATATTGCTTGTCGAAAGCAGCACCCTGGGCCTGCTGCAAGGCCGCGAGCGTCTTGCGGTCCTGCGCATTGAGCGACGGCGTCAACTCAACACCATGGCCAGCCGCGAGGCGCTTGAGTTCCTCGTCAGCACCCTTGTGGTCGGCCGCGACCATGGCCGCGTAGGACTTGAGGGCCGGGTCCGTGGCCTTGTCCGCCGCCAACTCCGACACGAGGATTTCGAACTGGCTCTTCTCGCTCGCACGGGCAATGAACAGCCGCTCGGCGTTGTTGAGCGTGGCGGCGGTGGATGGCGCCATCGCGTCACCACCGGCGATGGCAGTGCCCGCCTGATGCTGCTGCACCTGGGTGCTGCTGGGCAGGCCCGCGCTGGTGGGGTTGTCGCGGGTCATGGTCTCGAAGCTGCCGCCGTCCGAGGTGGCCACGGTGGTCGAATCCGTGCCCAGGCGGGGAGAGGCGTCGCCCTGGGCGGTAGAGATCGGTGGTGCCTGGGTGATGTCATTGCTGCCCATCTTCGGAGGCGTGATCTCGCGCTCGCAGGCACTGAGCAAGGCCACCGCCATCAGCGCCGACAAGGTGGCGCCTGCCACCGTCTTGCGCCGCGAGGGTTGGGCGTGATGAACATCGCGTCGCGTGAAGTTCATGATCGTTCTCCGCAATGGGTCTCAGGGATGGCGCCCCACGCGTACATAGGGCACATCGAACGACGGCTGCAGGCCGATGGCCTCGCCGGGCTCGAGCATGGTGATGTGAAGGGGCTCGTCCACCTCGGCCAGCAGTTGGTGGCGCCGCGCCCGCATGTCCTCGTGCAGGCGGACCCAATCGAGCCGGGCGTGCGAGATCTGCCGGAACATCTCGCCCTCTTCTTCCTTGATGTGGTGCCGCACGTATTCGCCCAGCACACGGAAGGTGGCTGCCTGCCGGGCATCGCCAGGGCGCAGCTTGCGCACCTGATCGAGCAGCATGAGCATGGTCTGGTGCTCTACCTCGGCGTCATCGATCAGTTCGGCGTGGGCCAGGGCCTCGCGCACGGTGGGATAGAAGAGTTCTTCCTCCAGCCTCGTGTGCACTTCCAGCTCCATGCAGGTCTGGCGGATGATGTTTTCGCACACCTCCGCCTCGGCCTGGGCGTCCAGGCGCTCGAACTCTCTGAAGGCTGTCTTGGCGATGCGGTGATCTTCCTTGAGCATGCGCAGAACCTCCGCGCGGGCGTGCGTGTGGGCACGAGGGCCACGGCTCGCCTGCCGTGGCGGGGCGAGCTCGGCTTGCATGGCGTCGGTGCGCATGGGGTCTCCTGTCTGCAGAGGTGTCCAGCCCAGGGGCAAGGCGCGTGCCTTGCCTTCAGGCGCGCTGCCATGGGCCGCAGTCAGCCATGGGCGCGGCCATGCCTGCCTCGATCGGCAAACCTTGCAGCAATCCTTGCACCCCAACGGCCAGATCGACTGGCCCGCACGGGTGCGCACGGGCGGCATCCAGCCTGACCCTGGCCGTGACAGCAAGGTGTGCCATGGCCTTTTGAAGGCATCCACTGACAACACGCCACCACCTACGCCTTGTTCTGCCCGCTGCTGCACCGAGCACGCGGCAAATCGCGGCAACATCGAGCCGGTATCAGGTCTGGCTGTCACCTTGTCCTACATGCGGTGCGATTGCTTACACGCATCGGCATGCTTGTTGCGGCACAGGCCATGGGTCCACAACACAGAGAGACACGCCATGCCCATGCCGACACCCGTCCTTCGCCAGGAACACCGCCAGCATCAAGCCCTCACGCCGCGCCTACAGCAAGCGGTGCGCCTGCTGCAGCTGTCATCGCTGGACTTCGCGCAGGAAGTACGAGATGCCCTGGGGCGTAACCCTTTTCTGGAGCCCGATGAAGCCCAGGACGAGCCGTCGTCAGCACCTGAGGCAGACGCATCCTCAACGCACGCGGCAGACCCTCAGCCCACGGAGGCCAGCCCGCCATCCGTGGCCGACACCAGCAGCGCCGAAGACCCAGCACTGGGCGCCGATGCCTGGGATCCCAACCCGTGGTCGGCCAGCACGACCCCACGCTCCCCGCGCCACGATGGTGATGTGAGCACCATCGACCTGATGGCCGCCGACGAAGGCCTGCGCCCTCACCTGCACCGCCAGATCAACACCCGCCCGCTGTCGGACCGGGATCGCACGCTGGTGGGCTGCGTGATCGAATCGCTGGACGATGACGGCTACCTGCGCACCGATCTGTCCGAACTGGCCGCGTTGTGCGAGCTGGAGCCCGCCGTGGACATGGCCGAGATGAACATGGCCCTCAAGCTGGTTCAATCGCTCGAACCCGTGGGCGTCGGCGCCCGCAGCGTGGCCGAGTGCCTGCTGCTGCAGCTGCCCGAGATCGAAGACGAAGCGCTGCGCGCGTTGACGGCCGAGATCATCGAAGGGCACATGGACAAACTGGCCCAGCACGATGTGGCCGCCCTGGCACGCCGCCTGGTACGCGAGCCCGCCGAGATCGAAGCCGCCTGCGACCGGATCCGCCGGCTCAACCCCCGTCCCGGCTGGCAGTTGGGCAGCGCCGACATCCGCTACATCACCCCCGACGTGGTCGTGCGCAAGATCAAGGACCAGTGGGTGGCCGCACTCAACCCGGCCATCATGCCCAAGGTGCGCCTGAACCAGCGCTACGCGGAGCTGTTCCGCCAGCACCGCGATGGCCGCCACGGAGAACTCGCCGCCCATCTGCAGGAAGCCCGCTGGACGATGCGCAATGTGGAGCAGCGCTTTTCCACCATCCTGTCGGTGGCTCAGGCCATCCTCAACCGGCAACGACAGTTCCTGGAGCATGGCCCGCTGGCGATGAAGCCCATGGCCCTGCGCGAGATCGCGGATGAGGTGGGCCTGCATGAATCCACCGTCTCACGGGTGACGAACAACAAGTACATGGCCACCCCGGCCGGCGTCTTCGAGCTGAAGTTCTTCTTCTCGCGGCCGATGCCGACGGCCAATGGTGGTGCCTGCTCGGCCACCGCCATACGTGGCGTGATCAAGGACATGCTGGATGCGGAAGACCCGGTCCAGCCGCTGTCTGACGCGGAGATCGCCCGCCGGCTGGCCCGCCAGGGTTTGACTGTGGCACGGCGCACCGTCACCAAGTACCGACAGCTGATGAAGATCCCGGCGGTGGAGCAGCGACGCCGGGTGGGCTGAGTTCAAGGCTTGGCGGGTTTGCGGGCAGGGCCGGTACTTTTGGCCTTGTCTGCCTTGTTGCGCCCACCGAAACAATAGCCCGCATCGTGGCCCTGCACTTCACCCTAGTCGCCATAAGGGCCTGGCTCGCCTGGCCTCACCGCGCCATGCAAACCAGCCTCGCTTTGCTGCTTCTGCCAGGCCTCGTGCTCACGTCGCTGCTGCCCGGCGACCGGCAAGGCCGCCCGGGCATTCAAGCCGCCATCACGTGCGCGGGGCACTGCCCCCATCACTACCATCAACATCCTGCTCGGGCACGGTGGCGTACTCCTTGAGGCGGTTATAGAGCGTCTTGAGGCTCACGCCCAGGGTGGCGGCCGTGCGCTCCTTGTGGCGGCCGCAATGCGCCAGCGTGGCCAGCGTGAGCTGACGCTCGGCCTCGGCCAGCGGCGTGCCCACGCGGATCTGCAGCACAGGCGCGCCATCGAGCCCCTGCACCGGCGCATCCGGCGAGGCAGGCAGGCACTCATCCACGATGATCGAGTCAGGCGCCATCACATAGGCCCGCTGCACGATGTTGCGCAACTCGCGCACGTTGCCCGGCCAATGGTAGGCCCCCAGCCGCTGCAGGGCCTGCGGCGCGAAGCGCTTGACCTGGCCCTCACGGCGCGAGATATCGTCCAGAAAGTGCTCCGCGATGAGCGGGACATCGTCCAGCCGGTCACGCAGCGGCGACAGGTGGATGGGGAACACATTGAGGCGGTACAGCAGATCCTCGCGCAACTTGCCAGTGGCCACTGCCTCCTGGGGGGGGCGGTTGGTGGCCGCGATGATGCGCACATCCGTCTCTTGCACCTGGGTGGAGCCCACGCGCATGAAGGTGCCGCTTTCCAGCACACGCAGCAGCTTGACCTGCAGGTCCAGCGGCATCTCGGTGATTTCGTCGAGGAAGAGCGTTCCGCCACAGGCCCGTTCGAAGAAGCCCTGGTGCTGGCGGTCCGCCCCGGTGAAGCTGCCCTTCTCGTGCCCGAAGATCTCGCTTTCCATCAGGTGCGGCGAGATGGCCCCGCAGTTCACTGCCAGGAAGGGCTGGTTACGGCGCCGGCTGAGGTCGTGCACCGTGCTGGCCACCACCTCTTTGCCGCAGCCGCTCTCGCCGGTGATGAACACCGTCACGCCGGTGCCGGACACACGCAGTATCTGCTCATAGACCCGGCGCATGGGCGCGGATCGCCCCCACAGCTGGCCGAAGTGGCCTTCGCGCTCCAGGCCTGCCATCAGATCGGAGGCCTCTGCCTGCAAGGCCGAGGGCTTGATCAGGCGGGACAGGATGCCACTGAGCTGCTTGAGGTTGATCGGCTTGACCAGGTAATCCGCCGCGCCCAGGCGCAGGGCCTGGATCGAGGTGTCCAGGCTCGCATGGCCCGTGATCAGCACCACCTCGGTATTGCCCAGGGCCTTGGCATCTTCGACCAGTTGCATGCCACTGCCATCGGGCAGCACCAGATCGAGCAGCACCACATCGGGCTCCTGCAGCGCGAGCTGCCTGCGCGCATCCTTGAGCGAGCCCGCCGTGGCCACGGTGAAGCCTTCCGTCGCGATCAGCGCAGCCATCATCTCGGCCGCGTCCGCCTCGTCATCCACCACCAATGCATGCGCCATCTCTGACCTTTCTACAAATGATTCCCGGCTCCGATGCAATGGCAAAAAAAGAAGGCCATCGCGAGCCATGTCTGGAATCTTTACAGGTCAGCGCACATGCTGCAGCCCAGCCCCCACGTACAGTGAGGCCTTGAGGCAGCATGAAAAAGTCGTTGATGCGGCGGTGCTAGGCAAGCAGCGTGCCGTCTGCCTGCCGCTTGGCCGCATGCGTCATCGACACAGAGGTTGTCAAGGCCATGGGCGGTGGCATGTAGGGCGGCTCATGGACCGGCACGGGGTTCTCCACAGGGGGCGGATCCTCGATCTCCGGCGGCGGTGGCTCGGGTTGGGGCAACGGCTCTGGAGGCCGCGCCGGCTCTGGGATCGGAGGGCTTGGCGGCATTGGCGCGGGCGCAGGCCCGGCCCGCCGCAGCAGCGTGTCAAGGTCTTCAGAAAACAGCAGAAACACCGCACCCGGCGCTTGCATCTGCGCGCATGGATTTGCAAATGGTTTCATGGACTTCAGGTGATCGAGGGTGTGAAAACGGCCCAAAAGGACGCTGTCGGCATCCAGTTGGGTGAGTGTCTTCAACAGGGCAAACGGCATGCCCCAGCCACTTGTGGCCATCCATCCAAGCCGCCGTCAGACAAGCCGCGCCATGAAAACAGCACGCACCCACAGACAGACTCTGCTTGCCTGACAGCGGTTTTCGCGTTCACCTACAGGGTCAGCCCTGATGGGCCGGGCCTGCGTGCTCAACCCAGCCGCGATGCCATCCGGAAGGTGTTGCGCCCTGCAGCCTTGGCCTCGTACAAGGCCTCATCAGCCCGCGCCAGCAAGCGGGCCGGCGACACATCGTCGCCCCCCTCGTAGAGCACGATGCCCAGGCTGGTTGACACTGCCAGCGGATGCCCCAGCACCCGGAACTCACCGCCGATGGTGGCAATGATCTTGCGCGCCACGAACTGCGGCTCGTCGATGGAATTGAGCCCCTCCAGGATCACCACGAACTCATCCCCCGCCAGCCGCGCCACCGTGTCCGTCTTGCGCACACAGGCCACCAGGCGGTGCCCGAACTCCTTGAGCACCTCGTCACCCGCCGAATGGCCCAGTGTGTCGTTGATGGTCTTGAACTTGTCGACATCCAGGAACATCAGCGCCATGGGCCGGCGCGAGCGCGCGCAGCGGGCCATGGCTTCCGGCAGCTTCTCTTCGAACTGCAGGCGGTTGGGCAGGCCGGTCAGCGTGTCGTAGCGCGCCAGTTGCCGCATCTGCTGCTCGGCGGTCTTGAGCACGGTCACATCGGTGCTCAGCGTGTAGATGCCGGACACACTGCCGTCTGGCCTGCGGTCCGGCAGGTACGAGGTCTGCAGGTGGCGCGGCACGCCCTGGGTGGTCGATTGCACCTCGAAATCCACCCGCTCGCCCGCCAGGGCACGATCGATGTTGATGCGGCGCTCTTCATACAGGGCCGGGCCCACCATGTCCAGAACACGCTGGCCGACGAGTGACGAGGGATCCAGCCCCAGCCAGTCGCGGTAGGTGCCGTTGGCGAACTGGAAGCGGTGCTCGCGGTCGATGTAGGCGATCAGCACGGGCAGGTTGTCGGTGATGGTGCGCAGGCGATCCTCACCAGCCGCCAGGGCGTTCTGGTACTCCTTGAGCGGTGTCACGTCGAAGGTCATCAGGTAGAAGCCACGCACGCCGCCCATGCGGTCGCGGTCAGGCACCATGTGCGCCTGGTAGAACACCGGGCGGCCGTTCAAGGACGATTCGCCCTCGACGCTGGCATAGCGGCCCGCCAGCGCCTCACGCACACCGGGCTCGTGCTGCTGGTATTGCGCCTCACCCAACGCCTGGCGCAAGGTGATCCCGGGCACCTGCTCGCGCGACACGCCCAGCGCCTTGAGCCCGCGGTCATTGGCGAAGGTGCAGACCTCGTTGACATCGAAGTGGCCGATCATGGCCGGGATGTTGTTGGTCACGTCGCGCAGGCGTTTTTCCTTGTCGGCCAACAGGGCCTGGTCAGCCAGCCGCTCGGAGATGTCATGCATGAAGGCCGCGAAGCTGTGCGACTCCTGGCCACCCGTGCGGCTGATGCTGATCTCGATCGGGAACTCGCGCCCATTCTTGTGCTGGGCCACCAGTTCCAGCCGGCGGTTGACGGCCGCCGGCTGTACCCCGCCGCCGCCCATGAAATCCTCCATGGAGCCGACCACCCGCAGCCGCTCGGGGATGATCAGCGACTGCATCGTGCGGCCCAGCGCCTCATCGCGCGTCCAGCCGAAGGTGCGCTCGGCTTCGGCGTTCCACTCGGACACCAGGCCTTGCCCATCGACAGCCACGAACGCCTCGTGCGAGGTGGCCAGCACCGCGCGCATGCGGCGCTGATCCGCCACCACGCGCTCGGCCAGCGGGTGCACGCGCGTGCGCAGCAGCCAGGCGCCCAGCACCACGAACATCACGACCACGCCGAACACGACGTTCAGGCGGGCCTTGAGCGGCGCGTACAGCTCGCTCAGGTCGGTCTTGACCTCCATGCCCAGGTTGAATGTGCCCAGTTGGGCATAGCCGGACTGCACCTGCGTACCGCGCAAGTCCCTCACGATATCGCTGCCAGACTCGCCCGCCAGCGCGCGGGCAATGGGTTGCTGTACCAGGCCCTGGCCGACCAGATCGATGTGCTTGTTGGCCGGGTAGAAACGCGACGGCAGGCAGGCCGCACGGTCTCCGACACGGCTGCACAATACAAGGTCATCGGTGCGCCCATCGCTCTGCAGGGCCTGCATCAGATCGGTCAGGGTGTTGAGCCGCATCTCGCTGACCAGCACCCCCACGGTACGGCCCTGGTGGATCACATCGGTGCGGGTGCGCAGCAGCAGGCCGTTGTCCCACAGCAGCCAGGTGAACTCACCCTCGATGGGCAGACGCGCCTGGGCATAGCCCATGCGCAGGTCACCCATGTCCATCAGGGAGTAGCCGTTGCTGAGGTAGACGGACACGGCAGAGAAATCATGGACGCTGAAGCTGTCGACCACCTCGCCCAGCTCGGCCAGGGCCTGAGCGTCATGCGGGGCCTGCTCCAGACGCGCCATCACCCTGCGCAGGTCCAACTGGCGGGCCACGTCCCGTGCGGACTCGATGCTGCGCTCCAGGCTGTGCTCGAAGGCGATGGCCTGGCCCCGGGCCTTGTCGCCAGCCTCCTCCGCCACCGACTCCTTGAAGCCGGCCTGCAGCACCGCGAAGGTGGTCATGCCGGACAGCACGGCCACCACGCTGAGCACGGTGGCGGCCACGGCCGTGATGCGGTTTTCCTGCAGCTCATACAACCGCGAGGGCTCGCGGCGCATCATGGCCACCCACAGCGTCGCCCCCACGATCAGCAGCACCACCGAGGACAGGATGGACATCTTGTTGAAGCCCATCACGCGGTAGAGCACCTCCAGGTCCAGCAGGTAGCCGGCCAGGGCGGACAAGCCCAGCAGGAAGCCCCCCGCCATCAGCGTGAAGATCAGGCCGCGCACCCAGCGCCCCGCAGGCCTGTCGTGCAGCAAGGCCACCGCCGCGCCATAGCAGATGAAGGCGGCGCAGGTATTGGGTGCCAGGCGCCCGGGGTTGGTCACATCACCGAAGGTCTGGTGAAGGCCGCGTTCATCCAGGCCCAGGTCGATGCCGAACACCGTCTGGGCCAGCACTGCAGCCGGCAGCACCACCAGCGCCAGGGCGGCCAGCCGGGTGCCCAGGTTCGGACGGCGATGAGAATCTCGCACCAGCCGTGCGCTGAGCAGGAACAGCACGCCCACGTTGAACACCGGCGGCGACGAACTGGGCAACAGGCGCAACCAAGCCTGGTGCCCCGTCAACACGGACCCCATGACCACCAAGCCTGCCACCGCGCAGAAGAACGCGGCCAACTGGCGCCCCGAGACATGCAAGCTTCTCATCGGCAAGTTCATCTCTGAAGATCCACCTGGCCCTGTCAGACACGCAGACAGGCGGGCGGGACGACCCGATCACCATCGCCTCAGGCACAGCGTAGCGGGTCATGCATCATTCGGCCACAGCCTGCAGCACCGAGAAGCGTGGAAAACCGGGCAGAAGGGGCGCCTTCCGCATGGTCGTCACCCCCTCCTCGGCGTCAGGCCGCCATCATGGCGCCGTGATGCCATCCTGCTTGAACATGGCCTTGATGCCCCGAACCGCCTGTCGGATACGGGATTCGTTCTCGATCAGGGCAAACCGGACATGGTCGTCGCCATGGTCGCCAAAGCCGATGCCCGGTGACACGCAGACCTTGGCCTTGTCCAGCAACTGGCGGGCAAACTCCAGCGAACCCAGGTGCCGGTAGCGCTCCGGAATGCGGGCCCAGATGTACATCGAAGCTTTGGGGCAATCGACCTCCCAGCCCGCCTCGGTCAGGCCCTTGAACAGCACGTCGCGCCGCTTCTGGTACTGCGCGGCGATGTCCTTCACGCACTGCTGATCACCCTCCAGCGCGGCGATGGCCGCCACCTGCAGCGGCGTGAAGGTGCCGTAGTCGTGGTAGCTCTTGATGCGGGCCAGCGCGGCCACCAGCTCGGGGTTGCCCACCATGAAGCCCACGCGCCAGCCAGCCATGTTGTAGCTCTTGCTCAGCGTGAAGAACTCGACCGCGATGTCCTTGGCGCCAGGCACCTGCATGATCGACGGCGCCTTCCAGCCGTCGAACACGATGTCGGCGTAGGCCAGGTCATGCACCACGAAGATATCGTGCTTGCGCGCCAACGCGATCACGCGCTCGAAGAAGTCCAGCTCCACGCACTGCGCGGTCGGGTTGCTGGGAAAGCCCAGCACCATCATCTTGGGCTTGGGGTAGCTGCCGCGGATGGCCTTTTCCAGTTCGGCGAAGAAGTCCACGCCGGGCACCAGCGGCACGGAGCGGATGTCCGCCCCGGCGATCACGGCACCATAGATGTGGATGGGGTAGCTGGGGTCGGGCACCAGCACGGTGTCGCCACGGTCCAGCGTGGCCAGCATCAGGTGGGCCAGCCCTTCCTTGGAGCCGATGGTGACGATGGCTTCCTTGTCGGCGTCGATGTCGACGTCGTAGCGAGCCTTGTACCAGTGCGAGATGGCGCGCCGCAGCCGGGGGATGCCCTTGGAGGCCGAGTAGCCGTGGGTATCGGGGCGCTGGGCCACTTCGGTGAGCTTGGCGACGATGTGCGGCGGCGTGGCCCCATCGGGATTGCCCATGCTCATGTCGATGATGTCTTCACCGCGTCGGCGGGCGGCCAGCTTGAGTTCGGCCGTGATGTTGAAGACGTACGGGGGCAGGCGATCAATGCGCGCAAAGCGGCGCTTGCCTGGGGAAGCAGACATGTGGTTTCCAATCAACGTGAGCGCCCGGAACCGTCCGAGCGACGCTGGCGGCGGATGATGCCGCCGGAAACCATCATAGCGTCATCGTGCGCGGCATCAAGACC
The DNA here is from genome assembly GCF_049274795.1 of Aquabacterium sp. Lineage (GTDB taxonomy): Bacteria > Pseudomonadota > Gammaproteobacteria > Burkholderiales > Burkholderiaceae_C > Aquabacterium. Next base: position 31,265 of record NZ_JBASTH010000028.1, read on the forward strand.
AGTTCACGCCCCCGAGCCAGTCGGTGAGCAGGCGGGCACCGGCTTCTTCCAAGCCCCGGCCCAGCAGCACGTTGTCGGCCCGCAGCGCCGGGATGTCGATGCCGGCCTTGGCCAGCTCGCAGGCATGACCGATCAGCCAGCGCTCGAAGCGCGCGGCCTCGGATTCGGGGTGGAACTGCAGGCCCAGCACATTGCCCCCCACCGAGAAGGCCTGGTTGGGGTAATGCACCGTGGACGCGAGCCGCTTGGCACCCTCGGGCAGATCGAAGGTGTCGCCATGCCAGTGCAGCACGGGTGTACCCGCCAGGTGCTTGAGCGGCGACTTCATGCCCTCTGGGCTGTAGGTCAGCTCCGAGAAGCCGATCTCCTTGAACTCGCCCGGGTAGACACGTGCCCCCAGGGCCTTGGCGATCAATTGCGCGCCCAGGCAGATGCCCAGCGTGGGGCGCCCTGCGCGCAGGCGTGCACCCAGCGCGGCCACTTCATCGACCAGGAAAGGATAGGCCTGCGCTTCATACACCCCGATGGGGCCGCCCAGCACCACCAGCAGGTCGGCACTGGCCACGCTGCTGCCCAGTTCATCGACACCGGCCTGGCGGTAGCGCACATCGAAGCCCAAGTCATCCAGCACGGGGGCGAAGGAGCCCAGATCCTCGAAGGACAGGTGCTGCACCACGGTGACGGTCTTGCCCTCCCAAGGGCGTGCAGAGGTGTTTGTGCTCATGCCGACATCATCAAGGAGAAATCAACCTGCCACGGCCTGGTGCTCAAGCTGGGCCAGGGCCTGGATGGTCTCGAGCACATCCTTGACCTTGAAGGGCTTGAGCAGGATGCGACGCACCTTCAGTTCTTTGAATGCCAGGATGGCGCGCTCATCGCAGAACTCGGCCATGACCACCACGGCGGCATCGCTTGGGCTGCGGCCTGTGCCTGCGCGGATGGCGTTGATCAGCTTGAGGCCCTCGCCGTCGGGGCCTACCGCGATCACGAAGGCATCGAAGCGGCGGGCCATCAGCATCTGCGATGCGGCCTCGCGGCTGGGGGCGGCGTGGATCTCGCCCAGGTTCAGGCTGCGCGCCACCGAGGTGACCGTGCTGCGCAGCACGAAGTGCGGCTCGACCAGCAGCAGGTTGAAGCGGTCAGACGCCATGCAGACTCCCTTCCTCGACGGCATCGGCCGTGGCCTGGCCCTGCAGCTCGGACACCACCAGGTCGCGCAGCGAACCCAGGATGGCCAGATCCAGGGCATCGACCTGCCGGGGTTTGGTGTCGATGACGCACAGCGTGCCGGCCACGAAGCCCGATGCCAGCACGAGCGGCGCGCCCGCATAGAAACGGATGTGGGGCTCGCCGGTGACGAGCGGGTTGTCGTGGAAGCGCTCGTCCAGGCGGGCATCCTCGATCAGCAGCACATCGGATTGTTCGAGCGCATGGCCGCAGAAGGACACATCGCGCGGGGTCTCGCAGACATCCACCCCCACCCTGGATTTGAACCACTGGCGGTTCTCGTCGACCAGGCTGATCACGCAGATCGGCACGTCGAACTCCGCGGCGGCGAAGGCGACCACCCGGTCGAAGCGCTCTTCGGGGGGCGTGTCGAGGATCAGCAGTTCGCGCAAGGCCTGCAGGCGCTGAAGGTCGTCGCTTGGGATGGGTGCGAGCTTCATGGGCTGTCGGTCACGGGAGTGATGAGCCCCAAGCATCCCGGCATGCCTCGCATTTGTCAATGCGCAAGGCGGTCGATCCGTGCGGGCATTGCCAGGATCTAGACGCGCCGCAGGCCCGGGGTCTTCTCGAAGAACTCGGCCATCCACTCCACAAAGGCCTGCACCTTGGTCGACAGGTGCCGGTTCGATGGGAACAGCACGTACACCGGCAGCGGGTCGGTCGTCCAGTCGGGCAACACGGCCACCAGCACGCCCGCACGGCAGGCGCATTCGAAGGTGAAGCTGGGCAACTGGCCAATGCCCAGGCCGGCGAGCACCGCGTCCTCGTACACGTTCGAATCATTGACCGACAGGCCACCTTCCGGCTGCAGCTCGATGCGCTGGCCGTCCTTGGCGAAATCCCAGGTGGCCGCCACGCGCCCGGGCATGAAGTAGTTGACCCAGCGATGGCTGCGCAGATCATCAGGATGGCCGGGCAGGCCGTGGGCATCCACATAGCTGCGCGCCGCACAGGTCTTGAACTGCATGGAGCCGATGCGGCGCGCCACCAGCGTGGGATCGCTGACATCGCCCACGCGAATCACGCAGTCCACGCCCTCGGTGACCATGTTGACCACCCGGTCGCTGCACCCCATCTCAAGGCTGATGTCCGGGTAGCGCGTGAGGAAGTCGCTCATGCCCGTGAACATCAGGAAACTGGCCATGCTGGTGGGCACGTCCACGCGCAGGCGTCCGCTGGGCAAGCCCTGGCGGGACGACACGGATTCATCCGCCTCGCGCAGGTCGTCCAGGATGCGACGGCAGCGCTCGTAGTAGGCCGCGCCATCGGCAGTGACCGTGACCTTGCGCGTGGTGCGGTGCAGCAATCGGACACCGAGCTGGGTTTCCAGTTCCTGAACCAGGGTCGAGATGGTGGCCTTGGGCGCGCTGAGCAGCTCCGCCGCGCGGGTAAACCCGCCCGTATCCACCACCGCCACGAAGGTTTCGAGCGCCTTGATCTTGTCCATTGTTCGAATTCCTGAACAGTCAATTCCGTTAAAGGTAGTTTATTGACAATCGAGCAATCAATAAAGTGGCAAGCCTCGAATCCCCTTGTTGCCTCCTCCATGTCCGATCTTCTTGATCCATCCGGCGCCGACGAATCGTTCGACTGGCCCGGCCATGCCGGCCAGGTGCACGTGCGCCTGTTCAGGGGTGCCCCGCGCAAGAAGGCGAACGAGACGCTGGTGGTGTTCTTCCACCCCGGTGGCTTCGTGGTGGACGACACCGAAGCCTCCGACCCGTGCCTGCGCGTGCTGGCCGACGCTTGCGAGATCAACATCCTGGCCCCCTGCTACCCCCTGGCGCCCGAGCGCCCCTTCCCTGCTGCGGTCGAGGACGCCCACGCGGTGCTGACCCAGGCCGTGCGCCATCGCACGAAACTGGGCTGGAAGGGGACGCACCTGTTCGTCGGTGGGGTGGAAGCAGGGGGCAACCTGGCGGCCGTGTCGGCCCTGGTGTGCCGTGATCGCCAGGGGCCCGAGCTGGCCGGCCAGATCCTGGTCACGCCCATGCTGGACGCCAACCTGCACTGCCCCTCCATGCGCTGCGCCGCCGACGAGAACGCCACCCGCAAGCTGGCGCGTGATGTGGAGCGCAGCTACCGGCTGTACCTGCCCAACCCGGCTGACCGCCTGCACCCCTATGCCAGCCCGCTGCATGCCAGCCGCCTGGGCAACCTGCCCCCGACGCTGATCGTGCACACCGAGGGTGATCCGTTCTCGGACGAAGGCCGCGCCTATGCCGAGAAGCTGCTCCAGGCCGGCAACGAGGTCGCACAGATCACCCTCCCCCCCCCCGAAGACATCCTCGACAACAAGGAGCGATGTTCGCTGGCCGCTGACGACCCCTGTGTCACCGCGATGAGGCAGTTCCTCATCGACAACCAGTGAAGCCCAAGCGAACCCACGCCCCAGCCTCCACAAGAAGAAGCGCGCACAACAACAAGAACACCCCCCAGAACAAGAAGCATCGACCACAACCCCATGCAGCACCCTCGTCTTCACACCCTCGTCCAATCCCTTTCGACCCCGGGAGCGATCTCCATGAAATCCGTCCAACCCCGTTTTGTCCTGAGCATGAGCGCCCTTGCTGCCGCGCTCGCCCTCGGCACCCTTGCCGGCTGTGGTGAAGGGCAGAGCGCCCAGGCCGCCCCCGGTGGCGCACCGCCAGCCGCGCCCGTCTCCGTCGCTGAAGTGATCACCCGCCAGGTGTCCGAGCAGCGCGAGTTCTCCGGCCTGGTCGAAGCGATCGACCGTGCCCAGTTGCGCCCACGCGTGTCTGGCTACATCGACCGCGTGCAGCTCAAGCCCGGCGCATTGGTCAAGAAGGGCGATGTGCTCTTCGTGATCGACCAGCGCCCCTACCAGGCTGAAGTGGCCCGCGCCGAAGCCGCCGCCGCCAGCTCGCAGGCCAAGCTGGAGCTGGCCCGCACCGAGCAGGCCCGCTCCAAGCGCCTGCTGGCCGAGAACGCCATCGCCCAGCGCGACTACGACGAGCGCACCTCCACCGTGAGCCAGCTTGATGCCGGTGCCCGCGCCGACCAGGCCGCGCTGCAGACCGCCCGCCTGAACCTGGAATGGACCACCATCCGCGCGCCCTTCGACGGCCGCGTCGGCAAGGCCGAGGTCACCGTGGGCAACCTGGTGGACGGCACCACCGTGCTGACCTCCCTGGTGTCGGCCAACCCGATGTACGTGAGCTTCAACAGCGATGAAGCCACCTACCTGCAGGTGGGCAAGCTGGCCCGCAGCAACCCCGCCGCGCTGAAGGTGCGGATCGGCCTGGCCAACGAACAGGGCGTGCCGCACGAAGGCCGCCTGGAGTTCGTCGACAACCAGATCGACCCGCAGGCCGGCAGCGTGCGCATGCGCGCCGTGATCGACAACAAGGACGGTCTGCTGACCCCGGGGCTGTTCGCCAAGGTGCAGGTGGGTGCTGATGCATCGACCGGTGCGGCATCGACCCTGGTGGCCGAACGTGCCATCGGCACCGATCAGAACCGCAAGTTCGTCTACGTGGTGGCGGCCAACAACATCCCCGAGTACCGCCCCGTGCAACTGGGCACCACGGTGGGCCCGCTGCGCGTGGTCTCGTCGGGCCTGAAGGCCGGTGACAAGGTGGTGGTCGATGGCCTGCAGCGCGTGCGCCCTGGTGCGCCCGTGGCCCCGCAGGTCGTGCCGATGGAAGCGCCACAAGGTGGCGCCTCGGCCGCTGCTGCCGCCAAGCAATAAACCAGCGAGGACTCTCCCATGAACATTTCACGATTCTTCGTGAACAGGCCGATCTTTGCCGCGGTGCTGTCCATCCTGGTCTTCATCGCGGGTGCGATCTCCATCTTCAAGCTGCCCATCTCGGAATACCCCGAGGTGGTGCCGCCCTCGGTGGTGGTGCGTGCCCAGTTCCCCGGCGCCAACCCCACGGTGATCGCCGAAACCGTGGCCGCCCCGCTGGAGGAGCAGATCAACGGCGTCGAGAACATGCTCTACATGTCCTCGCAGGCCACGACCGACGGCGTGCTCACGCTGACCGTCACGTTCAAGATCGGCACCAACGTCGAGCAGGCCGAAACCCAGGTGCAGAACCGCGTGCAGCGCGCCCTGCCCCGCCTGCCGGAAGAAGTGCGCCGGTTCGGCGTGACGACCGTCAAGGCCTCGCCCAACCTGACGCTGGTGGTCCACCTGCTGTCGCCCAAGGGCAGCTATGACGACGTCTACCTGCGCAACTACGCCACCTTGAACATCAAGAATCGCCTGGCCCGCCTGAACGGCATGGGCGATGTGCAGATCTTCGGTGCCGGCGACTACGCTATGCGCGTGTGGCTGGATCCGCAGAAGGTGGCGCAGCGCGGCATGACGGCCTCCGACGTGGTGGCCGCCATCCGCGAACAGAACGTGCAGGTGGCTGCCGGTGTGGTCGGTGCACCGCCCGACACCAAGACGCCCTTCCAGCTCTCCGTCAACGCCTCCGGGCGCCTGAGCACGGAAGAAGAGTTCGGCAACATCATCGTCAAGACCAACACCGATGGCGGCATCACGCACCTGCGTGACGTGGCGCGCATCGAGCTGGGCTCCAACGGTTATGCGCTACGCTCGCTGCTCAACAACAAGCCGGCCGTCGGCATGGGCATCTTCGAGGCGCCCAACTCCAACGCGTTGCAGCTGTCGACCGACGTGCGCGCCGCGATGGACGAGCTCAAGAAGGACTTCCCGGCCGACGTCGATTACGCCATCGTCTACGACCCGACGCAGTTCGTTCGTGATTCGATCAAGGCCGTGATCATGACGCTGCTGGAGGCCGTGGCCCTGGTGGTGCTGGTGGTGATCGTGTTCCTGCAGACCTGGCGCGCGTCCATCATCCCGCTGCTGGCCGTGCCCGTGTCCATCGTGGGTACCTTCGCGGTGCTGCTGGGCTTCGGCTTCTCGATCAACACGCTGTCGCTGTTCGGCCTGGTGCTGGCCATCGGCATCGTGGTAGACGACGCCATCGTGGTGGTCGAGAACGTGGAGCGCAACATCGCCAACGGGCTGAACCCGCGCGCGGCCACCATCCAGGCCATGAAGGAGGTCTCGGGGCCCATCATCGCGATTGCGCTGGTGCTGTGTGCGGTGTTCATCCCCATCGCCTACGTGGCGGGCCTGACGGGCCAGTTCTACAAGCAGTTCGCGCTAACCATCGCCATCTCGACAGTGATCTCGGCCTTCAACTCTCTGACGCTGTCACCTGCCCTGGCCGCCGTGCTGCTCAAGCCGCACGATGCGCCCAAGGACCGTCTGTCGCGTGCGATGGACTGGGCGCTGGGTGGCTTCTTCAAGCGCTTCAACCGCGTGTTCGACCGTGCCTCGCACCGCTACCAGGGTGGCGTGGGTGGCACGCTGAACCACAAGGCCGTCACCATGGGCGTGTACCTGGTGCTGTGCGTGGCCGCGTTCTTCGTGTTCAAGGCCGTGCCCGCGGGCTTCGTGCCGGCGCAGGACAAGCAGTACCTGGTGGGCTTCGCCCAGCTGCCTGACGCCGCCTCGCTGGAGCGCACCGACGCCGTGATCCGCCGCATGTCGGACATCGCCAAGTCGGTGCCTGGTGTCGCTGAGTCGGTGGCCTTCCCTGGCCTGTCGATCAACGGCTTCACCAACGCGCCCAATGCCGGCATCGTGTTCTACACGCTGGACGACTTCCACAAGCGCAAGGGTGACCCTGCCCTCACGGGCGACGCCATCGCGGCCGAGGTCAACAAGCGCCTGGGGGCGATTCAAGATGCTTTCATCATGGTGTTCCCGCCGCCCGCGGTGAACGGCATGGGCGCCATCGGCGGCTTCAAGCTCTTCATCGAAGACCGCGGCAACGTGGGCTACGACGAGCTGTACAAGGCCACCATGGCCCTGCAGATGAAGGCCTGGCAGACGCCGCAGTTGGCCGGTGTGTTCAGCAGCTACCAGATCAACGTGCCGCAGCTGTTCGCCGACGTGGACCGCGTCAAGGCCAAGCAGATGGGTGTGCCTTTGAGCAGCATCTTCGACACGCTGCAGATCAACCTGGGCTCGCTGTACGTCAACGACTTCAACAAGTTCGGCCGCACCTTCCAGGTGATGGCCCAGGCCGACGCGCCCTTCCGCAGCAGCCCGGAGTCGATCTCGCAGCTCAAGGTGCGCAGCAACAGCGGCGAGATGGTGCCACTGGGCAGCCTGCTGAAGATCTCCGACAGCTACGGCCCCGACCGCGTGCAGCGCTACAACGCCTACGTGGCCGCCGACATCAACGGTGGCGCCGCCCCCGGCGTGTCATCGGGCCAGGCCAAGGAGATCATGGAGAAGATCGCCTTTGAGACCCTGCCCAAGGGCGTGGGCTTCGAGTGGACCGACCTGACCTACCAGGAGATCCTGGCCGGCAACACCATGATCTACGTGTTCCCGCTGTGCGTGCTGCTGGTCTTCCTGGTGCTGGCCGCCCAGTACGAAAGCTGGACACTGCCGCTGGCCGTGATCCTGATCGTGCCGATGTCGATGCTGTGCGCGTTGGCCGGGGTGTACATCACCAAGGGCGACAACAACATCTTCACGCAGATCGCGCTGTTCGTGCTGGTGGGGCTGTCGGCCAAGAACGCCATCCTGATCGTGGAGTTCGCCCGTGAACTGGAACACCATGGCCGCAGCATCGTCGATGCCGCCCTGGAAGCCAGCCGCCTGCGTCTGCGCCCCATCCTGATGACGTCCGTCGCCTTCATCATGGGCGTGGTGCCCCTGGTCTTCTCCAGCGGTGCCGGATCGGAAATGCGCCATGCCATGGGTGTGGCCGTGTTCGCCGGCATGCTGGGCGTGACCCTGTTCGGCCTGTTCCTCACGCCAGTGTTCTACGTGCTGCTGCGCTTCCTGGCCGTGCGCCTGGAAGGCCGCCGCACCGACGAGCCCCAGACCCCATCTCAAGACCCCGTCATCCAGGAGGCTTGATCACATGATTGCCCTTCGACACACCTTCACCCCGCTGATGCTGGCGCTGGTGCTGGCCGGGTGCGCCACCGCACCCGAGCCGCGCGATGCCCAGCTCAGCGTGCCAGCCGGCTTCAAGGAAGCCGCCACCACCGACGCCAGCGCGGCCAACCAGGGCCACTGGAAGACGGCCCAGCCCTCGGAAGCCGCGCCACGCGGCGCCTGGTGGCAGGCCTTCGACGACGCCACGCTCAACGAACTGCAACAGCAGGCCGAAGCCGCCAACCCCAGCCTTGCGGTCGCCGCGGCCCGGGTCAAGGCCGCCCGAGCCTCGCTGGGCAGTGCCCAGGCCGACCGTCTGCCCCAGGTGGGCATCAACGCCGGCGTGGCACGCCAGAAGTACGCCCCCGCCCAGCAAGGCGCGGCCGAAGGCACCAACCTCCCACCGGGCACGGTGTGGAGCGCAGGCCTGACCGCCAGCTACGAGGTGGACCTGTTCAGCCGCGTGGCCAACAGCGTGAACGCCGCCCAGGCCGACGCGCAGGCCAGCGAAGCCACCTACCGCTCGGTGCTGCTGGCCTTGCAGGCCGACGTGGCCCAGGCCTACTTCCAACTGCGCACGCTGGATGCCGACGTGGCCGTGCTGGAGCGCACGCTGGGCCTGCGCCAGGAAACCGCCAACCTGATCGGCAAGCGCCGTGACGCCGGTGATGTGTCCGAGCTGGACGTGGCCCGTGCCCGCACCGAGCTGGCCACCACGCGTGCCGAACTGCAAGGCGTGCGCGGCCAGCGTGCCCAGGTGGAGCACGCACTGGCCTTGCTGCTGGGCAAGGCCCCGGCCAACTTCGACCTGACGCCCAAGCCCTTGACGGTGGAAGCCAAGGTGCCGGTGGTACCCGCCGGCCTGCCCTCGGCCCTGCTGGAGCGACGCCCCGACGTGGCAGCCGCCCAGGCTCAGCTGATGGCGGCCACCGCCCGCGTGGGGCAAGCCCGCTCGGCCGTGTTCCCGGCCCTGATGCTGACGGCCAATGGCGGCAACGCCTCGTACGAACTGCGTGATCTGTTCGACTGGAGCGCCCGCGCCTGGCTGGTCAACGCCGTGCTGTCCATGCCCCTGTTCGATGGCGGCCGCAACAAGGCCAACATCACGCGGGCCGAGGCCGCGCTGGACGAATCGGTGGCCAGCTACCGCCAGACCGTGCTGGCAGCCTTCGGCGATGTCGAGGACAAGCTCTCGGGCCTGAGCGCCGTGCGCGGCCAGACCGAGTCGCTCGATGAAGCCCTGTTGGCTGCGCGCCGCTCGGCCGAGCTGGCCGACAAGCGCTACCGCGCGGGCGAAGACAGCTACCTCACGCTGATCGACACCCAGCGTAGCCTGCTCGCGATCGAGCGCCAGGCCGTGCAGGTACGCGGTGCCTGGGCCTCCACGACGGTGGGGCTGATCCGGGCGCTGGGCGGCAGTTGGGGTGAGCCCGCGCCGGCTCAGGCTTCAGCAGCGCCAGCCAGCCAAGGCACCAGACCGCTCTGAGCCACGAGCTAACCAGCACACGCAAGGGCCGCTTCACAGCGGCCCCTTTTTTTCATGGCAGGACCGAACCATGCAGCCCGCGCCCCCGGGCTGACACCAAGTGACGTCATCTGGGCTGCCGACAAAAATATCAATTCTTGTTTAACGAAACCCAAGTTTGGGCAAGGGCCTCGACTTGCTTACCCGATAGTGAGGACAGACGCTGGGCCGAACGCTGCAAGCGTTTCGTCTCGTGAGCGAGCAGGCGCTGCTGCTTCAGGTCGAAATCTTTGTAGATGTTTGCGAGCTCAACGACGAGCCGACGCCTGCCTTCGGCAACGTCGGACGTGCCAAGCGACCGCAGGATTTCAGCGGTTTGCCCGTAGGCACTGCGGAGCTTTTTGGGGACGCGTACGCGGCAATAGAGCTTGCCGGATTTTCCGCGAGAGAAGAGATGTTCTGCGACTTGTTTCATGGAGCCTGTAACACGTTTGTGTGTAGCAGGCTGTGTAGCAAGTGCAGTTATATCGCTGAAGCTAAGTGCTTGATTTTGCTTCTATCCCTAGAAGAATCAAGCACTTAGCGCAGACTTGGAAGACGGGTGGGGTGGCTGATGGGACTCGAACCCACGACAACCAGAATCACAATCTGGGACTCTACCAACTGAGCTACAGCCACCATCGAAAGACCAAGAGTATAGCGCGCTTTCGGATCGTTCAACCGCCCGCGGCGGATTTTCCCTCTGCCTTGGTTGCCTCAGCCCGCTGAGGCTTGAGGATCTTGACCTTGTACTCGCGCTGCAGGGCACGCAGATAGGCCTCGGCCTCGGCGCGGGCCCAGTAGTTGGTGAACTGCGCCTGGGTGGCCTTCTCTTCTTCCGGCACGATCTGCAGCGGCAGCACCTTGTTGACCTTGATCAGCGCGACCCCCTCATCACCCAGATCCACCACCTGCCAGGCCGGCAGTTGCTTTTCGGGGATGCGCAGGGCGGCATCCAGCACGGCCGGCGGCTGCGAGAACACCAGGCGGCGCGACATCTGCACCGAGGCAGGCAGGTCGGCCTTGTCGGGCGTTTGCTTCCAGGCGGCCAGCTTCTGCTCGGCATCCTTGCGGGCTGCAGCGGTGGCTTCGCGGGCGATCCAGCGCTCACGCACCTTGGCTTCCACCTGCTCGAACGGCGGCTTGGCATCGGGGTAGTACTTCACGATGCGGGCCGAGATCAGCTTGCTGGGGCCCACTTCGATGGCTTCGGTGTTGCGGTTCTTGCTGCGGTTAGCCGGATCGAACAGGGCCTGCAGCAGGCGGGTGTTGCCCAGCACGCCCTGATCCTTGGCACCAGGGTTGCGCAGCACGTTGGAAGCGCTTTGTACCTGCAGCTTGAGTTCATCGGCCACGGGCTTGAGGCTATCGGCCTGCTCGTAGACGGTGTTGGTGAACTTGTCAGCCGCGTCTGCGTACAGGCGCTGGGCCAGCTGCTTGCGGGCGTCGTCTTCGATCTGTGCACGCACGGCCTCGAAGGGCTGTGCCTGACCGCCGCGCACATCGGTTACTTCGATGACGTGGAAGCCGAAATCGGACTCGACCACATCGCTGATCTGGCCCTTCTTGAGCGAGAACACGGCATCTTCGAAGGGCTTGGTCATGGCGCCACGGCCGAAGAACTCCAGGTCGCCCCCGTTGGCGGCAGAGCCCGGGTCTTCCGAGTTCTTGCGCGCCAGTTCGGCGAACTGGGCGGGGCTCTTCTTGAGCTCGGCCAGCAGCTTCTCGGCCTTGGCCTTGGCAGCCTGACGCTCGGCGGCCGAGGCGCTCTTCTCGGCCTTGATCAGGATGTGGCTGGCGCGGCGCTCTTCGGGCTGCGTGTAGTTGACGATGTTCTGCTTGTAGGAAGCGCGCAGATCATCTTCAGAAACCGTCACGCGGGATTTCAGGCTGTCCAGGTCCAGCAGCACGTACTGCACGTCAGCGTGTTCGGGCTCGCGGAACACCGAGGCCATGGCAGGCTCGTCGTAGAACTTGCGCAGTTGCTCCACGCTGGGGTTGAGTTGAGCTGCGTAGTCCTTGGGCTCGAATTTGCGCCACTGCACATCACGCACCTGGAACAAGGCCTCGACCGCCAGGCGGTTGGCCGTCTTGGAGACGGTGCCCGTGCCTTCAACGCCGCCAACCACCTGACTGGTGGTGATCTGCTGGCGCAGGCGCTCAGCGAACTGCGCCGAGGAGATACCTTGGGCTTCGAGCAACTGGGTATTGATCGTGCCGTTGGCGTTGCGGAACGGCGCGAAATCAGGCGAGGTGGCGAAGATGCGCTGCAGGCGCGCATCAGAGGCGCGCACGCGCTGATCGTAGGCTGCAGCGCTGATGGTGTAGTCGTGCACCAGGGCATCAAGAGCGCGCTGCTTGAACTCGGGCGCGTCGAACTGGGCGGCATCCGTCTCGGGCTGCTGCGAGCGCACGCGATCGGCCATGGTGCGAACAGCGTTGTCCAGTTCGGCCTGCGAGATCTTCTGGCGGCCGACCTTGGCCACGACATCGCCTGACGGGTTGTCGAAACTTTGCACCCCCACCAGGATGAAGGAGGGCAAGATCAGCACGACCAGGATGATCTGGAAGAGCTTGGTGTACTTGCGGACAAAATCGAACATCGCGGGCCTTTGAGGTCCTGTGAAAGCCTGGTGCTTGGCCCTGGGCCGCACCTGTTGTTATGGGCATGGTGCCCAACAGAACAAAGGCGAACCGAGGTCCGCCTTTGCAACGTCTGACTCAAGCGTCTGACACGTTCGTCGCGTACTGCCGTGTGGTGGGTGCTGAGGGGTTCGAACCCCCGACCTACGCCTTGTAAGGGCGCCGCTCTACCAACTGAGCTAAGCACCCGGCAGTTTGAGGAAAGCTTTGTATTTTAGTTCAAAGCATCCTTGAGAGCCTTGCCCGGCCGGAATTTCGGCAGCTTGGCCTTCTTGATTTTGATGGTTTCACCGGTGCGCGGGTTGCGGCCGGTGCGTGCCGCACGCGTGGTGACGGCGAACGTGCCAAAGCCCACCAGCGACACGGTGCCGCCTTTTTTCAGGGTGGTGCGTACGCCGCCGATCACGGCCTCGAGTGCGCGGCCAGCAGCAGCCTTGGAAATATCAGCCTGCTTGGCAATGTGATCAATCAACTCGGACTTGTTCACGAAAAATCCCCTCTGGAAGGTGCCAAAAAACGAGCCTGGTGATGTCTTCGCGGCGCCGGATATATGTGATCGGGCGCCATGCGCGAGACCAACGGGAGAACCCCGCCCTGCCGAACCATTCTATGCTCAATCTTTGGGCACCCCCAGCACCTCAAGGCCGTGGATGCACGCTTGACATGCGGCGCACATTCTGTCTGTGGCCGCCCTGCCTTACTTGGCCTTGGCCACGATGTCCGGAATGGAGCGCTTGAGGTAGTAGGCCATCGACCAGATCGTCAGGCCGCAGGCGATGTAGATCAGCCAGGTGCCGACAGTGCGCGCATGGATGTGCAGAAAGCCGAAATCGCCGTCGTACAGCAGCAGCATGATGGCGACCATCTGGGCGGCGGTCTTGAGCTTGCCCAGCATGTGCACCGCCACGCTGCGCGAGGCGCCGATCTGCGCCATCCATTCACGCAGCGCCGAGATCGCGATCTCGCGACCGATGATGATGAGCGCGACCACGGCGTTGACCCGCCCCAGCTCCAGCAGGATCAGCAGCGAGGCACAGACCAGGAACTTGTCGGCCACCGGATCCAAGAAGGCGCCGAAGGACGAGGTCTGGTTGAGCTTGCGCGCCAGCCAGCCATCGAGCCAGTCGGTGAAGGCCACCACGGCGAACAGGCCGCAGGCCCACAGGTTGATGTCGGCCGAGGGGAGCGGCAGGTAGAACAAACCCACGATCAGCGGGATCGCCACGATCCGCGCCCAGGTGAGCAATGTGGGCAAATTCCAGAACATCCCGGGATTGTGCCTGCAAGCGGCGGTCCGCGCTCAGCGGTCCAGCGTCATCGGCTTGAACTTTCGCTGGTCGTTGAAAAGGAAGGTCTCGTTGAACTTCCAGGGTTTGGGCAGCCGAGAGACATCACCGAACGGTGCAGCGCGGCGCACGGCGGCGATGGCCGTGTCGACCGTGTCCTTGGCCTGACGCGGGTAGCGCATCACCTCGATGCGGCGGATGGAGCCATCGGCGTTGAGCTCGATGGTGAGCACGGGGATGGCCAGCAGGATGTCGGGCGGCTTGCCGGTGTAGGTGCCTTGCGGGTTGGCGGCCACCAGGCGGCGGGCAGCCTGCTGGCGCACCTCGGCCATGCTGCGTGATGGGGTGGGCGCGCCCAACGTGCGGGCCTGGCCCAGGCCATCCTTGGCGGCCTCGCGGTCGACCTGCGCATTGGCCGAGCTGCTGGTGGGCGTGCCGCCCGGGGCGGTGTCGGAGCGACCGGTGTTCAGGGTGTCGCAACCGGTCGCGGCCACCGCCAGGCTGGCGCCGAACAGGCCGCGCAGCCAGCGCCCCAAGCGGGTGTGGCGGCGGGCGACATCTTGCGATCCGGCAAGTTTGTCAGCGAAGGGCACGGTAGATCTCCTCGGCCAGTTCTTGTGAGATGCCATCGACGGAGGCCAGGTCATCGACGCTGGCCTGGGCCACGCCGCGCACGCCACCGAAGCGTTGCAGCAATTTTGCCCGGCGCTTGGGGCCCACGCCAGGGATGTCTTCCAGCTTGCTGCCACCGGTGCGCACGCTGGCACGCTTGGCGCGCATGCCGGTGATGGCGAAGCGGTGCGCCTCGTCACGGATCTGCGCCACCAGCATCAGCGCGGCGGAACTGGGCGCCAGTTGCAGCTTGGGGCGGCCATCGGCGAAGACCAGCTCTTCCAGGCCCACCTTGCGGCCCTCGCCCTTCTCCACGCCCACCAGCAGGGACAGGTCCAGGCCCAGCGATTCGAACACCTCGCGGGCCATGGCCACCTGCCCCTTGCCGCCATCGATCAGCACCAGATCAGGCATGCGTTCGAGCTTGCCACCACCGTAGCGGCGCAACAGCACCTGCTTCATCGCGGCATAGTCGTCGCCGCCGGTGATGTCGTTGATGTTGTAGCGCCGGTATTGCGAGGGCTGCATCTTGTGCCCTTCGTAGACGACGCAGGAGGCCTGCGTGGCCTCGCCCGCGGTGTGGCTGATGTCGAAGCATTCCATGCGCAGGGTGGCCAGGGCATCGCCCTCGGCCTGCGCGTCCACGGCCAGGTCAAGTGCCTCGACCAGGGCACGGGTGCGTGACTGCTGCGAGCCCTCCTCGCTGAGCAGGCGGCTCAGGGCCAGTTCGGCGCCCTTGAGCGCCATGTCTAGCCAGGCACGGCGCTCTTCGCGCGGCTGGCTGACCACATTGATGCGGCGCCCGGCCTGCTGGGACAAGGCCTCCACCAGGGCCGGGTCCACCGCATGGCTGAGCACCAGCAGGGCTGGCGCGCCGCCATCCAGGTAGTGTTGGGCCATGAAGGCCTCCAGCACACGCACCTCGGTGGCCAGGGCCAGGTCGGCCGGGGTGGCGTGGGCCTCGTCCAGCGCGGCGGCTTCATCGGGGGCCAGCACGTGGTCCTGCACGTGCACGGGGAAGTGGGCACGGTCACCCAGGTGGCGGCCACCACGCACCATGGCCAGGTTCACGCAGGCGCGGCCGCCTTCCACGCGCACGGCCAGGATGTCCACGTCTTTCTCAAGCCCCGTGTCCACCGACTGCTGGTGCAGCACCTTGGACAGGGCCGCGATCTGGTTGCGAATCTCGGCCGCCTTCTCGAACTCCAGCCGGTCAGCGTGTTCCATCATCTGCGCCTGCATGATGTCGAGCACCTCCTGCTGCTCGCCCAGCAGGAAGCGTTCGGCCTGGCCCACGTCACGGCGGTAATCATCAGGGGTGATGAAGTTGACGCAGGGGCCGCTGCAGCGCTTGATCTGGTAAAGCAGGCAGGGGCGCGTGCGGTGGTTGAAGACGGCGTCTTCGCAGGTGCGCAGCAGGAACACCTTCTGCAACAACTGAATCGTTTCCTTCACCGCCCAGGCGTTCGGGTACGGCCCGAAGTAGCGGTGCTTCTTGTCGACGCCGCCCCGGTAGTAGGCCAGGCGCGGGAACTCGTGCGAGGCGATCTTCAGGTAGGGGTAGCTCTTGTCGTCGCGGAACAGGATGTTGAAGCGCGGCTTCAGCATCTTGATCAGGTTGTTTTCCAGCAGCAGGGCCTCGGCCTCGCTGCGCACCACGGTGGTCTCCATGCGCGAAATGCGCGAGACCATGTGCCCGATGCGCGTGCCGCCGTGGTTCTTCTGGAAATAGCTGGAGACACGCTTCTTCAGGTCGCGCGCCTTGCCGACGTAGAGCACCTCGCCCTGGGCATCGAAGTAGCGGTAGACGCCGGGCAGGCCGGGCAGCGCGGCGACCTCGCCGAGCAGGCGCTCCCAGATGGCCTCGCGGTTGTCCACTGGTGGTGCATCGGGCTGGGCGTCGGGCAGAGAATCGGGTGCGTCGGCGGGCATGCCGTCGCTGGCGGAGACCTGGGTCATGGCCGCGAGGATAATCCAGCCATGCGCTGGGACATCTTCTGCAAGGTCATCGACAACCACGGCGACCTGGGGGTGTGCTGGCGGCTGTCACGCGACCTGGCCGCGCGCGGGCACACCGTGCGCCTGTGGCTGGACGATGCCGCGGCCCTGCACTGGATGGCACCGGAAGCCGCGCCTGAGGGCCCGGGGCACCCCGGCATCACCGTGCTGGACTGGCCTGCCAGCGATGCGTCGCCATCCCAAGCCTGGCCAGAACCCGGCGACGTGGTCATTGAGGCCTTCGGCTGTGACGTGCCCGCCGGCATCCTGGCCCGCATGCAGCGCCCTGCCCCGCCCCACTGGATCAACCTCGAATACCTGAGCGCGGAAAGCTATGTGGAGCGCAGTCATGGCCTGCGCTCGCCGGTGTTCAGCGGGCCCGGTGCCGGGCTGCTCAAGCACTTTTTCTACCCTGGCTTCACCGGGCGCACCGGCGGGTTGCTGCAGGAGCCGGGGCTGGCCGGCCCGCGTGATGCCATTCAAGACAACACCGCGGCACGCGCCCAGGCACTCGCAACCTTGGGCGTGCCCTGGCAACCTGGTGAGCGTGTGGTCTCGGTGTTCTGCTATCCGGGCGCACCTGTACAGGCCCTGTTGCGGCAGCTTGGCCAGTTGTCGCAGGCCTCGGGCCCGGTCAACACGCATGTGCTGCTGACCCCAGGCGCCGCAACGCGGGAAGCCCAGGCCTTGCCAACCGCCCCCGAGGGCCTGCGCCTGCACCCACTGCCCTACCTGCCCCAACCGGCCTACGACACCCTGCTGTGGGCCTGCGACATGAACGTCGTGCGAGGTGAGGATTCCGCCGTGCGTGCCCTGTGGGCCGGCCGCCCACACGTCTGGCACATCTACCCGCAGGACGACGGCGTGCACGAGGGCAAGCTGCAAGCCTTCATGGACCGCTGGATGGCGTCGTGGCCCCCAGCCCTTGCCACCGATGTGCAGACGCTGTGGCGCGCCTGGAACGGCCTGCCCACACCAGGCGCCGGCTTGAACGCCCTGGACGCGCTCTGGCCGCCCCCCGCCTGGGCGCTCTGGCAGACGCAGAGCCTGCAATCCCGCGAGGAATTAGCGCGTCAGCCCGACTTGGTGACCCAACTACTTCAATTCGTCACCGCGCCGGGTTAAAATCGAAGGCTGTTCGCACTTTTGGTGCGCCAAACCTATGCTTTCGGGAACCCACCCATGAAACTCGCTCAAGAAATCCGCGCCGGCAACGTGATCATGCAGGGCAAGGACCCGATGGTCGTCCTCAAGACCGAATACAGCCGTGGTGGCCGTGGCGCCGCCACCGTGCGCATCAAGATGAAGAACCTGCTGAACGGCGCTGGCGCCGAACTGGTCTTCAAGGCCGACGACAAGATGGACCAGATCGTGCTGGACAAGAAGGAGTGCACCTACTCCTACTTCGCCGACCCCATGTACGCCTTCATGGACGCCGAGTACAACCAGTTCGAGATCGAAGCCGAAAACATGGGCGACGCGATCAACTACCTGCAAGACGGCATGGAAGCCGAAGTGGTGTTCTACGACGGCAAGGCCATCTCGGTCGAACTGCCCACCACCATCGTGCGCGAAATCGAGACCGAGCCCGCCGTCAAGGGCGACACCTCCGGCAAGGTCATGAAGCCCGCCCGCGTGGTCGGCACCGGCTTCGAGATCCCCGTGCCCCTGTTCGTGGAATCGGGCGACAAGATCGAAATCGACACCCGCACGCACGAATACAAGAAGCGCGTGTGAGCGTTAATTTCCCATGATGAGAAAAGGCCACCCTGCGGTGGCCTTTTTTTGTGCACTGCAGCACATTTGCGACAATCTCGCGCACACCACCTAAAACATGGCATTCCATGGGCCGAGTGGCGCATGGTACGGTGGTGATTCGAGAGGGAGAACACACTGAATGCAGGACGCCTCGATGACCATTTTGCTGGCAGAAGACCAGCAGGGTTCGCAGTCTGGACTGGGTCAAGCGCTCAGCCAACTGGGCCACCGCGTGCTTGAGGCGAGCACGGCTCGTGAAGCCCTCACCCTGTTCCAGACACAGCGCCCGGACCTCGTGCTGGTCGACGTCGGCCTGCCCGGCGGCGAAGACGGCTATTGGCTGGCCCGCCAGGTGCGCGATGCCGAAGGCAGCCGTTGGACACCGATCATTTTCGTCTCCGGCCAGGAGCATGAGCTCAGCCTCTGGGAAGGCATCGAGGCCGGCGGTGACGACTACCTGATCAAGCCAATCTCGCCCGTGGTGCTGCGCGCCAAGCTGCATGCCATGCACCGCCTGCTGCACATGCGCAACCAGTTGATCGCCGCCACGGAAGAGTTGCGCGCCGCCAACGAGCGACTGTCGCACCTGAGCTTCCATGACGACCTGACCGGCCTGGGCAACCGCCGCAGCTTCAACGAGCGCCTGCACACCCAGTTGGGCCAGTGCCGGCGCGAGCACAAGCCGCTCACACTGATCCTGTGCGACGTGGACCACTTCAAGCGCTTCAACGACAGCATTGGCCACGTCGAAGGTGACCAGTGCCTGCAGAACATCGCGCGCCTGATGCGCCTGGTCTGCCGGCGCCCGACCGACTTCGTGGCCCGCTATGGCGGCGAAGAGTTCGGCATCATCCTGCCCAACACGCCCAAGGCTGGCGCCATGACTTTCGCGCGTGCGCTGCAGAGCCTGGTGCGCACACGCGGCCTGCCGCACCCTGATTCACCCGTCTCCGAGCACGTGACGCTATCAGGCGGCATCACCACCGTGATGCCGGACGACGACACCACCGTGCAGAGCCTGATCATGCGCGCCGACGAAGCGCTCTACGCCGCCAAGGTGCAGGGGCGCAACCGCTTCTTCAGCTTCGAGATGCAGTTGGACACCAACGAGCACCTGCAGCAAGGGCTGTGGGCGGTGAACAGCGGGCTGGGGCGCCTGACCGAGGCCTGATCGGGGCTCAGTCAAGGCGCCAGGGCTTGAGGCCCGGCGCCCTGCCCCTCATCCATCATCAAGGCGCCGATGCCGCCGACGCCGCGCTCGCGGCTTTCGCCGCCGGTGCTGCTACAGCCGGCGCCGTGGCAGGGCAACCTTGCGCACGGGCATAGCCCTTCAGGTAAGCACGGCGCAGCGAGCCGGCCGTGATGGCCGCCGCCACGCGCTTGGAGTGGCGCTCTGCGCCCGTCAGGCGACGCACCCAGCCGCGGAAAGGCACGATGCCGGTGGTGGTGTCGCTGATCATATTGATGGACGCCTTGCCCGCCTGGTCCAGCAGGCTGGCCTCATTGCCGGTCTTTGGGGCGTCCAGATCGGCGCCCAACGCGGCATCGAGCGCCTGAATGCGCTCGGTCAGAGCAGCGCATTCGCGCGCGGGCGGCTCGGCATAGGGCGACACCAGCGCTTCCTTCAACGCATCGGGGATCTTGGCGCGCATCAGGTTCAGGTCACCCAGGGGCGCGATGACGGCATCCCCCGCCTGGTTGATGTAGGCCCGTGTCGGCTGCGATGCGCTGCTGGCAGGTGTGGCCCGCGTTGATGCCGCGGCCTCAGGTGCGGCTGCGCTGTCAGCAGGCTGTGATGCCGGTTGCGCGATGGCAGAGGTGGCCAGGCAAGCCAGGGCCACCAGCGAAAACGAGGTGAGATACTTGATGGTCATGTGTTGTTTGGAAAGATCGGCGCAAACACGGAACAGCGACGCGGCTCGACAACTGGGCTGACCCGTTTCGGGGTTCAGTCCGTGTTCTGGGCGATGCGCCAGAGCACGCCGGAAGGATCGAACAGGATGAAATCACGCATGCGCCAGGGCCGCGCCTCGATCGGTGTCAGCTTCACGCCGTAGCGGCCAGCGATATCGGCCCGTTGCAGGCGGGCGTGCCAGGCATCCACGTCCTCGACCAGCAGGTGCATCATCAGGTTCTCGGCCAGTTCCTTCACGTAGAACTGCTGCAGCAGGAAACTGACGTTCTCGTGGTGGAAGTAGCCGATGCCATCGCTGTCCGAGGCCATCGTGAAACCGATGTCCTGGTAGAAGCGCTTGGACTGCTCGAAATCCTTGGCTGGCACAAAGGCCTTGAGTTCCACGGTGCGCAGGTTTGCCATCCCACCTCCCTGGTGTCGCGATGTCGTTGTGCGCGGGGATTATGGCACCGTGCGATGCCTGATCGCTCCCACCCTGTTGGGGGTGCCTTGGACGAACTCAGGCCGGCCGCTGGTGGGCCATCTGCATGACTTCTGCCGCCGTGTGGTGCTTGAGCTTGTGGTCGGACCACACCTGGCGCCAGCGACGTGCGCCGGGCAGGCCGCTGTACAGGCCCAGCACATGGCGCATCACCTGAGGCCAGCGCACCTCGCCATGCGGCCAGCCGCGCGTGCGCTCGACCTCGGCATCCGCATAGGCGGCGATCGCGGCCTCGACCTGCTCGCGCGTAGGGGCATCCGTGCGCGCGGGCTGGTTGAAGAAACGCTCATCCCACTCGGCCAGCAGCCAGGGCGTGTGGTACGCCGCACGGCCCAGCATCACGCCGTCCAGCGCCACACCGTCGATCACGGCGCCCGGCTGCAACTGCGCCAACGCCTGATCGTTGTCGGCCAAGCCGCCGTTGAGCACGATGATCAGGTGCGGGAAATCCTGCTTGAGACGGTGCACGAACTCGTAGCGCAACGGGGGGATGTCACGGTTCTCTTTCGGGCTCAGGCCCTTGAGCCAGGCATTGCGCGCGTGCACGATGAACACTTGGCAGCCCACGTCGGCGATGGTGCCAACGAAATCGCGCACGAAGTCGTAGCTTTCGATCTTGTCGATGCCAATGCGGTGCTTGACGGTGATGGGCATGCGCGGGTCATTGCCCGTGGCGTCCATCATGGCCTTGATGCAATCGGCCACCAGCGTAGCCTCGTTCATCAGGCAGGCCCCGAAAGCGCCACGCTGCACGCGCTCGCTGGGGCAGCCGCAGTTCAGGTTGACTTCGTCATAGCCACGCGCCAAGGCCAGCTTGGCGCACTCTGCCAGGTCGGCCGGCTCGCTGCCGCCCAGTTGCAGGGCCACCGGGTGCTCGGACTCGTTGTAGTCCAGAAAGCGGAGCATCTTGCCGTGCACCAGCGCACCGGTGGTCAGCATCTCGGTGTACAGGCGCGCGTGCTGGCTGAGCTGACGGTGAAAATAGCGACAGTGAGTGTCAGTCCAGTCGAGCATGGGCGCCACGCAGGCGCGCCAGGGGCTCAGGCCGGTCTTGGGATCGATCAGGGCGCTCATCGGGAAACAACAGACAGCAGCAGGCGGCAGGGAAACTCAAGGCATGAAGCGCCTGCGCGTCAGGTGGATCAGGCGTCCTTCAGATCACGCAGCGGGTGGGCGTGCGCCGGCCAGACCGGATCGAAGAAAGCCTGCACCATCTCGGGCGTGACCTCGGCCAGTGTGGCCGGGCTCCAGCGGGGCTGGTGGTCCTTGTCGACCGCCAGGGCGCGCACGCCCTCCACCGTCTCGCTGGCCGCGTCCTTGCGCAGGTTGAAGCAGTGGCGGACCATATCACGTTCCATGCGGAATTCATCGGCCAGGGCCATGCCGCGCGCACGACGAATCTGCTCAAGCGTGACGCACATCATCAATGGCGAGTGGCCGGCCATCTGCGCCAGGGTGTGGCGGGCCCAGTCGCTGTCGTCCGCCTGCAGCGAGGCGGTGATCGCGGCCACGTCGGGCAGCGAGAAGTGCTTGTCGATCTGCGCATGCAGCCCGGCCAGCGTGGGGGCGTGCAAACCTGGCGCCGGATGGGCCGCCGCGTGGGCGCAGAGGCGTTCGGTGAGTTCGGCGCCGCTCTCAACAGGGCTGGCTTTCAGCCCGTCGAGCAGCTCGCCCAGGCTGGCGGCTTCGGCCTGCATGTCGGCCAGGCCCAGGGCCAGCGCATCGCCCGCGTTGATGTGCGGGCCGACCACGCCCAGGTACTCGCCCACATGGCCCTTGCAGCGCGACAGGAAGTAGCCACCGGCCACGTCGGGGAACAGGCCAATGCGCGTCTCGGGCATGGCCATGCGCACGGTTTCCGTCACCACGCGCAGCGAACAGCCCTGGGCCAGGCCCATGCCGCCGCCCATGGTGATGCCTTCCATCCAGGCCACGAAGGGCTTGGGGTAGACATGGATCAGGTGGTCGAGCGCGTACTCTTCGGTGAAGAAGTCGTCGATGGACAAGTCGCCCGTGGTGGCGGCCTCGTGCATGAAGCGGATGTCACCGCCAGCGCAGAAGTGCGTGGCCGAAGGCTTGCCTTCAACAGGTGCGCGGGCCGAGCCGCGCAGCAGCACGCCGTGCACGGCCTTGTCGTCAGCCCAGGCCAGCAACTGGCCATGCAGGCTGCGCACCATGGACAGGGTCAGCGCGTTGAGCGCCTTGGCGCGGTCCAGGGTGATGATGCCCAGGCCCCCGATGACCTCGGTCTGGATCAAGCTGTTCGATGTCATCGCGCTCCGTACTGCAGTGTGGTGCCGGACGCAGCAGCCCGCCCGGATGGCTGGCAGGAGGATAGCCCAAACGGGGGGACATCGTGCGACGGCCAGGGGGCTGGCCGCCGCCTAAATCGCTCAGATCCGCGCGATGATGCGCTCGATGTTCCGCTCTGCGAACGCAGCCGTCGACAGAGCCGGGTTGGCCACCAGCGAATCGGGGAACAGCGACGAATCCATCACGTACAGGCCCGGGTAGTTCTTGACCTGGCCGATGTCGTCCGTGGCCAGGCCCAGCGGCACGCCGCCCAGCGGGTGGTAGGTGGCGTTGTCGCCCACCGTCTTGCCACCGAACCAGGCCTTGCTGTAGGTGGAGCCGTTGACCTTGTTGATCTTGTCGTACACCGAGCGGGCGCTGGTGACCGGCTCGTCCTTGGCCGTGTTGGACCACTGCAGCACCGCCTGCTGCTTTTGCGCGTCGTAGTTGAAGCGCCCCAGCTCCGGCGTCTGCGTCATCGTGATGTGCGCCGTGGTGAAGGTGTCGATGCCCAGCGGCATGGCGATGTTCATCGAGTAGACCTGGTTGCCGCGGTGGTCGTAGGCATCGATGCCGGTGGCCGGCAGCACCGAGGTCTTGGCGCCCGTCGACGTGAACACGTTGCGCACCGAGAAGATCTCGCCGTTGGAGCTCCAGCGCGTGCCCACGTGTTCATTGAGCTTGGGCAGCGTGCCGGTGGCGCGGGCCTTGACCAGCAGCTGCGTGGTGCCCATGGAGCCGCCGCCCAGGAAGAGCCGGTCGCAGCTGATGGTGCGCGTGGCCAGCACGGTGCCGGACACATCGATCTGCTTGGTGGACACCACATAGCGGCCGTCGCTGGCCTGCGTGATGGACGTGACTTCGGTCAACGGCTGGATGCGCACCAGGCCCGTGCCCACGGCCTCGGCCAGGTAGGTCTTGTCCAGGCTCTTCTTGCCGTAGTTGTTGCCGAAGCCGCCTTCGCTGCCCAGCGCCGACTTGGGCACCAAGCCGGCTTCTTCCTGCTCCATGTAGGCCATGTCGTAGCCCGAATCCAGCGTGCGCCACTGGAAGCCCGCCTTCGCAGCCTGCGCGCAGGCCACGCGGGCGTACTTGTGATAGGCGCTGGCCTGGTAGTAGGCCGGGCGGATCATGTTGGCACCCAGGCCCTTGAGCGCACGCGGGTAGTAGACGTTGTAGAGCTCGTTGATGTCGATGCTGGAAGGCAGGATGCGCTGCAGCGTCTGGCGGTACGGCGTGATCAGCATGGCCAGGTTCACCAGCGAACCACCGCCCACGCCGCGGCCCAGGTAGACCTCCATGTTCGGCGAAGACACCACATCCAGGATGCCGGCCGACACGGGCACCTTCAGCAGGCTGCTGACGGGAATGATGCCGAACACGGTGGAGAACACGGCCGTGATGCGGTCCTTGAACCACATGGCGCGGTCGTCAGGCGAGAACGGCTTGCAGAAGATCTTGCCGTCCTTGCCCGGGGTGTTCCACAGGCGGCCCATCTCCAGCACGGTGACGGGTTGACCAGCCTGAGCCAGACGCAGCGCAGTGACGGCACCGCCGTAACCGGAGCCCACCACCAGGTTGGGCACATGCTCGTTGGCCTGGGCCGCGTAGGCCTCGTCGGTCATCATGCCGGCCAGCATGCCCACCGTGGGCGCTGCCGCCATCGACAGCAGCTTGCCGGGCATGGCCACACTGGCCAGACCCAACTGGCCGCCAACTGCCAAAACCCGTTGTCCCCACAGGCGCCGATTCATCTTGTTGTCCATGAGTTTGTCTCCTGATCCAAATGCATTGAAAGATGCATGGATGCTAGAAAACGAAGGCCGGCGTGACATTCGCCACGCCGGCCACTCATTCACCGAATCAGCCAAAACCCGGGAAACTCCTCAGACAGAGCCCCAGGGGGAAACCATCAGCCGATCAGGCCTGGGATTCGCGCGAGGCGCGCTTGCGGTCATGTTCCTTCAGGTGGCGCTTGCGCAGGCGCACCGACTTGGGCGTGATCTCGACCAGCTCGTCGTCGTCGATGAAGTCCACGCCGTACTCCAGCGTGAGGTCGATCGGAGGCGTGATCTTGATCGCGTCTTCCTTGCCGGACACGCGGAAGTTGGTCAGCTGCTTGGTGCGGGTGGCGTTCACGACCAGGTCGTTGTCGCGGCTGTGGATGCCGACGATCATGCCTTCGTAGACCGGGTCGTTCGGCTTGACGAACATGCGACCGCGGTCGTCCAGCTTGCCCAGGGCGTAAGTAAAGATTTCGCCTTCGTCCATGGAGATCAGCACGCCGTTCTTGCGGCCGCCGATGTCACCCTTGTGGGCTTCGTAGCCGTCGAAGATCGACGAGATCAGGCCGGAGCCGCGCGTCAGGTTCAGGAACTCGTTGCTGAAACCGATCAGGCCACGGGCGGGGATGCGGTACTCCAGGCGCACACGGCCACGGCCGTCCGGCTCCATGTTGATCATCTCGCCCTTGCGCAGGCCCAGGGCCTGCATCACGCCACCCTGGTGAAGCTCTTCCACGTCGGCGGTGACCAGCTCCATCGGCTCGCTCTTGACGCCGTCGATGTCCTTGAACATCACGCGGGGCTTGGAGACGGCCAGCTCGTAGCCTTCACGGCGCATGTTTTCCAGCAGGATGGTCAGGTGCAGTTCGCCCCGGCCGCAGACCTCGAAGATGCCGTCTTCGTCGGTTTCCTTCACGCGCAGGGCCACGTTGTGCTGCAGTTCCTTCTGCAGGCGGTCCCAGATCTGGCGGCTGGTCACGAACTTGCCTTCACGGCCGGCCAGCGGCGAGGTGTTCACGCAGAAGTTCATGGTCAGCGTGGGCTCGTCCACCTTCAGCATGGGCAGCGGCGCGGGGTTGGCGGGGTCGGTCACGGTCACGCCGATGCCGATGTCCTCGATGCCGTTGATCAGCACGATCTC
The DNA here is from genome assembly GCF_049274795.1 of Aquabacterium sp. Classification (GTDB taxonomy): domain Bacteria; phylum Pseudomonadota; class Gammaproteobacteria; order Burkholderiales; family Burkholderiaceae_C; genus Aquabacterium. The sequence continues at coordinate 56,849 of NZ_JBASTH010000028.1, forward strand.
ACCGGGGCCGGCTTCGGTCACCTGCACGCGGTCCAGGCCCTGGAAGGTCAGCACCTGGTTGATGCGGCCCTTGACGCTCTTGCCATCGGGGCCTTCCATCACGACCACGTCCTGGCCGGGCTTGGCGCGGCCCTGGCTGATGCGGCCCACGCCGATGCGCCCCACGAAGGTGGAGAAATCGAGCGCAGAAATCTGCAATTGCAGCGGCGCATTGGGATCACCCTTTTGTGCCGGCACGTGCTTGAGCACGGTGTTGAACAGGGCCGACATGTCGGGGCCCCACTGCTCGCCAGGTGTGCCTTCTTCCAGCGAGGTCCAGCCATTGATGCCCGAGGCGTACACCACGGGGAAGTCCAGTTGCTCGTCGGTGGCACCCAGCTTGTCGAACAGGTCGAACGCGGCGTTGATGACGGCGTCGGGCTTGGCACCAGGCTTGTCCACCTTGTTGACGACCACGATGGGCTTGAGGCCCAGGGCCAGCGCCTTCTTGGTCACGAAGCGCGTCTGGGGCATCGGGCCCTCTTGCGCGTCGATCAGCAGCACCACGCCGTCCACCATGGACAGCGCGCGTTCGACTTCACCGCCGAAGTCCGCGTGGCCCGGGGTGTCGACGATGTTGATGTGCGTGCCTTCCCAGCTCACGGCGCAGTTCTTGGCCAGGATGGTGATGCCGCGCTCGCGTTCGATGGCGTTGTTGTCCATCACGGTGTCGACGACCTTCTCGTGGTCGGCGAAGGTGCCGGACTGGCGCAGCAGTTGGTCAACCATGGTGGTCTTGCCATGGTCAACGTGGGCAATGATGGCGATGTTGCGGATCTGGGTGCTCATGGGAGGGCTCGGTTTCTTGAGAATCATGTCGGGCCGCTGTGGCGACCCAGGGGAATCAGCGGGCGGGAGTTGCGTCGGCCGGCGCCCCAGGAAGCGGGGCATCGATCTGGCCTTGCACCTCCAGCGGGCTCAGCAGGCGGGAGGGAATCAGTTCTCCCTCCTTCACGTGGGCACTGCCCAGGAAGATGCGCGGGCGCTGGTCACGCGTGGCGGCCGGGTTGTGACCGTACACGCGCACGGCCTCCATGTTGGGCAAGGTGGTGCGGCGGCGCAAGCCAGTCAGGAAACGCCCTGCGTCCTCGTCGGACAAGAGCGTGTCGGGCCAGTGCGTCACCAGCACGTCCAGCGGCTGCAGGAAGGCATCGCGCTCGGGTTCGGTCATCGCCAGCAAGGCATCCAGCGTCACGGCGCCGTCGAGCGACACCAGGCCGCTGCCTGTGCGGCGCAGGGCCGTGAGGTGGGCGCCACAACCCAGCGCCTCGCCGATGTCCTCGGCCAGGGTGCGGATGTAGGTGCCCTTGGAGCAACGCACGTCGATCATCAGGACGTCATCGTGCCAATCCAGGATGTCGATGGCGTGAATGGTCACGCGGCGCGCTTCGCGCTCGATCTGCACGCCTTCGCGGGCGTATTCGTACAACGCCCTGCCCTGGTGCTTGAGCGCCGAGTGCATGGGCGGCACCTGGTCGATCGGGCCGGTGTAGCGGGCGCAGGCCTGCTCGATGGCCTCACGGCTGGCGGCCACAGGACGCGTGCTCAGGACCTCGCCCTCGGCATCGCCCGTGGTGGTGCGCTCGCCCAGCTTCAAGGTGGCGGTGTAGCGCTTGTCGGCATCGAGCGCCACCTGCGAGAACTTGGTGGCCGCACCGAAGCACAGGGGCAAGAGGCCCGTGGCCAGCGGATCGAGCGTGCCGGTGTGGCCCGCCTTGTCGGCGCGCAACAGGCGCTTGACCTTCTGCAGCGCATCGTTGCTGGACCAGCCCAGGGGCTTGTCGAGCAACAGCACGCCGTGCAGCGACCGACGCGGCAAGCGCGCGGGCCGGCCTTGCGGGGCAGCAACCTGGGCGATCGGGGTGTCGGTCGTGGCGTTCATGGTGGGATACAGCGACTGGCAGCAGTGAACTGCGTCAGTCGTCCTTGGCCTTGTCGGCCACGGCCTTGTTGATCAGCGCGCTCATTTCCGCCGCGCGCTCGGTGGTGCGGTCGAAATGGAAGTGCAACGTCGGGACGGTGTGGATCTGCAGACGCTTGAACAGGCCATTGCGCAGGAAACCCGCGGCCTCGTTCAGGGCGGCTTCGCACTCGTCGGGCTTGCCGATCAACAACGAGAAGAACACCTTGGCGTGGGCGTAATCGGGCGTCACCTCGACGCTGTTGATCGTGACCATGCCGATGCGCGGGTCCTTGAGCTCGCGGATGAGCTCGGCCACATCGCGCTGGATCTGGTCCGAAACGCGCAGGCTGCGGTTGGGGGTGGAGCGTTTATGGCGCATGGTGATTTCCTGCCGTGAAACGGTGCTGGCTCTTTCAAGCACAAACCCCGCCTGCGGCTGGCAGGCGGGGTTGTGTGGGGGAGCCTGCGCGGTGGTTTACAGCGTGCGGGCCACTTCCTTGATTTCGAAGAACTCGAGGACGTCGCCTTCCTTGATGTCGTTGTAGCCCTTGATGTTGAGGCCGCACTCGAAGCCTTCCTTGACTTCCTTGACATCGTCCTTGAAGCGCTTGAGGCCTTCGAGCTCGCCGGTGTAGATGACGACGTTCTCGCGCAGCAGGCGCAGACGGGCGCTGCGACGCACCACACCGTCGGTGACCATACAGCCCGCGATCGTGCCGATCTTGGAGGCCACGAACACCTGGCGGATCTCGGCGGAGCCGATGACTTCCTCGCGCTGCTCGGGGGCCAGCATGCCGGACATGGCTGCCTTCACCTCATCCACGGCGTCGTAGATGATGTTGTAGTAGCGGATGTCCACGCCGTTGTGCTCGGCCAGCTTGCGCGCACCGGCATCGGCACGCGTGTTGAAGCCGATGATGACGGCCTTCGACGCGATGCTGAGGTTGACGTCCGACTCGCTGATGCCACCAACGGCGGCGTGCACGATCTGGACCTTGACCTCGGGGGTCGACAGCTTGAGCAGCGAGGCAGCCAGAGCTTCCTGCGAGCCTTGCACGTCGGCCTTGATGATCAGGCCCAGGGTCTGGACATCGCCCTGACCCATGGTCTCGAACATGTTCTCCAGCTTGGCGGCCTGTTGCTTGGCCAGCTTGACGTCACGGTACTTGCCTTGGCGGAAGGTGGCGATTTCACGGGCGCGGCGCTCGTCGGCCAGCACCATGAACTCGTCACCGGCACCCGGCACCTCGGTCAGGCCCTGGATCTCCACCGGGATGGAAGGACCGGCTTCGGTGGCGGCCTTGCCGTTCTCGTCCAGCATGGCGCGCACGCGGCCATAGCTGGAGCCAGCCAGCACCACGTCACCGCGCTTGAGCGTACCGGATTGCACCAGCACGGTCGCCACAGGGCCGCGGCCCTTGTCCAGGCGGGCTTCGATCACCAGGCCCTTGGCCATGGAGGTGACAGGCGCCTTGAGTTCCAGCACTTCGGCCTGCAGCAGCACTTGCTCCAGCAGGTCGTCGATGCCGGTACCCACCTTGGCCGACACGGGCACGAAGGGCGAATCGCCGCCGTATTCTTCCGGCACGACCTCTTCGGCGACCAGTTCCTGGCGGACGCGCTCGGGGTTGGCACCCGGCTTGTCGATCTTGTTGATGGCCACGACGATGGGCACACCCGCCGCCTTGGCATGGTGGATGGCTTCCTTCGTCTGGGGCATGACACCGTCATCCGCCGCCACGACCAGGATGACCAGGTCGGTGGCCTTGGCACCGCGAGCACGCATGGCCGTGAAGGCCTCGTGACCCGGGGTGTCCAGGAAGGTGATCATGCCGCGCGGCGTGTCGACGTGGTAGGCACCGATGTGCTGCGTGATGCCGCCGGCTTCGCCAGAGGCGACGCGCGTGGTGCGTATGTAGTCCAGCAGCGAGGTCTTGCCGTGGTCGACGTGACCCATGACGGTCACGACCGGCGCACGCGGCAGGGCCTCGGCGGTCTGATCTTCGTGCTCTTCCTCGAGGAAGGCATCCGGATCGTCCAGCTTGGCGGCAAACGCCTTGTGGCCCATTTCCTCGACGAGGATCATGGCCGTTTCCTGGTCCAGCTGCTGGTTGATGGTGACCATCTGACCCAGCTTCATCATCTGCTTGATGACCTCGGACGCCTTGACCGACATCTTGTGCGCCAGATCGGCCACGGAGATCGTCTCGGGCACATGCACCTCGATGATCTGCGGCTCGGTCGGCGCCACGAAGTTGGACGAGCTTTCGCCACGGTCACCACCGCGACGGCCACCACGGCCACCCGGGGCTTTCCAGCTGTTGCGGCCGGCGCCAGAATCGTTGCGGCCCTTGTTGGCCGTGGGTGCGCCACGCTTCTTGGCGTCGTCGGCCCAGCTGGAGGACAACTTCTCGGACTTGACGGACTTCTTGTCGCCCGGCTTGGCGGCACCAGCAGGCGCGGGGGCGCCAGCGGCCGTCTTGGGCTTGTGGATAGTGCCCTTGATGCCCGCGGCGGCCGCATCGGCCGGCTTGGGCGCCACTTCGGGCTTCTTGGCGGTCAGCACCTTCTTGGGGGCGGCCATCATCGCGCGGATGGCGGCTGCCTCGGCCTCGGCGGCCTTGCGACGGCGCTCGAGGTCACCCAGACGCTTTTGCTCTTCGGCTTCGATGTCAGCAGCCTTGACCACGCGCACGGCCGGAGCCGGTGCGGGGGCAGGTGCCGGCGCTGCAGCAGCGGAGGCTTCAGCCACGGCGGGCGCTGGCGCAGCGGCCTCGGCCGGCGCGGCCACAGCCACGGTTTCACCTTGCGCGGCGGCAGCGGCGGCGTCGGCACGGGCCTGCTTGGAGGCGCGCGCGGCCGAGTTCAGGGCAGCAGCCTCAGCCTGGGCGGCAGCCTGGGAGGCAGCACGGCGGGCAGCGGCTTCGGCCTTGGCGGCTTCGCCATCAGCGGCGGGCGCGCTTTCAGCGGCTTCGCGGGCAGCGCGCTCGGCGGCTTCGCGGGCAGCCTGGGCTTCACGCTCACGGGCTGCGGCGGCTTCACGCTCGGCACGCTCCTGCTCTTCGCGCAGGCGGCGCTGCTCGGCCAGGGCTTCTTCCTGACGGCGCAGCTCTTCGGCCTGGGCGCGGGCTTCTTCCTCGCGGCGCTGCAGATCGGCGGCTTCTTCGGCAGCGGCGGCCGCTTCATCGACACCGTCTTCGCGCTTGACGAACACACGCTTCTTGCGCACTTCGACCTGGATGGTGCGGGCCTTGCCCGAAGCGTCGGCCTGCTTGATTTCGGTCGTCGACTTGCGGGTCAGCGTGATCTTCTTGCGGTCGGCGCCGGCAGAGCCGTGCGACTGGCGCAGGTGATCGAGCAGACGTTCCTTGTCGGCTTCCGTGAGCACGTCATCGGGCTGCGCCTTGGGGACGCCAGCCGAATGAAGCTGCTCCAGCAGTGTCGCAGCCGGGCGGTTCAGCTCCGCGGCGAGTTGTGCGACGGTGGTCACGGCCATTGTGTTGATCCTTGCGATGTGCTTTGTGCGGTGTTCGAGGTCTTGGGAAGTGTGGGGCGCGCGTGTGATCAGTTGACGAACCAGTGCTCGCGGGCCTTGAGGATCAAGGCTTTGGCCTGCTCGTCGTCGATGCCGGTCAGATCGACCAGCTCATCGACGGCCAGATCGGCCAGATCGTCGCGGGTGTGGATGCCACCTTCAGCCAGCTTGGCGATGAGCTCAGGGGTCAGACCTTCCAGACCCTTGAGGCTCTCGGACAGCGCTTCGACTTCTTCTTCCTTGGCGATTTCCATGGTCAGGAGCGCGTCCTTGGCGCGGGTGCGCAGCTCGTTGACCGTGTCTTCGTCGAAGGCTTCGATTTCCAGCATTTCCTGCAGCGGCACGTAGGCCACTTCTTCCAGGCTGGTAAAGCCTTCGGCGATCAGGATGTCGGCGACCTCTTCGTCCACATCCAGTTTCTCGACGAACAGCTTGCGGATCGAGGTGGACTCGACCTCTTGCTTCTCGGCCGATTCCTCGGCCGTCATGATGTTGATCTTCCAGCCCGTCAGCTCGGAAGCCAGACGCACGTTCTGGCCACCACGGCCGATGGCGATGGCGAGGTTCTCCTCGTCGACCACCACGTCCATGCCGTGCTGCTCTTCATCGACGAAGATGGACTGCACGTTGGCCGGGGCCAGGGCGCCGATCACGAACTGGGCCGGGTCTTCCGACCACAGCACGATGTCCACGCGCTCGCCAGCCAGTTCGTTGGTCACGGCGGTGACGCGCGAACCGCGCACGCCCACGCAGGTGCCGATCGGATCGACACGCTTGTCATGCGACAGCACGGCGATCTTTGCGCGCGAACCGGAATCACGGGCGCAGCTCTTGATCTCCAGCAGGCCCTGCTCGATCTCGGGCACTTCCTGGCGGAACAGCTCGATCATGAAATCAGGGGCGCTGCGCGACAGCATGATCTGGGGGCCACGGGCCGCGGAATCGATGCCAGCGATGTAGGCGCGAACGCGGTCACCCGAACGGAGGTTTTCCTTCGGGATCATCTCGGTGCGCTTGAGGCGGCCTTCGACACGGCCCGACTCGACGATGATGTCGCCCTTGTCCAGACGCTTGACGGTGCCCACGAAGATCTTCTCGCCACGGGCGAGGAAGTCGTTGAGCAGCTGCTCGCGCTCGGCGTCACGGATCTTCTGCAGGATGACCTGCTTGGCAGCCTGGGCGCCGATGCGACCGATGGGCACGGATTCGACGGACTCTTCAATGTAGTCATCGACTTCGATGTCGGGGATCTGCTCTTCGGCTTCGAACAGCAGGATCTCGGCGTCGGGCAACTGCAGGCCGGCCTCGTTGGGCACGACGTGCCAACGACGGAAGGTTTCGTACACGCCGGACTCGCGGTCGATGGACACGCGGATGTCGACCTCGCCGCTGTAGAGCTTCTTGGTGGCCGAGGCCAGAGCGGATTCGACGGCGCCGAAGACGACATCGCGGTCCACGCTCTTCTCGCGCGAAATGGCGTCCACCAACATCAAGAGTTCACGGTTCATTTGTTTTGATCTCCGAGTTCCTGCACCTCTGGGGCGGCAGTGTCATCGACAGCCGGGGTTGCCGCCCGACGGCCGCGTCCTTTGAAGTCGATCACGGGCACCAGACGGGCCTCGCGGACTTCATCGAACGTGAATCCCAGCACCTGCTCGACGGCGGTCTTGCCCTCGCCCTGCTTGAAGACGATCTGCCAGCTGGCAGGCGTTTCGCCCTGGGCGGGCACGGCGTCGAGCACGCCTTTGTATTTCTTGCGGCCCTGGAAGGCCAGCTTGAGCGTGATTTCGACCTCTGTCCCGACGAAACGGGCGTAGTGCGCCTCGGTCTTGAGGGGGCGGTCGAGCCCGGGGGATGAGACCTCCAGGCGGGCGTAATCGGTGTTGGCCACTTCCAGCGCGTACTGCAGCTGGCGGGTGACTTTTTCGCAGTCTTCGACAGTGACGAACTCACCGGGCAGATCGTAGGCCTGACCCGGGAGGCGGTCGATGTACACGCGCAGCAAGCCCTGCGGGCTGCGTTCGCAGTCCACAAGTTCGTAACCCAAGCCGGTCACCGTGTCTTCAACAGCCTTCAACCAGTTCATGCACCCTTGCCAATTCGATCAGGCCCCTGCTGCGCACCCAGAAACAACTTCCGGGAAGAACCAACAGGCGCCCTTGACACATCAAGAAACGCCAATGCAAAAAAAATGGGCTGGATTCCTCCGCCCACACAACTACGTGTCACAAGACGTGCCGCAAGCCTTCCAACACCCTGATTAATCAATGCCAAGGAAAGAGCCTTGCGAGCCAATCCAGGATTTTACCCTGAGGAATGCACTGCAGCAAGACTTACCCCTCAAATTCAGGCGGACGGCCATGCGCGTGCCACAATCCGCCCCGTTTTAGCCATCCTCTCCTGGAGACCTCATGGGATTTCTCGCCGGCAAACGACTGCTGATCACCGGACTGCTGTCCAACCGCTCCATCGCCTACGGCATCGCCAAGGCCTGCAAGCGCGAGGGGGCCGAGCTGGCCTTCAGCTACGTGGGCGAGCGTTTCAAGGACCGGATCACCGAATTTGCCAAGGAATTCGATTCGACCCTGATTTTCGACTGCGACGTGGGCAGCGACGAGCAGATTGAGGCGCTGTTTGCCGATCTGGCCAAGACCTGGCCCAAGTTCGACGGCTTCGTGCACTCCATCGGTTTCGCCCCCCGCGAGGCGATCGCCGGTGATTTCCTGGAAGGCCTGTCGCGTGAAGGCTTCCGCGTGGCGCACGACATCTCCAGCTACAGCTTCCCGGCGCTGGCCAAGGCTGCCCTGCCCTACCTGAACGACAAGGCCGCCCTGCTGGCCCTGACCTACCTGGGCGCCGAACGGATCGTGCCGGCCTACAACACCATGGGCCTGGCCAAAGCCTCACTGGAAGCCAGCGTGCGCTACACCGCCGCCAGCCTGGGCCCCAAGGGCATCCGTGCCAACGGCATCTCGGCTGGCCCGATCAAGACCCTGGCCGCCTCGGGCATCAAGGGTTTCAGCAAGATCCTGGACGTGGTCGAGCAGAACGCCCCTCTGCGCCGCAACGTCACCATCGACGACGTGGGCAACGTGGCCGCCTTCATGCTGTCGGACCTGTCCGCGGGCGTGACGGCCGAAATCACCTATGTGGATGCCGGCTTCAGCCACGTCATGGGTGGCCTGAGCGAACTGGGCTGATCGCCTGATCGCACAGCTGCCGCCTGCGCTCAGCGCAGGTCGATGATGTCGATCACCGGCGGCACCAGCCAGCGCAAGGGCACACGGCTTTCGCCCATGCCCGAGGTGACGTAGACCGGCACGGGGGCCCAGTCGTGCAGCCCCCGGTCGAAACCGTTCTCGCTGTCAATCACCTTCTTGTACAGACCCGGCAGCCGAATCTGGCCGCCGTGCGTGTGCCCGGCCAGCACCAGCCTGGCCATGCCCGGCTCCAGCTGCATGGCCGAATCCGGGTTGTGCATCAGCACCACGATGGGCTTGTCATGGGGCGCCGCCTGCACGGGCGCGATGCCGTCCTTGCCCGCCCAGCGATCACCCATGCCTACCAGCGTGAAGCTGCCCAGGTCGGCATGCGTGTACTCGACCGGCGTCACGCCCAGGGACACCAGGGTCTGGTGAAGCTCGCGCTCCAGCCGGGGGCCGGGGCGCTGTTCATCATGGTTGCCCGGCACCGAGTAGGCTGGCATGGTCAGGCGCTTGAGGGGCGCCAGCAACGTGGTCAGGTTCTGGTCAGGCTCGCCGGTCAGATCGCCCGCGATCAGCACGGCATCCGGTTTGAGCTCGTTGAGCCGATCAACCACCCGCTCCAGGTAAGCCGGCGATTTGTAAAGCCCCAGGTGCAGGTCTGAAATCAGGGCCACCCGGGCCGGCACGCCAATGGGGATGGCCGTCTCCTGAACCGTGATCCGGTAGCGCTCGATGAAGCGCGCATCGATGAAGACCAGCAAGGCCGCCAGCACCACCACGGCGCCCGCCCTGCGCCCCCATGACCAGCTCGCCCCGAGGCGCCACAAGCGCCAGCCCTGCCAAGCCAGCAAGGGCCAGCTCAGCCAGCTGCTCCACAACAAGGCAAGTTTCAGATACCAGGACAAGGACAAGGACACGGGTTCGTAAGCGGGAACAGGTAGCAGCATGGGTAACAGAGCGGCAGCGCGTGTCAGAGTTCCCATGGATGGAACAGGCTCTTGCCGGCTGCCCTTGCCCAATCGGCGCCAAGGCGGACAATGGGCTGCATGGTTGCCCCCGCCTCCTCCTCGCTGGTCACGCGCATCCCGCTGTTCCCGCTGCAGACGGTGTTGTTCCCGGGCGGGCGCCTGCCCCTGCGCATCTTCGAGGTGCGCTACCTGGACATGATCGCGCGCTGCCATGCGGCGGGCACCCCCTTCGGCGTGGTGTGCCTGACGCGCGGTGGCGAGGTGCGCGTGCCACGACGCCCCAGCGCGGGCAATGGCTCAGGCGCCCCGGCTTATGCCCCCGAGGCATTCCACATGGTGGGCACCTTGGCCACCATCGATGAACTGGACCGGCCTCAGCAAGGCCTGATGATGGTGCGCTGCACGGGCACGCAACGCTTCAAGCTGCGCACCAGCGAGCAATTGCGGCACGGCCTGTGGATGGGCGAAATCGAATTGCTGCCGCAAGACCCGATCGTGCCGGTGCCCGATGACCTATTGCCCGCCATGCAGGCCCTGCAGCACCTGGTGGACAACCTGTCGGCCCGCCCCGAAGGCCTGGGAGACCTACCTCTGCAGGAGCCCTACCACTGGGACGATTGCGGCTGGCTGGCCAACCGCTGGTGCGAACTGCTGCCGGTGTCGAGCGACATCAAGCAGCGCTGCATGGTGCTGGACAACCCCTTGCTGCGGCTGGAGCTGGTCAACGACATGCTCGAACGCCTGGGAATCCGGGTGCCGCACTAGCCCCCTGCTGCCGGCGGCTCCGCCTTCGGTGATGGCGTGGGTGTGGGCGCATCACCCCAGCCCTGACGCTGCCGACGACGCTGATCCTCGCGCGCCTGCTCGCGCTCCTGCGCGAACAGTTCCTCGAGTTGCTGGCGGCCCTGCTTGGCCATGGACACCATCATGCCCTCGTCACGGTGGTGCGGCCACATGCGCTCGAGCTGCGCCACGGAATGACGCCTGAAGCGCTTGGCCAACTGGCGCGCCTGGTAAGGCGGCCACCCCATCAGCTCCAGCACGCTGCGGCTGCTCATCAGGGCGGCGTCCAGGGTTTCACGCTCGATCAGCTGCACGCCACGGTCACGCAAGGCATACCAATGCTGCACATTGCGGGCGCGCGCCACGATGCTCAAGCCCGGGAAGTGCTCACGGGCGATGTCGACCAGCTTGAGGCTTTGCTCCACGTCGTCGATGGCCACCACCAGCACCCGGGCGGATGCCGCACCGGCGATGCGCAGCAGATCCAGCCGCGTGGCATCGCCGTAGTGCACCCTGAACCCGAAGCGGCGCAGGGCCGCCACCTGTTCGGCATCGTGGTCCAGCACGGTGGCCTTCAGGCCATTGGCGTAAAGCAGGCGCCCCACCACCTGGCCGTAGCGGCCGAAGCCAGCGATGATGATGGGCGCTTCCTGCGGCTCGGCCAGCGCGTGGTCAGCAGCCTGCGCCGCGCCTTGCGAGGCCGAGGTGCGGCGCCCCCAGCGGTCCACCAGCACCAGCAGCAAAGGCGTCACCAGCATGGACAAGGCCACCGTACCGATCAGGATGGAGGTGGCCTGCGGGCTGAGCAGTTGTTCACCCGCCGCCTGCTGGAACACCACGAAGGCGAACTCGCCGCCTTGCGCCAGCAGCAAGGTGAACACCGGGCGCTCGCCAGCCGGCACGCCTACCGCCCGGCCCAGCAACCACAGCACCAGTGCCTTGGCTGCCAGGAAGCCCACCAGCAGCGCCGCCACCCAGCCGGCCTGCGCCCATAGCGCCGAGAAATCGATGGACATGCCCACCGCCATGAAGAACAGGCCCAGCAGCAAGCCCTTGAAGGGCTCGACATCGGTCTCCAGCTCGCGCTTGTATTCGCTCTCGGCCAGCAGCACACCACCCAGGAAGGCGCCCAGCGCCATCGACAGGCCCACCGCCTGCATCAGGCTGGCGATGCCCACCACCAGCGCCAGCGCTGCGGCCGTGAAGATCTCGGTGGATTGGCTGCGGGCCACCCAGCGCAAGGCATGGCGCAACAGCAGGCGCCCCAGCACCACGATGCCAACGATGACGCCGACCGCCTTGAGCGCCTCGACCCACGGGTTGCCCGCGGCCGCGGCATGCGTGCCCAGCAAGGGAATCAGCGCCAGAATGGGAATGGCGGCCACATCCTGGAACAGCAGGATGGCAAAGCCCGCCTGCCCACCGGAGGTGCCCAGCAGATTGCGCTCGTGCATGACCTGCAGGGACACGGCCGTGGACGACAGCGCCAGGCCCAACGCAGCCACCACCGCCACCGGCCAGGACACGCCACAGGCCAGCGCGACACCGCCCAGCACCGCGGCGCAGCCCAACAATTGCACGCTGCCCCAGCCGAAGATGGGCCGACGCAAAGCCCACAGCCTGGGAGGCTCCAGCTCCAGCCCGATCAGGAAGAGCATGAGCACCACACCGAACTCGGCCACGTGCAGGATGGATTCCGTGTCCCGCACCAGGCCCAGCCCGAAGGGGCCGATGGCGATGCCGGCCGCCAGGTAGCCGATGATGGAACCCAGGCCGAGCTTCTTGGCCAGGGGCACCGCGATGATGGCCGCGCCCAGGTAGACCAGGGCCGCTGCCAGCCAGTTGCTGTGTTCCATGGTCTCAGGCCTCCTGCGGGCGATCGGTGTCGGGCACGCGGCACTCCGGGCAATCGCCCAATTCCGCCATTTCGGGCCACTGCGGGTAGCTGGCCAGGCGCTGCTGGTAGACATCGGCATGCGCCTGCAGATCAGCCTCGCTCACGGCATGGGCGCCATGCAGCACCAGCGGTGGCAGGAAGCGCAGCCCGCACAGGGCGGCCGTCTGTTCATACGGCGGCACGAAGGCGTCGAAGAAGTAGCGGTTGTAGCCCTGCGGGTGGTAGGCGGACGCCGGCCCACCGGTGCTCACTGACAGCCACAGGTCCTTGCCGCGCAAGGCATGCCCATCATGACCATAGGCCCAACCGTGCGCCAGCACCTCATCGAGCCAGAGCTTCATCAGGGGTGGCATGCTGTACCAGTGCAGAGGGTGCTGCCACACGATCAGATCGGCATTGGCCAGCAAGGCCTGCTCGGCTGACACGTCGATGTCGAAATCGGGGTACAGGGCGTACAGGTCACGCACCTGGACCTGCGAGCCCACGCTGGCCGCGGCCTGCAGGAGCCGATGGTTGACGCGGGAATGGCGCAGATCCGGGTGGGCAGCCAGGACAAGGATGCGGGGGGCTTCGGGCATGGTGTGGATCAGGATTTCTCAGGCCGTGTCTTTGGCGTCTTCGAGATCGCCCGCGTGCGTTTCCATCCAGGCGGCCAGCGAGGCCAGGGGCTTGCGCAGGGTTTTGCCCAACGGGGTGACGTGGTATTCGACACGGGGCGGCACTTCGGCGTAGACCTTGCGGTGCACCAGGCCACGCTGCTCGAAGGCACGCAACTGGCGCGTGAGCTCCTTCTGCGTGATGGGGGCCACGGCGCGCTGCAACTCACCGAAGCGTACCGGCGCATCGATCAGGATCAGCCGGTAGAGGATGGGGATGGCCCATTTGCCGGACACCAGATCGACGAAGCGCACCATGGGGCAGCGCGCCACGGCATGGGTTGCATCATCAATTGGCATGGTTTCCTGGCGCCTCATTAGTATCCAAACGGTGCCTACTATACATTGCATACCAATGGATCAACAATGGGCCATCGACACCCTTGCGAAGGCACACGGCCATGGCTGGCAGACTCCATGACAAGTACACCCTCATCACCGGCGGCACGGGCGGCATCGGGCTGGAAACAGCGCGCCGCTTCCTGGCCGAAGGTGCCCATGTGGCCATCACCGGGCGCAACGAAGCCGCACTGAAGGCCGCTGGGCAAAGCCTGGGGCCACAGGCCCTGCTGCTGCACAGCGATGCCGGCCGGCTTGAGGACCAGGCGGCATTGGCCCGGCAACTGCGTGAGCATTGGCCCCGGCTGGATGCCGTCTTCGTGAACGCAGGCGATGTAACCCACCGCCCGGTCGAAGCCTGGGACGAAGCCACCTACGATCAGTTGATGACCACCAACCTCAAGGGGCCCTTCTTTTTGCTGCAGACGCTGCTGCCGCTGCTGGCCAATCCCTCGTCGGTGATCCTGTGCGGCTCGGTCAGCGCGCACATCGGGCTGCCGCAGAGCGGCGTCTGCGCATCTGGTGCGGCCAACTGACCGACCCGGCCCTGCCCCTGCTGTTCATGGTGGGCTGCCAGTGCACGGGCGTGTTCGTCACGATCTACAACGATGCGGGCTTTCGGCTGCTGGCGCCGCCCTTCGGGCTGAGCCCCACGCAGATCGGCCTGATCTTCTGTGCCTACGTGTTCGGCATGGCAGCGTCCTCGGCGGCTGGCGGCATGGCCGACAAGCTGAGGCAAGCACCCGTGCTGATTGCGGGCGTGTTGACCACCACGGTGGGCGTGCTGATGACCTTGTGGCCCCACCTGATCGGTGCCATCGGCGGCATCGTGATCCTGGCCATCGGCTTTTTCATGACCCATGCCGTGGCCAGTGGCTGGGTGGGGCGCATGGCCGGTGCGCACAAGGGGCATGCGGCCTCGCTCTACCTGCTGGCCTACTACCTGGGCTCCAGCGTGCTGGGGTCGATCAGGGGTTGGTTCTGGGAGCACGGCGGCTGGCTGGGTGTGTGCCTGTTCGCACTGGCAAGCGCCGGGATCATGATGGGCTGCGCCCTGAAACTGCGGCAATCGCGGATGCCCTTCTCATCAACGAGCGCCACTTTGCCCACCTCCAACGCCACGGCTCCTTCCAACGACTGAGCTCCGCACTTTGAACCGTCTGCCATAGATCTTCTTCGGCATCGACTTGAAAGCGGCTCAGGCAACTAGTTGTATAGCGAATTAATTACCATTACACTGCGGCCATGTTCGATCAATGCCTGTACTTCAACACCTCGGCCCTGGCCCGCCGGCTGGACAAGGAGTGGTCCGACGCCTTTGCGCCCTTCGGGCTCACGCCATCGCAGGCCTTCATGCTGCGCGCCCTGCTGGACCGCCCAGGCCTGTTGCAACGTGAACTGTCAGATGCCTTGTCGATCTCCCGCTCCACGGCCACGCGGGCGCTGGACCACCTGGAGGCCAAGGGCCATGTCGAGCGCCACAAGGCAGGCAGCGACGGCCGCGAAGTCGCCCTCTTCCCCACGCCTCAGGCCATGAAGATCAAGGCCGCTCTCAACGAGGCCAGCGGTGCCGTCACCGCCCGGCTCAAGAAGGTTCTGGGCGCACAGCACTTCACCGACACGGTCAGCCAGATCAAAGGCGTGCGTTCAGCCTTGGAATGAGTGCATTTTCAAAACCCAAATAGTTGTATAGCGAATTATTTTCAAACGGAGCCCGATCATGCCCATCCTGAACGTGAAAGTCAGCGCCACGCGCAGCCCCGAAACCACCCAGCGCATCGCCAGCCTGCTGCTGGAGTTGACCACCCGCATCCTGCACAAGGATCCGAAGGTCACGGCCATCGCCATCGATTACGTTCCCCGCGAGGACTGGATCGTGGGCGGGCGCACGCTGGCCGAGCAAGGCAAGCACAGCGTCTACTTCGACATCAAGATCACAGACGAGACCAACACCAAGGCCGAGAAGGCCCAGTACATCCGCGAGGCCTTCGATGGTTTCGCGGCCCTGCTGGGCGATCTGCATGAGGAGAGCTATATCTACGTGCAGGATGTGCGGGCCGCGGCCTACGGTTATGGCGGCCGCACGCAGGAGTGGCGCTACCAGCACGCCTGAGGGAACGACAGCGCCGGGCTCAATCCCCGCCCGACACCTTGCCCCGAAGGCGCTTCACGCCGGACCGGCTGGCCTTGCCCTCCAGCCGGCGCTTCTTGGACGCCAGCGTGGGCCGCGTGGGCCTGCGCTTCTTGGGTGGCACGGCCACGCTGTCCACCAGGGCCTGCAGGCGTTCGAGCGCTTCGGCACGGTTCTGCTCCAGGCTGCGGCTGGTCTGCGCCTTGATCACGACCACGCCATCCTGCGTGATGCGCTGGTCGCTCAAGGCCATCAACCGTTCCTTGATCACCTCCGGCAGGCTGGAATCCGGGATGGAGAAACGCAGGTGCACCGAGTTGGACACCTTGTTGACATTTTGTCCGCCCGCGCCCTGGGCACGGATGGCCGAGAGCTCGATCTCGTCTTCGCGCAGGGCAATGAGGGGGGCTGGGGGCTTCATGGTGTCTGTGGTCCTGGGCAGCACTGTAGGCCATGGCGGCCGCATCCCTGCGCCGGCTGAGGCTTTGCCAAAGCCAGATGGCACATGCAGCGCCAACGCTTATAGTGATCTGGTCCCGCTGCCTGCAGACGCGCTCAAGACGTCGATCGTTTCACCATCCACGTTCCTGGAGATTTGAATGGCCCAGTACCAGATCGCCGTGGTCGTCGGCAGCCTACGCCGCGACTCCTTCAACCGCAAACTGGCGCATGCGCTGACCAAGCTGGCGCCGCCGGAGTTCACGTTCAAGCTGGTCGAGATCGGCGATCTGCCGCTGTACAACCAGGATGACGACGGCTCACCGGCCGAGTCGGTCAAGCGCCTGAAATCCGAGATCAGCGCGGCCCAGGGCCTGCTGTTCTTCACGCCCGAGTACAACCGCTCCATCCCCGGCGTGCTCAAGAACGCGCTGGACCACGCCTCACGCCCCTATGGGCAGAGCGTGTGGAAGGGCAAGCCGGCCGGCGTGATCGGCGTGTCCGTCGGGGCCATTGGCACCGCGCTGGCACAGCAGCACCTGCGCAATATCCTGGCCTACCTGGATGTGCCCACCCTGGGCCAGCCCGAGGCCTTCATCCAGGCCAAGGACGGGCTGTTCGATGCCGACGGCAACGTCGGCGAAGGCAGCAAGCAGTTCCTGCAGGGCTGGGTGGACCAGTACGTGGCCTGGGTCAAACGCCACTCGGGCTAAGCCGGAACACCGACACCGCCTGGGCCAGTTGCGCGGCCTGGTGCTTGAGGCTTTCGGCCGCCGCGGCCGATTCCTCCACCAGCGCGGCGTTCTGCTGCGTGACCTGATCGAGCTGGTTCACGGCATCACCGATCTGGCCGATGCCCGTGCTCTGCTCCAGGCTGGCGGTGGTGATCTCGCCGATCAGGTCGGACACGCGCTGAACCTGGTTGACCACCTTGCTCATGGTCTCGCCGGCGGTGTGCACCAGGCGTGAGCCGTTCTCCACCTTCTCGACGCTCTCGCCGATCAGGCTCTTGATCTCCCGCGCGGCCTGGGCGCTGCGTTGCGCCAAGGAGCGTACCTCGCCGGCCACCACGGCAAAGCCACGGCCCTGCTCACCCGCCCGCGCGGCTTCCACCGCGGCATTGAGCGCCAGGATGTTGGTCTGGAAAGCGATGCCGTCGATCACGCCGATGATGTCGGCCACCTTGCGTGAGCTGGTGGTGATGTCTTCCATCGTGGCGACCACCTGGCCCACCACCGCACCGCCATCCACGGCCACGGCCGAAGCATTGGTGGCCAGTTGAGACGCCTCACGGGCCGTCTCGGCGTTCTGCTTCACGGTGGCCGTGAGCTGTTCCATCGACGCGGCCGTTTCCTGCAGATTGCTGGCCTGCTCTTCGGTGCGCTGAGACAGGTCGGCATTGCCGGTGGCGATCTGGGCCGAACCCGTGGCGATGGAATCCGAGCTGTTGCGCACCGAGGCGACGATGCCGCGCAGGGATTCGACCATGTGCCCCATGGCCTGCGTGAGCTGCCCGATCTCGTCATGGCTGTCGGTCTGGACCTGAACGCTCAGATCTCCATTGGCGATGGCTTCGGCCGCGGCCTGCACACGGCGCACGGGCAACACCACTGAACGCGTCAGCCACCAGGCCAGCAAGCCACCGGCCAAGGCGGCCAGCAGCGTGCCGATGATCAGGGCGGTGATGCCCTGGCGCGCCACCGTGCTGGCCTCTTCACGGGTCTGAGCCATGAAATCCTGCTGGTAGTCGGCCAGCTTCTCGACGGCATCGAGGTAGGCCTTGGCCGCCGGGAACACCTTGTCGAGCACCTCGGCGTTGACGTTCTCACCCGCGTCCTTGCGCTTGAGCAGGGCATTGCGCTGTGACTGGAAAGCCTCGCGCTGCGTGGTGATCACCTCGATCAGGCGGCGGGCCTCGTCGGTGTTCGCCAGTTCGTTCATGCGCTTGATGCGCTCGGTGGTGGCTGCCACCGTGACCTTGAGCTCATCCTTCACGCGAGCCACGGCGGCCTCGTCGGTGGCGAAGAAGAGCACCCAGGTGCGTGCGGTGTTGGCTTCGATGGCGCGGGCCCAGCTTTGGCTCAGCACCAGCATCTCGGCATCCTGGCCGCCCAGCTGATCGGTGATGGCATCCACCGCCCTGATCCGCTGAACCCCTACCCCGGCCGCGATCAGGCTGAGCAGGATCAAAGCGGCGAAGCCTATTGCCAGGCGCGTGCCCAGCTTGAGATGTCTGAAAAAGTCCATGGCACCCTCGTGTTTCTGCTGTGTGAGCTGGCCGGCCCATCAGCGCCGGGGCGGATGCGACCGTGGCGCGACTCAGGACTGCACAGCCGGTCTGTCCTTATCGACAGATCGGGGAAACGACTTGATGCCAGCAGGTGAAAATTCAGGCTGCGGGCGCACTGGCAGAAGCCAGCAAGGTCCGCGTGTAGGGGTGCGTGGGCGATGCCAGCAGTTGGGCGGCCGGCCCTGCCTCGACGATGTCACCGTCCTTCATCACGATGACGTGGTGGGCCATGGCAGCCACTACGTCCACATCGTGCGTGATCAAGAGGTAGCTCAGGCCACGCTCGCGCTGCAGGCGCTGCAGCAGGGCCAGCACCTGCTTCTGGATGGTCACATCGAGCGCGCTGGTCGGCTCGTCAAGCACCAGCACCGAAGGCTCGACGATCAGCGCGCGGGCCAGGGCCAGGCGCTGCCGCTGCCCACCGGAGAACTCGTGCGGGTAGCGCTCCAGCAAGCGGGGGAATGCCGCCTCCGTCAGGCCGACATCGGCCAGGGTGGCCAGCACACGCTCGCGCCGCTGTGCCTCGGTCAAGTTGGGGTGATGGATGCCCAGGCCCTCTTCCACCAGTTCGCCAACCGTCAAACGGGGCGAAAGAGATGAGAACGGGTCCTGGAACACCACCTGCACGATGCGGCGCAGGGGCTTGTCGGGCTGGGGCTTGAACTGCCAGGCCTGGCCTTGCACCTGCAGCACGCCTGTAGCCGGTTGCAGGCCCAGCGCGGCCAGGGCCAGCGTGGACTTGCCTGAGCCCGATTCACCGATCACACCCAGGGTCTGGCCAGCGTTCAGGCGCCAATCCGCACCCTTCACGGCCACGAACTCCCCCGACTTGAACCAGCCCTGGATGCCCGGCCTGGGCACGGGGTAGCTCACGCGCAGGCCGCGGGCCTCGATCAAAGGGGCCGCGTCAGGTGAGGGCTCGATCACATCGCGCACCGGCTTGCTGTCCAGCAGCTTGCGCGTGTAGGCATGCTTGGGCTGGGCGAACACATCGGCCACGGCGCCCTGCTCCACCAGCACGCCATGCTCCATCACGGCCACGCGGTCGGCGAAGCGGCGCACCAGGTTCAGGTCGTGCGTGATCATCAGCACGGCCATGCCATGGCGTCGCTGCAGATCGGCCAGCAGGTCCAGGATCTGCTGGCGCAAGGTCACATCGAGCGCGGTGGTGGGCTCGTCCGCCAGCAGCAGCTTGGGCTCGCAGGCCAGGGCCATGGCGATCATGGCGCGTTGACGCTGGCCGCCGGAAAGCTGGTGCGGAAAAGATCGCGCGCGTCGCTCGGGCTCGGGGATGCCGGTGCTGTCCAGCAGATCCACGGCACGCCGCCAGGCCTGCGCCTTGGACAAGGCCTGGTGCAGCTCCACCACCTCGGCAATCTGGTCGCCGATGGTGAACAGCGGGTTGAGCGCCGTCATGGGCTCCTGGAAGATCACCGCCACATCCTGCCCACGGATGCCGCGCAAGGTACGCTCGGGCAAGGTCAGCAGTTCGCGCGGCCCTTCGGGCGCGACATCGAGCACTGCGCGGCCCGTGGCCCAGGCCTGGGGCACCAGGCGCAGCAGGCTCATCGCCGTGATGGTCTTGCCCGAGCCCGATTCGCCCACCAGCGCCAGCTTTTCACCGGGGCGGATGTCAAAGCTCACGCCCTTGACCACGGTCTTGTCCCCAAAACCGATTCGAAGGTCACGCACGGACAGCAATGGGCGAGCGCCCTGATCAGCAAGGCCGCTCATGCGTTCATCTCCTTGCGGGGGTCGAGCGCATCGCGCAGGGCATCGCCCATGAAGGTCAACAGCAGCAGGGTCGTGACCAGCACCACGAAGGTCGACACCACGATCCACCAGCAATCCAGGTTGTTCTTGCCCTGGTTGAGCAGCTCGCCCAGGCTGGCCGTGTCAGGCGGCACGCCCAGGCCCAGGAAATCCAGCGAGGTCAATGCCAGGATCGCCGCGCTCATGCGGAACGGCAGGAAGGTGACCACGGGCGTGAGGCTGTTGGGGAGCACGTGCCGCCAAATGATCTGGCCATTGCTCAGGCCCAATGCACGTGCGGAGCGCACGTAATCAAGCTGGCGGTTGCGCAGGAACTCCGCGCGCACGTAATCGGACAAGCCCATCCATCCGAACAGGCTGAGCAGCACCAACAGCAGGCCCACGCTGGGGTCGAACACCGATGCGAAGATGATCAGGAGATAGAGCTCGGGCATGGAGCCCCAGATCTCGATCAGGCGCTGGAAGGTCAGGTCCGTGCGCCCGCCGTAGAAGCCCTGGATGGCGCCGGTGAGCACCCCCAGCACCACCCCGATCGCCGTCAGCGCCAGCGCGAAAAGCACCGACACCCTGAAGCCGTAGAGCAACCGGGCCAGCACGTCGCGCCCCCGGTCATCGGTGCCCAGCCAGTTGTCGCTGGAGGGCGGCGACGGGTTGGGCTCCTTGGCGAAGTAGTTGATGGTGTTGAAGTGATTGCGGTTGGGCGGATACAGCGCGAAGTTGCCCGGCTTGTCGAACTGCTCGACGATGAAGGGATCGAGGTAATCCGTGGGCGTGTCGAAATCACCGCCGAACGCGGTCTCGGGCACATCCTGGAAGATGGGCGCGTACCAGTGGCCGTTGTAGCGCGCGATCAGGGGCTTGTCGTTGGACAGCACCTCGGCGAAGAGGCTGATCACCACCAGCACACTGAAGATGATCAGGCTCCAGTAGCCCAGGCGGTGGCGCTTGAAGCGCAGCCAGGCGCGGCGCGCAGGCGATGTTGATGAGGCCTGGGAAGCGGCGGCAGTGGGCATGGGCGCAGAGGTGGTTTGGCTCATGTCCGTCCCGTCAGTCGAACTTCACCCGGGGGTCGACCCAGACGTAGCACAGGTCGCTGACCAGCTTGGTGAGCAGCCCGATCAGCGTGAAGAGGTAGAAGGTGCCCAGCACGACCGGGTAGTCACGCCGGATCACGGATTCATAGCCCAGCAAGCCCAGCCCGTCGAGCGAGAACAGGGTTTCGATCAGCAGCGCGCCCGTGAAGAAGGCCCCGATGAAGGCCGCCGGAAAGCCCGTGATGATGGGGATCAGCGCGTTGCGGAACACGTGCTTCCACAGCACGCGGCGCTCTTCCAGGCCCTTGGCCCGCGCGGTGATCACGTACTGCTTGCGGATCTCTTCGAGGAAGGCGTTCTTGGTCAGCATGGTCAGCGTGGCAAAGCTGCCCACCACGCTGGCCGTGACCGGCAGCGCGATGTGCCACAGGTAATCCACCACCTTGCCCCACAGGCTCAGTTCATCCCAGTTGGGCGACGTGAGCCCGCGCAGCGGGAACCAGGCCAGGAAGGTGCCGCCACCGAACAGCACCAGCAGCAGCACGCCCAGCACGAAGCCCGGGATGGCATAGCCGAACAGCACGATGATGCTGGTGACCAGGTCGAAGCGGCTGCCGGCACGCACCGCCTTGGCAATGCCCAGCGGCACCGATATCAGGTAACTGAGCACGAAGGTCCATAGGCCCAGCGTGATGGACACGGGCAGTTTTTCCTTGATCAGGCCCCACACGTCCTGGTGGTGGAAGAAGCTCTTGCCCAGGTCGAACTTGGCGAAGGAGACGACCATCTGCACGAAGCGCTCATGGGGCGGCTTGTCGAAACCGTAGAGCTTCTTGATCTCTTCGATCTGGGCGGCATCCACGCCCTGGCGGCCACGGTAGCCGGCGCCGCTGGAGCCTGCAGCCTCGCCCCCGCCACCGCCCTGCCCCCGCAACTGGGCCACCATCTGCTCCACCGGGCCGCCAGGCACGAACTGGATCACCCCGAAGGTGATGGCCAGAGCCCCCAGCAGGGTCGGGATCATCAGCAGCATGCGCTTGAGGATGTAGGACCACATGGGCGTCACTTCCCGGGTTGCTTGGCCCACCAGGTGGACAGGATCCAGTTTTCAGGCTGGTAGTACAGCGGCATCACCGATGGCTCGGCGAAGCGATGATTCCAGTAGGCCACCCGGTGCGTGGGCGAGTGCCAATGGGTGACGGTGAGGTGCTCGAAACGCAGCACGCGGTCCAGCGACTTGAGCGCCGCGGCCAGCTCGGGGCGGCTGTGCGCGCTGATCACCTTGTCCAGCAGCGCGTCCACCGCCGGGTTCTTGATGCCCAGGATGTTGTTGGAACCTTCGATGTCAGCCGACTTGGAACTGAAGCGATCAACCAGTTCGTTGCCAGGCGCCAGGCTGCCCAACAGACGATTGATGGTGATGTCGTAGTCGAAGACATCCATGCGCTTTTGCAGCACCGCAAAATCCGTCATCTTGTAGCGTGCGGTGATGCCCAGCTTGGCCAGGTTCTGCATGTAAGGCGTCAGCACGCGGGCCATGCTGCTGGTGCTTTCCAGGAACTCCACCTCGAAGATCACACCCTCGGCGTTGCGCAGCGCGCCATCGCGGTAGGTCCAGCCCGCCTCGGCCAGCAGACGGCGGGCTTCGCGCAGGTTGGCCCGCAGGCTGCCAGGCGGGTTGGTGTTGGGCGGCAACGGCACGGGCTGGGTGAACAGCTCAGGGCGCAGGTGCTTGCGCAGGGGCTCCAGCAGCGCCAGCTCGTCAGGGCCGGGCAGGTCACGCGCCTCGAAATCGCCATCGCCAAAGTAGCCCTTGACCCGTGTGTAGGCGTTGAAGAACAGCTGGCGGTTCATCCACTCGTAGTCCATCGCCAGGTTGAGGGCGCGGCGCACACGGGGGTCCTTGAACTTGGCCCGGCGCGTGTTCAGGAAGTAACCCTGGAAATCAGAAGCGTTGTGGTGCTTGAGTTCGCGGCGCACCAGCTCACCGCTGTCGAACTTGGCACCGATGTAGCGGCGCGCCCATTCACGGGCCGAGAACACCTGGACCATGTCGAACTCACCGGCCTTGAAGGCCTCGAGCTTGGCCGTGTCGTCCTGGTAGACCTTCTCGGTGATGCGGTCGAAGTTGTAGTGCCCCTTGCGCACGTTCAGGTCACGGGCCCAGTAATTGGGGTCACGCTCGTAGGTGATGTCCTTGCCGAAGTTGACGCGGCCGATGCGGTAGGGCCCCGAGGCGATGGGGATGTCGGTGATGATCTGGTCGAAAGGCTTGAGCTTGCCGTCCTTGCCCATCCCCCACTTGTGGCTGAAGACGGGCATGGAGCCAGCCAGCAGTGGCAGCTCGGCGTTGGCGCGCTTGAAATCGAAGCGCACGGTGCGTTGGTCGACAATGGTGACGCCCTGGATCTCACCGAACACGGAGCGGAAGGCCGGCGCGGCCTGCTTGCTCATCAGGCGGTCGAACGAGCTTTTCACATCGACGGCCAGCACGGCATCGCCATTGTGAAAACGCGCCTTGGGGTTCAGGCGAAAGGTGGCCGAGCGCTTGTCGGCAGCCACCTCGATGTCCTCGGCCAGCAGGCCATAGGAGGTGGTCGGCTCGTCCAGGTTGCCGGTGAGCAGGGTCTCGAAGACCAGCTCGCCCAGGTCGGGCGGCGCGTTGCCCTTCAGGGTGAAGGGGTTGTACTTGTCGAAGTTGGTGATGCGCAGGGGCGGCACCAGCGTGATCTGGCCACCCTTGGGCGCATCCGGGTTGACGTACTCGAAGTGAGTGAAGCCGGGCGGGTACTTGATGTCCCCGAACAGCGCATAGGCGTGGTCAGCCCAGGCGGGCAGGCAGGCACTGAACAGGAGGAAGGTCCAGAACAAACGCATGCCGTTGATTCTGCACCATCCTCAAGGGCCTGCTGCCCCGTCACCACATCACGAAGACATCGCGTCCCTGAACCGCCACATTCACTTTCCGCCCCAGCGGAAGTGAGAGCTTGGTGGGCACGTGGCCAAAGGGCAGGCCGGTGAGGATCGGCGTGCGCGTGAGGCCACGCAGGTGCTCGATGGCCGACTTGATGGTGTAGCCCCTGTCCAGCGGGGACTTGTTGTAGTCGGTGAAGGCCCCCAGCAGAATGGCCTTTTGCTGATCCAGCACACCGGCCTGATGCAGCTGCAGCAGCGCACGTTCGATGCGGTAGGGGTGCTCGTTCACATCCTCCAGGAAGAGGACGCCGTTGCGGATCTTGGGGAAATGCGGCGTACCCAGCAGGGCCTGCAGGATGGACAGGTTGCCGCCCCACAGGCGGCCGCCCGCTTCCAGGCCATCGAAACCGGCCTCGGTGCGAAAGCCCACGGCTTCGAGCTGGCCGGTCATGGCCTCCACAAAGCACTCCTGGGTGATGTCGTCCCCACCGTCGGGGTGTTCATCATTGCCGAAATCACCGCAGGCCATGGGGCCGGCCCACACGCCGGCCGTGACGCCGTGCGGCGTGTTGGCCGAGCCCGCAGCGTTGTGCGCCAGGGCCGCCAGCTGGAAGGCGGTGACATCGCTGTAGCCCACCCAGGCAGTGCCGCGCTCCACGCTGCGCGCGATCAGTGGCCAGTCGATGCGGTCCAGCAGGCGCATCAAGCCGTAGCCACCACGGGCAGCCAGGGCCACATCGGGCGAATCCTGGGCCACACGGTGCAGCGCCGCCAGGCGGACATCGTCATCGCCCGCAAAGCGCTGGTGCTTGCTCAGGGCATTGAGGTCCAGCGAGGCATTAAAACCGAGGGCCTTGAGCCGCTTGATGGCCTTGCGGGCGTTGCCGGCCTTGGCCACGACACCAGCCGGGCTGAACACGGTCAGACGGCGAGGCCGCTCGTGATCGTGCCCGCACGCCGGGCCGCAAGCAGGGCCATGTTGATGACCATGGTTGTGATCGTGCTGATCCTGGGCTGGGGCAGCGGGCTTCTTGGCGGCGGAGCGTGCAGGCATGGGTCGGTACAACAAGGGTTCAGGGGCGCCTGACCTCACTCGCCACGCATCAGCGAATCGAGTGTGAGGTCGTAGGCGGGGCCGAAGGTGTCCAGAAAGTAGCGCACCTCGGGCAGCATGTGTTCGAGGATCTTGCGTTCGATCTGCTGAGCCGCCTGCTCGAACTCGCGGTTGCCATAGCGCAGTTCGGCACGGCATTTGAGCCAGGCGGCCAGGCGGTCGGCGGCCTTGACGAGTTGGGCTTCGTGCTCGGGCCACTGCGTGTGGTCCATGGCCGATTGCACGCCCGGCTGCAAAGGCGCAGGCAGCAGCTTGATCATTTCCTGGCCGATTTGATCTTCCAGGTGGGCCGTGGCCTGGCGCATGGCCGGCGAGTATTTCACGGGTGTAGGCAGATCGCCCGTGATGGCCTCGGTGGCGTCATGAAAAAGCGCGCGCGTGGCCACGGCGTTGGGGTCGATGGGCTTGCCCAGCACATCGCGGGCGATCAGGGCCAGCGCATGGGCCAGCACGGCCACTTCCCAGCTGTGCTGGGCCACGTCTTCTTCGGTGGCATTGCGCATCAGGCCCCAGCGCTTGATGAAGCGCAGGCGCGACAGGTGCGCGTAGAACGGGCTGACCGGCGGCGTAGCCATGGGCAACGCTCAAGCGTTAGCGCCGCTGCCGGCGATCTTGGCCAGCAGTGCGAGCAGTTGTGCCTGCTCCGCTTCGGTCAAGGCCTGGGCCCCGCGCCGGTCGGAAGCCTCCACGGCCTCGGTGATGGCCTGCAGATCGGCTCGGCCCTGATCGGTGAGCTGCAGCCCGAGGGCGCGCTTGTCCGTGGGGCACGGCACGCGGCGCACATAGCCCATGCCTTCGAGCGAGTTGATCAGCGCCACGGCGCCCGAACGGGCAATGCCCAGCACATCAGCCAGCTCGGTGAGCTTGAGATCCGGGTTGCGGGAGATGATCACCATGGCGGAAAAGCGCGGCGGCGTGATGTTCCAGCGGGCCAGCCCCGCGATGAACAGCTCGTACTGCACGATCTGCGCACGGCGCACGGCATAGCCCAGCAGCCTGTCGAGCACCCCGTAGTCGATGCCGGGCACCCGGGGGTTGAAGGGGATGTCCTCGGAGGGAGGAAGGTACACCTCGGGCGGGGATGTTCGGCGTGCGCTCATGAACAAGGCGACCGGAAGCGGATGAGACCGTCCAGCCGCGTGGTGTGTTTGTTCTTCAGATAGGGGGAGACGTGCGCCAACGGGCTCGCGACCACATATCCCCTGGTGTTGCGGGACTATAGCACTGGCCCGCCAGGCGGTACTGGGGTACAAGGACAGCCAGGAGGTCAGACCGATGGCAACGCATTACACCATCCTGTTCTTCGAAGATCCGCCCCGCCCGCCCTCGGGCCAACCGACCCTGGCGCTGGCCTTGGTGCAGGCCCGTCAAGCGCTGGCACATGCCTGCCCCTACAGCCGCGCCCAGGTGATTGCATCGGATGGCCGGCTGTGGAACATGGAAGTGGACGACCATGGCGTCGTCGTGGACGATCCCGCAGACGACTTCGGGCCCTGAAAGCGCCGGGCAGTACGCGCGGGCAACAAGGTCACCGACGGGGTCATGCCGCTCATGCCATCCTGATACTCAATGACCTTTCGGGAGACGCCATGAACATGATCCGCACTGCCCTGCCCCCACGGGCTGCCATTTTGTTGAGCGCGCTGATGCTGGCCACCACCGTGACCCAGGCACAGGTATCGCGAGAACAACGCGACCAGTTCGCCGCACGCACCGTGGACCGCTGCATACAGAGCCAACGCGCCGACCCGACCCAGGCAGCCCAGACCGATGCGGCCATCCGCGAGTTCTGTGCCTGCTACGCGCGGCGCGTGGCCGATGCCATGCCGGACGACGTGCTCAACACCTCGCTGTCCGCGGCCACGCCTCAGCAGCTGGAGGCGGCACAGTCCGTGATGCGTCAATCGGCACAGGCTTGTCGCGGTCAAACTCAACCCTGAGCCCGGCGGATCAGAACGCGCACCCGCAACCCAGCCCGCCCCAGAACGAGCCCAGATCACCCACCGGCGGCCTGGACAAGGCAGCGAACAGGTGGCGGTGCCCATGCACACCGCACGGTGTGGCGCAACAGGCCGCAGCCGCTTGGCTGGCCTGTACCGAGCCCGGAACGGACAACCGGCTGTAGCGTCCCACGGGCGACCAGTCCGGGCTGGGCGTGGGCAGCGGGGGCGCGAGCGGCTTGAAATCCTCATCGCCGTGCACCACCTTGCCGCCGACCACGGTGAGCACGGCGCTCAGATCCTTGATGCGCGCCTCCGGGATGCCGAAGTAATCATCCGACAGGGCGATGAAATCGGCGTACTGCCCCGCCTTGATCAAGCCCTTGCGGCCGCTCTCGGTCGAGAACCAGGCGCTGCCTTCGGTGTACAGGCGCAAGGCCGTGTGCCGGTCCAGCAGGTTGCGCTGCGGGTACAGGCGCGTGCCGCCGACCGTCTCGCCGGTGACCAGCCAGTGCAGCCCCACCCAGGGGTTGTAGCTGGCCACGCGCGTGGCATCCGTGCCCATGCCCACGGGCACACCGGCGGCCAGCATCTTCTGCACCGGTGGGGTCTGTTCGGCCGCTTGCGCGCCATAGCGCTCAACGAAGTACTCGCCCTGGAAGGCCATGCGGTGCTGGATAGCGATGCCGCCGCCCAATGCTTTGATGCGGTCGATGTTGCGCTCGCTGATGGTCTCGGCGTGGTCGATGAACCAGTTCAGGCCCGTGAGCGGGATCTCGGCGTGCACGCGCTCGAACACGTCGAGCATGCGGGTGATGGATTCGTCGTAGGTGGCGTGGATGCGGAAGGGCCAGCGGTTGGTGGCCAGCACGCGGGTCACTTCCAGCAGCTCCTGTTCCATGGTGGCGACCAGGTCGGGGCGCGGCTCGCGGAAATCCTCGAAATCGGCCGCGCTGAACACCAGCATCTCACCCGCGCCGTTGTGGCGCAGGTAGCCATCGCCATCACCGGGCTTGAGCAGCCTGGCCCAGTTCACAAAGTCGTCTTTTTCGGCCTTGGGCTTTTGCGTGAACAGGTTGTAGGCGATGCGCACAGTCAGCTCGCCCGCATCGGCCAGGTGCTGGATGGCCTGGTAATCATCCGGATAGTTCTGAAAGCCCCCGCCCGCGTCGATCACCGAGGTCAGGCCCAGCCGGTTGAGCTCGCGCATGTACAGCCGCGTGGAGTTGAGCTGGTCATCCGGGTTCAGCCTGGGGCCCTTGGCCAGCGTGGCGTACAGGATGGTGGCGTTGGGCCGGGCGATCAGCAGGCCTGTGGGGTTGCCGTTGGCATCGCGCTGGATCTCACCACCGGGCGGATTGGGCGTATCGCGGGTGTAGCCCACCACGCGCAGCGCCGCGGCATTGAGCAGGGCACGGTCGTACAGGTGCAGGATGAAGACGGGCGTGTCGGGCGCGGCATCGTTGATCTCGTCCAGCGTGGGCAGGCGCTTCTCGGGGAACTGGAACTCGGCAAAGCCGCCCACCACGCGCACCCACTGCGGCGCCGGCGTGCGCTGCGCCTGCTCGCGCAGCATGGTCAGCGCATCGGAGAGCGACGGCACGCCATCCCAGCGCAACTCCATGTTGTAGTTCAGGCCCGCGCGGATCAGGTGGGTATGGCTGTCGTTGAGGCCGGGCACCACGCGGCGGCCCTGCAGGTCGATGCGCGTGGTGGCAGGGCCTGCATGGCGCAGGACGTCGGCATCGCTGCCCACGGCCAGGATCTCGCCATCCTTGACGGCGATGGCCTGGGCTTCAGGCTGTGCACGGTCCAGTGTGGTGATGCGACCGTTGATGAAGAGGGTGTCGGCGATGGTGGGGCTCATGTCACGCGTCGTGCTGGGGTCTGCTGGCCATGTCGGCCCCCGAGTGTGCAGGAAGCCCAGCCCATTTGACACACCACTGGCCCCGCTCGCTTCGGCTCATCGGACAAGGCGCGCACCAGCGGGTGCCTGCGAAGCACCCCACAAGCGCACGACCAGTGCCGCGATGGACGATGCCGTCGCCAGGGCGATGATGGCCGTCCATCCCCACCGTGCCAGGAACACCGCGCCCAACGCCGAGCCCACGGCCATGCCGATGAACATGCTGGTGAACAGCACCGCGTTCAGGCGGCTGCGGGCGCCAGGGTCGATGCCATAGACGATGGTCTGGTGAGCGATCAGCGTGGCCTGGATGCCCAGGTCGAAGCCGATGGCCGCGACCACCAGCAGCGCCAGTTGCCCCTGCACCGGCAGCCAAGGCGCCAGCGCCATGACGGCAAAGGACAGCACCACGAGGCCAGCGCCCAGGCGGGTGACCAGTTCCGGCCCCTTGCGATCAGCCAGCCGGCCGGCGATGGGCGCTGCCAGCGCTCCTGCCGCACCCGCCAGGCCGAAGGCACCCGCCGCAGCGGCCCCCAGGTGGAAGGGTTCACCATGCAGCATCACCGCCAGGGTCGACCAGAAGGCACTGAAGCCCACCGACAGCAAGCCCTGGGCCCAGCTGGCACGGCGCAGATCGGCATGGCGCTTCCACAGATGGCCCAGCGAAGCGATCAGGCGCGCATAAGCCAGTTGCGTGGTGGGCTTGAAGCGTGGCAGACCGCGCCAGGCGGCCACGCCGATCAAGGCGATGCTGGCCGCCGCCGCCAGGAACATGGCACGCCAGCCGAAGTGCTCCGCCACAAACCCGCTGACCACGCGCGACAACAGGATGCCCAGCAGCAGCCCGGTCATCACCGTGCCCACCACCTTGCCCCGGCTGTGTTCTGGCGCCAGGGTGGCCGCGGCTGGCACGATGTCCTGCGCCATGGTGGCCGACACGCCCACGACCAGGCTGGCCACCAGCAACACGCCAACGCCGGGCGAGGCGCCGGCCACCAGCAAGGCCGTGCAAAGCACTGCCGCCTTGATCAGGATGATGCGGCGGCGATCGAACCGGTCGCCCAGCGGCGCCAGCAGCAGGATGCCCAGCGCATAGCCCAGTTGGGTCAGCGTCGGCACGAAACCGGTGGCTTGCGCGGACGCACCGATATCCCCCCCAGCACGCCCAGCATGGGCTGGCTGTAGTACAGCGACGCCACCGCCAGGCCAGCCCCGCTGGCCATCAGGAGGATCAAGGACAGGGGCAGCCCCGTCGCCGCCTCATCATGCACATCACGAATGTTTGACATGGTAATCACCTCGAATCAACAGAATGGAGGCAGTGTGATCCCCTGGGGATTTGCTGTGTAGCCCCACCAGGCGCACAATGGCTATACGCATCACGCATAACCAAGTCATCATGGCCCGCCCTGCCCTTCCGGAAAGCCCATCTTCTACGGCCCAGGACCGCATCGCGCTGATGCAGACCTTCGTGCACATCGTGGAGGCGGGCAGCCTGTCGGCCGCAGCGCAACAGATGGGCGCCACGCAACCCACCGTCAGCCGCCGCCTGCAGGCGCTGGAGCGATCACTGGGCCTGCGCCTGCTGCGCCGCTCCACCCATTCGATGCAACTCACGGAAGATGGTGAGCGCTGCTACACGCGCGCCAAGGCCTTGCTGGAGGGCTGGGCCGCCTTCGAGGCCGACCTGCGGGGCGCGCGCGACGAGCCCGAAGGCACCTTGCGCGTGGTGGCCCCCCATGCGCTAGGGCAGGATCTGCTGATGGCCCCGTTGGCCGATTACCTGCGCGCCTTCCCACGCGTATCGGTGGACTGGCTGCTGCATGACCGTCGGCCGGATTTCGTCACCGAAGACATCGACTGCGCCATCCAGGTGGGCGAGATCACCGACCTTTCGGTGATCGCCATCAAGCTGTCGGAAATACCGCGCATCGTGGTGGCGGCGCCCTCCGTAGTGGGGCTTGCAACGCCCTCACACCCCTCCGAACTAGCAACCTTGCCCTGGCTGTCGCTGCGAACCTTCTACCGCGGCGAGATCACGCTCAAGCCCCTGGCCGGTGGCAGCGCTTGCCGCGTGCCGCTGCGCCCTCGCCTGGGCACCGACAGCCTCTATGCGCTGCGCAGTGCCGCCGTGGCGGGGCTGGGGGTGTGCGCCGCCTCGGCCTGGCTGATGCGCGATGACCTGGCAGAAGGTCGCCTGGTGCACCTGGTGCCCGGCTGGGTGCCAGAGCCCCTGCCCGTCTACCTGGTCTACCCGCACGCGCGCTTCTACCCCGCCAAACTCAAGCGTTTCATCGACGCCATGCGAGAAGCAGTGGCCTCCGGCGTCGACGGATTGTGGAATCCTTGAGCACAGGGCCGGAGTCAGGCTACAATGCAAGGCTCAGTCGGGGCGTAGCGCAGCCTGGTAGCGCATCTGCTTTGGGAGCAGAGGGTCGTGAGTTCGAATCCCACCGCCCCGACCACCTAACCTCATTCAAGGCCCGTGACGGTTACACCGTTTCGGGCCTTGTTCATTTGGCAGCGCGTCCGGGCAGCATCTCCAGCCAAGCCTTGAACTTCAAGCACCCCTGTGCCGAAGTCTTCGAAATCGACGTGGCGTATCGCTACTGCAGTCTTCATGCATCACCTCAGTCGCAGTTCTCCATCTCGATGATGGCGAAGCCGCTGCTCGCGATCTCTTCCTCGACCGCGGGGTTGGCAGATTCCATGTGGCAGTAATTGCACTTCTCGGCACGCAGCTCGGAAGGTGCCAAGCCCTTGGCGGCCAGGTAGGTGCGTCCATGCGCCAGCACGGCCTCCCGGTCACGAAGCTCGACGGGCACCAGGATGTCAAAGTGCATCCGACGCCCATCCGGGCGCTGGACATAGGTGTCGTAGACAGAGATGTGCATGGTCTTGCTCCTGCTTGGCCATCCGCTTGCGCGAATCGATGGAGGCAGTGTGCTGGCGTGCGCCAAATCAATGGGACCACTTTGTCCAGCAAACACACCAAATCGTCCAGACGGCGCGGCCATCTCAGGCCATGCCAGGCCGCTGATCCGCAGGAGCGACGAATGGGTATGTCATCTGGACGATTGGGAACATCCAGCCCCGGCGACAGACTCACACTGTCTGACCGGTACAGCCTGCAAGGAGCGCTCATGCACAACCCCCACATTGCCAATCTGCGACCTGCACCACCGCTTGAGGTCGATCACTGGTTCAATACGCCACAAGCTCTGCGCTGGGACAGCCTGCGGGGCAAGGTCGTTGCCTTGCATGCCTTCCAGATGCTGTGCCCAGGCTGCGTGGCCCATGGGCTGCCCCAGGCATCCCGCATGCACGAGGTCTTTGCCAAAGACCCACTGGCCGTCGTCGGGCTGCATACGGTCTTCGAACACCACGATGTGATGCAACCTCGCGCCGCGCTGGCCGCCTTCATCCATGAATACCGCCTCAGGTTCCCGATCGGCATCGATCGCCCTGATCCTCATGGCGGCCCCGTGCCACTGACGATGCAGGCGCTGGGCCTGCGTGGCACACCCAGCCTGATCGTGCTCGACAAGCGTGGGCGGATCCGCCTCCATCAGTTCGGGCGCAGTGATGACCTGCAGGTCGGCGCCCTGCTGGGCGAACTGCTGGCGGAGCCCGATGAAGATGAGAGCGCCGACTGCGACGATCAAGGCTGCCGCTTGCCCGAGAGCATCAGTGCAGGGGCAAGGTCTTGAGCCCGCTCAACCTAGGCATGCCCATTGGCAGGGTGCGCGCCGTGCTGACAGGCAAAGTACGCCCCTACACACGCCCGGGCAGCCTCAGCGCCATCGACAAACAGCCTCGAAGCGGCTCCGTCGCTGTCAACCTGCTGGGCCTTGAAGGCGATGAGCAAGCAGACACACGGGTGCACGGCGGCCCTGACAAAGCCGTGCACTGCTATGCCTGGCCCCACTACGATGCGTGGCGCGATGAGTTGACAAGCAGCAAGGCCACGCAGTTGCTGCAAGCACCGGGGGCGTTCGGTGAAAACCTGACGCTGGAGCCCGGCCTGGACGAACACCAGGTCTGCCTTGCCGACCAATGGGCCGTGGGCAGCGCCGTGTTCGAAGTGAGCCAGGGCCGACAGCCCTGCTGGAAGCTCAATGACCGCTTCGAGACGCCGGACATGGCCAGGCGGGTACAGCAAAGCGGGCGCGCCGGCTGGTACCTGCGTGTACTGACACCGG
This sequence comes from Aquabacterium sp., assembly GCF_049274795.1. Classification (GTDB taxonomy): domain Bacteria; phylum Pseudomonadota; class Gammaproteobacteria; order Burkholderiales; family Burkholderiaceae_C; genus Aquabacterium. The sequence continues at coordinate 89,919 of NZ_JBASTH010000028.1, forward strand.
GGCAGATTGCCGCCGGCGATGTAATCCAGCTGACAGCCCGTCCTCATGGTGATTGGCCTTTGGCCCGCCTCCTGCAGCTCATTGCCGACCGCAACTGTGAGCCCCAAGTCATGCGCAGTGCATTGGCACTGCCGCTTCCCGCTTCATGGCACAAGCTGTTCCAAGGGCGGCTCGACAGTGGGCAGATCGAGTCGTGGCAGAAGCGGCTGGAAGGGCCTGGTCCATAGGCCCTGCGTCTGCGCATCCGCTGAAACCATCAACACCAGTGCGAGCTCATTGAACCGCAGCACTCATCGATGCCTCATCTCAGGCCGCCGACTCAGCGCATCAGGTGACACACATTAGTAGCACTTGACAGAACTACTCACCAAACATACAGTTTCACCGCAGCAAATGGCGATGATTGGCCAAGCAGCCAATCCTCAAGGGCCATTGCCGACATTTCCCTGTTGATACGAGGCATCAGGTTGATGCACATGAAGTGCCACCAAAATTCAGCGCGGCACATTGGGTCACACCGGCCTGCTTTTTTCTCGGCCTGAGCTGAGCCCCGAAGATGTCTCTCGCTCTCTCCAAGACTGTCACCGCCCTGCTGCAGGGGCCAAGCTGCGCACAACACTCAGGCGCGCACAGATACTGGAGCTCTTTGTCACGAGGCCCGAATGGCAAGCCAGCATCGATCAGATCTATGCAGCGCTCACGGCACAAGACATTGCCGTGTCCTACTCCGACATCTACCGGGTGGTCCGCTCCCTTGAAACCGGCGGCCTGATCTCCAGAGGCTGGGCTCCGGGCAAAAGCGTGCCCCTGTCGGTCTATGCGCTGACGTGTGATCAGGCCCCGCCACACAAACTGCATCAGCTTGTCTGCACAGCGTGCGCGCACCTTGAAGAGTTCCACGACGAAGCGCTTCAGCGCGAGCTTGAGCGCGTGTCAACGCTCTATGGATTCAAGCTGGAAAACATCGGCCCGATGACTTTCTCGGGACGTTGCAGCCACTGCGATGGACAACCGAGCAAAGGCCGCCTACAGCGGCGCCAAGCCGGTCGCGCGAACGCCGCCACGGCAACAGGTGCTACTTGAGAGGGATTCGCTCTCCAGGCTCTTTCCAGGACGCCTCTTGCCACCAGGACTTGAGGAAGAACATCAAGGGCGGCGCAAACAAGGCCATGAAGAGCCACATGTAGGCATCCCCGCCTTGCCTGAACGGATCGATCACAGGCTCCCAACGCTCATGGTCGATGGGCAGCCACTGCATGCGAAGCAACTCTTCGCAGCCATGGATCAGCATCTTCACGGCCAGCGCCAGCAGCAGCACCGCAGAAAAACGGAAAGCCGCCATGAGTCCGAAGCGAGAACGCGCCCATACCCAGATTCTGGTCGTCAGGAACACCGCGACCAGGCCCAGCAAGGCCCCCAGGATCGCAGGCTGAGGCCCTTGCACCTGATGGATCGAGCGCAGCATCACAAACAGCTCCAGCCCCTCCCTCAACACCAGGAAGACGATCATGACCAGCACAGCGGCAGCCGGCCGAGCGCCGTCCATCCAGGACATCACGAAGCCGGAAACCTTCTTGTCGATCCCTCGCCCTGAAGCCGCCACGCCCACCGCCATCATCGCCACGCTCAAGGCGGCGGCGATGGTGCACAAGGCATCGAACGCCGGCTCGGATTCGATCAACTGGAGCGCGGCAACGGACAACACGATGGCGACAAGGGCGATCACCACCCCGCGCCCGATGATCGGGAGCATTTCTTCTCGACCCGCGCGCACGAAGCACGCCCGAAACATCGCGACGATCAAAAGAGCTTCGGCGAACTCTCTCCAGGTCACAAGGAAAGCGTCGAACAAGACAACCTCCGCACACGACTAGAACGAAAACGATTTGCATTATCGACCATGGGACAATGCTCGTGCGCTCGAAGCTGTGCCTTCCCCAGACTGCAGAATGTGAACCTACAAGACATCCGGACATGCCTCTGCCAATGACCGATCAAGAAATCCTGGCACTCATCGACAAGGCCGTCGACCAGTTCGACGGCAACCTCGATGAGCTGGAGAGCGCCGTAGGGATGCTCATGCTGGGGCGACACTATGGGTGGCGCGTCATCCTGCTGATCCACAGCCCCAACACCATCCGCGAGTACCTCAAGATCCTCGGGCTCAAGAACCTGCGTGAGGTGCTGCCCGAAGTGGGCGTGCTGGCTCACCGCTCCACGGCCTGGCGCCTGGTGGATGGCACGAAGAATTTCTGGAAGGTCGTGCGAGGCCAGCTCTCCGGCATCCGCAGCCCACGCGTCGATCGCTGAGCCCCGCGCAAGTGCGCGCGACGCAGGCTCACCCGATTGATTGCAGCAGAAGCGACAAGACACAGGCCACGACGACCACCACGGCAATCACCCCAGCCATCACGCGCAAGCATCGCCACCATCGCGATGATGCTGATGGCGTTTCGAGCGCAGCCCGCACCGCCACCGCAGGCATCGACCTCAGGGTCTTGTGCATGGACTCCAGCGCCTGCCATGCGCGTTCATGATCCGGGTGGGCCATGCGCCACTCGGCGCACTGCCGACGGGTCTTGCCACTGACGGACACGTCGTTCAACGCCACCCACCACTGCGCCGCACTCGTCCGAACGGTTGGCGACAACCGCTTCTTGTCAGACATGATGGGCTGGCAGCGGGGGCAGTTTCCGAGCAGGCCGGAGCGGCCGTCAGAACGACTTGTTCAACGACACCCGGAAGGCGCGGGGCGAACCAGGCGTGATGTTGTTGTTGTTGTAGGCGTTGAGGTAGTACTTCTTGTCGAAGAGATTCTCCACGTTCAACTGCACGCGGGTCTTCTCGTCGAAGGTGTAGAACGCCGCGGCATCGACGCGGGTATAGCCCGGCAGCTTGGTGTTGGTGGCGCCGGTGCCAGACTGTTCCGTCGAGGCGAACATCTCGGTGCGGTGGATCACGCCCAAGCCGCCTGCCCAGGCGCGATTGAAGTCATAGCGGTTCCACAGCGTGAAGGTGTTCTTGGGCACCTGACCGACGGTAGCCCCCTTGCGCAGCACCGCCGAGGTATCGGCCAGCAGCTTCGCATCCGTGTAGGCATAACCGCCCACCACCGACCAGGCCGAGGTCACGTTGCCCGACAGGGTGAGCTCCAGCCCATCCGTGCGCTGCCCATCGCCCAGGATCGTGGCAGACGGATTCGCCGGATCCACCACGATCACGTTGGAGCGGTCCAGCCGGAACAGTGCCGCAGTGGCCGTCAGGTTCGGGCGCACATCCCACTTCAGGCCCAGTTCGTAGTTCTGGAACTTCTCGGGCTTGAGCACGGCCGACGAGACCGTGAGCGAGGACAGCTGATCACCAGCGCGCGGCTGGTAGGCAATGCTGTAGTTGGCATACAGCGACATGTCCTTCACAGGCTTGTAGATCAGCCCCAGCCGCGGCGACACCAGATCGTCGCTTGAGCTGATGCGCTGGCCGTTGCGATTGTTCAGGAAGTCGACTTCGAGGCGGTCATAGCGCAGGCCGGCAATGAGCTGCCACGCGGGCGACAGTTCGATCTGGTCCTGCACGTACACAGCGATTACCTTGGACTGGGTACCGTTGTCGGCATCGCTGGACGATTGCCGATAGGCGAACGGCAGGCTGGGGATCGGGTTGCTCAGCGGCACGTCGGTCGAGGTGACGGTGGCGCTGTTGTTGTAGTACCCGGTCATCCGGTAGTTGTCCGTGTCCTGCTGACCGATCTCGGCACCCAGCAGCAGCTTGTGCTTCATGCCGCCCAGGTTGGTCTCACCGGTCAGATCGGTCTGGTTGGACCAGCTGTCGCGCTTGGTCGCGTTGTTGTAGGCACTGATGGCCACCAAGTTGCCCGTCTTGAGCGCACTGCTGGCGAACACGTTCTGGTAGAACTTGTCCTGCTGGGTCACGCGGGTGCGGTTGCGCAACTGCACGCCGTTGCTGAACTCATGTTCCACCAGCGCCGTGAGGGCGTTCAGCTCGGAACCCGTGGGGCTGCCCTCGGCGCTGCCGAAGAAGGTGGATCGATCCGTGCTCACCGGCTTGCCGGCCAGACCGCCCGTCGATGGGATGCCGCGGTCGGCCACACGGTCGTCCTTGAAGTACTCGTAGCCCAAGGTCACCAAGGTCTTGGGCGCCAGCTTCCAGGCCAGCGTGGGGTTGATGCCCTGGCGCTGCAGGTTCACGCCATCGCGGTAGCTGTCGGAATCCTCATACAGCGCGTTGAGCCGGAAAGCCAGGTCCTCGGTGAGCGGCTGGTTGAGGTCGGCCGTGATGCGCTTGTTGCTGTCGGAACCGAGGGTCAACGATCCGCTGTAGTGCGGCGTCCAGCCGGGCGCCTTGGAGACCCGGTTGATCAAGCCGCCGCTTGCCCCACGGCCGAACACCATGGCGTTCGGGCCACGGAACACCTCGACGCTCTCGATGTTGTAGAGGTCGCGGTAGTACTGCATGTCATCGCGCATGCCATCGATGTAGAAATCCCCCGTCGTGCTGACACCCCGGAAGATCGGGGTTTCGCGATTGCCCTCGCCCTGCGCAAAACCCACGCCCGGGATGTAGCGCAGCGCTTCGGCCAGCCCTTGGGATGACTGGTCTTGAATCTGCTCCTTGGTCACCACCGAGATGGACTGGGGTGTGTCGATCAGCGGCGTATCGGTCTTTGTGGCCGTGATCGTCTTCTTCGCCGTGTAGGGCGCATCAGCCGTACCGGTGACGGTGATCGGTGGCAGCGCATTGCCAGACCCAGACCCCGTGGACTGGGCCATCGCGAGGCCTGTAGAACCGGCCATGCCGCTGGCGAACAGCAGTTGCACGGCCAGCGTGATCTGCGGGCTGGCCAGCGCCGCAGAGGTGGTGGGGAGAGATGTCTTGGACGTCTTCATGGGGTCAGCCTGGGTGAACTGCACTTGCGGTACAGCAAGGAAGGAATACGCCTCTTCGCCATCGCAAATGAGAACGCGTCTTATTGAAAGACCCGGACTTTAAACCCAATGAAGTAGCATCGTCAAGTACTACTCACAATGACAAGAAAAGCCCATAAACCGCATTGATATTCTTATCAATCAGCAAATAGGACATCGACATTCAAAAATAAAGTAGTCAATCAATGACAACTTTTGATGGCAAGCGCGCTGCGCTGAATCCCTGGCAATGCCCACCCCGGCCACCTGCTTGCACGTGCACCACCGCGCATGCCCCGTCATGACAAGGACATGCCTGAGGAGCGCAGCTCACGCTCACTGATTGACCTTGCCCGGCAGCGACAGATTGCCCGACGCCACCTTGAACACATCCACCACGCACAGCAGCGGGTTGTGCACGCTGGCGTTCACGCGCAACGCAGCCGTCACGCCATCAAAGCCGGCGGTGTTGACGACACCGATGTCATCGAAGGGCACGCGCACCTCCACCGTGCCGCCCTTGAACGTGGGTGACCAGCCCGGGCTGTCGATCAGGATGGGCAGACCCGGCCAGGTCTTGGGCAGGCGGGGCTTGGCATCCTTGGGGATATCCACCACCTTCAGGGCGCCCTTGCCGCAGGCTTCATCAGGCTGCAGCACCACCCAGTGCGAGTGCCACAGGTCACCGTCGTTGTCGGTGCGGCCATCGCCGTTCTCGTCGAACAGGGGCGTGTCGTCAAAATCCGGGTGCGAGGTCACCGCAAACGCCAGGATGCCGCTCTTGGCCTCGAAGCCCACGGCGGCCGGGTCGATCGAGGTCGGCCACACATAGGAGAAGACCTGGCTGCCCGCCAGCTTGCCGGTCTTGCCCGGCTTGCTCGCACCAGCCTTGCCCGAGACGTGCATATGGAACACCGCCACCCTGCCCTCGGTGCTGATCTTGGTGTGGACGATGTCGTAAGGCGCCTTGACGCCCTTGGCGGGCTGGCTCTGGATGCCGCCTGCGTGATCCCCGTTGTGCTGAGCGTCGTGCTTGCCGTCATGGGCCATCGCCAGTTGGCCAAGGCCTGCACAGGCCAGCGCGATGGCTGCGCGAGAAAGAGATCCGGAGCGAGATGCCTGGTGGTTCATGGTGTCCTCGTGGTGTCCTGGGGTGTAGGGCGATGCGGATTGCATGAAGACAGTGTGCGCAAGCCACCCGTATGATTGGGATCCATCCATCCACGAAACACACCAATTCGTCCAGATGAGCGAGCGCGCCCCACCACCCTTGGACCGGCTCTCCGCGCTGCTGACGCGCTTCCCTGTTGCCGCCCGCCTGTTCCACACCGGCGCGCTGTGCGGCGTCAACACCTTCGATGCGCAGCCCGGCCGGGGCTTTCTGCACGTGCTGCGGCGTGGGGAACTGGTCGTTACCCACCGCAAGGACACAGGCCTCATGCGCCGGATCGAGGTGCGCGAGCCCACGCTCTTCTTCTACCCACAGCCTCTGCGGCACCAGTTCCACAACGCGCCCAAGGAAGGCGCTGATTTCACCTGCGCCTCGGTGCATTTCGAAGGCGGCGCCAGCCATCCACTGGTGCGTGCCCTGCCGCCACTGATCGTGTTGCCACTGGCCAAGGTGCCGGGCCTGGAAGCCACACTGGATCTGCTGTTCCAGGAGGCCGATGGCGTGCGTTGCGGCCACCACCTGATCGCCGACCGGCTGTTCGACGTGGTGCTGCTGCAGTTGCTGCGCTGGCTGCTGGACCATGGCGAGGAAGGCGGCATCGCCCTCGGTCTGGCCACCGGCCTGGCCGATCCCCAACTGGCCCGCGCCCTGACAGCCATGCACGAGCAACCAGGGCACCCCTGGTCCGTGGATTCGCTGGCCGATCAGGCGGCGATGTCTCGCAGCGCCTTCGCCAGCCGCTTCAAGACCACCGTGGGCGTGACGCCCGCCGACTACCTGGCTGACTGGCGCATGACGATCGCGAAGAAGTGCCTGCGCCAGGGCCAGTCCGTCAAGGCCATCGCGCCGGACCTGGGCTATGCCAATGCCTCGGCCCTGTCGCGCGTGTTCACGCAGAAGACAGGCCTGTCACCCCGGGCATGGCTGCAGTCGCTCGAAGGCTTGGCTGATACGGTTGATTGAGCCTCCTCAGGCCATCCGCCCCATCCCGCGGACCAGCATCTCGATGCCTGCATCCATGTAGCGCTGCATGCCCGCCTCATCATCCGGCGCAGCCAGGTGCTGCATCAAGTCGCCCATGATGATCGCGCCACCACCTTCGCTTCGGACGCACCGCCGCGCTGGTGCGCATCGTCGGCAATTTCCTCAAGGGGCAGATCGGCTTGCCCAAGTGGCGGGCGAGTTGAGCGACTGAACAGGCCAGCGCATCGGCACCACGCGGGAGATGCGTGCAAGCGTGCGCCCGGCTCACGCGGCCGGAGCCGCCCCTCTTGCCGAGAGTGCACTGCCTGCCGAGGCCGCGATGATGCAGCCCATCGCGGCCCACTGCAGCGCCGTGAGGGCTTCGCCCAGCACCAGCGCGGCCATCAGTGCCGCCATGGCCGGCGCCGCGCTGAACAGCATGCCCACCACCCGGGCCGGCAACCGGCGCAGCGCCACCATCTCCAGCGAATAGGGCACGGCACTCGACAGCACGGCCACGGCCAGGCCTGTGACCAGCAAGGTGGGGGACCACTGTACCGAGCCGGCATGCGCCAGGCCCACCGGCAAGGTGAGCAACGCGGCAATGGCCATGCCCCAGGCCACCGCGCCGCCGCCGAATGTGCCAGCCACATGCTGCCCCGCCATGATGTACAGCGCCCAGCAGGCCGCAGCCCCCGCGGCGCAAGCCACGCCGATCGGGTCGAGCGATGAGGACGTATGCAGGGGCAACAGCATCCACAGACCCACACAGGTCAGCCCCAGCCACAGCAGATCCTGCAGGCGCCGGGAATTGAACAGCACCACGGCCAACGGCCCCGTCACCTCGATGGCCACGGCGATGCCGATGGGAATGCGCGCAAAGGCCTGGTAGATCAGCAGGTTCATCAGTCCCAGGGCGGCGCCATAGGCCAGCATGGGCAGCGCATGGGCGCGGCCGACCTTGAAGTGCCGCCAGGGACGCCACGAGGCCAGCAGCAGGCAGGCGGCCAGGCTGGTACGCAAGGCCGTCATGCCCTCGGGGCCGATCACCGGGAACAGGTGCTTGGCGAAGGCGGCGCCCAGGTTCACCGACACCTGCGACATCAGCAGCGCGCCGACGGGCCATGCAATGCGCTGGTCCGTGGCGTTCAGGCTCATGTGGTGAAGCGCGGGCTCAGAGCGACATCTGCGCCCAGGCCTTCTCGATGCGCTTGACGCTGATGGGCTGGGGCGTGCGCAGCTCCTGCGCGAAGAAGCTCACGCGCAGCTCTTCCAGCAGCCAGCGGAACTCTTCCAGGCGCGCATCGTGCGTGCCCTTGAGCTCGGCCAGGCGGCGGGTGTAGCGCTGGTCCAGCGGACGCAGTTCGGCCAGGCGCTGGGCGTCGCGGGCCGGATCACCCTTGAGCTTGTCCAGCCGCAGGGTGATGGCCTTGAGGTAACGCGCAAAGTGCTGCAACTGGGCCCAGTCGGTGCGGGCCACGAAGCGCTTGGGCACCAGGCGTTGCAGTTGGGCCTGGATGTCTTCAAGCACATCCTTGGGCGGGCGGGCATCCTTGAGCTTGCGCAACGCGGCGGCATATTCAACGAGCACGGTGCCGGCCAGGCGAGCCACTTCCTGCGCGATCAGGTTCAGGCGGCCACGGCCTTCTTCGATGCGGGCCTTGAAGGACTTGGCATCGGTGGGCAGCGGGTCGAGCAGGAAGGCGCGATCGAGCGCCACTTCCACGATCTGCTCGCGCAGTTCATCGGCCGTGCCCAGGCTCATGTAGGCCATGGCCATCTTCTGCAGATCGGGAATGTTCTTGTCGAGGTACTTCAGCGGCTCTTTCAGCTGCAGCGCGATCAGCCGGCGCAGGCCGGCGCGGTGCTTGGCGGCGGCCACATCGGGCTCGTCAAAGACCTCGATCTCGGCATGCGTGCCTTTGTCCACCAGGGCCGGAAAGCCCACCAGGGTGTGGCCACCGCGCTGGATCTCCATCAGCTCGGGCAGCTCGCCGAAGGTCCAGTCGGTCAGGGGCTGTACGGCCGTGGCCCGGCCTGAGCCCTGATCACTACGCCGAGGAGCAGCCTGGCCGCCCTTGGTTTGACCTGATCCAACTGCTGCACGCTCGCCATCGCCAGCCACGGTTTTGACAGCCGCGGGCATGGGCACGTCGGCGCCCTGCCCGCCTGGCCCGGCATTCACCACCGCCTGCGTCTTCAACGCCGCCAGGGCCTGGAAGGCGCCACGCGCCAGTTGCCCCAGCTCGGCCTTGAGCGCCGGCAGGTTGCGGCCCATGCCCAGCTGGCGACCATGTTCATCGACCACGCGGTAGTTCATGAACAGATGCGGCTGCAGCATGTCCAGCTTGAAGTCTGCGCGCTTGATGTCGAGCTGGGTGCGATCACGCACGGCCTTGAGCAGCACATCGAGCAGGCCACCTTCACCGAAGGGTGCGCTCTCGATGAAGCTGTCCACGTACTCGGGCAGCGGCACCAGGCGCGCGCGGGGCTTCTGGTGCAGGCTCTTGACCAGCGCCAGTACCTTGTCCTTGAGCATGCCGGGTACCAGCCATTCGCCACGTTCGTCGCTGACCTGGTTGAGCGCAAAGATGGGCACCGTCACGGTGACGCCGTCGCGCGCATCGCCCGGCTCGTGCAGATAGGTGGCGGCGCAGTCCACGCCGCCCATGCGGATCATCTTCGGGAAGGCCGCGCTGGTGATGCCAGCGGCCTCATGGCGCATCAGCTCCTCGCGGCTCAGGTGCAGCAGCTTGGGGTTCTGGCGGCCGGCCTCGCGGTACCAGCGCTCGAAGCTGTGGCCGCTGACCACCTCGGGCGGGATCTGCGCGTCGTAGAAGCCCACGATCAATTCGTCATCGACCAGCACGTCCTGCCGGCGCGACTTGTGCTCCAGCTGCTCCACCTGCGAGATCATCTTGCGGTTGTGCGCCAGGAAAGGCAGCCGCGTCTCCCACTCGCCGGCCACCAGGCCTTCGCGGATGAAGATGTCGCGCGCCTGCACCGGATCGACCAGACCGAAGTTCACGCGGCGGTTGGCATAGACCACCAGGCCGTACAAGGTGGCCCGCTCCAGCGCAACGACCTCGGCGGCCTTTTTCTCCCAGTGCGGATCAAGCAGCTGCTTCTTGAGCAGGTGGCCGCCCATGCGCTCCACCCAGGTTTGCTCGATGGTGGCGATGCCGCGGCCGTACAGGCGCGTGGTTTCGACCAGTTCGGCCGCCAGGATCCAGCGGCCCGGCTTCTTGCTCAGGTTGGCGCCCGGGTGCTTGTAGAACTTGATGCCACGCGCGCCCAGGTACCAGTCTTCATCATCACTCTTGCAGCCGATGTTGCCCAGCAGACCCGACAGCAGCGACAGGTGCAGTTGCTCGTAGGTCGCCGGGCTGCCGTTCAGGCGCCACTGGTGCTCGGTGACCACGGTGTGCAGTTGCGAGTAGACATCCTTCCACTCGCGCACGCGGCGCGGGTTGATGAAGTTCTCGCGCAGCAGGGCTTCGTACTTGCGGTGGCTGAGCTTGTGCTGCTCTGGTTGGCCCGGCGCATGGTGGCCATGGCCGCCACGCGATTCGTCCAGCCACTTCCACAGCTTGAGCGTGCCCATGAACTCCGACTTCTCGTCGTCGAACTTCTTGTGCTTCTCGTCAGCTGCCTGCTGGTGCTCCATGGGCCGGTCGCGTACGTCCTGCACGCTCAAGCTGGCCGCGATCACCAGCACCTCGGCCAGAGCCTGCCGGTCGCGCGCCTCCAGGATCATGCGGCCCACGCGCGGGTCCAGCGGCAGGCGCGCCAGGGTCTGGCCCAGCGGGGTGATCTCGTTGGCGTCGTCCACCGCGCCCAGCTCGTTGAGCAGTTGGTAGCCGTCGGCAACCGCTTTGCGCAGCGGGGGCTCGATGAAGGGGAAATCATCGACCAGGCCCAGGTGCAGCGATTTCATCCGCAGGATCACGCCGGCCAGCGAGCTGCGCAGGATCTCGGGGTCGGTGAAGCGCGGGCGGGCGTTGAACTCTTTCTCGTCGTACAGGCGGATGCAGATGCCGTTGGCCACGCGGCCGCAGCGGCCGGCGCGCTGGTTGGCCGCGGCCTGGCTGATGGGCTCGATCTGCAGCTGCTCGACCTTGTTGCGGAAGCTGTAGCGCTTCACGCGCGCCAGGCCCGAGTCGATCACGTAGCGGATGCCGGGCACCGTCAGCGAGGTCTCGGCCACGTTGGTGGCCAGCACGATGCGGCGCGGCCCGCCCGTGCGGAACACCTCATCCTGCTCCTGCTGGCTCAGGCGCGCGAACAGCGGCAGCACATTGACCTGCTGCCGCTGGTTGGCCATGTGCTTGCGCAGGTGGTCGGCGGTTTCGCGGATCTCGCGCTCACCGGGCAGGAAAACGAGGATGTCGCCGGAGCCCTCACGCCACAGCTCATCGGCCGCGTCGATGATGGCCTCGTTCAGGCCGTACTCGCGGCTTTCCTCGAAGGGGCGCCAGCGCTGCTCCACCGGGAACAGCCGCCCCGACACCATGATCACCGGCGCAGGGCCCTTAGCGCCCGCGAAGTGCTGCGCGAAGCGGTCCGCATCGATGGTGGCCGAGGTAACGATGATCTTCAGATCAGGCCGGCGCGGCAGCAACTGGCGCAGGTAGCCCAGCAGGAAATCGATGTTCAGGCTGCGCTCGTGGGCCTCGTCAATGATCAGGGTGTCGTAGGCGCGCAGGTCCGGGTCGGATTGTGTTTCGGCCAGCAGGATGCCGTCGGTCATCAGCTTGACGCTGGCACCGGGCTGCAGCCGGTCCTGGAAGCGCACCTTGTAGCCCACCACCTCGCCCAGCGGCGTGTTGATCTCCTCGGCGATGCGCTTGGCCACGCTGGAGGCCGCGATCCGCCGGGGCTGGGTGTGGCCGATGATCGGCGGGCGGCGTTTGCCCTGCTGCGGTTCGCGCGGCTGGCCCCAACCGGCGCGACCCATGGCCAGCGCGATCTTGGGCAACTGCGTGGTCTTGCCCGAGCCCGTCTCGCCGCAGACGATCACCACCTGGTGCTCGCGCAGGGCGGCCTCGATCTCGGTGCGTTTGCCCGAGACCGGCAGGGATTCAGGGAAGGTGATGGCAGGCAGCTGGGCAGACACGGACAAGCAGGGAACAGGCCGTCTTGACGGCGCGAACGGTGATGAAAGACCGCGATTATCCGATGCGCGGACGATGCAGGCCGGTTGTAGGCCGGTTGCAGGCCCATGTGCGGGACAAGCCCGATCCAGTTCGCCGCCTGATGGCCGATAAGCAGAGAGCCATCGCCCCCAACGCGCGCCATGCCCCATTTCTTTCCATCCTGCAAAAAAATCCTGCTGGGCCAGGACATGGCCATGCACCGCCCGCTGGCGCTGATGCTGGTGAGCTTCCTGGTGTACCTCGGCAACGCCTTGCTGCTGCAGTGGGCTGTAGGGCTGGACCTCCTGCGGCAAGGCGCCCAATGGGTCATCCCGTGGATGGTGTTCGGGCCGGCGGTGTTCTATGCCCTCGCGCGCTCGGGCTGGTCGGCGCGGCTCAAGGAGCCGTCCATGGTCATGGCCCAGGGCCTGTACTGCGCATTGCTGACGGTGCTGGTCTACGCCTTCTCGCACCACGATGTGCGGGGCTTCATCCTGTGCATCCTGCCGCTGATCATCATGTTCGGGCAGTTCACCCTCAACGGCCGGCAGTTCGCCGTGTTCACCGGCTGCACCATGGCGGCGCTCACCGCGGCCGTACTGCTGATGCGTCGCTTTGATGAGGTGCCGCGCGGCCTTTCTGCCGACCTGCTGGAACTGGTCTACGTGGCCCTGATCCTGGGCACCTCCACCAGCATCGCCCTGATCGGCGCGAACATCCGCCAGAAGCTGATGGCCAGCCGGGTGGAGCTGGCCGAGGCCCTGTCACGCGTGCACGCCCTGGCCACCACCGATGCCCTCACCGGCCTGGCCAACCGCCGCCACATGCAGGATCTGCTGGCCGAAGAGGTCAAGCGCCACCGCCGCCTGGGCCATCCGTTGTGCGTGGCCCTGCTGGATCTGGACCACTTCAAGCGCATCAACGATCTGCATGGCCACCAGGGCGGTGACGAGGCCTTGCGCCATTTCGCCCGCAAAGCCCGTGAGGCCCTGCGGGAGATCGACGTGCTGGCCCGTTGGGGCGGCGAAGAGTTCCTCTTGATGATGCCGGCGACTTCCCCAGAGCAGGCCATGAGCGGGCTGCTGCGCCTGCGGCAATGCCTGGCGGAACAGGCGCACCCGCCCGGCATGCCGGATCTGCGCATCACCTTCTCGGCGGGCGTGGCGCTGCATCACCTGAACGCGGCCATCGAACACACCATCGACCAGGCCGACAAGGCCCTGTACCAGGCCAAGGCCGAAGGCCGGGACCGTGTGTGCCTGGCACCTGATGCGACAGGCGCGTCAGCCGAAGCGACGCCGCTCGCGCCCGAGCTGGCGTGACAGGTGGGCTGCCACCAGCACATAGAAGGCCCCAACCGCTTCCAAGCCCTCTTCCAGGCTTTCCAGGCTGAGCTGGCCGCTCCAGCCTTCAGGGAACAAGGTCAGCATCCAGGCCGGATGATCCAGGACGCTCTCGGCAATCTGCGCCATCACAAGAACCACCATCGCCAGAATGAACATGCCGGTATCGGCTTCCACCCAGCCACGGCGCTGGAAAAACTCGCGCGCCAGGAAGATCATCACGTGCACGGCAGCGGCCAGCACCACCAGGCCGGCCACGATGCGGTAGGTCAGGCTCTCCGGGCCATGCAGGTAAAAGCCCAGTTGCACCAGCCTGCGCCCATGCGGCACCAGGTCGGGCGGCAGGCCGTTTTCGCGCATGCCCATGGCAAAGCAGAACACCGCAAATGGCAGGGCTGTCAGCCGGGGGCGACGCCCCGGCAGCAGCAGGTAGACCGCCGCGATCATCCAGACCACCACCGTCGCCACTTCGAGCGGGCCGTCCTCTTCGATGAAGGCGATCAAATGGCCAGTGTCGATGGCCCCAGGCGCCAGCACCAGAAGAACGGCGATGGTCAGCGCCACCGTCGTGGCCGTGAGCACGGCAGAGACCATGGCCCGCGCGTGAGAGGGCACCAGGGAAGAAGAGTAGACGTGCGTGTTCACGACTGCAGCAAACGGTTCGGGGACAACAGAAGGCCTTGCGCAAAACATTGCCTAGGCAATTTTCTTTCAGGTTGAACGTTATCACCCCGGCTCGCCGTTCATTGCAGGACTGTGCCGTAATCCCCACGTCGCTATCATCTATTAATGTCAAATGAATGACAGAACAGCCAAGCCATCGATCACACCCCGTACCTCCCGCAAGCGCTGATCCCCCCTGCTGCGGCGGCGGGCGATGATCAGCCTGCGCCAAGGAACAGCCAATACCCGTACCATTACGGCCATCGCGCTCACGACGTGTCCGCCCTCCGCAAGCTGGACAGCCGAAGAACGCTGCAAGCCCCAAGACAATAAGCCTCAAGCCCTCCCCATCCGTCCATGGACCTGGTCTTTCCCCATACCTTCGTGCCCTGGTTCCGCGCCGTGGCGCCGCACATCCACGCCCACCGGGGCAAGACCTTCGTCGTCGGCCTGTCGGGCGAGCTGATCGCCGCCGGCAAGTTGCCCAGCTTCGTGCAGGACTTGGCCCTGATGCAGGCCATGGGCATCCGCCTGGTGCTGGCGCATGGCTTCAGGCCCCAGTTGGAAGAACAGTTGCGCGCCAAGGGCCATGAATCGCACTTCAGCCATGGCATGCGCATCACCGATTCGGTCGCGCTGGACTGCGCTCAGGAGGCCGCCGGCCAGCTGCGCTACGAGATCGAGGCGGCCTTCTCGCAAGGGCTGCCCAACACGGCGATGGCCGGCGCATCGATCAGCGTGATCTCGGGCAACTTCGTCACCGCAAGGCCCGTGGGCATCGTCGATGGCGTGGACTTCATCCATACCGGCCTGGTCCGCAAGATCGACGCCGTGGCCGTGCGCCGCGCGATCGACGCCGGCGCCATGGTGATGCTCTCGCCCTTCGGCTTCTCGCACACTGGCGAGGCCTTCAACCTCAGCATGGAAGACGTGGCCACCAGCGCCGCCATCGCGCTGCAGGCCGACAAGCTGATCTTCGTGACCGAGGTGCGCGGCATCCTGCAGGGCATCGTGCAGGAGCCTCAGCGCGCTGTGGAGCTCGAAGCCGCCCAGCACGACCCGGATGCCGAGATCGACCAGGAACTGGCCTTGCTGGACGCCAAGCGCCTGCTGGCCGCCCTGCCCAACCCGCTGCAGCCCACCGACACGGCGTTCTACCTGCAGCACGCGGTGAAAGCCAGCGAAGGCGGTGTGGAGCGCGTGCACATCATCCCGTACAAGGTCGATGGCGCCTTGCTGATGGAGGTGTTCACGCACGATGGCGTGGGCACCATGATCGTCGACGAAAAGCTCGAGAGCCTGCGCGAGGCCAGCCCGGACGACGTCGGCGGCATCCTGCAGCTGATCGAGCCCTTCGAGCAGGACGGCACGCTGGTCAAGCGCAGCCGCACCGAGATCGAGCGCGACGTGTCGCAGTACACCGTGATCGAACACGATGGCGTGATCTTCGGCTGTGCGGCCTTGTACCCCTACCCCGAGGCCGGCACGGCCGAGATGGCCGCGCTGACCGTGTCGCCGCACGTGCAGGGCCAGGGCGATGGCGAGCGCATCTTGAAGCGCATCGAGCAGCGCGCGCGGGCCATGGGCCTGCAATCCATCTTCGTGCTGACCACGCGCACCATGCACTGGTTCAACAAGCGGGGTTTCTCGCCGGTGGACCCGAACTGGCTGCCCGAGGCCCGCAAGCGCAACTACAAGTGGGACCGGCGCTCGCAGGTGCTGGTCAAGAACCTGAAGTAACCCCCTTACCCTTTCCCCGAACGATTTCCCGAACGAGACGAGAACATGGCACGCACCATCCAATGCAAGCACCTGAACAAGGAAGCCGAGGGCCTGGACTTCGCCCCCTACCCCGGTGAGCTGGGCAAACGCATCTACAACGAGATCAGCAAGGAAGCCTGGCAGCTGTGGATGAAGCACCAGACCATGCTGGTCAATGAGAACCGCCTGAACCTGGCTGACGCCCGTGCCCGCCAGTACCTGGCCCGTCAGATGGAGCAGTTCTTCTTTGGCGGCGGTGGTGACCAGGTGCAGGGCTACGTGCCCCCGTCGGCATGAGCGATCACTGATCCACAGCCCTCCGCCAAGACCGCCCTGCCTTCGTTGCGAAGGGGGCGGTTTTTCTTTGGCGATACAGTCTCGTCAGAACAACCGCGAGCGCCCTGCACACGCCTTTGCACACCATGCCTATCACCATCGACTGGGCCCACTTCACACCCTGGTCCGCCCTGGCCGGCGGCGCCCTCATCGGCCTGGCGGCCTCGCTGCTGATCCTGCTCAATGGACGCATCGCGGGCATCAGCGGGATCCTGGGCGGGCTGCTTCGGCCCACACCTGGCGAGATCGGCTGGCGCGCAGCCTTCCTCGTCGGATTGATCGCGGCGCCCTGGCTGTACGCTCCCGTGAGCACCCTGCCGACGGTGCGCATCGAGGCCAGTGAAGGTCTGCTGGTGGCCGCAGGCTTGCTGGTGGGACTGGGCACGCGTTACGGCGCCGGCTGCACCAGCGGCCACGGCGTGTGCGGCCTGTCGCGCCTGTCACCCCGCTCGCTGGCCGCCACGCTGGTGTTCATGGCGGCGGGTTTTGCCACGGTGTACGTGGTTCGCCATCTCATCGCCCCGCACTGACCCGACAAGGCTCTCCATGAACGACACCGTACACGCCCGCCTGCCTATGGTCACGGCCTTGATCGCCGGCCTGGTCTTTGGCCTGGGCCTGCTGATCTCAGGCATGGCCGATCCGGCCAAGGTGCTGGGCTTTCTGGATCTGGCAGGCGCCTGGGATCCCTCCCTGGCTTTCGTGATGGGGGGGGCCATCGCGGTGGCCCTGCCCGCCTTCACGCTGGCGCGCCGCAGGCAGCAGGCCTTGCTCACTGGCGAGCCGATGCAATTGCCCACCAGCACCCGCATCGACCAGCGCCTGCTGGGCGGCGCCCTGCTCTTCGGCATCGGCTGGGGGCTGGCCGGCTTCTGCCCGGGGCCCGCCCTGGTCGCGCTGGGCATGGGGCTGGACCAGGCCTTGGTGTTCGGCCTGGGCATGCTGGGCGGCATGGTGATCTTCGAAGTGCTGGAGCGCCGCGCATGAGCAGCACCGCTCCCCTGTGGGCCTGGCTGGCCGCCGCGGGCACCCTCGTGATCGTGATGGCCTACGAGGCGCTGCAATGGCTGCCCGGGCGCAGCACGCCCGACACCCTGTCACGCGCGGCCCACGCCAAGCTGCGAGCCGAGTGGCTGCATGCGCTGTCTACGCAACATGGCTCCGAGATCCTGGCCGTGCAGACCATCCGCAATTCGCTGATGTCATCCACGCTCACGGCTTCTACCGCGGCGCTGGGCCTGATGGGCACCGTCACCCTGATCGGCGCGCCCTTGCTCAGTGCCTCGCTGAACCACATTCCGGGCGAGCCCTTCGCCTTCACACCCAGGCTGATGCTGGAGCTGGCCCTGATGGGCACCTTGTTCGCGGCACTGGCATGCTCGACCATGGCCGTGCGCTACTACAACCACAGCAGCTTCATCGGCTCGCTGCCCGTGGGCTCGGCCGAACGTGCGCGCTGGCAGGACACCGGCGTGACCTACCTTCGCCGCGCCGGCGTGCTCTACAGCTGGGGGTTGCGCGGCCTGCTGATGGTGGCGCCCCTGGTGGCGGGCATCGCCCACCCGTTGGCCGGCCCGGTGGCCGCGCTCGTGCTGGTGGCGGTGCTGGTGGGCTTCGACCGGTTCGCCCAGTTCTAAGCCAAGACATCTATCGGCCCCCATGGATGAGCGAGGGGTGTAACCCTCGGTTGTCGCCCATTGAGGCAGACATGCAAGCACCGGCGTGGCACGCTGATCGTTACCTTATATGGCATCGATTGCCGTTAGCGTCACCCCGGAGCCCGCATGTCCTTTCGCCGTCTTCTCGCCCCCGTGGCCCTGAGCCTGGGCGCCTTGAGCGCCCTGCCCAGCGCGCACGCGCTCACCGCCGACCCGCTGGCCTTCGGCCTGTTCACCGCCGGTGATGTGCTCATCCAGCCCGAACTGGTCTACACCGTGGCCATCGCCGGCCCCAAGACCTGGAAAGCCCTGATCGACCTGGGCGCGCCCTACATGTCGCCCTATGCCGAGGCCACACGGCAACTGGCCATCAACAAGGCGCCCACGCTCAAGCCGGTGGCCACGCCGCCCAACCCGCCGGCCGTGACCTACCCCACCAGCTACAGCCAAGCCATTTCCTTCGGCGACAGCATGAGCGATACCGGCAACATGTTCGAGGTGACGCGCAAGCTCGGTGGCATTGGCCTGCCCACGGCCCCCAACGACCGCGGCCGCTTCTCGGATGGCCAAGTGGTGGTCGAAGCCATGAGCAACGCGCTGAACCTGCCCTTCCTGAACTACGCCTTCGGTGGCGCGCAATCGGGGCGCGGCAGCCTGCTGCCTTTCTTCGCCATGGAGCACGGCCTGCTCAAGCAGGTCGATGACTACCTGGCCAACCTGGGCGGCAGCAGCAAGAAGGCCGATGCCCAGGCCCTGTATGTGATCTGGACCGGCCCGGACGACTTCTACTGGGGCAACAACATCTACCTGTCGTCCACCGCCGTGACGGTGACAGCCAACGTCAAGCAGGCCATGACCGCGCTGTACAAGCGGGGGGCACGCCACTTTTTCGTTCCTTTGATGCCCGACCTGAGCATCACGCCCTCGGCCAGGGAACACGTGAAGCTGCAGCGCACCTACATGACGGATTCCAAGAAGCGCAGCGCCGAGTTCGCCCAAGCACTCACGGCCATGCTCAAGGCCTTCGCCAAGCAATACCCCGAGGCCAAGGTGCGCACCTTCGACACCTTCACCTACTCGCAGCAGCGCATGGCCCAGGCCGCGGCCGAGGGCTACAACGTGACCGAGCCCTGCTACACCCCGAAGTTCATGGGTCTGCCGGGCGCCGTGTGCGCCGACCCGAAGCAGTACCTGTTCTGGGACACCAACCACCCGACGGAGGCTGGCTCCATCGTGATCGGCACGGCCTTCGCCGAGGCCGTGGTGGCCACGGCGCTGCCCTCGAAGTAAACAACAGGGCGCGCACAGGGCCGAGCCCACAGGCGCCCAAGGGGAGCATTTGCCCTGGTTTGCCAGGACATGCAGGCTGTCGCACACTGGGTTGACATGACACCCAAGCTCAGCCCCTCGCGCCTGCCCATGGCCCTGCCGCTGCTGACCGCCATCGCGGTGTCGGTGGCCGTTGCCCTCAGCGGTTTGTTCACCGGCTGCAGCCAGCGCGACATGACCGAGGACCAGGCCGTGGACCTGCTGGCCAAGCGGGTGCTGGCCGATGGCCTGTACCCGGCCTCGCGCCAGGGCGAGTGCCTGTCCTTCGAGGTGGAGCAGCGCCTGGATGCGCGCTTCGAGATCGCCGTGCGCGAGAAGCACGGCGGCACCTGCCCGGGTGACCCGGGCACCGGCCCCGTGCTGGACCGCTTCGAGGTGCAGCAAGATGGCGCCAAGCTGCGCCGCTATGACCCGATCGGTGGCGCCTACGTGGATTACACAGCGCCAGCCACTGGCGGCTGATCAGCGAGGCCGACCAGCCAAGTCACCACGCCCGGCCTCAGGCCTTGGCCGGCATCAGGAAGTCACGGCTGATGCCGAAGCCCAGGTCACCCACGCGGTCCAGGAACTGCGTGAGGTAGGCGTGCAGGCCGGTGGCCAGGATTTCGTCGATGCGGCTGAACTGCAGGTCGGCGCGCAGACGGCCGGCCTTGCGCAGCGTCTCGTGGCTGTGGTCGTTGGCCACGGCGCGCAGGTTGTTGACCACCTCGTCCACGCAGAACACCAGCGAGCGCGGCATCTCGGCGCGCAGGATCAACAGTTCGGCCACCTTCTCGGGCCGGATCACGTTGCGGTAGACCTTGCGGTAGACCTCGAAGGCCGACACGCTGCGCAGCAGCGAGGACCAGTGGTAAAAATCGACTTCCTTGCTCTCGTTGCCCACGGAGGGCCCGAAGAACTCGGTGTTGCGGGCGTGGAACTTCACATCCAGCAGGCGCGCGGTGTTGTCGGCACGCTCCAGGAAGGTGCCGCAGCGCTGGAAGTGAAAGGACTCGTCCTGCAGCATGGTGCCCAGGGTCACGCCACGCGACAGGTGCGATCGGAACTTCACCCACTCGAACAGTTCGCCCGGATCTTTGGCCAGCGCGTTGTCCTTGAGCAGACGGTTGAACTCCAGCCAGGTCTGGTTGGTGGTCTCCCACACCTCGGTGGTCAGGGCGCCGCGCACGGCACGGGCGTTCTCGCGGGCCGCGCGCAGGCAGTTCAGGATGCTCGACGGGTTGCTGGCGTCGCTCACCATGAAGGTCATCACGTGCTTGGGCGTGAGCTCGTCGTAGCGCTTGGCATAGTCAGCGGTCAGTTCGCTGATGCTCAGCAAGCCTTTCCAACCATTGAGCGCAGTTTCCGGCGCCTGCGGCAAGAAGGCGGACTGGTAGTTCACGTCCAGCAGACGCGCGGTGTTCTCGGCCCGCTCCATGTAGCGGGCCATCCAGTAGAGGTGGTCAGCGGTACGCGACAGCATGGGTTTGATCTCCAGCAGGGTGCCGCCCGCACGGGGCAGCGTCTCGTGTTCGTGGTGGACGAGGTGGGGCGGCAGGCGTTTCTCGATGCGTTCGTTCAGCATGGGCCTTCTCCCTTTCACATGGCCGGTCAGGCCTCCAGCACCCAGGTGTCCTTGGTGCCCCCGCCCTGCGAGCTGTTGACCACCAGCGAGCCTTCCTTGAGGGCCACGCGGGTCAGCCCACCGGGCACCATCTGCACCTCTTTGCCCGAGAGCACGAAGGGCCGCAGATCAATGTGGCGCGGGGCGATGCCGCTCTCGACGAAGGTCGGGCATGTCGACAGCGACAGGGTCGGCTGGGCGATGTAGTTGCTCGGGTTGGCGATCAGGGCCTTGCGGAAATCCTCCACCTCGGCCTTGGTCGAGGCCGGGCCCACCAGCATCCCGTAGCCACCGGCGCCATGCACTTCCTTGACAACCAGATCGGCCAGGTTGTCCAGCGTGTACTTGAGGTCGTCCTTCTCGCGGCACACGTAGGTGGGCACGTTCTGCAGGATCGGCTTCTCGCCCAGATAGAACTCGATCATCTTGGGCACGTAGGGGTAGATGGACTTGTCGTCGGCGATGCCTGTGCCGAAGGCGTTGGCCAGGGTGACGTTGCCGGCGCGGTAGGCACGCAGCAGGCCAGCCACGCCCAGGGTCGAGTCCTTGCGGAAGACCTCCGGGTCCATGAAGTCGTCGTCCAGGCGGCGGTAGATCACGTCCACCCGCACCGGGCCGCGCGTGGTGCGCATGTAAACAAAATCATCCTTGACGAAGAGATCCTGCCCTTCGACCAGCTCGATGCCCATCTGCTGCGCCAGGAAGGCGTGCTCGAAGTAGGCTGAGTTGTACATGCCCGGCGTGAGCACCACGGCCGTGGGCTCGTTGACAGAGGCCGGCGCCATGGCGCGCAGGGTGTCGAGCAGCAGGTCAGGATAGTGGGCGACGGGCGCGACGCGGTGCTCGGCGAACAGGTCCGGGAAGAGCCGCATCATCATCTTGCGGTTCTCGAGCATGTAGCTCACGCCGCTGGGCACGCGCAGGTTGTCTTCCAGCACGTAGTAGGTGCCGCTGCCATCGGGGTTACAGGCGCGGACCATGTCGATGCCGGCGATGATGGAGTAGATGCCGCCAGGCACCTTCAGGTCCACCATCTCCTGGCGGAACTGGGCGTTGTTGAGCACCGGCTCTGCAGGCACGACGCCGGCCTTGAGGATCTCCTGGCCGTGGTACACATCCTCGAGGAAGCGGTTGAGGGCGGTGACGCGCTGGCGCAGGCCCTTTTCCATCTCGCGCCATTCGTTGGCGGGGATGATGCGCGGGATCAGATCGAACGGGATCAGGCGCTCGGTACCGGCACCGGTTTCGTCCTTGTCGCCATACACCGCGAAGGTGATGCCCACGCGCCGGAAGATGGTCTCGGCTTCTTCGCGCCGGGATTGCATCATCTCCCGGGGCTGGCGTCCGAGCCAGCAGTCGTACACCCTGTAGTGGTCGCGCACCTGGTCGCTGGTGGCGTTCATTTCGTCGAAGAATCGCATCGGCTGGTCCCTTGTGGGGATGTCCAAAAAACGCTGACAAGCCTGTATTAGCAGGGACTATGCCAGGCGATCAGGCCCGGCAGGATGACTTGGCGCATACCCACCGCCCGACGACTCAAATGTCTCAAAACGGTGCGCACTTGTCATCCAATTTACCGATTGCACCAAAAATGTATCTTTGGATCAGCCAGGGGATTCCGTTTGGACTGTCGGGCTTCGCTGACACACGTTGTTGGTGCATGTGGTGGCGGCACTCACGCCACATGGTGAACTGTGTTGGCGCAGCGCCCCATCAGGGGGCATCGGCAGCGGCCGGGGTCTCGCCCAGTGGCAAGGTGGTGACGCGCACCGACAGCGTGTGTTCTCCCCCACCCCGGATCACACCGCGCAGGGGGGTCACGTCACCGAAATCCCGCCCGTAGGCCACGCGCACGTGGTTCAGGCCCGGCAGGCAGTCGTTGGTCGGATCCAGGCCCAGCCATTCGCCAGCGCGCGGGGCGTTCAGGCCCGGGCACCAGACGCTGACCCAGGCATGCGAGGCATCGGCGCCCAGCAGGCGGGGCTGGCCCGGTGGCGGTTGCGTGAGCAGGTAGCCGCTGGTGTAGCGCGCGGCGAGGCCGCAGGCCCGCAGGCAGGCCAGCATCAGGTGCGCGAAATCCTGGCAGACGCCTTCGCGACGGTTGAACACCTCCAGCACCGGGGTGGAGATGTCGGTGCTGGCCGGCGCATAGCGGAAATCGCGGTGGATGCGGTGCATCAGCTCGATGGCGCCCTGCGCGATGGGGCGCGAGGGGTGCAGCGATTCGCGCGCGTAGGCCCGCAGTACATCGTGCAGGGGTACGTAGGGCGAGGCGTAACTGAACTCGGCCGCTGGCTCGAAAGGCGCATGGGCGCGGTAGATCAGGCGTTCACGCACCTGGGCGATGTGCAGGCTCTGCTCGGGCTGCAGGCCCTGGTAGCGATGCCAGATCTCGACCTCGCTGCGGGCCTTGACCAGCAACTCGCTGTGGGGCGTGTTCAGAGAGAAATAGGCGCGGCTGTTGCCGAAGGCATCGCGGCGGGTGCTGTGCTGCGTGGGCTGCGGCGACACGCTCATCTCGAAGACCCGCAGGTGCTGCGCGTCGTCGGTCAGGGGGCGCAGGCAGGCGACATGGTGCGCCATCTCGACCGGGTAGGCGTACTCGTAGCGGGTCTCGTGCTCGACGCTCAGGCGGGCGCTGGGTTCGGGGGTAGCCGCTCGGCGGGCGACGGCGTCGCGCAATGCATCGGCCGTGGCCTCGGTGGCGGCAATGGCCTCGTCGGGGCTGGGCAAGGTCATGCGCTCATCGTCTGGGCAGAGGGTTCGGCATGGGCGAAGTAGCGCAGGCCCAGCTCGTCGGACAGGCGCCAGCTGGCCTCCATCAGGCGCTGCGCCAGGGCCTCCACCGCGGCCTCGCCGGCGCCAGGCGTGGCCATGTCGGCCAGGTTCAGGCCCACGCCCTCGACGGGCAACAGATCGAGCAGGCCGGTCAGCGGGCTGGAGCGGTCGGGCAGCTTGACCAGCTCGTTGCGCAGGCGCCGCAGCACGCAGCCCATGGCGCGCGGGTTGGTCTCGTCCATCACGATGGTGCCCACCAGGGCCGGCCATTCCAGCCGGCGCTGGAAGCGCGCGCGGAAGGTGATGGTGCTGTCGAACAGCATCAAGAGCATGTCGAAGCCCTGCGGGCTGTGCACGGCGCCCTGCTGGACAAAGGCCTGCAGCATGCCGGCGTAGGCGCCCAGGCGCTCGACCAGGCGCCCCACCGTGAGCAGGCGCCAGCCGGCGTCGCGGGTCATGCGGTCGGTCTGCGCGCCGGTGACGGCGGCCAGTTGCATGCCCAGGTGGTCAAGCGCTTCGCGGGCCTCGACCAGCTCGCGCGCGGGCTCTTCGCCACGGCGCAGGCGCAGGCTGAAATCAGGCGCCAGGGTGCGCAGCAGGCGGTCGTGGTCGGATGACAGGCGGTCGCGCAGGGTGTGGGCCGTGCGCGCCAGCGAGCCCAGGTTGAAGGCCAGGCTGTAGGCCCCCTGCTTGGCCAGCGGATCGGCCAGGGCCTCCATGGCGGCGCGCTCGAACACACGCGGCGATTGCAGCAGGCTGGGCGTGCCCGGCGGCACCAGGCCCGTGCTGGCCGCCAAAGCCGACATGGCTTCGAGCACGCCGGCATCGGGCGTGTCGTCATCACCCAGCAGGTTGACCAGGGCCTGCACCAGACGCAACTGCTGTTCGGCGCGCTCGGTGTAGCGGCCCATCCAGAACAGGTTCTCGCCGGTGCGGCTGGCCACGGGGCGCTGGCGCTGGACCACGTCCTCGGCCTTGAGCGGATGCGGCAGCATCGAGAAGGTGTCCACTGGCTCTTCGGTGAGCACCCAGGTGTCCAGGCTGCTGCCGCCCAGCTGCATGGACACATAGCCCGCCTCACGCGAGGCAATGCGGGTCATGCCGCCGGGCAGCACCTGCCAGCCCCCCAGACCATCGGCCAGGGCATAGACACGCAGTGAGGTGCCGCGCAGCACGCACTGCCCCTGCGACCACACCGGCGTCTGCGAGTAGGACACGAAGCTCTGCGCCGTGTAGGCCGATGGATCACGCTCGATGCGGTCGCGCAGGCCCTGCAGGCCGGTGGGCGACAAGGCCGGGCCCAGGACAGCGTCCAGCCCCTGGCGGGGGCCGGCGCCCTGGTCATTCATGACGATGTTCGGGTAGGTGGGGCGCACCACCTTGCTGGACAGCTCCGGCGTCACGGCCGCCAGGGCGGCGGCCTCGCCGCACCACCAGGTGGGCAGCGAAGGCAATGCCAGATCCTCGCCCAGCACAGCCTTGGACAAGGCCGGCAGGAAGCCGTGGATGGCGGGGGACTCCAGGAAACCGGTGCCCAGTGCATTGGCCACCACCACATTGCCCGCGCGCACGGCCTGCAGCAGGCCCGGCACGCCCAGGGTGGAGTCCGGACGCAGCTCCAGCGGATCACAGAAATCGTCGTCCACACGGCGCAGCAGGCCGTGCAGCGGCTCCAGACCCTGCACGGTCTTGAGGTAGACGCGCTCGTCACGCACGATCAGGTCGCCGCCTTCGACCAGCGGCAGGCCCAGGTAGCGCGCCAGGTAGGCGTGCTCGAAATAGGTCTCGTTGTAGGGGCCGGGCGTCCACAGGGCCAGGCGCGGCGCCTCGTCACCGGCGCACGGTTCGGCCAGGGTCTGCAGCGTGTCCACCAGGCGGCGGTAGCCGCTGGCCAGGTGCTGCACGCTCATCGCGCGGTAGGCCTCCGGGTAGAGGCGCGACACGATCAGACGGTTCTGCATCACGTAGCCCAGGCCGGAAGGCGCCTGGGTGCGCTGCGACACCACCCACCAGTTGCCGTCATCGCCGCGCATCAGGTCGAAGGCCATCACGTGCAGGTAGACATCCCCAGGGGGCCTTACCCCCTGCAGCCCACGCAGATAGCCGGGATGACCCAGCACCAGCGCCGAGGGCAACAGCGCATCCTTGAGCAGGCGCTGCTCGCCATAGACATCGAGCAGCACCTGGTTGAGCAAGTGCGCGCGCTGCGACACCCCGCGCTCGATGCTGGCCCAATCCTGCGGGCCCAGCAGCATGGGCAACACCTCCAGCGACCAGGGCCGGCTGTTGCCGCCCGGTGCGCTGTAGACGTTGTAGGTGATGCCGTCTTCCAGGATCTGCTGAGCCAGCACGCCCTGGCGGCGGCTGAGGTCGTCCACCGAGCCACCCAGGTACTCCGCAAAAGCCTGCCAGGCAGGCCTCAGCTTGCCGTCGTCACCGCGCAGCTCATCGTAATACCCGGCCTCCACGCTCCGCGCGCGGGCCAGCAGTTCAGCGGCCGCCTGGGAGGCATCGGGCAGGGCATCGGCGTCGAACAGGGGCAGGGATATGGT
Source organism: Aquabacterium sp. (assembly GCF_049274795.1). Lineage (GTDB taxonomy): Bacteria > Pseudomonadota > Gammaproteobacteria > Burkholderiales > Burkholderiaceae_C > Aquabacterium. The sequence continues at coordinate 116,133 of NZ_JBASTH010000028.1, forward strand.
CATGGTGACCCTGATTGTCCGGGATGCGGCGTGGGGCGGAGGAGGATGTTTTCTCGGGTTTCCTGCACTTCTTGTCGGATCAGGCCTGCTTGGCCTTGCGCAGATCCAGGGTCAGCGGATGCTCGATGCCGGGTTCGGGCACCTGGATGCTCATCTGCCCCGGCGTATGGCCCAGGCGGAAGAAGCGGGCCAGGCGGCGGCTTTCGGCTTCGTAGCTGTTGACGGGGAAGGTGTCGTAATTGCGGCCACCCGGGTGCGCCACGTGGTACTGGCAGCCCCCCAGCGAGCGCTTGAGCCAGGTGTCGACCAGGTCGAAGGTGAGTGGCGCATCGACACCGATGGTGGGGTGCAGGCACGAGGGCGGCTGCCAGGCGCGGTAGCGCACGCCGGCCACGAACTCGCCAACACGGCCCGTGGGGTGCAGCGGCAGCGCCTGGCCGTTCACCGTCACCACATGGCGGTTGCCATTGAGGCCCGTGGCACGCAGCTCCAGCCGCTCCAGCGACGAATCGACGAAGCGCACGGTGCCGCCAGGCGAGCCTTCCTCGCCCATCACGTGCCAGGGCTCGAGCGCGCTGCGCAGCGTCATGCGTACACCCGCCACGGACACCTCGCCCACATACGGGAAGCGGAACTCGAAGTGCGGCGCGAACCATTCGGGGTCGAAGGCGAAGCCGGCCTGGCCCAACTCGGTCAGCACGTCGGCGAAGTCCTGCTCCACGAAACTGGGCAGCATGAAGCGGTCGTGCAGGCCGGTATGCCAGCGCGTGAGGCGCCTGGCGCCGTGGCCTTGATAGGGCTCGCGCCAGAACCAGGCCACCAGCGCGCGCAGCAGCAACTGCTGCACCAGGCTCATCTTCGAATGCGGCGGCATCTCGAAAGCGCGCAGCTCCAGCAGGCCCAGGCGGCCGGTGGGGCCGTCGGGCGAGTAGAGCTTGTCGATGCAGAACTCGCTGCGGTGGGTGTTGCCGGTGGCATCGATCAGCAGGTTGCGCAGCGTGCGGTCGATCATCCACGGCGGGCATTCGCCCCACAGGCCGATCTGCCGTTCGATCTCCTTGAAGGCGATCTCGATCTCGTAGACCTGGTCGTTGCGGGCCTCGTCGATGCGCGGCGCCTGGCTGGTGGGCCCGATGAACAGGCCCGAGAACAGGTAGGACAGCGACGGGTGGTTGTGCCAGAAGGTCAGCAGGCTGGACAGCAGCGTAGGCTTGCGCAGGAAGGGGCTGTCGCCCGGCGTGGCGCCACCCAGCACGAAGTGGTTGCCGCCGCCTGTGCCGGTATGGCGCCCATCGACCATGAACTTCTCGGTGGACAGGCGCGTCTCGTGCGCGGCTTGGTAGAGGAACTCGGTGTGGTCGACCAGTTCGCTCCAGTCCGTGGCCGGGTGGATGTTGACTTCGATGACGCCCGGATCAGGCGTGACCTGCAACAGCTTGAGGCGCGGATCGCGCGGTGGCGGGTAGCCCTCCAGCACGATCTGCACGGCCAGCTCGGCGGCCGTGGCTTCGACGGCGGTCAGCAGGTCCAGGTAGTCGTCCAGCTTGTTCAGGGGCGGCATGAACACGTAGAGCACGCCGCCGCCCTTGCCGTTGGTCTCGACCTTGGGGCCGCTGGCGCGGTCCGGGTTGCGCGCCTCGACCACCAGGGCCGAACGCGTGATCCAGTGGGCTGATTGGAAACGGTTGGGGTGGGTGCTGGGGTCAGCCAGGTCTGGCGTGGACGGGCCGTCGGGCCCGGCGCTGACCGACAGATCGCCCGCATTGGTGCCGGCGAACCCGCTGGCGCCCTCGCCTGCCCCTGCATGGCCAGGCACCTCACCAAACTCACCCGGCGCGGCATGGCCTGCGGAACTGCGGCCCGCGTATTGCGCCCGCAAGGCCGCGGCCGTGGGCAAGGCCTGCTTGGGCGCGAAGGGATCGTGCTCGTGCATGTAGGGATAGTCGCCCTTGGTCACCCAGGGCAGCGAATCCAGCGGCAGGCGGTAGCCCATGGGCGAATCGCCGGGGAACAGGTACATGCGCTCGTCACGGAAGAACCACGGGCCGGTCACCCAGGTCGGGCCGGCCAGGCCCACGGACCAATCGCGCTTGAGCGGCAGCGCGTAGCCGGTGACGTGGTCCAGGCCCTGATCGAAGACGCGGCGCAGGCGCACGCGCTCCAGCTCATCGTCCAGGCGCGAATCCAGCGGATCGACGTTGACTGGCAGGCGGCGCTCGCGCCACAGGTAGTACCAGACGTCTTCATAACCCGGCTGCACGTGCTGCGGGCCCACGCCCAGCTTGTTGGACAGCAGTTCGATGAAGCGCTTGGCATCGTCGCTGTCGTAGTGCAGCGAGTTGCGCTCATCAGCGAACAGGCTGGGGTCGCTCCAGCAGGGCTGGCCATCACGACGCCAGTAGATGGACAGGGCCCAGCGCGGCAACTGCTCGCCCGGGTACCACTTACCCTGACCGAAGTGCAGGAAGCCACCCTCGCCATAGCGCGCGCGCAGCTTGTGCACCAGGGCCGTGGCCAGGCCGCGCTTGGTGGGGCCCAGGGCATCGGTATTCCATTCGGCGCCGTCGCGGTCGTCCACGGAGACGAAGGTGGGCTCGCCGCCCATGGTCAGGCGCACATCGCCCTGCTTCAGTTGCGCATCGACCTCATGGCCGAGCGCGTCGATGGCCTCCCACTGGCCGTCGGTATAGGGCTTGGTGACACGGGGCGATTCATAGATGCGGGTGATCGCCATGTGGTGGGCGAACTCGACCTCGCACTCATCGACCGCACCTGACACGGGCGCCGCGCTGGTGGGCTCGGGCGTGCAGGCCACGGGGATGTGGCCTTCGCCAGCCATCAGGCCCGAGGTCGGGTCCAGCCCGATCCAGCCGGCACCTGGCAGGAAGACCTCGCACCAGGCGTGCAGGTCGGTGAAATCCACCTCGGTGCCCGAAGGGCCGTCCAGCGCGGCCACGTCGGCCTTGAGCTGGATCAGGTAGCCGGAGACGAAGCGTGCGGCCAGGCCCAGGTGGCGCAGGGTCTGCACCAGCAGCCAGCCGGTGTCGCGGCACGAGCCCAGCTTGAGCTTGAGCGTCTGCTCCGGCGTCTGCACGCCCGGCTCCATGCGGATCGTGTAGGCGATGTCCTGCTGCAGACGCTGGTTCAGGCCCACCAGGAAGTCGATGGTGCGCACCTCCTTGCGGTCGATGCTGTCGACGAAGGCCTTGAAGGCCGGCGTCAGCTCGCCCAGGGCCAGGTAGGGCGCCAGGTCGCGCTTGGTCGGCTCGTCGTAGGCGAAGGGGTAGTTCTCGGCCTCCGGCTCCAGGAAGAAGTCGAAGGGGTTGTAGACGGCCATCTCGGCCACCACGTCCACCGTGATCTTGAACTCACGCGTCTGGTCCGGGAAGACGAGGCGAGCCAGGTGGTTCGAGAACGGATCCTGCTGGCAGTTGATGAAGTGGTTCGCCGGCTCGACCTTGAGCGAGTACGACAGGATGCGGGTGCGGCAATGGGGCGCGGGCCTCAGCCGGACGACCTGGGGCGAGAGGCTCACCAGCCGGTCATAGGTGTAATGGGTGACGTGATTCAGGGCGACGTGGATGGACACACGGGACTCCGGGTTCAGTCTAGGCCGATAGGGATTTTTTCGTTGGTGGAAACCGCAGCAAGTTGTGGGCCAAGATGGTGCATCGGGATGGGATCCCTGCGAGGGTAGCCGCCACCCGTGACGCTGACCAGCGTGCGCCCTCGCCGGCCCGGTGTATTGCACAGGGCACTTGACAGGTGATGAGCGCCCTGATCGACATGGGGCATCATCGACTTCAAAACACGGAGACATCGGCCCATGCCTGGACCCACAACGAACCGCCCCCACGGCACCTGGACCGAGCCCGCCCGGGGTCTGCGTGGCCGCGGCCGGGCCCGAGGCCAGCACCTGACACGCGAGCAGTTGCGGCAGAACCTGCGCGAGCGCTACTGGCTCCGGTTGCACGTGGCCATGATCGCGCTGCTCACGCTGGGCGCACTGTGGCTGTGCTCGGCCATGCTGATGCGCGCCGGGGTGGAATCCCTGGCCCTGCGCTACGGCCTGGCCTGTCCGGTGGCCTATGGCGTGTACCTGTTGCTGCTGCGCTGGTGGGGCGGCGCCCTGGCCCGGCGCGACTCGCCGCTCGACGGGCTGGACGTGTCCAACCTGGACCTGCCCAGCAGCCCAGGGGGCTCGTCGTCCGGCGGCTTGCCCCGCGACTTGCCCTTCAGGAGCGGCGGCGGTGGTGATTTCGCCGGGGGCGGCGCCCAGGGCAGTTGGGATACCCCAGGCACCTCCGATGGGCTGGGTGCACTGAGCGATGGCGCCGGCTCGATGCTGGATGGGCTGGGCAACCTGGGCGATCTGGATGAAGGCGCGGTGGTCGTGGTGCCCCTGGCCGTGCTAGTGGCCATCGTGGCGCTGCTGGGGGCCTTGCTGGGCGCGGGCGTGTTCATGCTCTTCGGCGTGGAGGTGCTGCTGGCCGTGGCGGTGGAGCTGGGCCTGGCCTCCCTGGCCGGCTCCGTGGCCTACAAGGGCTACGCGGAGGATTGGCTGGGCAGCGCCCTGCGCCACACCTGGCGCGGCGGCCTGGCCGTGCTGGTGCTGTCCGTCGCCCTGGGAGCGGTGCTGGACCACTGGGTGCCCGAGGCACGCTCACTGCCGCACGCCGCCCGCCTGATCCGGGGCTGATGGAAGCTGATCGAGGGCACATATCCGTCGGAGTCGACGATGGCAATAGGGCTGGGGGCCAGGGCACATTTGTTGCGATGCCCTCCGGCATCTCCACCTCCACTTCCAGAGAGATAGCCATGTCCCCCGACACCATCCCCCTGGTCCAGCAATCCTGGACCCAGGTGGCCGCGATCGCCCCGCAGGCCGCCGCCCTGTTCTACCAGAACCTGTTCACCGCCGACCCATCGCTCAAGCCGCTGTTCAAGGGCAACATGGAAGCCCAGGGCGCCAAGCTGATGCAAATGATTGGCGCGGCGGTGGGCAAGCTCGATGACCTGGGCACCTTGGCGCCCATCCTGCAAGGCCTGGGCAAGCGCCATGCAGGCTACGGTGTGCAGGACGCCCACTACGACACCGTGGGCGGCGCCCTGCTGCAGACCCTGGACCAGGGCCTGGGCGCCGGGTTCACGCCAGCGGTGAAAGCCGCCTGGAGCGAGGTCTACGGCGTGATGGCGCAGGTGATGAAGGATGCGGCCAAGGCGCCTTGATGAGCTGGCGTCGCCCTCAATCGGCATCAGCGTCAGTGCCTGACACGGCACGGGGCGTACGCCAGTACCCGCCGGCCAGTTCACGCCAGCAACGGCCCGCCTGCGCCGCCGGCCCCATGTCCGTGCGCCAGATCCAGGCACCACAGGTGGTGGAACGCACCACCGTGATCTCCTGCGCCTGGTAGCGCGCCATCACATCCGCATGCGGATGGCCGTAGCGGTTGCGCGCGCCTGACTGGACCACGGCCACACGCGGCGCCACCGCCTCGATGAAATCCGGCGTTGACGAGGTATGGCTGCCGTGGTGCGGCACCATCAGCACCTCGCTGGCCAGACGTGCGCCCCAGGCCTGCACCAGGCTGGCCTCGCCCTGCGCCTCGACATCGCCGGTGAGCAAAACGCTGCGGCCACCGCCCTCACCCGCCGAAGCCGACACCCTGAGCACACAGGACATGGCGTTGTCGGAGCGCTTGCCCCGCGCCCATTGCGCCCAGTCGGCCTTGGAGGGGTGCAATACCTCGAACAGCACGCCATCCCAGCGCCACTGCTGCCCGGCCTCGCAGCGCTGGTGCAGCGGCAGACGGCCATCGCGGTCTGGCACAGACAGCAGTTCGTGCCTATCTCCCAGTGAACTGAGCAGCGCGCCCACGGGCACAGCCCGCACCACCGATTCTGCGCCGCCCACATGGTCGATGTCCCCATGGCTGATCAGCAGCGTGTCCAGGCGCCGGATGCCCTGGCCCCGCAGCAAGCCCACGAGCACGCGCCGCCCCGCATCGCTGGTAGGAGATGTGCGTGGCCCCGTGTCGTACAGCAGCGCATGCCGCGCCGTGCGCACCAGCACCGCCGTGCCCTGGCCGATGTCCACCGCGAGGATCTGGGCGTGCCCCACGGGCGGCCCTGGCAGCGGCATGCTGAGGCTGGTAGGCCACAGCAATAAGAGCATGCCGGGCACCGCCAGCAGTTTCCAGCGCAGAGGCACAGGCGCCAGCATCCAGGCGCCCGCCAGCAAGCCCAGCATGCTGGCCCATGACGACACCATGGCACCGGACACCGCCGCCCAGCGCCACGATGCCAGCCAGCCCAGGGCGACCATAAGGTGCTGAACCAAGGGCGTCAACCCATCCCAGAAGCCAGACCAGGCCAGCCCCAGCAGCGCCAGCGGCGTGATCACAAAGCTGAACAGCGGGATGCAGGCCAGGTTGGCCAGCAGCCCCACCAGCGACACTTGTTGAAAAAACACCAATGACAGTGGCGCCAGCCCCACCCAGGCGACCCATTGCGTGCGCAGGCCTTCGCGCAGCGCACGCCCTGCCCGTTGCCGCCAGGGCAGATCGGGCGTCGAAACGGTCTGCTGGCCCGACAGCATCAGCAAACCCACCGCCGCAAACGACAGCCAGAATCCCGCCTGGTTCAAGGCCCAGGGATCGAGCAGCGTCACCACCACCGCGGCCAGCAAGAGCACCAGCGGCCAGGGCCAACGCCGGGCGCCCAGCCGCAAGGCCGCCACCACGGCCATCATCACCACCGTGCGCTGCGCCGGAATGCCCCACCCGGCCAGCACGGCATAGGCCCATGCCCCCGCCACCGCGGCAACGCGCGCGGCCACGGGCGCCGGCAGAGCACGCATCAAACCTGGCGAGCGCCGCCACACGCGCCCGACGACGAAAGACACCAGCAGGCCCATCATCAACACGTGCATGCCCGATATAGCGGCCAAATGTGCGGTTCCGGTGTCACGCAGGGCATCCCAATCCTGCGGCTCGATGGCCGACTGCTCACCGATGGTCAGCCCAGCGATCAAGCCTGCTACCTGCGGGTCGGTCACGTGAGCCTCGATCCTGTCGCGCAGAGCCAGGCGCATGCGGTCGATCAGGCCGGGTGCGCCCGGGCTGATCGACCGCACCAACAGGGGCGCCGGCACCTGCCGTGTCACCACCCGGCCCTGCGCACGCAGCCCGCGCTCGAACATCCAGCGCTCGGCATCGAATCCGCCAGGGTTGAGCAGGCCATCGGGGGCTTGCAGTTGAACCGTCCAGCGCCAGACCTGGCCGGGCACGATGGCGGGGCCGGTGCCCGGATCACCATCCCGCAGGGAGGTGCCTGGCCTGCTTGGGCGCTGGCCACTGGTCCAGGAAAGGCTGATCCGCTGCGGGCACCGGGCCTTGGCTGGCACACCCGGCAGCCGCCAGACTTGCCCGGCCTGCCATGTCCCCTGCACCGCCACTTGCCCTGGCGCTGACGGCAGGTCCACCGTCAGCACCTCGACCTCGAACCGCTGCCCCCAGGCCTGCTTTTGCGGCAGCGAATCGACGCGGCCTGTGAGCACCACGGACCGCTGCGCCCACGTGCCTGGCCACATCTGCGCCAGGCGCTGGGCCGCGCGCCACTCCGCTTGCCCCCAGCCCAGGCTGGCCATGCACAGGCAAGCCAGCACAGCGCTGCGCCACCCATGCCGCCAGCGAGGCACCATCCAGGCACCCATGCCGGCCAGCATCACGCAGGCCATGGGCAACACCACGGCCCAGCGGCCATCGCCCACTGAGCCTTGCTGCAACTGCACGGCCACGCCCAGCAGCCATGCGAGCAAGGCCGCCCCCCATTGGACCTGCATGGCCCATCCCCGGTGTTTGTGTGAATAGCGGGAACCTTAGCACCCAGCCTGTGTCACACAACCCCTCTGATGGGGGCCCGGCTCATGCCACCAGGGCCTGCTCTGCCGTACCGCCCCAACGCAAAGGCAAAACGCCGCGCGCCAGGCAACCATGCGTGATGCGCACACGCAGCAAGCGCTGGGCGCCTTCGAACAAGGCCGCGGCCTGTGGATCCAGGTCCAGCCGCCCCTGCCCGGCCAGCCACAGCACATCCCCGCCGACCACATCGATGAACAGCAGCCCCACGCCCGGCCGTACCAGGATGTTGCCCAGCGTGTTGAACATGAATTTGCCGACATAGTCCGGCACGGTCAGCTCGGTGCCATCGGCCGTGTCCTGCAGGTGGATGAACCCGGGATCGCCCCCCGGTGGGAGACGTCACCCCATCGCTGCGAGCCTGGTCAGCCTGGCCCGCGCCAGACGATGCCGACGCGATAAAGAATGTGTCGGCCACGCTCACCAGCTCACGGGCTCGGCCCTGCAGCCACGGCCCCAGCGCCGACACCAATGCATCACCGTGCGCCTGCCCCCACTCGGCCCGGCGTGGCCGGATGTACTTGGGGCAGTTGCCGAAGCTCTGTCGCACCTCGACCTCGAACGCACCACTGTCTGCGCGCTAGCGTGCCGTTCATCCGGTTGCGCCGCCGGGTGTGCGGCTCAATGCCCAGCCGGCGACGGTCCGGCGACTGCATGAAGCCCGAAGGCCCCGCCCACACCGTGGCCCAGGGCTGGCCCGTGCCGTCGAGCCCCCCGGCGATCACAAAGGGCAGTTGCGCGAAGAAGCTGCGGTGCTGATCCGGCATGTGGCCGCGGATGAAGGCACGCCCGCGAGAAGCCAGGGCCTCGCGCACGCCGGCCAGCGACTGCAGGTGCTCTTCGCCCTCATGGAAGGGGTTGTCGGTGTCCATGATCAGGCCCCCACCGTCAGGCGGCTTCGGGCACGGGCGAGCGCACCATGCCGACAAAACCGGGCAGTGCCTCGATCTCGGCCAGCCAACGGCACACCTGAGCATAGGTTTGCAGGGACACGCCGCCCTCTGGCGCGTGGGCGGTGTAGGTGTACAGCGCGATGTCGGCCAACGTGGGTACATCACCCGGCACCAGGAAGCGCTGCCGGGCCAGCACGCCGTCCATCACCTTGAGCAGGTTGGCCGACAGCTCGAAGGCACGCTCATCCCGCGGGCGCTTGAACAGCACCGCTATACGCGCATTGCCCGGGCCGAAGGCCAGCGGCCCGGCCGCCACGCTCAGCCAGCGCTGCACCAGCGCGGCCTTCACCGGATCGCGGGGCAGCCACTGGCCGGCATCGTCGTAACGCAGAGCCAGATAGGTCAGGATGGCATTGCTGTCGGCCAGGGTCACATCGCCATCCTGGATCACGGGCAAACATGAATACCCGCCATTTGCAAGAACTCATTGCAAGCAACGCAACAATGCCTGCATGGACCGCCTCGAATCGATGCGCATCTTTCTGGCTGTGGCAGAAGCCCGCAGCTTTGCCGGCGCTGCCCGGCAGTTGCGGCTGTCCGCGCCGGCCGTCACCCGCGCCGTGGCCGCGCTTGAAGCCCACCTGGGGGCCCGGCTGCTGCACCGCTCGACCCGGCTGGTGCGGCTGACCGAGGTGGGCGAGCGCTACCAGGTCGATTGCCGCAGGCTGCTGGCAGAACTGGATGAGGCCGAGGCCATTGCCAGCGGCGCCCACGTGATGCCGCAAAGCCACCTCACGGTGACAGCGCCCGTGCTGTTCGGCCGCATGCACATTGCCCCGCTGCTGCTCGACTTCCTGCAGGCCCACCCGCAGCTCACCGCACGGGCCTTCTTTGCCGACCGGCTGGTGAACCTGCTGGACGAAGACATGGACGTGGCCGTGCGCATCGCCCACCTGGCCGATTCATCACTGACCGCGGTGCGCGTGGGTGAAGTGCGCCGCGTGATCGTGGCCTCGCCCGATTACCTACAGCGCCATGGCGAGGTGGGCATCATGGCGGCCAAGGCGGGGCACGGCCTGGCGCGAGCCTTGTCCTACCAGGTGGCAGACGACGTGGCCACCGGCCGATTGCGCGCGGTGCTGGCCCCCCATCGAGCCGCCGCCCATTCCTGTGCAGCTCGTCTACCCCGAGGGGCGCCTGGCCGCGGCCAAGGTCCGCGCCTTCGTGGCCTTCGCGGTGACGCATCTGCGGGCTCACCCAGCACTCAATCCGCCACCCGGCTGAATCGTGCCAACCGCCCCACACCATGGCCCCGCACCGCGCGGGTCATGGGGCGCTGGGTATGATCCCGCAGCCATGCCAGCGCATCGGTGTCACCACACCGTGACTGGCCTGCATCGACCCAGCACAACAATGGCCCCAGGGCCGCCCCCCGCACCGCGGGAGGAGGAGCACAGATGTCGTCAGATTCGCCCTACACGGCCGGCACCACGGCCGCCGCCCACGCTCCGTCGGCCGATGCCGCCGACATCGCGCGCGGGCGCCGCAAGGGCCCACCGCTCCCCCCCGGGCCGATGGCCACCTTCATCATCAAGGTGGTGGCCATTTTCCTGATCGCCTTCTTCTCCTACCAGTCGCTACAAAGCCGCGACGAAGCACGGGCACGGGTCAGCCGGACGCTGGAAGTGATCGAGCAGCTGCAGTCCCTGCTCTCGACCATGAAGGACGCGGAAACGAGCCAGCGGGGTTTCCTGCTCACGGGCCAGGAGTCCTATCTCTCCCCCTACGGCAATGCCAAGGCCGAGCACCCCGGCAAGCTCAAGCGCCTGGGTGAACTCGTCGCCGACAACCCCTTGCAGCAGCAGCGGCTGAACACCTTGCAGCAGTTGATGAAGCAGAAGTTCGAGGAGCTGGACCAGACCATCGCGTTGCGCCGGCAAGGGCAGACGGGCGAGGCCATGGCCATCGTCCTGTCGGACCGCGGCAAGCTGGTGATGGACAACATCCGGGAGTTGCTGTCCAACATGCAGGCCGAGGAGCGCAACCTGGTCGCCTTGAGGGAAGACAGCTGGCGCGCCGCCGCCGACATTTCCGTGGCCGTCACCTTCGCCGGCTCGGGCCTGCTGCTGATGCTGGTACTGGTGTCGGCCTCGATGACCTCCCGCGACTACCGTGCCCGCGAGACGGAAGCCTGGATCAAGGCCGGCCAGATGGGCCTGAACACCCGCCTGGAAGGCGAGCAGCGTCTGGAGGTGCTGGGTGACCGGGTGCTGGACTTCCTGGCCACCTATCTCGATGCCCAGGTGGGCGCCGTCTACATCGCCGAGGGCGACAACTTCCGCCGCTTCGCCAGCCACGCCCTGGTGCCTGAGCAACGCGACGAAGTGCTGCGGGCGGGCGACGGCCTGCTGGGCCAGGCCGCAGCGCAAGACCGCCCGGTGCACGTGCGCCACGTCCCCGAGGGCTACCTGCCAGTGGGCTCCAGCACGGGTCGCGCTCAGCCCGCCGAGCTCCTGATCGCCCCGGCCAGTGTTGACGGCATGGTTTACGCCATGGTCGAACTGGGCTTCTTCCACCCCGTCACGCCCGCCGACCGCGAACTGGTCGACCGCGTCTCCGAATCCCTGGCGGTGGCCGTGCGGGCTTCGCGCGACCGCACCCGACTGGAAGACCTGCTGCAGGAGACCCAGCGCCAATCCGAAGAACTGCAGGCCCAGCAGGAAGAGCTTCGCGTCAACAACGAAGAGCTGGAAGAGCAGAGCCGCGTGCTCAAGGAATCCCAGGCCCAGCTCGAAGCCCAGCAGGCCGAGCTGGAGCAGACCAACGCCCAACTCTCGGAGCAGACCACCCAGCTGGAGAACCAGCGCGACGAGCTTGAGCAGTCGCAAGCCTCGCTCAACGAACGGGCCGCCGAGCTGGAACGCGCCAACCAGTACAAGAGCGAGTTCCTGGCCAACATGAGCCACGAACTGCGCACGCCGCTGAACTCCGCGCTGATCCTGGCCAAGCTGCTGGCCGACAACAAGGGCGGCAACCTCACGACCGAGCAGGTCAAGTTCGCGCAGACCATCTCGTCGGCCGGCAACGATCTGCTCACCCTGATCAACGATATCCTGGACCTGTCCAAGATCGAAGCCGGCCAGGTCGAGATCGTGACCGAGTCCGTCTCCGTGGTGCGCACGGTCGACAGCCTGGCCAGCACGCTGCGCCCCATCGCGGAGGAAAAGGGCCTGGCTTTCATCACCGAGGTGCAACCAGGCACGCCCGAGCGCCTGGAAACAGACGCCCAGCGCCTTGGCCAGATCCTCAAGAATCTGCTGTCCAACGCGCTCAAGTTCACCGACCGCGGCCAGGTGTCGCTGACGGTGCGGGGCGATGCGGAAGGCCATGTGGTCTTTGCCGTGCAGGACACCGGCATCGGCATCGCCCCGCAGCAGCAGGGCATCATCTTCGAAGCCTTCCGCCAGGCCGATGGCAGCACGCACCGCAAATATGGCGGCACCGGGCTGGGCCTGTCCATCTCGCGCGATCTGGCCCGACTGCTGGGTGGCGACATCACCGTGCAGAGCACCCCGGGCCAGGGCAGCGTGTTCACCTTGACGCTGCCGGCCAAGGGCGGCACCTCGCAGCCACTGCCCCAAGCCCTGCCCTTTGCGCCACGCACTGTGGAGCCTGCGGCCGAGCCCCTGGCCACCCGCTCAGCCCCGTCCGGTGTCATTCAGACCCCTCTGGTGACGGCCCCGACACCAACCGCACCACCGCGCCCGACCACGGGCCTGGTCGAGGACGACCGCGACACCCTGCAGCCTGACACCCGCCACATCCTGGTGATCGAAGACGACCTGCGCTTCGCCGCCATCCTGCGCGACCTGGTGCACGAGATGCACTTCCAGTGCGTGGTCACCAACAGTGCCGGCGAAGGCCTGCATGCCGCGCAGACGCTGCGCCCCAGCGCCATCCTGCTGGACATCAACCTGCCCGACCACTCGGGCCTGGGCGTGCTCGACCAACTCAAGCGCAACCCGCTCACGCGCCACATCCCCGTGCATGTCTGCTCCGTGGCCGACTATGCGCAGGAAGCACTGGAGCTGGGCGCCATCGGCTATGCGCTCAAGCCTGTCAAGCGCGAGCAGATCATCGACGCGCTCGAACGCCTGGAGGCCAAGTTCTCGCAGAGCCTCAAGCACGTGCTGGTGGTCGAGGACGACCCGCGCCAGCTCGACAGCATCCAGCAGCTGCTGGGCTCGCAGGATGTGAGCATCACCGGCGTGGCAACCGCCGCCGAGGCCCTGGCCAAACTGCAGGCCACCACCTTCGACTGCATGGTGATGGACCTGAGCCTGCCCGACCTGAGCGGCTACGAGCTGATCGAGAAGATGGCCGAGCAGGAGGCCGTGTCCTTCCCGCCGGTGATCGTCTACACCGGCCGCAACCTCACGCGCGACGAAGAGCAGGGCCTGCGCCGCTTCTCGCGGTCCATCATCATCAAGGACGTGCGCTCGCCCGAACGCCTGCTCGACGAGGTCACCCTCTTCCTGCACCAGGTGGAGTCGAGCCTGCCGCCCGAGCGCCAGCGCATGCTGCGCGAGGTACGCGACCGCGAGGTGGCGCTCGATGGCCGCCGCGTGCTGGTGGTCGAGGACGACGTGCGCAACATCTTCGCGCTCTCCAGCGTGCTCGAGCCCAAGGGCATCACCGTGCAGATCGCTCGCAATGGCCGCGAGGCGCTCGATGCGCTGGCCCGCGCCGGCGAGCCCGGCAGCAACGCACGCATCGATCTGGTGCTGATGGACATCATGATGCCGGAGATGGATGGCCTGACCGCCATGCGCGAGATCCGCAAGCGCAGCGAGTGGAAGAAGCTGCCCATCATCGCGCTCACGGCCAAGGCCATGAAGAACGACCAGGACGACTGCCTGGCCGCCGGTGCCAACGACTACATCGCCAAACCACTCGACGTGGAAAAGCTGCTGTCGCTGGTGCGCGTGTGGATGCCCAAGTGAGGCCAGAAGCGAGGACGGCCCATCCATGAGCGCCCTGCCCCATGCCAAGGAGACCGACATCGAGTTCCAGCTCCTGCTCGATGCGATCTACCTCAAGTACCACTACGACTTCCGCGCCTACGCGGGCTCGTCGTTGCGCCGGCGCCTGCGCACGGCCATGGAACGCTTCGGCTGCGCCACCCTGTCGCAGCTGCAGGACAAGGTGCTGCACGACCCGGCCACCTTCCCTGCCCTGTTGGATTACCTCACGGTGCAGGTCAGCGAGATGTTCCGCGACCCGAGCTACTTCCGGGCCTTGCGCGAGACGGTGGTGCCCATGCTGCGCACCTACCCGTCGCTCAAGCTCTGGGTGGCCGGCTGCAGCGCGGGCGAAGAGGTCTACTCCCTGGCCATCCTGCTGCATGAGGAAGGCCTGCTCGAGCGCAGCCTGATCTACGCCACCGACATCAATGCCCACGCGCTGCAGAAGGCCGAGGCCGGTGTCTACGAGATCGACCGCATCGCCGGCTTCACCGACAACCACCAGAAATCGGGCGGGCGCGGCTCGCTGTCCAAGTACTACACGGCCGCCTATGGCCGCGCCGTGTTCGACAAGGCCCTCAAGAAGCACATGGTCTTCTCCGACCACAGCCTGGCCACCGACAGCGTGTTCGCCGAGATGAACCTGGTCTCCTGCCGCAACGTGCTGATCTACTTCAACCGCGAACTGCAGGACCGCGCCCTGGGCCTGTTCCACGATTCGCTGTGCCGCAAGGGCTTCCTGGGCCTGGGCTCCAAGGAGGCGCTGCGCTTTTCCACCTACGCCGACCACTTCGACGAGGTGGTGCGCGAAGACCGGATCTTCCAGAAGAAGGACATGCGATGAGCACGCCCACGGCCGGCCGCGCCAAGATCGATCCGCGCCGCATCGGTGCGATCGTGATCGGCGCGTCGGCCGGCGGGGTCGATGCCTTGTCGGCGCTGCTGCCCGCGCTGCAGGCCCAGACCACGGTGCCCGTGCTGATCGTGCTGCACCTGCCCCGCGAGAAGCCCAGCCTGCTGGCCGACATCTTCGCGCCCAAGTGCGCCCTGCCCGTGCACGAGGCCCACGACAAGGAGCCGGTCGCGCCCGGCACCATCTACTTCGCGCCACCTGACTACCACCTGCTGGTCGACCAGGGCCCCCGCCATGTGCCGCACCTGGCCCTGTCCGTGGACGAGCCGGTGAACTTCTCGCGCCCGGCCATCGACGTGCTGTTCGAATCGGCTGCCGAGGTCTATGGCGAATGCCTGCTGGGCATCGTGCTGACCGGCGGCAACCACGATGGCGCCGCCGGGCTGGCCGCAGTGGACCAGGCCGGCGGACAGACCATCGTGCAGACGCCCGAGGACGCCCAGCTGTCCTACATGCCGGAGGCCGCGCTGGAGCGCCTCACGCCCACAGCGGTGATGTCGCTGGCGCAGATCGCCACCCTGCTCAGGTCGCTGTAGCCCCTGGCAAGCTGGAACCCCCTCGAACGAAACCATACAACACCACTCATTCAAGGGAAGGGCAAGGGGTTTACCTATCTGGTCCCGCGCGTCATGTCGGTTCAATCGACATCACACAAATATGGGATAGCCATGCACACACCCAAACCCCTCCTCCGCCGCCTCCTCGCCACCGGTGCCCTTGCATGGGGCTGCACCCTGGCCCCGAGCGCCCGGGCCATTCCGCCCGAACTCTTCGTCGCCGAAACGCTGCAGCCCATCACCATGTATGCGGGCTTCATCGCGCCGGTCACCAGCAAGGAATTCCTGACCACGCTGGGCTTCGTCTTCAACAACGTGCCCTTCTTCAACACCTACTACGGTTTGATGGAGGACTGGCTGCCCCGCGCCCGCAAGTGGTCCATCACCCCGCCGGGCCCGATCAACCCAGCCTTCCGCGTGCCGCCCGAGCACGACGACATCTACGTGCCCAATGGCTACACGCAGATCTTCGCCTTCGGCGACAGCATGTCCGACACGGGCAACCTGTTCAAGATGACCGAGGAGATGACGCAATCGGGCATGCCGATGGCGCCCAGCTACAAGGGCCGCTTCAGCAACGGCGTGGTGGCACTGGAAGTGATGGCCAACCAGTTGCGCCTGCCGATGACCAACTACAGCTTCTCCGGCGCGCAGACGGGGCACGGCAACCTGCTGCCCTTCTGGTCGTGGCAGAAGGGCACGCTGTTCCAGATCGAAGAGTTCCACAAGACGCTGGCCCGCCAGGGCATCAGCCGCAATGATCCGGATGCGCTGTACTTTGTGTGGGCCGGCCCCAACGATTTCTTCGAGGGGCTGAACATGTACTCCACCTACACCGCCAAGAACGCCGCCGACAACCTGTTCAAGGGCATCAATGCGCTGTACCAGCGGGGTTCGCGTCACTTCCTGGTGCCCCTCATGCCGGACTTCAGCCTCACACCCCAATCGGCCGAGTTCAACAGGCAGGACAAGAGCTACACCCCCGCCACGCTGAGGCGCGCCAACGAGTTCAAGGCCGAGATGCTCAAGATGCTGGCCAAGTCCCGCCTGCAAATGCCCGACATCGACCTCAAGACTTTCGACACGCTCACCTTCCTGCGGGTGGAGACGGCCAATGCCCAGGCGCGCGGCGTGAACGTGACGGAAGCCTGCTACAACGGCAAGCTGGTGGGCAAGGAGGTCGTCAAGACGGTGTGTGATGACCCGGACAACTACCTGTACTGGGACAAGAACCACCCCACCGATGCGGCCAGCCGCGTACTGGGGCTGGAGTTCACCAAGGCGGCCACGGCGCCCTGAGGCCGTCTCGGCCACGAGGAGATGGCGGCCTAGGCCCTGCTCAGGCCTGCGCCGCCATCTCGGAGAACACGTCGTAGGGCACGGGCTTGCCGTACAGGTAGCCCTGCACCAGTTGGCATCCCAGGCCAACCAGGTGCTCGGCCTGCTCGCGCGTTTCCACGCCTTCGGCCACCAGGTTCATCTCCAGGCTATGGCCCAGCGAGACGATGGCCTTGACCAGCTCGGCGCTGCTGCGGTCACCGGGCAGATCCTTGATGAAGGAGCGGTCGATCTTGAGCGTGTCCACCGGGAAGCGCGTCAGGTAGCTCAGCGCGGAGTAGCCCGTGCCGAAGTCATCGAGCGCGATGCTGACGCCCTGCGCCGCGATGTCCTGCAGCACGGACAGGATCTCGTCACGGCCATCGAGCAGCAAGCTCTCGGTGATCTCCAGCTCCAGCCACTCCGGCCGGCAGCCCGTGCTGCGCAGTGCCTCGTACACCGTCGTGGAGAACGGCACGCTGGTGAACTGCCGGGCCGACAGGTTCACCGCGATCTTCAAGGGCGATGTGCTGCGCCCGGCGTTCCATGCCGCTGCGGCCGCACAGGCGCTGCGCAGGGCCCACGCACCCATGGGCACGATCAGGCCGGTGTCCTCCGCCATGGAGATGAAACTCAGCGGCTGCACCATGCCCCGTACCGGATGGTGCCAACGCATCAGGGCCTCGGCCCCCACCAGCGCCCCCGTGAGCAGATCGAACTTGGGCTGATAGTGCAGCGCCAGCTCATCGCCTTCGATGGCCTTGCGCAATTCGCTCTCCAGCGTCAGGCGCTCGGCGGCCTGGCGTGTGAGCTCCTTCGAGTAGAAGCGGAAGTTGTTGCGCCCTTGTGATTTGGCGTGGTACAGGGCCGCATCGGCATGCTGCATCAACTGCACGGCATCCTGTGCATCGGCCGGGTAGAAGGCGCCGCCCACGCTGGCCGTGACGAACACCTCCTGCCCACCGATCTGAAAGGGCTGCGCAAAAGCGCCCAGCACCTTCTGCGCGATCGAGCCCATGTCGGTGGCATGGCGCACCTCGGGCAACAGCACCGCGAACTCGTCACCACCCAGGCGGGCCACGGTGTCGTACTCGCGCATAACCTGCTGCAGGCGTTGCGCGGCCTGCTGCAGCAAGGCATCGCCCGCGGTGTGCCCCAGCGAATCGTTGATGTCCTTGAAGCGGTCCAGGTCCAGCATCAAGAGGCCCAGTTGCTGGCCGTGCCATGAGGCATCTGTCAGCGCGTGGTTCAGCCGGTCGACGAACAGGGCGCGATTGGGCAGCCCCGTCACCGTGTCGAAGAAAGACAGCGAGTGCAGCTGGCGCCGGTAGGACTTGAGTTCGCTGATGTCCTGCAGCGTGGCCAGCAAGCGGCGGGGCTTGCCATCGGGCGCGTAGTCGATCTTGACGAGGGAGTGGAACTCGCGCACGTTGCCGTCGTCATCGCTCTTGCGCACCTCGTAGCGCAGCGAGGTCTGTCCCTTGGCGAAAGCCTCCATGTAGAGCTTTTCCACCCACTCGCGCTGATCTTCGGGCAGCAGGCCCAGCAGGCCACGCTCGTCGGCGCGCCAGGATGGCGGCAGCCCCCACATGGCCACGGCCTGGTCGGAGAGCATCGCGCGGCGCTGCTCGAAATCCCACTCCCAGTAGCCGAACTGGGCAATGCGCTGCGCCTCTTCCAAGCGGGCCTCGCTGTCCGACAGGGCCTGCACCATCGCATCGTGGCTGGTGACGTCCTGGATGGCGACCACGCAGCACACCACGGTGCCATAGGCATCACGCTCGAACAAGGCATTGCCGCCCATGCGGCGGCGGCCCTCCGGCAGACAGACACTGAACTCTGCCACCGTATGGCGCTGGCCGGTCTCGGCCATCTGCTGCCAGTAGGTCTGCAAGCCGGGGCGCTCCCGGGGGTCGAGCAGGTTCAGCAGTTCACTGAACGGCACCAACTCAGGCAGCGCCAGCAGCGTCTGGGCCAGGGCGCTGAGCCGCACCTTGTCGTGGCCTTGCCGCCAGGTCAGCACGCCGATCTGGTTGAGGTTCTCGACCGCTTCGAGTTGCAGGGCCGTGAGCGACGCATCGCCATGGTCCGTGCATGAACAGGCTTGCGCCCCTTGATGATGCTGATCGTGGTACTGCACTGGCATGCGTCAGCCTCTCACCGGGCCGAATGCAGGGCGCATTCGCTCATGACATGCCGATGGACACCGGCCGCAGGGCCGATGGATGACGGATGCCGCGCCGTGCTCATCCGTGACAAATTCCGCGCAACCTTCAAGGCTGTCTGGGTACATGGGTCTGTCTGTCTCCGACATGGGGGCACCCGACGCAGGTCCCCCACCCCCTTATCGACATGTGGCGGCACACGCTGTACCAGGGGAAACCCAAGCTCCGGGCGGGGCCGGCAGGCGCGGTGTAGGATCGGCCATCGCCAGCCTTATCGCCAGCCGTATTGCCGCTCCGCGCAACAGCCCGGCCTTGCACACCATCTTGCCTGCGCCCCGCCGCACTCACACCATGTCCATCGCCCAACGCCTGACCGACCTCGGCATCACCCTGCCCCCCGTGGCCACGCCCGCCGCCGCCTACCTGCCCTTCATGCGCACGGGCAACCTGGTGTTCCTCTCCGGGCACATCGCCAAGAAGGACGGCAAGGTCTGGGTGGGCCAATTGGGCAAGGACATCGCCACCGCCGAGGGCCAGCAGGCCGCCCGTGCCGTGGCCATCGACCTGCTGGGCACGCTCAACGCGGCCGTGGGTGGCCTGGATAAGGTGGTGCGCATCGTCAAGGTCATGAGCCTGGTCAACAGCACGCCCGACTACACCGAGCAGCACCTGGTCACCAACGGCTGCTCCGAACTGCTGGCCGAGGTCTTCGGCGATGCCGGCCGCCACGCGCGCAGCGCCTTCGGCGTGGCCCAGATCCCGCTGGGCTCATGCGTCGAGATCGAACTGATCGCCGAAGTACGCGACTGAGGCCCGCCATGACAGCGCAGTCCCCTTCCCGCAAGGTGCTGGCCCTGCTGGGCCTGGTGTGTGCCGCCGCCGTGGGTGGCGCGCTGGTGTCGCAACACCAGTTCGGCATGGAGCCCTGCCCCTGGTGCATCCTGCAACGCCTGCTGTTCATCGTGATCGCCGTGGTGTGCCTGGTGGCCGCCGCCCTGCCCTCGGCACCGGTGCGCCGCGCCCTGGCCGTGCTGGCCGTGCC
>NZ_JBASTH010000029.1:0-34380 GCF_049274795.1 Aquabacterium sp.
CCCACACCTGGCGCCAGCCGGTGGCGGCCGGCCGCCACGCCAGTTCGGCATAGGCCGTGCGACGCGGCACGCCGGGCAGGTCGTTGCCCGCGCCCACCTACGTGCTGGTGCTCACGCCACTGGCCACGGCCACGGAGCTGAAGGTGTCGAGGTAACGAGCACGCGTGAGCGTGAGCGCCGCGTAGGTGCTCCAGGCCAGGGTGATGGCCCAGCGCGAAGAAGCCTCCACCCCGTCGCGCCGCGTGCGGCCCACGTTCTGGAAGGTGGAGCACCCGCCCTCGTTGCGCGCCACGGCGATCTCGTCGTCGGTGTCGATGGTGAACACGGCCACGTCCAGCGTGGCACGCGGCAGCGGGCGGCTCTTGAGGCCGATCTCAAGGTGCTGCGCGCGGCTGGCCTTGAGCCCCTGGTTCCAGCCCGGCTCGGCGCCAGCGTTGCTGCGGTAGGCCACCTCGTTGAGCGTGGGCGTCTCGAAGCTGCGGCCCGCGCTGGCGTACAGGTGCACCGCGGGCGAGGGCTTCCACATCACCGAAGCCACAGGCGCGGTGGCCTCGAAAGCCATCGCGCCACTGTCGTCGCCGTTGCCCAGCACGATGTAGTGGTCGCGGGAGGTGAAGCGCACGCGGCTGTGCCGCAAGCCAGCCCCTGGTAGTCGCGGCTGAAATCGATGATGCCGCCGGGGTGGCGGGGCGGCGTCTGCGCACCGGCCGAGATGGCCTGGAACTGGCGCACCTGGCGGCGCCCGCCGTAGACCATCAGCCGCAGCGTGTCCTCGCCCGTGGCGCCAGCCATGCCCACCGGGCGTTCGTAGACCAGGCCCAACTGGCTGTTGGCGATGTCCTTGCGCGTGTCGTAGGCCATGGCCGCCGCATCGGCCTGGTGCGGGTTGGCGGCCAGTTGCGCCGCCGTCAGGCCCAGTGGATCCTGCACGCCCGGCATGTCCAGGTGGCTGCCCACCAGCGTCAGGGTGGCGCGGCCGGGCAGATCCCAGCGCAGCTTGGCATTGGCCTGCTCGCGCCAGCCATCGGTGTCGAAGCGGCTGATGTTGACCGTGTAGTTGAGCGCGCAGCTCTGCCCGCCCAGCTTGAGCTGGCCGCGCCGCAGCCCATCGGGGCCGGCCGCCAGCCCCAGGGACACCTCGGGCGTGGGCGGCCCATCCTCCGTGAAGACCTGGATCACGCCACCGGCGGCATTGCCGTACAGCGCCGAGGCCGGCCCGCGCAGCACCTCGATGCGCTCGGCCGAGCCCAGGTCGAACGAGGCGCTCTGGCCCTGCCCGTCGGGCATGGTGGCCGGGATGCCGTCGGCGTACAGGCGAACCCCGCGCACCCCGAAGGTCGAGCGGGTCCCGAAACCCCGGCTGGAGATCTGCAGATCCTGCGCGTAGTTCTGCCGGTTCAGTACGCCCAGGCCCGGCACGCGCTGCAAGGCTTCGGACAGGTTGATCTGCGGGCCCATCTGCCGCAGCGTGGCAGCGTCCACCACATCCACCGAGGCGGCCACGTCGCGGCGCTCCTGCGGAGTGCGCGTGGCGCTGACGACCACCTCGGGCAAGGCACCGGCCACACCGGAAGCCCCATCCTGCGCATGCACCGCCCATGGCCAGCAGTCGCAAAGCGCCACACAACAAACGAAAAGAGTTTTACGAAAGAAGATTAACGGAATTCTAGGGATTTCCATGACCGATCCGACACACGTCGAAGCCAAAATCGCCCGAATCTGATCACTTTCGTGATCAATTGATGTGGCGTGAATCTGCCTGAGTCTGCAGGGCCTCCAATGGCCTTGCCCGAAGCAGGTCACCCCCGTACGGGCCAGGCGCGGCGCGCCCTTCCTGGCCCCTACCGCTTTCATGCGTCGCGCAAGCGGCGTCTCCTCGGGCGTGCAAGCGCCCCTTTCAGCGCCGGGTCACCCGCCCGGCGCTTTTTTTCTGGTGGGTATGTGATTCGCCTCGTCCTGTCCTACTTTCCGGAACCAGGCGCCAAACGATGCGCCTGCGCGAAGTCAGTGTGCAGTTTCTTCAGCCAGAACTCGTAGGTCATACCGTCAGCTGCTGGATCAAAATAGCATCCGAGCTGATCGATCAAAATCACCTTCAACTGCCCCTCCCCCCAATCAGACGCCAACAAATAATCTATTTCTTCCATGCCGGATTCAATTTTTTCAACCGGTTCGGACTCAATAATTGAACGAATCACTGAATCATAGCTCCCAAACTCATCCAACCAATCCTGATGGAAGTAGCAGCCCAATATTTGCTCAAGACTCTTCATTTTTCAATCATCATGGTTGAGTTGGAAATCCGGTAAGAATCTTATAGCCTGTTTGCATCGATGAATCTTTGATCAGAATGACCCGCCCTGATCTCACATCAATGGCTCCTTCTGTACCCCGGACCACAGAAACACCAACTGGCTTGGTAAGCGAATGATCAAGTCTCAAACGTCCTCCGGGTCCATTCAACCATTCTGCAATCTTACCTTGATTGGCATCAATGATTCTAGATACTGCATCTTCCGCCGTGGCCCGGTTATAAAAAGATGAAGACCCCGAAATTTTGGGCTCATTTGCCAAACGGTTCATGAGATCGCTTTCAGACTTACCGACATGCTTCGATAATAAATGTCCCCCCGCGCTTTCGTGAGCTTGGAGACCACCTCCGGGAGAAATTCGACTGAACGCTGCTGCCTCATCTACAACTCCCCCACCACCCGCAGCCGCACGCTCCGCCGGCAGAGACTTGGCAGCATCTTGCGGATCATATTTCCCGAACAGCTTCGGCCCACCAGCCGCCTCGCCCGCTGCGGGCCCGGGCTCCCGCACCTTCACGACGGCCTTCTTGAGCAGGATGGCCACCACCACATCCACGCCCACGATGGCGATCGCCTTGGCCAGATGCCGCCCCGCCGCCATCAGGTCTGCCTCGCTCTTCGCCCTGATCACGCCCATGGCGAAAGCATGCAGTTCTCGCATCACGCTGACGGCTTCTGCGCCCAGGGCGACGACGCCCAGGCCCACCATCCCGATGTCCACCACCCAGCCAATGGGTGTGGCGTGCGCGCCCACCCAGATCGCCAACGCGCCGGCCATGATCGCCAGGTTGGTGGGCGACACCAGCTCCTGCAGCTTGCCGCCCATCTCTGGCCCTACGGCACTTGCCGTGGTCCGCAGCGCCACGCCCAGCTTGTCGGTGTTGCTCAGCCGCGCGAAGCGGGCCGCTTCACTCTGGCCATCGTCCACACGGGTGCGCTGGCCATGAGGCGCCACATGGCGAGACCAATCCGACAGCGGTGCCACGCCAGGACGGCGGCAGATCAGTTCATCTTTGCGGGTGCCCGAGGGGGCTGCGGCGTCGAACCCGGCCCGTGTGCCGAGTTGCCAGTCGATGAAAGTACCCTGCCCATGAAAGACAACCCATCCTGAATATTTGTGTTTGACGCCGTGGCGCCTTGTCATGCAAGGCACGTCATCCGCGTGGCGGGCAGTTTAGCTCCGCCATGCCGGTGCCACCCCTCACAAAGCATTCGTGCCCCCGCGATCAGGCGGCTTGCCTTGCCTCGTCCCCTCCTGCGTGAAACCCCTCCTCTGTCAGGCACTAGACACTTGCCTGGCGGCCTTGCGGCCATCATGGCGCGGGCGGCCCCCATCCCCACCATCCAACCGACCCGCCCGCCCACACACCACCCTTGGGAGCCCCGCACATGAGCACGACGCGCCGCCGCCTGCTGACAGGCCTGACTGCTTCCGCCGCCACCGCGGCCTCCGGCCTGCTGGCCACCCGCCCGGCCCAGGCCGCCACGGGCCCAGCGGCCAGCGGGCACCACGACACCGATGTCGTCATGATCGGCGGGGGCTATTCGGGCCTGGCCTGCGCCCGCGCCCTGGCGGCGGCCGGCCGCCAGGTGCTGGTGCTCGAAGCGCGTGACCGTGTCGGCGGGCGCTGCCTGAACCAGACACTGCCCGCGCCCTTCGGCAATTACGTGGTCGAAGGCGGCGCCGAGTTCATCGGCCCGGGCCAGACGCGCATGTACGAGTTGGTGCAGCAGCTGGGCCTGGTCACGCACACGGCCTACACCACCGGCAAGCTGGTCAACTGGGCCAACGGCCGGCGCAGCACCTATGACGGCGTGCTGCCGCTCAACAACCTGCTGGCCGCGGGCGAAGTGGGCCTGGCCATGCTCAAGATCGACGCCATGGCCAAGCAGGTGCCGCTGGACGCCCCCTGGACAGCCGCCAAGGCCGCCGAGTGGGACAAGCAGACCGTGCAGTCCTGGATCGACGCCAACCTGTTCATCAAGGATTCGAAGAACCTGCTGCGCCTGGCCGTGCTCTCGCTGCTGTCGACCGAACCGCAGGACATCTCGCTGCTCTACCTGCTGTTCTACGTGAACAGCGGCGGCGGGCTCACACCGCTGCTCAGCACCACCGGCGGCGGCCAGCAGGACCGCATCGTCGGCGGCTCGCAGGCGATTGCACTGGCCATGGCGCGCGAGCTGGGCACCTCGCGCTTCCTGTTCAATGCGCAGGCCCAGTCGCTCACGCAGGATGCCGGCGGCGTCACCGTGGAAGGGCCGAACTTCAGCGTGCGGGCACAGCGCGCCGTGGTGGCCATGTCCCCGTGGATGGCCTCGCGCCTGAGCCTGGCCCCGCTGGACGGCCCCACCCAGTTGCGCCTGCAGATGGCGCAGCGCGTGCCCATGGGCTCGATCTGGAAGGTGCACTGCCTGTACGACCGCCCCTTCTGGCGCGACGACGGCCTCAACGGCCAGGTCACCAGCGACAACTTCATCACCCGCGTCACCTTCGACAACACGCCACCCGAACCCGGTGCCCCCGGCGCGCTAATGGGCTTCATCGACGGCGTGGACGCGCGCGAGGCCCTGCTGATGACGCCGGCCGTGCGCAAGCGCAAGGTAATCGAGGCCTTCACCGCCTACTTCGGCGCCAAGGCTGCCTCGCCCATCGGCTACCTGGAGATGAACTGGCAGGCCGAGAACTTCAGCGGCGGCGGCCCCACCGGGCATTTCCCACCCGGCGTGCTCACCGCCTACGGCAGCACCTTGCGCCCGCCCACCGGCCGCGTGCACTGGGCCGGCACTGAAACCGCCACCATCTGGACAGGCTACATGGAAGGCGCCGTGCGCTCCGGTGAGCGCGCCGCGCAGGAGGTGCTGACCCGATGAGCGCGCTGCCCACCACCCATGCCACCGATGGCGCACCCGGCCCGCTGCGCCAGGCCCCCTTCACCCCCACGCTGATCGTGGGCGCGGGGCCCGCCGGCCTGGCCGTGGCCGCCTGCCTACGCCGCCTGTGGCTGCCGTTCGAGATCATCGAGCAGACGGGCGACGTCGGCCACTCGTGGATGCGCCACTACGAGCGCCTGCACCTGCACACCGACAAGGCGCATTCCGAGCTGCCCTACCTGGCCTTCCCCGCCGACTACCCGCGCTACCCCTCGCGCCAGCAGGTGGTCGACTACCTGCAGGGTTACGCCAAGCACTTCCAGATCAGCCCGCGCTTTCATGAGCAGGTGGTGTCAGCGCGGCGCGTGTTCAGCGGTGAAGGCACACCGAGCGGCCAGCCCTGCTGGGAGGTCGACACGCACGACACCCGCTACCGCACCCACCACCTGGTGCTGGCCACCGGCGTGAACCATGATCCCCACCTGCCGCACTGGCCCGGGCAGGACCAGTACAAGGGCGAGGTCGTGCACAGCGCGCACTACAAGAACGGCGCGCGCTGGGCCGGCAAGGAGGTGCTGGTGGTGGGCCTTGGCAACTCCGGCGGCGAAATCGCCATCGACCTGTGGGAGCACCAGGCCAAACCCAGCCTGGCCGTGCGCAGCCCCGTCAACGTGATCCCGCGCGAGGTGATGGGCACGCCCTTCCTCACGGTGGGCATCCTGCAGCGCTCATGGCCGGCCTGGCTGGCCGATGCCGTCAACGCGCCGACCACGCGGCTGCTGGTGGGCGACCTCACCCGCTACGGCCTGCCCCGCCCCAGGCTGGGCCCCGTGGCACAGGTGCGGCAGGAGGGCAAGGTACCCTTCATCGACATCGGCACCATCGATCTGGTCAAGCGCGGCGAGGTGGGCGTGTTCCCGGGCATCGAGCGCTTCACGCCCGAAGGCGTCGTCCTCACCGACGGGCGCAGCAAGGTGTTCGACGCCATCGTGCTGGCCACGGGCTACCGCTCACAGGTGGGCCACTGGCTGGAGGGCGGCCAGATCCCGCTGCCCGACAAGCAGGTGCCCAGCCCGCAGCCGGGCCTGCCTGAGGGGCTGCACCTGTGCGGCTTCTATGTGTCGCCCACCGGCATGCTGCGCGAGATCGCGCACGAGGCCAAACTGATCAGCCGGGAGATTGCGGCCAGCGGCCAGACGCAGGCCAGCGCCATGCGTTGAACAGTGGGCTGACCCGCCGCGACCCCATGCTCACAGCTTGGGCACGTTGTCGTCCGGCGGCAGCAGGCCCGTCACATCGGGCAGCACGCCCTGCGAGGGCGATGGCGCTCCGCCGAATTCGCCGCTGAAATCACTGCCGAACAGCTGCAGCGATTTCTTCTGCACGCGGCTGCGGAAGTGCTTGCGATCGAACAGCTTTTGCTGCGCCTCGGCCGGCAGGTCGGTGATGCGCAGCACGTTGCGTTCGATCAGCACGTCGATCAGATCCTCCAGCACCCGCACCAGGTTGGCATCGAGCCCGGCGAAGGACTTTTCATCGTCGGCCATGGCCAGGAAAGCCTTCACCTCGGGGTGGTCGCGCGGCAGTGGCTCCGCACCCGGCACCGGTTCCAGGTGCAGGCTGACGATCTTTCCGGCGGCATCACGCAGTACGTAGCGCATGGTGGTCGATGGGTGTGAGGGTGTGTTGGACAGACTCTATCCCAGCTATCGACCAACCGCGCGCGAACTTGAAAGCAGCCGTATGGCCACCAGCAATCAACGCTCGGCCGTGAACCGGCGCATCATCAGCGCGAAGGCCAGGCCGCCCACATACATCACGATGCCGTACACCGCGCCGGGGATGGCCATGTTGCTGTCCTTGAGCACGGTGCTGGCGATCACCAGCGCCAGCGTGGCGTTCTGCACTGCCGTCTCGATGCCCAGCGTCACGCTCTGGCGGCGCGACAGGCGCGAGAACCAGGCCACTGCGAAGCCACAGGCCAGCATGGTCACGTTCAGGCCCAGGGCCAGCGGTGCCAGCGTTGGGAAGGCCGACTTGGCCATGGCCCAGTTCTTGGCGATGGCCGCGATCACCACCAGCACGAACAGCACCGTGGCCACCTTGGTGAACTTGGGCTCCAGGCGCAGGGCCAGCGGTTCGCGCCAGCCGCGCAGCCCCATGCCGAGGGCCACCGGCAGGCCCATCATCAGGAAGACCTGCACCATCATCATGCTCACCGGCACATCGACCGCCTGCTCGGCGCCGCTGAAGTAGGCCAGCGACCAGGCCACGATGAAGGGCAGGGTGAAGATGGTCAGCACGCTGGCCACGGCCGTGAAGCTCAGCGCCAGCGCCACGTCACCGCGGGCCAGGTAGGTCAGCAGGTTGGAGGTGCTGCCGGTGGGGCAGGCCGCCAGGATCATGAAGCCCACGGCGAAGGCGCCGGTCAGGCCGACGAGCTTGAGCATGCCGAGCACACCAGGGGCAGCAGCACGAAGTGGCACAGCACGCCCACCAGCAGGGCGCGGGGCTGCCGCACGATGCGGCGGAAATCCGCCACCGTGAGCCCCAGGCCCAGCGAGAACATGATGAACGCCAGCACGGCCGGCAGCAGGATGGTCGATGCGACATCGCCTTGCATGGGAATCCTTTACGTCAAACGGTGGGCAGGCGAAGACCGCGCCTGAACTCAATCTTTCACCGCCCTGCAGTCTGCCAGCAAAGGCTCACCCATCAGCAGGCCCTGGTTCGCGCAATCGAGCACCACCGCCCTGCCCGCCGACCAATCGCGGACACGCGCCGCATCGCTGTCCGCGATCACGGCCCGCACGGGGGGCAGGTCGGGGCCGGCGTCCAGACTGACCATCACCAGGCCGTTCTCGCCCGACTCCACCGACACCACGGCGCCTTGCAGGCTCAGGCGCTTGCCAGCGTGCTTGGCGTGGGAGCGGCCGCCGCTGTCGCGGTAGTCGGCCATCAGGCCGGCGGGGGACACGGCTGAGGCGACCGCATCAGTCGGGGGCGGCATCACCACGGGTGCTGCGGGCTGGTCCGTCGTTGATCGCTGGCCGGTATCGGCCGGTAACGCCACCACGGCGGCACCGTCGCCCAGCCACCCCGCCCACCAGGCCAGCGTGCCCACGAACACCGCCAGCGCGGCGCCGCACAGGCCCATCCATACGCCTTCGCGCACGGACCGGCTCATTGCAGCCTCCGCTGCCCGCGCCGACACGCCACCCGCACCGCCATGGAAAAAGCCGCCGGAGGGCATCCGGCGGCGAACAGAACGTTGTGCAACGCCTGAGGAGAAAACACGGTCACAGCGTCAGCAAGTACTGGACCAGATTCGATATCTCGGAAGGCGCCTTCGCGCACCACGGGTGGGGCGAGGCAGGCAGCCCGATGGGGCCCGGCGCACCGATCTCGGGCCCGAACTCGCGGCGCAGCTTCTGGTAGTCCCAGTAGTAGTGGTCGTTGTCGCCAGGCATGCTCACGAAGTACTTGTGGCGCTCGACGAAGAGGTTGCGCGCATCCGCCGTGGTGTCGAAGATGTTCTTCTTCTTGGCCTTGTAGACACGGAAGACATCGCCCTTGCGGTTCAGATCAGGGAACACCGCGGGCTGGTCAGGCGAGCCCAGGGCCGGGCGCACCGGCGCATGCAGCGTGTAGTACTGGTTGTACAGCGGCGAACCCTCGGTGCAGCGTGCCGGGTTGACCAGATCCTCCAGGTTGCGCACGTGGCCGTCGGTCAGCAGCCCGCGCGACTGCACCCAGTACAGGTTGCGCAGGAAGGTCACGCGGATGGATTGCTGCTTGTACTGGAAATCCGAAGGCGCGAAGAAGCGGCCCACCTCGCTCAGCGGCAGCATCTTCTCGTTGGTATTGGCGCCCAGCTTGTCTGAGTGGCACGAGGCGCAGGCCTGATCGAACGCGGCCTTGCCCTGGGCCACCGCGCCGACCACGCCGGGGTACTGCTGCCAGGTCTTCTGCACGAAGGCGCCTTCGGTGGTGGCGCTGCTGCCCGTCTGCCCCAAGCGGCCATTGGCCTTGAGCCAGCGGAACAGACCCACGTTGCGCAGGTCGTCGTCATCCTTGTCCAGCACGGACATGTAGGCGGTGAGCGCCTTGAGCGACTTCTGGTCCATCGAGCCCATGGCGCCTTCCGGCTCCTGCGCATGGATGTACGAGCCCTCGAAGCCGACGAAGGATTCCGTGTGCGACAGCGAACGGCGGATCGGCAGGTGGTTGGTGACATTGGGAATCACCATCGGCGAGAACACGTAGTCGTTGTCGTACTGCGTGCCTTCACCCGATTTGCGCGTGAGCGTCGATTCGGTCGCGCCGCCGGGCATCAGGTACAGCAGCGGTGTCTTGTCGACCTTCTTGGTGCCGGTAGACCAGCTCGGGCCCGGCTCGTTGTCGACGATGTAGGCGAAGGTGGCTGTGGTGTCCGTGGTCTTGTCGCCCAGCACCGTCCAGCGCTGCGTCCACAGCGGGTTGGGCAAGCCGGGGAAGATCTTGGTGAAGGTGCCGCTGCCCTTGCCGTAGCTGATCTTGTAGCCGTGGCACGAGGCGCAGTTGAAACCGATCCACTTGCCGCGGCTCAGTAGCGGGTGCGACGACTCCGCATAGCGGTAGCCCACCCAGCCGCTGTTGCTGGTCTTGCCGGCGGTGAGCTGCTTGTCGATCAGCAGGAAGCCGGGGATGGGGCTTTCCTGCGGATACGGGTCGAACGTGACGTCGTTGATGGCTTCATCGGGCACCTGGCCGGCCACCGTCTTGTGCGCGCCGAACAGCAGGGCCGGGTCGGCCGCCTTGCGGGTGTACGGGTCGGTGGTCTTGCCCGCGAAGATCTTGTCCCAGTCCAGGCTCTTGAACTTGTGGGCCACGCCCAGGCCGTAGTCGTAGGACCAGAAGATCTGGCGGCCCAGCGTCACCATCTCGGCAAAGCTCGCGTTGCTCACGTTGACGCTGATCGGCGTGATCGCCTTGGTGTCATCCGTCAGGGTCGAGACAATGTCGCAGTTGGGGTTGGCCGGTGCCTCCAGGCGCGTGAGCTGCGCGTCGATCACGTTGTGCGGCTGACCAGCCTTCTTGAGCGAGAGGTTGTAGCCCGTGCGCTTTTGCACCTGCAGCTTCAAGGGCCCCTTGCTGGCGTGCGAGGGCACGCGGAACTCCACCTGCGTGTCGCTCCAGCCGATCACGTCCTTGGGCCAGTTGCTGCGCAGCTTGCCGGTCTCGTAGTTGGCGCTGGCCAGGATGTCGAGCTTCTGCTCGAACATGACCAGATCCGTCTCCAGCACGCGGCTGTTGCCGATCATGATCTTGCTGAAGTCGATGTCGGTGCCCTGGCCGAAGCCGCTGCCCTTGAGCGTAACGGTGTCGCCGGGCTTGAGCGTGGGCGTGACGTTGCTGCCGGCACTCCACACCAGCGCGCCATTGACCAGCATCTGCTGCACCACCGGCTGCGCGAAGTTCTGCGCCGAGGCGGCGCGCTGCTGCTCGCGGGCGCCGTTGAAGCCGCAGACCACGTCCTGGTCCGGGAAGTTGGGCGCGGCGTGGGCGCAGAACGCCTGCACGGCCAGCGCCAGCACACCCAGACGTGGCAAGGCGCCAGGCAGGCGGGCAAGGCTTGAGCTGGCGGGGGATGCCAGGGGGATCGTGTTCATGGGCGGTCTCCTGCGGACTCGCCGGTCGTGGCTGCCGGCGTGGTCGCATGATCCGTTGCGCCCTGAACCGAGGCTGTCGCCAGCCCGACAGATCAGGGAAAGACCTCAGGTGCGTGCCACAGGCTGCATCTGCCCCAGGATACGTTTTTCAGTGCTCGAAAGCCCGGCCACGCTCATCAGCTTGTCCATGTCCAGCACCTCGATGCGGCCGTAAGCGATCTGCAGCACGCCCTGGTCCTGCAGGCCCTGCAGCACCTGGTTGGTGGTCTGGCGCGAGAGCGACAGCATCATGCCCAGTTGCGACTGGCTGATGGGCACCACGCAGGGCCCCTCATGCGTGAGCGATGAAGTCTGCGCCAGCAACAGCAGGCGGCGCGCCAGCCGGCCCTCGGCGGGCAGCAAGGCCAGATCCTCCATGCCGATGAAAGCCAGGCGCAGCTTGAGCGCCATCAGCACGCCGAACTCGCGCCAGAACAGCGGCACGCGCGCCAGCAACTCGTGCAGGCTGGCCAGGGGCACGTGCAGCAGGCGCGTGGCGCCTTCAGCGACCACGTTGTGCGTGCGCGGCAGGTTGTCGAACAGCGCGATCTCGCCCAGCCAGCCGGGCGGTTCGGCCATCGCCAGGATGGCTTCCTTGCCAGCTTCCGTCACGCCCGAGATGCGCAGCGAGCCTTCGAGCACGGCGTAGAGCCCGTCGGGCGGGCTGCCGCGCAGGAACAGCGCTTCACCCGAGCGCAGGCGGCGCGGCGTGGCCACCTGCAGCAGGGACAGCTCCAGCTCGGACGGCAGGCTGCCGAACCAGGGGTCCTTGCGCAACAGCGCGCGCACCTCCGGCGTGATCCAGGATGAGGGGGCGAGGTCGTTCATGGCGGCGCCACTTTAAGCGCGGCTCCGTGCGGGCGCACCTCAGAGTTGCCCGTAGCTGTGCAGCCCCGACAGGAACATGTTCACGCCCAGGAAGGCGAAGGTGGTGACCACCAGGCCCACCAGCGACCACCACGCCGCGAAGGTGCCGCGCAGACCCTTCATCAGGCGCATGTGCAGCCAGGCCGCGTAGTTCAGCCACACGATCAGGGCCCATGTTTCTTTCGGGTCCCAGCTCCAGTAGCCGCCCCAGGCCTCGGCCGCCCAGAAGGCGCCCAGGATGGTGGCGATGGTGAAGAAGGCGAAGCCCACGGCGATGGCCTTGTACATCACATCGTCGGCCACCTCGGGGCTGGGCGTGCGCGGGTTGATCCAGCCACGCGCGGCGATCACGATCACGAAGAACACCAGCAGCGAGCCGACCAGGCGCAGGCTCTTGGCCACGGCGCCGAAGGTGTCGGGCTGCAGATCGCCCAGCACGGCAAAGCCCAGCAGCGGCAGCGCGATGAACACGCCGGGCACGCCCACCAGCCCCCCCCACAGCGCGCGCGGCGTGGCCGTCTTGAGCAGGTAGGCCAGCGCCACCATGGCCGCCAGCGCGAAGGTGCCGTAACCCACGAAGTTGGCCGGCACGTGGATCTTCATCCACCAGCTCTGCAGGGCCGGCACCAGGGGCTGGATCTCATGGGCGTTTCGCGTGAGCGCGTACCAGAGCAGGAAGGCCACGGCCGCGCTCACCACCAGCATCACGAAGGCACCCAGGCCGCCCAGCGGCTGGCCGGCATTGCGGTAGCGGTCTTCGTAGTAGAGCCAGAACAGCGCCGTCATCCACGAGAACAGCACGAACACTTCGTAGAGGTTGCTGACGGGGATGTGGCCGATGTCGGGGGCGATCTGATGGCTCTCGAACCAGCGCACCAAGGTACCCACCAGCGCCATGAACACACCGCCCCAGGCGAGCTTGCGGCCCAACAGGGTGGGCGTGTCGCGGCGCATCACCAGGCCGGCCCAGTAGAAAGCCGTGCTCATGAACAGCAGCAGGCTCATCCACAAGATGGCGCTCTGGCTGGACAGCATGTACTTGAGCCAGAACACCTGCTCGCCCTTGGCCAGATCCACCCCGAAATCATCCGTGGCACGCAGGTACAGCGCCATGGCCGCACCCGAGGCCAGCGCCACCACGATCATCAGCGGTCGCAGCGGCGCCCAGAACCAGCCCAGCGCGATGGCCGCGGGCACCGCACAGGCGGCGATGCCCTTCTCGTACACGTCCATCGAGGCGCCGTAGCGCTGAAAGCCGAACACGGCGCCCAGCACCACCAGCGCGGCGAAGACCCAGTCGAAGGCAGAGCGGCGCGCCGGGCGGGCGGCCAGTGGCAGGGGGTGGGCGGTCGTTGTCATGTCAGATGACCTCGTCTTGGGTGGCCGGGGACGGCAGCAAAGTATGGCGCAGCCGGTCGAACTCGTGATCGGTGTCCAGCGTCTGGCGGGTGGACGACAGCGCCAGCGTGATCGCCGTGCGGCCGGGCTGGGCCTCATCGGCGCGCACCCACACCCACACGCGGCGCTCGCGCACGTACAGCATGGCGAACACGCCCACGATCAGCAGGATGCAGCCCAGGTAGACCACGTTGCGGCCCGGCGTGCGCGTGACCTGGAAGACGCTGGCCTGGCGCTGCTCGAAGGCCGACGGCAACAGGATGAAGGGCGCCGGGTAGGCATTGGCATCCGACAGCGACAGCACCGCTTGCGTCATGAAGGCGCCGGTGGCGGGCTCGTCGGGCGACAGGGGCTTCAGGCCATCGTGCTCGCGCACCACGTTGAGCAGTTCGAACAAGGTGCCGTTGAGGATGCGGATCAGCGTGGCCGAAGCGCGCTCGCGTTCGGCCTCGGGCACGGCCTTCTCGATGAAATCCGTCAGCGCCTGGAAGCCCGCCGTGGGTGCGGCTTGCGGCGCGCCATCAAGCTGGGCCGGATCGACCACGTTGTGCACGCCGGCGTAGAGCTCCAGCACGCGCTGCGAAGACAGCGCCAGCTGCGCCACCAGCTCGCCGGGCTGGCCATCAGCACCCCGCGTGGAAAAGCGCTGCACGGCCTGCTGGCGCATGCCCGCATCGGCCAGGGCCTCGCGCAGGCGCAGCCAGCCGGTCAGCTGCATCTGGTCATCAGCCGGCACGCGCAGGAAGCGGAAAGGCTCCGACGGCGCGCTGCGCACGCCCAGCAGGAACAGCGGCTGGCCACCGATGTGCACCGGCAGCATGTAGTTCTGGTATTCACGCGCCTGGCCGGCTGCATCGCGCAGCTTGTAGGTTACCGAAGGGCCGATGTTGGTCAGGCGCCGGTCGGCCGCGCTCTTGTGATCCGAGCCCAGCTGGCGACCCAGCTCCTGGAAGTTCACACCGCGCGCATCGGTGGAGCCGCCGCCCGCCTTGGGCGTGTCCTCGGCCTGCGTGGCGCCATCGGCCTGGGCCAGGTCTTCCACGTTCACGGGGCGCAGCCCGGTGATCTCCACGCTCAGGGCCTCGCGCGGGCTGAGCGCACGCGGCACGGTGATCGCATCGCCGCCCACCATGCCCTTGAACACATCGCCCTCCTGCACGCGCTGGCCGTACAGCGCATGGGGCTTGAGCTCCACCGTCGAGCCGCCATCCTCGAAGCTGGACTGGAAGATGGTGACGCCGTCGTAGACGAAGGGCTTGTTGACCTCAACCGTGGCCGCATGCGTGGACTTGTCGCGCGCGTCGTGCACCACGATCTCGCTGGCGAAGCGCTTGGGCATGCCGGTGTCGTAGTACTCGACGATGAACTTGCGCAGCTCCACCTCGAAAGGCAGCGGCTGCAGCAGCATGCCCTGCGGCAGGTTCAGCACGGCCGAGCCGGAGCGCGCGCCTTCGGGCACGAAGAGCTGCGCGCGGTAGGCGGGGTTGTCCACGCCCAGGCTGTTCTTGGGGCCGGGGTTGTTGCCTTTGAAAGGCACCAGATCCTGCCACCAGGCCTGGGTCTTGGTGACCATCTCGCCATCGAACAAGCCGCCCAGGCACACCAGCACGATGGCCGAGTGCGCCGCGATGTAGCCCAGCTTGTTGGCCCTGCCCCGGCGGGCGGCGATCATGGTGCCGGCCTCGCCCACAGCCCCAGCCGCGCCAGCCGGCACACCACTGGCAGCACCGGTAGCCGATGCAGCCCCCAGCCGCTCCTGCGCCTTGACCTGCCAGCCCAGCGCCGCCAGGGTGGCCAGCACCCGGTCGCGCACCTCGGCGGGCGCGCCCTCGGCCGAGCCATGCGCCTTGTGGTGGAAGGCGTCCAGCGCCCGCACGCGCACGTTTTCCTTGAAGGTGCGCAGATCCGTCAGGATCTTGGGCACATTGCGCGCGATGCACAGGCTGGTGGAGATGACCAGGAAGGCCAGGATCACCAGGAACCAGCCCGAGCTGTAGATGTTGAACAGCCCCAGGGCGCCGAACACCTCGGCCCAGTAGGGCCCGAAGGCGTCCACGTAGTTGACCAGCGGCTGGCCCTGCTGCAGCACCGTGCCGATGGCCGAGGCGATGCAGATCACCGTCAGCAGCGCGATGGCGAAGCGCATCGAGGCCAGCAACTCCAGTGCATCGGCGCGGGCGGAACGGGCCGGCAAGGGCGGCAGGGAATCAACAGCGGCGGTCATGGCAGGGGCAGATCGGGACAGCGGGCACTGTAGGAGTGTGCCCGCCCCCTTGACCGTCGCTCATGCGACGAATCAAGGGATAACACCGACACGGGCCTCCCGGCAGCGGGGAAGGTGAAAACCCGGAACACCGGGTTTCCTCGGGGCTTGGAGTACCCCTCAGGCCTGCGGGTTCACCCGGGGGCCCACCTTGCCTGCGATGTCAGCGCAGCCCGGCGATGTAATCGGCCAGCGCGGTGATTTCCTTGTCGCTCAGGTTGGCCGAGATGGTGGTCATGGGCGCGCTGTTGCGGCGATCACCCTGGCGGAAGGCCGTCAGCTGGGCCTTGGTGTAGTCGGCGTGCTGGCCACCCAGGCGCGGGTACTGGGCCGGGATGCCGGCGCCATTGGGGCTGTGGCAGCCCGCGCAGGCCGGCACGCCCTTGGCGGCGATGCCCCCGCGGTAGATCTTCTCGCCCAGGCCGACCAGGTCCTTGTTGGTGGCAAAGCCATCCTTGGCCTTCTTGCTGGCGTAGAAGGCGGCCACGTTGCGGATGTCCGCCTCACTCAGAGGGGCGGCCATGCCTTGCATCACGGCGTTCTTGCGTTTGCCGGCCTTGAAGTCTTCGAGCTGCTTGGCCAGGTACTGCGGGTGCTGGCCAAGCAGGATGGGGTTGGCCGCGAGCCCGCGGGAGCCGTCCGCGGTGTGGCAGGCCGCGCAGATCTGCGTGGCCTTGGCTTCTCCGGCGGCCAGATCGGGCTTGGCGGCCTTGGTGGGTTCAGCGGCGTAGGCCAGCCCGGACAGGCTGGCGGTCATGGCAACTGCGGCAATCAGGGGATAAAAGCGCATGAGCATGATTTGATCAGTGGGGGTGATCGGGGCATTGAGCAATGTCAACACCGCTTCGAGGGATTCTACAATGGCACATGAATCGAGCATCCCCTCCGGCCTCCAAGCGCGCCCCGCGTCCCGTGCACAAGACACCACAGGCGCCGCGCACCCGTGCAGCCACGCCGGGCGAGCTGGCCCTGGGCTGGGCGCACAGCGCGCGCTTCTACACCACGGCCGCCAAGATCGAACAGCTGCCGTTCAACGAACTGCCAGAGATCGCCTTCGTGGGCCGCTCCAACGCAGGCAAGTCCACCGCCATCAACACCCTGGCCCAGCAGCGCCAGCTGGCCTACGCCTCCAAGAAGCCCGGCCGCACCCAGCACATCAACCTGTTCCACCTGGGCCCGCTGGAAGCCCCCAACATGCTGTGGGCCGACCTGCCGGGCTACGGCTACGCCGCCGTCGAGCGTGCGGCCAAGCTGCGCTGGCAGGAGGTAATGGCCCGTTACCTGGAGCTGCGCCGCAGCCTGTCGGGCGTGGTGCAGATGGTCGATTCGCGCCACGGCTTCACCGAGCTGGACCTGCAGTTGCTGGGCTTCATCGCGCCCCGCGTGCGCAACGGCGAGGTCAAGCTGCTGGTGTTGCTGACCAAGGCCGACAAGCTCAACCGCAAGGAATCGACCGACGCGTTGCGCAAGGCCCAGGAGGTGCTGGGCGAGCTGAGCACGGACGAGGCCGACATCGGCGTGACGCTGTTCTCGGCGCTCAAGAAAATCGGCGTGGCCGATGTGGCCGAGACGCTGCAAAGCTGGGCCGCGTCGGATGAGCGGGCCCAGGCGCTGGCTGCGGCGCACCGTCAGGCCGCCGCCGAAGCGGATGCCCCTTACGACGACGACAACCAAGACCACCACGAAGGCGACGATCTGGACAAAGCCTGAGCAGGCCGCATCCTGCGGCAACGCCGTCGATGTGACGACGGCGGCCCGGCCCGCCGTCAGCCCAGCAGGCGCGTCAGCGCTTCCTGGTACTTGGCGGCCGTCTTCTCGATCACGTCTTGCGGTAGGGCCGGCGACGGGGCCGTCTTGTCCCAGGGCTGGCCGTTCACGGTGGCCTGCTCCAGCCAGTCGCGCACGAACTGCTTGTCGTAGCTGGGCGGGTTGACGCCGGCCTTGAAGGCGGCCTCATAACCCTCGACCGGCCAGAAGCGCGAGGAATCGGGCGTCAGCACCTCGTCCATCACGGTCAGCGTGCCCTGCTCATCAAGCCCGAACTCGAACTTGGTGTCCGCGATGATGATGCCCTTGGTCAGGGCGTAGTCGGCCGCCGTCTTGTACAGCTTGATGGCCAGGGCGCGCACCTGCTCGGCCAGGTCGGCACCGATGATCTCGACCATCTTGTCGTAGCTGATGTTCTCGTCGTGGTCGCCCACCTCGGCCTTGGTGGCCGGCGTGAAGATGGGCTCGGGCAGCTTGCTGGCGTTCTGCAGGCCGGCGGGCAGCTTCACGCCACACACTTCGCCGTTGTGCTGGTACTCCTTCCAGCCGCTGCCGGCCAGGTAGCCGCGCACCACCGCTTCTACGGGCAGGGGCTTGAGCTTCTTGACCAGCATGGCGCGGCCCTCGACCTGGGCGCGCTCTTCGGGCTTGACGGCGGTGACAGGGTCGTCACCGGTCAGGTGGTTGGGGGCGACATCTTTCAGCAGCTCGAACCAAAACAGCGCCATCTTGGTCAGCAGCGCGCCTTTGCCCGGAATGGGCTCGCCCATGATCACGTCGAAGGCGCTGATGCGGTCGGAGGCCACCATCAGGATGCGATCGTTGCCGACGGCGTAGTTGTCGCGCACCTTGCCGCGGGCAAGCAGGGGCAGGGATTGCAGGCTGGAGGTGTGCAGGGCGGAAGTCATGTCGGCGACGCAGCGGCGAAAAGCAGCGGATAAGTCAGGTGAACGGCCCGCCCCGGCCTCACCGGCTGTCGCGCAGGGCGATGCGCC
Organism: Aquabacterium sp.; assembly: GCF_049274795.1. GTDB lineage: Bacteria > Pseudomonadota > Gammaproteobacteria > Burkholderiales > Burkholderiaceae_C > Aquabacterium. Next base: position 18,164 of record NZ_JBASTH010000029.1, read on the forward strand.
CGCGCAAAAACCGGCGCACCAGGGCGCTCAGACCGACATTGTGCCGCCAGCGGCCAGCCGCGTGCGCAGCAACCCGTCCAGACAGGGGAGCAGGCGGGGCACGTCCAGGGGTTTCGTCCAGTAATCGGTGAAGCCCACGGCGCGGGCCTGGGCCACGTGCTCGGCCACCGCGTCGGCCGACACGGCCACGGCTGGCACGCGCGACCAGGCGGGCTGGTCGGGCGCCGGCTCGTCCAGCAACTGGCGCAGGCCCTGCAGCAGTTGCCGGCCATCCATGTCGGGCAGTTGCATGTCCAGCAGCAGCAGATCGGGCTGGAAATCACGCGCCACGGCCAGCGCCCGGCAGGCGGAGTCCACCACCAGCAGGTTGTAGGTGGGCCGCATGGCGAACAGCGACACCATGAGCTCGGCGTTCATGGGGTTGTCTTCCACATAGAGCACGCGGGCCTCGGGCAGGTCATCGGCCGCTTCGTCCACCATGGGCTGCAGCCGCGCGCCACCGGCCAGCGGATCAGCCTGCACCGTGCTGCTGGCACGCAGCAGCAAGCCGAACACCGCGCCCTGCCCGGGTGAGCTGTTGACCAGCATGCGCCCGCCCATCAGCTCGACCAGGCCGCGTGTGATCACCAGGCCCAGGCCATGGCCCTCGGTCTGCGTGCGCTCGGCGCCCAGGCGGTTGAAGGGCTGGAACAGTTGCGTCTGCTGCTCGGGGCTCAAACCCGGGCCCTGGTCACTGACCATCAGGCGCATCCATGGCCCTTCGCCCGCGGCGTACACGCGCACCAGCCCGCCCTCGGGCCCGTACTTGATGGCGTTGCTCAGCAGGTTGATCAGCACCTGCGTCAGGCGTTGCGGATCAGCACGGGCATGGCCGGCCTCGCCCACATCCACCTGTACCGTCACGCCACGGCGGGTGGCCATGGGCTCGATCAGGGCAGCAGCCTCGCGCACCACGTTGCCCACGTCCACGTCGACCATGTCCACGCGCACGCCACCGGCCTCGATGCGGGCGATGTCGAGCACCTCGTTGATCAGGCCCAGCAGGGTCTGCCCGGCCGATTCGATGCACAGTGCGCGGCGGCGCTGGCTGTCGTCCAGCGGCGAGCGCGGATCCATCAGCAGGATCTGCGCAAAGCCCAGGATGCCGTTGAGCGGGGTGCGCAGCTCGTGGCTCACGCGGGCCAGGAACTCGCTCTTGGCGCGGCTGGCACGCTCGGCCGCTTCCTTGTCGCGGCGCACGGCCTCCATGGTCTTGCGCTCGGTGGCATCGAAGGTGTAGCCGTGCCACGAGATGCCGCCGTCGCTGTCGAGCTGCGGCGTGGCATGCGTTTCGCGCCACTGCACGCCATGGGGCAGGTTCACGCGGTACTCCATGTGCCAGGGCTCGAGCCGGTCGGCCGATTGCTGCAGGGCCGACAGCACGGCCTGGATGTCATCGGCATGGATGGTGGACAGCACGTGGTTGGCGCTGGCGGCCGCATCCCGCGGCACCACGCCGAACAGGGTGCGCAGCGCCTCGCTGGCGTAGTGAAAGCGCAGGGCGCCGCCGGGCTCACGCCGCAGGTGGAACAGCAGCCCGGGCAACTGCTCGGCGGCGCGCTTGGCATGCAGCAACTGGTCTTCCAGGCGGCGCTGCTCACGCAGCCGGAAGATGGCGCAGCGCACCACCGCCTGCCCATCGGCACCGACCACGCGCGAGGCATTGACCAGGGTGTCGATGCTGTACCCATCGGCGCGACGCAGCGGCAGCGCGATCTCTTCCACATGCCCGTGCAGCTTGAGCTGCGGGAACAGGTAGGTGTGGTACAGCAGCCGCGAGGCCGGCGGCAGCAGCTCGTCGATGTGCCAGCCCACCAGCCCGTCCGGGTCGGTGGCCAGCATCTCGCGCAAGGCGCGGTTGTCGGCGACGATGCGCCCGTCATCCAGCAGCGCCAGCACACCGCACGGCAGATCGTGCGGATCCTGCAAGGCGATCGACGGATCCTGCAGACTGCTCATGGCTCCCCCCTTCGGGGCCTGGCCCCGTGGCCGCTCGCTAGGCGGCTTCATGCGTCAAGGTCAGTGCACGGGCAGGTGGTCGCGGATGGCCGCGATGGTGGCCTGCGGGTGGCTCAGTTGAGGGCAGTGCCCTCCGTCAGGCAGCATCTGCAAGGTGCTGCCGGGCATGTGCTCGTGCATGTAGCGCCCAACGTCGGGTGGTGTGAGCACATCGTGCGCGCTTTGCAGAATCACCGAGGGCACGCTCACACGCGACAGTTCAGCGCGGTGGTCGGTCAGCAGCACGCGCTCGGCGAAGTGCCGTGAAATGGCCGGGTCTGCTGCGCACAGGCTGCAGGCCATGTCTTCGCCCGCCTGGTGCGAGGCATGCTCACCCAGGGCCATGGGCACGATGGATTCGGCCCAGGCGCCCGCGTTGCGCTCCATCAGGTTGAGCAGGCTGATCACGTCTTCGCGCTCGAAGCCGCCGTGATAGCCCGGCCTGTCATTGAGGTAGCGCGGCGAGGGCCCCACCATCACCAGCTGAGAGAACAGCTCGGGGCGCCTCAGCGAGGCCAGCAGGCCGATCATGCCGCCGATGGCGTGCCCCACCAGCGTGACGCGCGACAGATCCAGCGCATCACACACATCGAGCAGATCCTGCACATGCCCTGCCAGCGTGTGATAACGCTCAGGCGACCAAGCCTGCGCATCGGAATGGCCGCAGCCCACGTAGTCGAAGAGCACCACCTGGTGATCCCGGGCAACATCCTGTGCCACGTGGCGCCAGCTGAGCTGGTCGCTGCCGAAGCCATGAGCAAACAACACCGTCCTGCCACTGCTTACACCTTGCGTCGTCACGTTATTGCGACGACGGATGTCCTGGGCCATGGGAGCCTCCGTGTGTCGTTGACGGACTCGATCCAACGAGGGTTGGCGATCCGCGGCACTGCGAAATTTGATGATAGTGGAAAGACAAACATGACGTCTATAGGGGCAATGTGACCGCCAGGTGCCATGTTCATCCCACCTTCAGCCAGCCCCCATGCGTTTGAGCAAAGGTGCCCGCACCTGCTCGAACAGGGTCTGAGCCTCGCCCACCCGGTCACGCCAGCCCTGCACGGTGGCGGCGGCTTCCACCTGCTGACACAGGCGGTGCAATTGCGCGGCCCCCAGTTCGCCGCTGGTGGATTTCAAGGCATGGAAATGGCCGCGCAGCACATCGGCATCACCCGCCTCGGTCGCCTCGCGCGCCTGGGCCAGCAGCTCGGCAGTGTCGGCCAGGAACATGCGCACCAGCTCATTGACCTTGTCGGGGCCGATCAGGCGGTCGAGCTGCTGCAGCTTGCGTTCGTCGAGCACAGGCACAGGCGCGGCGGCGGATGCGGATACAGGTAGCGTCGATTCGGCCGGCAGGGCCGCAGCCGTCGCCAGGGGTCGGGGGGCGCTGTCCACACGGTCGGTCTCACGCCTGGATGGCGCGTCATGCCGCACCGTCCAGGCCTCGCGCAGCGCCGCGGCCAGTTGCTCGAACACCACGGGCTTGGTCAGGTAGTCGTCCATGCCGGCTTCCAGGCAGGCCTGGCGGGCTTCGGCCAGGGCATGCGCGCTCAGGCCGATCACATAGGGCTGGTCGTCCACGGGCCGCTGGCGCAAGGCGCGCGTGGCGTCCATGCCGTCCATCTCGGGCATCTGCACGTCCATCAGCACCACGTCGTAGTGCACGCGCGCGGCGGCCTCCACCGCCTCCAGCCCGTTGGCCACCACATCGGCGGCATAGCCCAGCTTGTCGAGCAGCAGGCGGATCACCCGCTGGTTGACCAGATTGTCCTCGGCCACCAGCAGGCGCAGCGGGCAGCGCTCGGCCAGCGCGGGCTCGTCGATCAGGGGCGCGGGCGCGGAGTCCTCGCCCACCAGGATGCGCAGCAGCGCGTCATGCAGCAGATCCTGCTTGACCGGCTTGGTCACCACCGCCTGGAAGCGCGCCTGCGTGCGCGGCTCGGCGGCGGGGCTGAGCAGGATCAGTGGCAGCGCCTGCACCGAGGGCATCGCGCGGATAGCACCGGCCAGTTGCACGCCGTTGATCTCGGGCATCTGGTAGTCCAGCAGGGCCACGTCGATCGGCTCGCCATTGGCCAGCCACTGCAGCGCCTGCAGGCTGCCCGGGCAGGTCTGCACGTGCAGCCCCCAGGAGGACAGCAGCTCCTGCAATATGCGCGCGCTCGCGGCGTTGTCGTCCACCACCAGCACGCGCTTGCCCGCCATGGGCTTGCGGCCCGGCACGGCATCGGGCTCGGCCACCCCGGGCAGCGGCAGGCGCACCTGGAAGTGCGAGCCCTGCCCCGGCTGGCTGTCCACACGCAGGTGCCCGCCCATCAGCTCGACCAGCCGCCGCGTGATGGCCAGGCCCAGGCCCGTGCCGCCATACACCCGCGTGGTGGAGGTGTCCGCCTGCCCAAAGGCCTGGAACAGGCGGCTCATCTGCTCGGGCGAGATGCCGATGCCCGTGTCGCGCACCGAAAACTCCAGCACGCCGGGCACATCCCTGGCCGCGCGCACGCTCACCAGCACCTCGCCCTGGGTGGTGAACTTCACGGCGTTGTCCACCAGGTTGATGATCACTTGGCGCAGGCGCGATACATCGCCCACCACCTGCCGCGACACGCCCGGGGCGATGTCCAGCAGCAGCTCCAGTTCCTTGTGCGAGGCGCGGCCTGACACCAAGTCGATAACACCCTCCATACAATCACCCAGATCAAACGGCTGCCTCTCCAGCGCCAGCTTGCCCGCCTCGATCTTGGAGAAGTCCAGGATGTCGTTGATGATGGTGAGCAGGTGGTCGCCGCAGTTGCGGATGGTCTCGACGAACTCGCGCTGCGGCGCCGACAGCTCCGTGCCCATCAGCAATGTGGTCATGCCGATCACGGCATTCATGGGCGTGCGGATCTCGTGGCTCATGTTGGCCAGGAACTCCGTCTTGGCGCGCGCCACGCTGCGCACGTCCTCTTCCCATTGGCGGCGCAGGCGGGCCAGCTCGTCTTGGCGGTCGTCCGCCACCTCCGCCAGCATCATCAGCAGGCCGCCGATCTGGCCGCGTACATCAGGCACCGGGCTGATCGCCAGGGTGTGCAGGGGCGATCCGGGCACCGCGCCATCCACCTGCCCCGGCGCCACCGGCGGCGCGAAGGAAGACACCATGCAGCCATGCCCGCCCCAGGCCCGGCCAATGGCCTCGTGCACGCGGGGCCACACGCCCGACCAGTCCTGGGCCAGGGGCCGGCCCAACATCGAGGTGGGTTGGTTGCCCTTCAGGCGCCAGTGCAGGCGGTACCAGGCTTCATTGGGGATCTGCACCAGGGCCGGCCCCCAGGCCAGCATCATGGGCTGGGGCGCGGCCATCACCATGGCGGCGGCGCCCCGCAGGGCCGAGCACCAGCCTTCAGGCGGCCCCAGCGGCGTGGCGTGCCAGTCCAGCGCGCGCAACGCCCGCTCGATGTCGCCCGCGTCCGGCAGCCACGCCGGGAAGGCATTGAACTGCTCGACGGTGGGTACAGCGGCCTGGATTGGCTCCATGGCGGCTCCTGGAAGGACGCGACGCGTGGATGGATTCTAGGGAAGCTGCGCGCCTTGTGACAGTTGGAGACGCACTGTTTCGCGCGTCAGCCGCAGCCTACCCCGGTTAAGGGGACACCAGACGCGCCTGATCGGCCTTGCGGTCGGCCGCCACGCGCTGCGCCGTGGGCCGCTGCTCGATCAGCTTGACGTAGGCTTTCCAGTCGATGCCGACGGCGTTGACCAGGTCCTCGCCCAGCACCAGCTTGCTGGCCAGGCCCGCCAGCGGCAGGTGCACATAGGCGCAGCAATCGGCGATGGTGAAGGTGTCGCCCGCAGCGTAGGGGGCAAGCGCCATCAACCGTTTAAACGCAGACAGATTCTTTTCCAGGTCGGCGCGCACGCGGGCCACGTACTTCTCGGGCAGCGTCGCCCCGAAGAAGGCCTGCGGGTAGAGCTGGCGGGCGCACAGCTCCACGTGCAACTCCATGAACAGGCACAGCTCGCGCACCTTGGCCGCCTGGAAAGGGTCGGCCGGAATCAGCGCATGCTCGGGCCAGCGTGCCTCGATGTAGTCCACGATGACCTGGCTCTCGCACAGGCTGCCCTGCTCGGTCTCGATCCAGGGCACCTTGCCCAGGGGGGACATGGCCAGCATGCCTTCCGTCTTGGGGCCCATCTGCGGCACACGCACCTCCTCGAAATCGATGCCTTTTTCCAGCAGGGCCAGCTTGACCTTGTTGTAGTAGTTCGAGAGCGGGAAGCCGTAGAGCTTGAGCATGGGTTGTCTCCGATCGTGGGGCGTTTTAGACATGGGAAGCCGCCACAGCATAGGCCATGCAGGCCGCATCACGGGCAGAAAACAAGACGAAAAAAAGCCGGCGCGGCCCGAAGGCTCGCGCCGGCGATCTCGCCGGGAGGCTTGAATCAGCCGAGGGTCAGGCCACCACTTGGGCCAGCTTGCCGCTGGCGTACTGGGCGGCGATCTCGCTCAGGTCGATCGGCTTGATCTTGCCGGCCTGGCCTTCGCAGCCGAACTCCAGGTAGCGCTGCTTGCAGATCTGCTTGGCGGCTTCGCGGGCAGGCTTGAGCCACTCGCGGGCGTCGAACTTGTCGGGGTTCTCGGCCATGAACTTGCGCACCGCGCCGGTCATCGCCAGGCGGATGTCGGTGTCGATGTTGATCTTGCGCACGCCGTACTTGATGGCTTCCTGGATCTCCTCGACGGGCACGCCGTAGGTTTCCTTCATCTTGCCGCCGTACTGGTTGATGATGGCCAGCAGCTCGGCAGGCACCGACGACGAGCCGTGCATCACCAGGTGGGTGTTGGGGATGCGCTTGTGGATTTCCTTGACACGCGAGATGGCCAGGATGTCGCCCGTAGGCTTGCGGCTGAACTTGTAGGCGCCATGGCTGGTGCCGATGGCGATGGCCAGGGCGTCCAGCTGCGTTTCGCGCACGAACACGGCGGCTTCTTCCGGATCGGTCAGCATCTGGCTGTGGTCCAGCTTGCCTTCGGCGCCGATGCCGTCTTCCTCGCCGGCTTCACCGGTTTCCAGGTTGCCCAGGCAGCCCAGCTCGCCTTCCACCGTCACGCCGACCTTATGGGCCAGTTGCACCACCTTGCGGGTCACGTCCACGTTGTAGGCGAAATCGGCCGGGGTCTTGCCGTCTTCCTTGAGCGAGCCATCCATCATCACCGAGCCGAAGCCCAGGTTGATGGCGCCCTGGCACACGCCGGGCGAGGTGCCGTGATCCTGGTGCATCACCAGGGGGATGTGCGGGAAGGCTTCGACGGCAGCCTGGATCAGGTGCTTGATGAAGGGCTCACCGGCGTACTTGCGGGCGCCTGCGCTGGCTTGCAGGATCACGGGGGCACCGACCTCGTCGGCAGCGGCCATGACGGCCTGGACCTGCTCCAGGTTGTTGACGTTGAAAGCCGGAATGCCGTAGCCGTGTTCGGCGGCATGGTCCAGCAGCTGGCGCATAGAAACGAGAGCCATGGCAGATCCCCAGAGGAAGTGGAAAGGGTTTGAACTGCGGCGGATTTTACCGATGCTGGGGCCTGCGCCCGCTGCGCCCCCCCTCGATCCGGCGCCCCCCGCAGGGAGATCGCCCTTGATGCCGCCACGAGACACAGCCCCGCCAGCGCACCCGGGATTTGGAGATACACCTCCAACGACCCTCATTTCTTGTGGAGAATGTCACGCGTCTGGCGACACAATCCGACAGGCCCTGGCTTTTTCTGGGCCCGACTTCGTCCGTGGTGAACCATCACGCTATGAGCCATTCATCCGCCTCCGGGCCTTACCCGCCTGCCGACGCCCTCGTCAGGCGGCAGATTCGTGCCGAACAGTTGCGGATGCTGTTCGGACACACCGCCGCCGCCACGCTGCTGGCCACGGGTTTCGCCGTGCTGCTGGCCATGTACGCTTCGCGTCACGTCGAGGCCCAGCTGGCCCACACCTGGCTGGCCCTGAAGATCGTCACCGCCCTGCCGCGCGTCGTGCAGGAGCAGCTGTTCCTGGGCCGCAAGGCCCAACCCAACGCCCGCTGGCACCGCTGGGCTCTGGGCCTGATCCTGCTCGACGGCATCTGCTGGGGCCTGGCCGGCCTGATGCTGCTGCCGGCTCATGACGAGCAGACCATCGTCGTCATCGGCGCCAGCCTGATGGGCGTGGCCTCGGTGGCTACCTTCACCCTGCACGCCAACTGGCAGGCCAACGCGGCCTACTGCCTGCCCATGATCGCGCCCATGGCCATCCACCTGCTGTGGCGCGGCGATGCCTTCGGCATGTATATCGGGGCGGCCATGCTGGTCTTCATCGCCAGCCTGCTGATCGTGGCGCGCCGCGCCCAGCGCACGGTGCTGGAGATGCTGTGGCACCGCTTCCTGATCGACCGCATCGTGGCCGACAAGGATGCCGCGCTGGACGATGCCGAGCGCCAGAACCTGATCAAGAGCCAGTTCGTGGCCACCATGAGCCATGAGCTGCGCACCCCGCTGCACGGCATCCTGGGCCTCACGCGCATGCTGCTCGACAGCGTGCCCGACCTGGGCCACCGCAAGCAGCTGGGCCTGGTGCAGCGCTCGGGCGAGCACCTGCTCACCATCATCAACCACATCCTCGATTTCTCCCGCATCGAGGCCGGGCACCTCAACATCGACCACCGCCCCTTCGACCTGGACGCCCTGCTGGAGGACGTGATCAGCCTGACCGGCGTGTCCGCCGAGAACAAGGGCCTGATCCTGTACGACCACATCCAGCTGCCCAAGCCCTGCTGGGTCAGCGGCGATGCGGCCAAGGTGCGGCAGGTACTGCTCAACCTGGTCGGCAATGCCATCAAGTTCACCGAGAAAGGCCGCATCGAGGTGCGTGCCCAGCGGCGCAACACCGACGGGCACATCGTGATCCAGGTGATCGACTCCGGCATCGGCATCTCGGCGGATGACCAGGAGCGCATCTTCGACCCCTACCGCCAGGCCGATGCGGCCGTGGGCAACGCGGTGGGCGGCACCGGCCTGGGCCTGACCATCTCCCGCGAGATCAGCCGCGCCATGGGCGGCGACATCACCTGCAGCAGCCGCATGGGCCACGGCTCGACCTTCGAGTTCAGCGTGCCCCTGCCCACGGTCGAGACGCCGGCCGATGCCACCGTGCCCGCCTGGGCGCTGTCACGTCCGATGCTGCCCGACGACGAGCTGCCCCGGCGCCTGCAGGGCCACGTGCTGCTGGCCGAGGACAACGACGTCAACGCCCTGATCGTGGAGACCCAGCTGCGCCGCATGGGCTTGACGGTCGAGCAGGTGCGCGACGGCCAGGAAGCCCTGGAGCGCCTCACCGCGCCGGACGGGCGCCGCCCCGACCTGGTCCTGATGGATTGCCAGATGCCCCGCATGGACGGCTTCGAGGCCACGCGCCGCCTGCGCCAGCACGAGCGTGATCAGCAGCTGCCCCGCCTGCCGGTGGTGGCCCTCACGGCCAGCGCCATGGCCGAGGACAGCGAGCGCTGCCTGAGCGCCGGCATGGATGCGCACCTGCCCAAGCCCTTCCACGACGCCCAGCTCACCAATGTGCTGACCCGCCACTTGCGGGCTGGTCGCGCGGCCTTCTCGGCCTGATGGCACTGAACCGAAAGGCTCTACGCTAGAGCTACCGCGTACCGCCGCTCAACGCGGAGCCGGCACACCGCCCCAGGGGCTCCCCCCCGAGAACACCTGGATGTCCGGGTGGTAGGTACGCACCATGAAGGTGTAGAGCGGGTGGCGGATGTCATGCCACAGGCGCTCAGCGGCCAGCACGTCGAAGCTCAGGATCGAGTGCGGGATGTTGTCGGCGTAGCTCAGGGGCACCCACACATCCTCGGCCTGCGGCGAGGTGAAGCCCAGGGATTTGTAGATCCTGTCCAGCGGGCGGCGCGCGGCCACCCAGATGTGCTGCACCTGATGCGCATAGCAGTACAGGTACATGGCCTTGAACAGCGCCAGCCGCACCGCCGTGTTGTTGTAGCCAGGCTGGATCGAGAAGCGGCACAACTCCACCAGCAACTGACCCCGCATCGACTTCGGGAACTTGAAGGCCCCCTCGATCGGCAGCGTCTCGAACAGGTTGGAGTGGATGCGCATGGTGCCCACCACCGCGCCGCTGGATTTGTCCTGCGCCATCAGGATGGCGGTGCCCGGCGCACGGTCGGCGGGCTCGGGGCGTTGCAGCGACTCACCGAACGCCGGCATGCGGCGCCCGTAGGCCTCCGCGCGCAAGGCACACACGTGCTGCAGATGCGCCTCGTTGCGCACCATCCTCACCACGAAAGGCAGGGTGTTGGCGCCCAGGCCCGGCAGCGTGAACGCAGGCATGTCGGACAGGGCATCGTCCGCCAACATGTCGGCATCCCGATTCAACAACGACGAAGACAACAACATCGCAATACCCTGCAAACAGCGGAGAGGCGACGCGTGACGCCGAGGTGTTCAGGGTTTCCACGCGGTTTCGCCATGGAAAAATTCTGACACGCCTGATACAGCGTGCATATAGCACACCCCTCAGGTGAGGGGGCGCGTTTGACGGTTCATGGGATTGCCAATCGGCTCATCCCCACCCCTATCCTTCAGGCCATCACCTCGCACACCTTGAGCATGTTGGTGCCACCGGGGTAGCCCATGGGCTCGCCGCAGGTGATGGCGTAGGTGTCGCCCGGGCGCAGCACACCGCGCTCGACCAGGATCAGCTCGGCCTGGTGCAGGGCCTCGTCGCGGTCGGTCACGCTGGGCACCAGCAGCGGCTGCACGTTGCGGTACAGCGCCATCTTGCGCAGCGAGGTCGGCTGCGCCGTCAGCGCGAAGATGGGCACGTGGATGCGGTGGCGGCTCATCCACAGCGCGGTCGAGCCCGATTCGGTCAATGCCACGATGGCCTTGCAGCCCAGGTGGAAGGCCGTGAACAGCGCCCCCATCGCGATCGACTGGTCGATGCGCTCGAAGCGCTTGTTGTTGAAGTCGGTGTCCAGCGTGACCTCTTCGGCGCGTTCAGCCTCCAGGGCCACGGCGGCCATGTGCTCCACCGTTTCGACCGGGTACTTGCCGGCGGCCGTCTCGGCGCTCAGCATCACGGCGTCGGTGCCGTCCAGCACCGCGTTGGCCACGTCGGACACCTCCGCGCGCGTCGGCACGGGGTTCACGATCATCGACTCCATCATCTGCGTGGCCGTGATCACCACCTTGTCCATCTCGCGGGCCAGCTTGATCATGCGCTTTTGCAGCGCCGGCACGGCGGCGTTGCCCACCTCCACGGCCAGGTCGCCACGGGCCACCATGATGCCGTCCGAGGCGCGCAGGATGCTCTCCAGGTTCGGGATGGCCTCGGTGCGCTCGATCTTGGCGATCATGGCCGGGCGGTGCTTCCACTGCTCGCCGGCCACATTGGCCAGCTGGCGCGCCATCTCCATGTCGGTCGCGTTCTTCGGGAAGGACACGGCGATGTAGTCGCACTGGAAGCTCGCCACCGTCTTGATGTCCTCCATGTCCTTGGCCGTCAGCGCGGGCGCGGTCAGGCCGCCGCCCTGCTTGTTGATGCCCTTGTTGTTGGACAGCTCACCGCCCAGCTTGACGATGGTATGCACGGCCTCGCCCTTCACGGCATCCACCGTCAGCACGATCAGGCCATCGTTGAGCAGCAGCACGTCGCCGGGCTTCACGTCGCGCGGCAACTCCTTGTAGTCCAGGCCCACGCCTTCGATGTCGCCCAGGGCCGTGCGGCTGGCGTCGAGCACGAAGGGCTGGCCGGGCTCCAGCATCACGCGACCTTCGGCGAACTTGCCCACGCGGATCTTAGGGCCCTGCAGGTCGGCCATCACGGCCACCACCTTGCCCACCTTGGCCGCGACCTCACGGACCAGCCTGGCGCGGTCGATGTGGTCCTGCGCCTGGCCGTGCGAGAAGTTCAGCCGCACCACGTCCACCCCAGCGTTCAGGATGCGCTCGAGCATCTCGGGCGACGACGACGCAGGTCCCAGGGTGGCGACGATCTTGGTGGCGCGGGGCATGTGGTGTGTTCCTCAGGGCGGCGCAAGGCCAGTCAGGCTAGTTTCACATCAAAAAACGACGGTTGATCCATCGAGCAGCGACAGCCTTCGGGATGTTTGCCACATTTCGGACATGGCCTGCAGCCCAGCGCCGGCTCCCGCAAAATGACAGCTTCGGCAAGCGGCTGCCGCGGAACGTCACCTCGCGCCCCTTTCTGTGCGAGGCGTCCGGCCTCTGCAGAGCCTCAAGGCCCTTCAGATCCCGCGCAGCCTGCCGTCAATGCATTGAACAACACTCGCGTCACGGTCACCATGAACGCCGCCACAACGGCCAGCGCCTCCCCGGCCTCCGCCCCGCCCACCATCGTCTTCTCGCACGCCAACAGCTTTCCGGCCGGCACTTACGAGGCGCTGTTCGAACAATGGCGCGCCCAGGGCTTTCGTGTCCAGGCCGTCGAGCGCTTCGGGCATGACCCGCGCTACCCCGTCACCCGCGACTGGCCCCACCTGGTGCGCCACCTGCACGACGTCATCCAGGGCGACATCGGCCACCCCGTCTACCTGGTCGGCCACTCCCTGGGCGGCTACCTCAGCATGATGCTGGCCTGCCGCCACCCGCAACTCGCGCGCGGCGTGGTCGTGCTCGACTCGCCCCTGCTGCACGGCTGGAAGGCCGACTCCATCGGCATGGTCAAGGCCCTGGGCCTGATGCCCGTGGTGATGCCTTCGCGCGTGGCGGCGCAGCGGCGCCACCTGTGGTCCAGCGCCGGCGAGGCGCGCGAGCACTTCCAGGCCAAGCCCAAGTTCGCCGCCTTCCACCCCCGTGTGCTGGCGGATTACCTGCGCCACGGCATTGAATCGCCCCAACTGGGCCAGCCCCACACCCTGCGCTTCCAGCGCGAGGTCGAGACCCACATCTACAACACCATGCCGCACCGCCTCACCCGCGAGATGCAGCGCCACCCGCCCACCTGCCCCATCGCCTTCATCGGCGGCACCCGCTCGCGTGAACTGCGGCGGGTCGGGCTGGGCGGCATCCACCGCGTCGTCGGCCCGCGCCTGTCATGGATCCAGGGCAGCCACCTCTATCCTTTCGAGCGGCCCGACGAAACCGCCCAGACCGTGCTGCACTGGCTGCGACAATTCAGCGACAACAGCCACAACAGCCACAACAGCCACAAGCCCGGTCAGGCCCCTCGCCCGCCCGAGCCCCGCTGACACTGAGCCACCGCCCCACCCTCGCCGCACCGTGGACGACGCCACAGCCCCCACCTCCGACGACACGCCCATCCCCTTCGTCACCGTGACCAACTGGTCGCGAGCCGCGGCCCTGTGCGGCTTTAACATCGCCCCGCTGCTGCGCGAGGTCGGCATCGACACCGACCAGCTCGACCCGGAAGCTTCGGTGATCAGCGTGCAGGCCATGCGCGTGCTCATGGACCGCTGCGTCGAAAGCACCCGCCAGCGCGCCCCCCACCAGCACTTCCCCATCGTGCTGGGCGACACCTTCGCCTTCGATTACCTGTCGGACCTGGAAACCTTCATCACCACCAGCCCCACCCTGCGCGAGGCCATGCCGGCCCTGCACTGGCTGCGCCCCCTGCTCAACCCCTTCATCCGCTGGGACCTGCAGGAGCACGGCGACCGGGCCCGGCTGCACATGGATTTCCACCACGCCGAGGCCTACCCCGTCACCACCTGGGCCTTCGCCGAATCCATCTTCGTCACTCTGTGCAAATTCACCCGGCAGATGGTCGGCGCGCCACTGTGGCAAGGTGAGCTCACCCTAAGGCACCCGCCCGAGGTGGGCAGCGAGCACCTGACCGCCGCCGTCGGCCTACCCGTGCGCTTCAACCAGCCCGTCAATGCGCTGTGGTTCGACCGAGCCCTGCTGGACCACCCCCTGCGCGGCGCGCTGCCCTCCCTGCACGAGACCGCCGCTCGGCGTGTGGCGCAACAACTGGCTCAGAAGGGGCCCGGCACCACCACGCCAGCGGGCGACGCCAGCAGCCTGCCCGCCCAGATCGACGCCCTGCTGCGCCAGCAACCCACCCTGCTCGGCCAGGGCCTGGACAACCTGGCCAGCGCCCTCGGCCTGCACAGCCGCACCCTGCAGCGCCGCCTGCGCGATAGCAATGCCAGCCACTCGTCCATCGTGGCCCGTGTGCGCCATGACCTGGCCCGCCAGTGGTTGGCCGACCCCGCCCTGAGCATCGAGGACATCAGCGAGCGCCTGGGCTTCACCGACCGGCGCAGCTTCACGCAGGCCTTCAACAAATGGCAGGGCCAATCGCCCAGAGATTACCGACGCCAGGGAAATCACTGACGGCACTCTGTCGCGATTTCTTCCGCGCTGTCGTACAGCTGCATTGCGGCGCAACACCCGGCTCCCTAAAGTGCGGAACATGAGCCGTCAACCTGCCCACCCCATCCCCGACATCGTGCCGCGCGAGCGCCTGGACTTCGGTCTGGAGGGCGACATCCCCCGCCACTGGCTAGGCGGCGACGCCTTCAAGACGCGCCTGTTCGACGCGATGTCCACGCTCTTCCCCGTCGGCGAGCGCTTCTTCATCACCTGCGTGCGCGACTACAAGGACCAGGTCACCGACCCGGCCCTGCGCGCCCACATCAAGGATTTCACCCGCCAGGAAGGCCAGCACGGCATCGTCCACACGAAGTACAACGACCGCCTCACCGCCCAGGGCGTGCGTGTCGACGTGATCCTCAAGGGCCAGGAGTGGCGCCTCTTCGGCATCCTGCGCAAGCACCTCTCGCGCGAGTTCACGCTGGGTGTCACCGCCGCTGCCGAGCACATCACCGCCATCATGGCCGACGCCTTCGTCGAGCGCCCCGACATCCTCGAAGGCGCCGACGACCGCATCCGCGCCGTCTACGTCTGGCACGCCATGGAAGAGATGGAGCACAAGTCCGTCGCCTACGACGTGCTCACCAAGGTGGCCAAGGCCAGCTACCGCACCCGCGTGCTCTCGATGCTGCTGGTCACCTTCCTGTTCCCCGTCAATGTGTTCCGCATCATGGCGCACATGCTCAAGGTCGACGGCTACACCCGCTGGGAGCGTACCAAGCTCTGGGCCAAGGGCCTGTGGTGGCTCTACAAGCCTGGCGGTGTCTTCCTGCCGCTGGCCGGCCGCTACTTCGCCTACCTCAAGCCCAGTTTCCACCCCTGGGACGACCCGGTCGTGCCCAGCTACGCCAGCTGGCTCCGCCTGATGGACCAGCACCCGCCCGTGGCCGCCAGCAACCTGCTCACGGCCGAGCTGGTCGCCCAGCAGCAGCGCTGAGCAACCATCCCCTGTCGGAATGATGAATCAGACCATCTTCCTCTGAGGGCTTGCGGTCGTACAAGGCCTGCTCCAGCGCATCGAGCACGAAGTCGGTGTGCATGGAACTGCTCTGGCGCCAACCTACGATGCGGCGGCTGAACACGTCAATGACGAAGGCCACATCAACCCAGCCCTGCCAAGTCGAGACATAGGTGAAGTCCGAGACCCACAGCTGGTTGGGTCGATCAGCCCTGAACTGCCGGTTGACGCGATCAAGCGGGCATGGCGCCTTGGGATCAGCGATGGTGGTGCGCCTTGCCTCGGCGCACGCCCTGCAGGCCTTGCTGGCGCATCAGCCGCTCGACGGTACAGCGCGCCACGGCGACACCCTCCCGATTGAGCTGCAGCCAGACCTTGTCTGCGCCATAGACCTGCAAGTTGGCGCGCCACACACGCTGAATCTGCGGCATCAACGCCGCATCGCGCCGGGCACGCACCGAGCGCAAGGCTGGCTGTTGCTGGCGTGCGGCATGGCGCCAATATGCCAATGGGGCGATCTGCAGGACACGGCAGATCGACTCGACCCCAAATTGCTTGCGGTGCTGGTCGACGAAGGACTTCAGGACTTGATGCGGCGGTCGAGCTCCGCCTGGGCAAAAAACGCGCTGGCCAGCTTGAGTATCTCGTTGGCCTTGCGCAGTTCACGGTTCTCACGCTCAAGGGCCTTGATGCGCTGGGCTTCGGCCGTCGAGACACCCTCACGCTGACCGGCATCGACCTCGTGCTGACGCACCCACGTGTGCAGCGTCTGCGGCACGCAGCCAATCTTGCCGGCGATTGACTCGATCGCCGCCCGCTGCGACGGGTAATCGGCCTGGTGCT
>NZ_JBASTH010000030.1:0-9778 GCF_049274795.1 Aquabacterium sp.
CGGCCGGCGTGGGCACCGGTGCGGCGGTGGCCGGGGTGGCCAGGCGGGCTGCGCGGGCGTCCAGCTCTTCCTTGGTCGTGGCACTCACGGCCACGGTGGTGGAAGGGCAGCGCTGGGCGGCGTCATCGGCGGCCTGCCAGTTGGCGGCCAGATCGCCGGTGCCGTCGTCCGTGCGGCTCAGGCCCAGCGTGGAGACCAGGCTGTTGGTGCCTGCTTGCGTACGGGCATAGGCCAGTTGCAGGTCGGCTTCGGCGTTGGCGTAGGCGCGCTTGGCGGTGTAGAGCTCGTTCTCGGCGTTCAGCAGGTCCAGCAGGCTGCGCTGGCCGATGTCGAACTGTTGGCGGTAGGCGTCACGGGCTTTTTCGATCGACAGCACGTTGCGGTCCAGGGCAGCCAGTTGATCCTGCAGCTTGCGGATGTCGTTGTGGGCGATGGCAACCGTCTGGCGCACATCGCGGCAGGCCTTGTCGCGCTGGTCGGCCGCCTGGTTGATCAGGTCGGCGTACTGGCGCACGCGGGCCTGGTCGGAGCCACCGTTGTACAGGTTCCAGTTCAGCACCAGTTGGGCCGAGGCATTGCGCTGCTGGTCGATGTTGCCATCAAGGTTGTTGCCGCCAGCGGCACGGGCACGGGCCTCGACCTTGGGCTGGAAGGCACTCTTGCGGCCAGCGGCCTGCGACTCGACCGAGCGCAGGTTCTCGATGGCGGCGCTCACGGCAGTGTTGCGCGACAGGGCCTGGGCCACGGCGTCGGCGTTGCTGTCGGCGATGCCGCGGTTCAGCACGCCGGTGCCCACGGCAGCCAGTTGAGGTGCGGGAGATTCACCGACCACACGCAGGTAGCGCGAGGCCACGTCGTGCAGGTTGGCGATCTCGGTGGTCAGGTTGGAATCGGCCAGGGCCAGGCGGGCATTGGATTGTTCCGAATCGACACCACGGCCCACGCCGGCCTTGACCTTGGAGGCCAGTTGGTCGAACACGTACTTGTGCTGCACGTAGTTGTCTTCGGCCAGGGACACCAGGCGGCGATAGCGCAGCACGTCGATGTAGGCGCGGGCGGCTTCCAGGGCGGTGTCTTCCGAGGCGCTCAGGAACTCGAAGTAGCGGGTCAGGCGGGCATGGCCCAGGCGCTCGACCTCCGTCTTGACTGCCGCGCCGTCCCATAGCATCTGGTTGATGCTCAAGGCTATGCCAGTACGGTTGAAGGAGCGACCTTCGGGGTTGCGGCTGTCGTACTTGTTGTAGGCGCGGCCACCGTCGGCCGACAGGTTGACCTGGGGCAGGAAGCCGCCACGGGCCACGTCCACCTCATTGGCGGCGGCGCGCAGGGCGTTGAAACGGGCTGTGACTTCCGGGTTGTTGGCGATCGCCTTCTGGGCGGCGGCGGCCAGGCTGTTGCTGGCGGGAGCCTGTTGCGCCTGTGCTTGAACGGCCAGGCACATGACGGCCAGGGTGGTGGCGGTCAGCGCATTTCGGATTTGGGTTTTGGACACGGTGTGAGCCTCCGGCTGGGTCGGACAACGTTGGATGAGTCAGGGCGACCTGACACCTCGGGATGCCCCTTATTCAAAAAAACTTATAGATTCTTGCATCAATTTGTACATTCAGGGCACGCCGGATCAGGGGGCGGACCCACCGATGTGCCTGCCTGGGGCTTTCAGGCATCGTGGTCAAGTTCACGGCGGTTTGGTCGAAGACATGTCGATGATCTCAGTGCCTCGTCCAGCAAGGCAGCCTTCGATGCGTGCGTGGTGCCAGCCCTGGCAGGCGGCTTCACGTCTGTTCGAGGAGGCTCAGGCCGGGGTGTGGCAGGCCTTGCAAAACCGCAGGTTCTGGCGCACGGCCCAGGCCTTGGGCGTGATCGTGATGCTGTGCCTGTTGCTGCATGGCAACGCTCTGGATGCTCCCAGGCTGATGCAGTCGGCCCAGCGCTTCGGCCCTTCGGCGGTTCAACGCACGCAGGCCCTGGTCCAGGAGATGGAGGCTGTGGGCAATGCCTCCGAGGACGAAAAACTCAAGGTCATCAACACCTTCTTCAACCGCACGGTGCAGTTCCGTGACGACCGGGACGCCTGGGGCGCGGTGGATTACTGGGCCAGCCCCATGGAGTTGCTGAACAGGGGGCAGGGCGATTGCGAGGACTACGCCATCGCCAAGTATTTTTCCCTGATCGCCTTGGGGGTGTCTCCTGCCAAGATGAGAATGGTCTATGTCAGGGCCCAGCTGGGTGGTGGGGTGCAGGCGCACATGGTGCTGGCCTATTACCCCGAACCCACGGCTGAGCCGCTGATTCTCGACAACCTGATCACGGACATTCGTCCGGCTTCGCGGCGGCCTGACTTGGCACCGGTGTTCAGCTTCAATGCCGAAGGCTTGTGGCAGGGCGTTGGTGGGTCGTCCGCGGGGGACCCGGTGGCGCGCCTGTCGCGCTGGCGGGAAATTCTGAGCAAAGCCAAGGCCGAAGGATGGTGGTGAACAAGATGCTTTGGCAGGAGGCGCTATGTCCCTGATTCGTCAGATCTGGCTGTTGCTGGCAGTGACCTTGCTGATGGCTTTCCTGGGCAGCTTCGGTGTCTGGATGGCATCGGCACGCGGCTACCTAGAAACCCAGTTGCGGCTGAAGAACGCGGACAACGCGCAGTCATTGGCCTTGAGCCTGTCGCAGCAGCGCGGTGACATGTCCCTGATGGACCTGGCCGTGTCGGCGCAGTTCGACACGGGCTTCTACAAGCAGATCCAGCTCAAGGACCCGGCAGGCACCGTGATCAATAGCCACGAGGCTGACCCGAGTGCCGGCCATGGCAAGGCCCCCGCGTGGTTCGTGCGCATGGTGCCCATCGAGTCGCCCGTGGGGGTGGCCCAGGTCACCGATGGCTGGCGCGCGCTGGGCTCGGTGGAGGTGACCAGCCATTCCGGCTTCGCCTATGACCAGCTCTGGGAAGGCAGCCTCAAGACCGCGATGTGGCTGGCCGTGCTGGGTGGCCTGGCCGGTGTGCTGGCCTCGTTCGGGGTGCGGGGCATCCGCCGGCCGCTGGACGCCACTGTGGGCCAGGCCCAGGCGCTGATGGAGCGGCGCTTCATCACGGTGGAAGAGCCGCGCGTGCCTGAACTGGCGCGCCTGAGCCAGGCGATGAACATGGTGGTCTCGCGCTTGAAGAATCTGTTCGATGAACAGGCCACGCAGGTGGAGCAGTTGCGCCAGCAGGCGCACTGCGATGCCTTGACGGGCCTGTCGCACCGCAAGCACTTCATGGGGCAGTTGCAGGCCTCGCTGGCCAGCGAGGACGGGCCGGCCCAGGGCGTGGTCTACCTGGTGCGCCTGGTGGATCTGGCCGGTGTGAACCGCAACCTGGGCCATCGCCAGACCGATGCCTTGCTGCAACGCCTGGCCCAGCTGCTGCTGGAAGTGACCCAGGGCATTCCGGGCGCGGCAGTGGGCCGGCTCAACGGGGGCGACTTCGCCGTGTGCCTGAGCGAAGGCGGCACGCCGCTGCCGCAGCCCGAGTACCTGGCCGATTCACTCAAGCGCATGTTCTCCGAACAGGCCATCAACGGCCAGGCGGTGGTGGGCGCGGCCCGATGGGCGCGTGGCATGCCGCTGGCGCAGGTGCTGGCCTCCGCCGACTCGGCGCTGGCCCGTGCGGAAAGCCGTGGCAACTTCGCGGTGGAGACGGCCGACCTGAGCGTGGCCCATGCTCAGCCCGCGATGGGTGAGGACGAATGGCGCCGCCGCCTGAGCGCGGCCCTGGCGGCCAAGCGGATCCAACTGGTGCGTTTCCCGGTGGTGGACCGCGATGGCCGCCTGGTGCACCACGAGTGCCCGATGCGTCTGCAACTGGATCCGGGTGGTGCTTATGAGGCGGCCGCGGTGTGGCTGCCCATGGCGCTGCGTTGTGGCCTGATGTCGCAGATCGACGAGCAGGCGGTGGTGATGGCGCTGGAGCAGATATCTCAGGACGGCATTCCGCGCGGAGTGAACCTGTCGCCGGCTTCGCTGGCCGACAGCGGCTTCGTGCCGCGTCTGCGTGCGCACCTGCTGGCATCGCCGCAGGCGGCCAATTCGCTGTGGCTGGAGGTGGCCGAGAGCGCGGCGCTGACGCGTTTCGAGCTGGTGCGCGAGCTGTGCAAGCAGTTGCGACCACTGGGTGTGCGCATCGGTCTGGAACACGCGGGTGAGCGTCTGGCACGCATCGAGTTTCTGTTCGAGGCCGGGCTGGATTACGTGAAGCTCGATGCGTCGGTGGTGCAGGGCGTGGCCCATGACACGGCGCGCCGTGCGTTCGTGAGCGGCACGGTGAGCATGTTGCGCAGCCTGGGTCTGCATGTGTATGCCGAAGGCGTGATGGATGCGCAGGACATCGGGGCGCTGTGGCCTTGCGGGGTCGATGGCGTGACGGGGCCGGCCGTGAAACTGGCCTGATCGTTTGCTTCGGATCCGTCCAGTCCATTTGGGCTGGACCTGCTGATTCGGTAGGCACACCTGGCGAATGGTGCTCACAAAATGAGCGGCCATCACCGCCAGGGACACCCGATGCCTGATCCGAACACCTCTCAGAACACCGCCAAGACGGGCGTGGCCCATGCCGTCATCGCGCTGGAAGGCCTGCGCAAGCTGCCGCTGGAAGAGGTCACCCTGTACCGCAGCTTGAACATGCCCCCCCGCGCAGTTCGAAGCCCAGTATCGGGGCGGCAAGGCGATCACTTGCGAGGCGCTGATCAGCTATTCGATGAATTAGCAGGTGGCGCGGGATTTCCTCAGCGTGGACATGCCCAAGGGCAACATCATGGTGATGCTGGAGATGACCGCCATGGCACGCAACATTGAGGACTTGTCTGTCACGCCCACGGAGGCTGAACGCGTGCTGCTGCCCGGGGACACTCTCTGCTGGCAAGGGCTACAAGGATGCAGCCTTTGTCAAGGCGCTGACGGCTGTGGACAAGGGGGCTCAAGGCCCGGCCTCGGCACAGCTGCAGGGCCTGGAAGAGCTGCGTTCGCAAGCACGTGCGCTGCTCAAGGTGCACAAGGGCGACAACGCGCTGGACAGCCGGCTGGCCGATCTGGAGGTCGGGGCCAAGAAGCGTGTGGCCGCGCTTGAGAAGGCCGCTCCCAGCGCCGCACCGGCCGAGGCCGAAGAAGACGAGGCCGGCGCTGCGCTGGCCGACCCCAAGCGCTTGCTGCAGCAGTTGACGATGTGCCGCAAGGATCCGGATCGCAAGGTGCAGTTCGCCTACGTGGACGGCAAGGACAAGGCACCTGGCGTGCTGACCCTGAGCCCGAAGGCCACCGGCAGCAAGCTGTTCGCGCTGCTGGCCGAGCACACCGGCAGCAAGCAAGGCACTTTCGGCACTGCCTGGGTGGATGGCGATGATTTGGTGCTGCAGCTGGACAAGCCCTTGGGCGGGCTGCTCAAGAAGCTGCGCACGCCGGTGAAGGCCAGCGGCTTCAAGGTGAGCCAGATCGTGCTGATGAGCGAAGACGGCACGGTGTTCGAAAAGGGTGCCGAGGTCCAGGAGGCACCGACCGCTTCGAGCATTCCCCCGGCGCCACCCTTGCCGCCAGCGGGCAAGGTGGCGCCTGCCCCCACTACCGCCAAGCCAGCAGCGCCGATGGCAAGACCGCGCGGCTGCTGGCCAGCGAGGCGGGCGTCTTTCTGCGCAAGGGCGATCTGGCCAAGGCCGATGAATTGGTGGCACAGGCCAGCCTCAAGGCGGCGGCCAGTGTGTCGCCCAAGGTGCTCTATACCCAGACCCGCCTGGCATGGGATGGCATGCGCAAGCACGTCCAGACCGAACTGCGCAAGGTCGAGCAGGCGGTGCTGAGCGAGAGCGCCAACGAGCCTGATTTCGAGATGATCAGCGGCAACGTGTAGATGCTCTACACCGTGCTGGAACGCCTGGACGATCGCCTGATCGATGTGCTCGATGACGCGCTCAACGCCGAAGAGGGCGCGCAACGCCAGGGGCATCAGCGCGATGCCATCGGGCTGGTGGACGAGTACCTGGCTTACGTGAACAGTGGCGATCCTTTCCTGGAGGCCGTGGATGACAACGGCCTCGTGGAGGTGCAGTTGCTGAGAGAGTTGCGCAAGCGGTTGAGCGACATGCATACCCAGTTGAGCGCCGCCATCGCTGCCTGATCCAGGCGTGGTGGCATGAAAAAGCCCGCCGGATGGCGGGCTTTTCGCTGGGCGGGGCTGGTCAGTTGTTGTCCACCAGCAGCTTGCCGCGCGTCATCAGTTCGGCGATCACCTGGTTGTCGCTGGCCGAGGCCCCCAGGCCCAAATCACCACGCAGGTTCACGTTCTGCAGCACGATCGTCTGGTCCTCGGCCTTGGCGTCGTAGCCCGCCGTGAACCCTCCCGTCGAGCTCACGTGCACGATGGTCGAGCCCGGGTTGCTCGTCGTGTCGAAGTCCAGGAACTGGCTCAGGTTGCCCTTGCCGCCCACCGTGTTCTCGCCACTGAGCAGATCGCGCAGATCCAGCACGTCGCCACCGGCGGAGCGAGCCGAGGTGTCGAAGTCGACGATGGTGTCGACCGCGTGCGTGGCGTTCAGCGTGGCGCCGTTGGTGCCAGCGCCGGCCGAGGCCGTGCCGTGGTCCGACAGGCTCCAGGCGAACACGTCGGACGAAGCCGAGTGGCCAGTCAACGTCAGCGGTGTCGACACGTTCAGGCCCACATCGATCGAGTGCGTGAACTCGCCGGTCAGCGCGTCGTGGGTCAGTGTCACGGCCGAGTCGACCGTGGCGCTGGCAGACACGCTCACCTTGGTATCCAGCACATCCTGGATGGTGTCCGCATGCACCGAGATCAGGCCGGCCGAGGCGGCGTCCGTGCTGGACAGGCCGAAGGCGTCCGTGGCCTTGATGGTCATCTTGGGCAGCAGGTCGGCCGAGATGCCCAGCAGTTCAGCCGGGTCGTACGTCAGCGTGGCCAGCAGCTTGTTGACCATGCCGTAGTCCACCGTGCCGCCGGCCGTGGCCGAGGTGATCACGATGTGGCGGGTGTCGTTGCCGCTGATCGTGAAGCCGTAGCTTTGCGCCAGGGCCGTGTCGATGGTCAGCTTGCTGTGGTCGCCACCCAGGCCGATCAGGCCCAGGATGTCGTTGGCCAGGCCACCCACCGACAGCAGGTTCTCGACCGACACGTCGATGCGGGTCAGGTTGTTGTCCACATCGTAGACACCCAGGTGCTGGTTGCTGCTGAAGTTCAGGATCGGGTCGACCGACACGTCCACCAGGCCCAGCAGGCCGCCATGCGAGGCGATGCGGGCGATGGGCGCGTCGTTCACCGGCGTGACGTTGAAGGCCAGTGTGTTGGGCGTGCTGTCGTAGGCACCGGCGCGGTCGGCGACCGAGAAGGTCAGCTTGGCGTAGGCGGCGCCGTTCTCGTTGGCATCGGGCTTGAACACCAGCGAGCCGATGTCGCCTGCGGCGATGACCTGGCCAGCCACCACGGCCTTGCCGTTGAGCGTGAGCGTGCCATCGGTGGGCAGAGTGTTGATGCGCACGGCGCTCAGGCGGTCGCCGGCATCGCTGTCCTTGAAGCCGAAGTCCGACACCTGCAGGTGGTAGCTGGTGTCCTCGGCCAGGGTGACGGTGCCATCGGTGCCTTCCGGCGCGTGGTTGACGGTGGTCAGGGTCAGCGTGCCGCTGCCCTTGTCGCCATCCTTGTCGATGATGGTGTAGCTGAAGGTGTCGCCGGTGTTGCCGGCCGGGCGGGTGTAGGTGTACTCGCCCGTGGTCAGGTTCAGCTCGATGCGGCTGCCGGAGCTGAGCGTGATCGTCTGGATGCCGGTGGCCGCGTCGTAGGTGGATGAGGTCTGGTTGGCCGCCGAGAAGGCCGTGACAGCCTTGAGGCCATCGGCGCCGGCCACGCTGGCCAGGCTGCCGTGCTCCACGGTGACCACGCTGTTGTCCAGGTAGGTCTTGACGGCGGTGTTGCTGTTCAGGATGACGGCAGGACGCTCGCTTTCGCTGCCGCCGTTGTAGGCGATCGGCTCCAGGTACTTGAGGTTCGACGAGCTGGCACCGTTGATGCCCATGGCGTAGCTGTCGATGTCGTTGGCCTTGAGGAAGGATTCCCACTTCGTCTTGTCGCTGCCGGTGTCGACTTCCTTGCCCTTGTTCGGTTCACCGTCGGAGAAGAAGTAGGACACGTTGACCGCGCCGGCCAGCTTGCCGGAGGCGTTGAAGCTCGACTGCGCCGAGGCCAGGGCCGCGTCGTAGTTGGTGCCGCCGTTGGCGCTGAGCTTGTCGACGAAGGTCTTGGCATCGGCCAGCGTCATCCAGGTGGCGCGGGCAGAGGCCGAGTCGGAGAAGGTGACGATCTGCACGCGCACATCGCCCAGTTCGCCGTAGTTGTCCAGCAGGCCCTTGATGGTGGCCTTCAGGCCATTCACGGTGGTGTCGGCCAGGGCGTTCTGCATGCTGCCGGACACGTCCACGATCAGCATCACGTTGGTCGATTGCGTGGCGGGGCTGACGTACTGCGTCTGGTTGCCGCTGGCGGGCGAGTCATCTTCGATGTTGAGCGTGAGCGTGCCGGTGGAGGTGGCCACGCCGTTGCTGGCCTGGACGGTCAGCTGGATGCTGCGCACGTCTTCGGCGTTGGGGTTGGCGTGGTCGACGGGGCCCTGCAGGCTGACCTGGTAGTTGCCGTTGCTGTCGATGCTGGCGGTGATGATGGTCTTGCCACCGGCCGAGCCGACCAGCGGGTTGTCCACGGTGCCCTTGCCGCTCCAGGTGATGGCTGCGCCGCCGCTGGTCAGGCCCGAGGGGCCGGACAGCGTGAGGATGTTGCTGCCGCCGTCGATGTCGGTCACCGTGAGCTTGCCGGAGGCCGAGGTGGCGTTGGTCGTGTCGGGGCTGCCGGTGTTGTCGGCGATGCCGCCCGCGAGGCCTTCTTCCGACAGGCTGACCGAGCCGGAGCCGACCACGGCCACGTCATCCACCGGCGTGACGTCGATGGTGATGGGCGCTTCGGCCGTGCCGCCATGGCCATCGGAGATGGTGTAGGTCAGCGACAGGGGGCCGTTGTAGTTGGGCGCCGGGGTGAAGGTCAGCGTGCCGTTGCCGTTCAGGCTGATCGTGCCTTCCGGCAGCACCACGGGGGTCGTGGTGCTGATGGCGTGGCCGTTCACGGCGGTGATGGTCAGGCTGTCGCCGTCCACATCGCTGTCGTTGTTGCGCGGGTCGAAGGTGACCACGCTGTCCTCGGCCACGGTGACTTGGTCGGGGTTGGCGGTCGGGTTGTCGTTGACGGGCGTGACGCCGATCTTGACGGTCGAGGTGGCGGTGCCGCCATGGCCGTCGCTGACCAGCACGGTGAAGCTGTCGGAACCGTTGTAGTCCTTGGCGGGCGTGTAGGTCCAGGTGCCATCGCCGTTGACCACCACGGTGCCGTGGGCCGGCTTGGTGCTGCCCAGGGTGTAGGTGAGCGGGTCGCCATCAGCGTCGGTGGCTTTGACCTGGCCCTTGACGGGGGTGTCCTCGGGCGTGGTGACGCTGTAGGTGCCGGTGACCGGATCGAAGTTGGGATCAGTCGGGTCTTCGGGCTTGGGCGGGTCGTTCACCGGCGTGACGCCGATGGTGACGGTGGAGGTGGCGGTGCCGCCATGGCCGTCGCTGACCAGCACGGTGAAGCTGTCGGAACCGTTGTAGTCCTTGGCGGGCGTGTAGGTCCAGGTGCCGTCGGCGTTGACGGCCACGGTGCCGTTGGCCGGGCTCTTGTTGCCCAGGGCGAAGGTCAGCGTGTCGCCATCGACGTCGGTGGCCTTGA
>NZ_JBASTH010000031.1:0-2249 GCF_049274795.1 Aquabacterium sp.
TCCGAGTTGAGGGCAACAACCTGAACAACCCGGTCTATCGTCAGCTGAATCGCGATAACAGCATCGACACCGAAAACAAGACAGGCCACACGATCATCGTGAAGGTCAGCTACAAGCTGCAGTAACCCTTCGGCACTCAGAGCCCCCCGGCCAGGTTGGCCTGGGGGCTTTTTCTTGGTGCGCCCGGCAGGGTGCACCTACTCGGAGGTGAGAGTCCTCTATCAGCCCGGCAAGGGGAATGGTTAGCCAATGGCAAGGGTTCCGCGGGTGACTGTGGGTCTGAAGGAAGCCGGATGGCAAAGCGCTGGCCTGACGAACAGGAAGCGGATACGAGGCGGCGCGCCGGGGTGAGGTGTCCGAATTCACCAAAGCCCGGTACTTGCACGGAACGGTGCGTCGTAAATCCGACAGGCATAAGCGTGAAGGTGGGTGCGCAATACCCGGGGAGATCTGAGCGTGTGCCCGAAGGGGCTACCGGCGTCGAGAGGCGACGGGAGGCGCGCTCAGAAGTCAGCAGAAGCCATAGTAGGCGCCGGTAAGGACCGAAGGGCTGAACGAGTAAGACCGAGAGTAGGACGATCGATCTTGATGCCTATCGATGACGCAGAAGCTGCTGCAAGGCAGGCCGAGCGCGAAGCAACCGGACGGAATCCGGGGAGTGGGCGCGACGGTGCGGAGGTGGGCGCAGCGACGAGCGGGCAAACGAAATCGGAGGGCTGCCGGCTCATGGAGCAGGTGGTCGAGCGCAGCAACATGCAAAAGGCGTACAGCCAGGTCATGAGGAACCGTGGAGCGCCCGGCATCGACGGGTTGCGCTGCGAAGACCTCAAGGGCTGGCTGCAAAGCCATTGGCAAAGTGTGAAGGCGGCGCTGCTGGACGGCACGTACCTGCCACGCGCGGTGCGCCGAGTGGACATCCCCAAGCCGCAAGGCGGGGTGAGGACGCTGGGCGTGCCAACGGTGGTGGACCGGCTGATCCAGCAGGCGCTGCATCAGGTGATGCAACCGCTGTTCGAGCCGACATTCTCGGATGGGAGCTATGGCTTCCGCCCGGGACGCAGCGCGACGCAGGCAGTGGTCCAAGCCGCGAACTACATCCGGGGCGGCAAGCGCTGGGTGGTGGACATGGATTTGGAGAAATTCTTCGACCGTGTGAACCACGATGCGCTGATGCACCGGGTCGCCAGGCGGATCGACGACAGGCGCGTCCTGAAGTTGATCCGGCGCTTCCTGCAAGCGGGTTTGATGGCCGACGGGATCGAGACAGCGAGGACACAGGGCACGCCGCAAGGCGGACCGCTGTCACCGCTGCTGTCGAACATCCTGCTGACCGACCTGGACCGCGAACTGGAGCGGCGCGGACTGGACTTCTGCCGGTACGCGGACGACTGCAACATCTATGTGTCGAGCCAGCAGGCGGGGAATCGCATCATGGACGGGGTGACGAAGTTCCTCTGGGAACGGCTGAAGCTCACCGTGAATGCGGCCAAGAGCGCGGTCGCGAGGCCCTGGGGACGCAAGTTCCTAGGGTACAGCGTGACCGTGCACAAGGAGACCCGTCTGAGGATCTGGCCAGAAAGTCTGGCGCGCCTGAGGGCACGGGTCACGGACCTGTGTCTGAAAGGGCGTGGACAACGTCTGGAGCGGACCATCGAGCAGCTCCGACCGGTCCTGCGGGGCTGGATGAAC
The DNA here is from genome assembly GCF_049274795.1 of Aquabacterium sp. Lineage (GTDB taxonomy): Bacteria > Pseudomonadota > Gammaproteobacteria > Burkholderiales > Burkholderiaceae_C > Aquabacterium. Next base: position 1,690 of record NZ_JBASTH010000031.1, read on the forward strand.
TACTTCCAGCACACCCAGGGGCGACGAGCACTCGAAGAACTGGACATCTGGGTGAGGCGTCGACTGCGGGTCATTGCCTGGAGGCAGTGGAAGCGCCCGGCTACACGGGAATCCCGCTTGCGAGCGCTTGGGCTGGACGCGCATCGCGCGTGGAAGTCGAGCGTCAACGGGCGGGGACCGTGGTGGAATGCCGGAGCAAAACACATGGTGGCAGCAATGCCGCCGAAGTACCTTGCCAACATGGGGCTGGTCTCGCTGGTGGATACCCACCAGCAACTCCAGCGTTTTACTTGAACCGCCGGATGCGGACCCGCACGTCCGGTGGTGTGAGAGGGCTGAGGGGGCGACCCCTCACCCTACTCGATTGGTGGAGGTGGAAGGCAGCTTCTTTGCGCTGAGAGATCGCTGCATCAATGGCTTGGCATGCGATCCTGCCGATACGCCAGATCTGCCAAATCCAGTCGCGTGGATCGCGCTTTGGCCGCTGGGCCTTCGCCGACTCGGCCCATGAAAACTGCATGCTCGGTGTTCTCCCTGCCGAGCAACGCCGTCAACCGTGC
>NZ_JBASTH010000032.1:0-19078 GCF_049274795.1 Aquabacterium sp.
CCTGTGGCGCCAGGCCGGTGCGGCCCGCTGGCCGCAATTGGGCGTGTCGGCCTCGGCTTTGCGCACTGAGTCGTCCACTGCGGGTGGCAATACCACCTATGCCGCCGCGCTGGAAGCCAGTTGGGCCCTGGACCTGTGGGGCCGCCTGGCCCGCGAGCAGGATGCCGGCGGGGCCAATGCCCAGGCCACGGCGGCCGACCTGGCCGCGGCCCGTTTGAGCACCCAGCTCAACCTGGCCGAGCAGTACTGGCGCCTGCGTGTGCTGGACCAGCAACTGGCCCTGCTCGATCGCACCCTGTCGGCGTATGAGCGCTCGCTGCAACTGACCCGCCACCAGTACGAGGCCGGCATGGCTGCACGCGCTGACGTGATCCAGGCCGAAACCCAGTGGCAGACCCTGCGCGCCAACGTGCACGATGTGCGCCTGCAGCGCGCCCAGCACGAGCATGCGCTGGCGGTGCTGGCGGGTCGTGCCCCGGCCGATCTGTCATTGCCTGTCGTCACGTCCCGGATCGCGGCCATCCCGGCCGTGCCGCCGCAGATGCCCTTGCAGTTGCTGACGCGTCGTCCGGACGTGGTGGCCGCCGAGCGCCGCGTGGCCCAGGCCAATGCCCAGATCGGCGTGGCCCAGGCCGCCTGGTGGCCGGACATCACCCTGGGCGCGCGTGGCGGTGGCACCGGCCCGCGCCTGGGCGAGTTGTTCGAGGCGCCCTGGCGCACCTGGTCGCTGGGCCCCACGCTGGCCGCCACCCTGTTCGATGGCGGACGCCGCCGCGCCGGGGTAGAGCAGGCCGAGGCCCGCTATGAGGAAACCGTGGCCGCCTACCGCCAGACCGTGCTGACCAGCCTGCGCGAGGTGGACGATGCCCTGGCCGTCCTGCACCAACTGGGCGCCAAGGCCGAACAGCAGGCCCGCCTGGTGGCCCTGGCCGAAGAGAACGAGCGCGTCGTCACCACCCGCTACCAAGCCGGCCTGGTCGGCTTCCTGGAAGTGGTGGTGGCCCAGAACCTAACCCTGGGGAGCCAGCGCACGGCCCTGGACGTGACGGCCGAACGCCTGGTGGCCAGCGTGCGCCTGATCGCAGCACTGGGCGGCGGCTGGCAGGGTCTCGAAGCCGCGGCCAACGAGCCTGAGGGCCCCTCCGGCGGGTAGGGTATGTAAAATCCCGCCCTTTGCGGACACTCAATCCCGGCGCGCAGGCGCCGATAACGAGGCGAAGCAATTCATCTGGCGGCGATCGGCCGCCCTCAAAGGCGAAGGCCCTGTGGCCCCAGCCCCGACAAAGGTGCCCACCACCATGGACTACCCAGGCAATCTGTTCGTGGTCGCCGCGCCCAGCGGCACCGGCAAATCCACGCTGGTCAAAGCCCTGCTGGAGCTCGATTCGCGCCTGCAGGTCTCCGTCTCGCACACCACCCGGCCCCCGCGCGGCCAGGAAAAGGACGGCCGCGAGTACTGGTTCATCAGCGAGCCGGATTTCCGCGCCAAGGTCGAGCACGGTGATTTTTTCGAATGGGCCGAAGTGCACGGCAACCTGTACGGCACCTCCCGCCAGGCCATCGAAGAGCGCATCAAGGGCGGCGAAGATGTGGTGCTGGAGATCGACTGGCAGGGCGCCCTGCAGATCAAGAAGATATTCCCCAACGCCATCCTGATCTTCATCCTGCCGCCCAGCTACGAAGAGCTGCTGCAGCGCCTGAACCGCCGCGGCGAGGACACGCAGGACGTGATCGACCTGCGTATGACCAATGCCCGCACCGAGGTCAACCAGGCCCGCCACTTCGATTTCATCGTGGTCAATGCCCTGTTCGAGTCGGCTTTGTTCGACCTGAAAGCCATCGTCCACGGGCAGAGGTTAAAATACGCTGCCCAGCGCCGTAACAAGTCGGGCGTGTTCCAGGCCCTCAACCTGCTTTGAACCGCTGTTTCAGCCCTGACTGACCTGCCGCCCGGCACCCGAACGATCCCTTTGGAGAGAGCACCATGGCCCGCATCACCGTCGAAGACTGCCTGCAGAAGATCCCCAACCGCTTCCAGTTGGTCCTGGCCGCCACCTACCGCGCCCGCATGCTGAGCCAGGGCCACACGCCCAAGATCGAATCGCGCAACAAGCCCGGTGTGACCGCCCTGCGCGAGATCGCCGCCGGCCAGGTGGGGGTTGAAATGCTGCGCAAGGTCCCGACCTGATCCCTGCAGGGGCGGCGCCACGGCCCTGCGGCCGGCACGCCTTCCTTCGCACCGCACAAGCCCGCCAATGGCGGGTTTTTGCGTTTCTGTTCATCGGTCCGGTCCTGGCACGCCCCGCGTCATGGATGTTGCAGACGCGCTAAAGTTAGCTTCATGTCCCAAGCCCACCAAGAAGCCTCCGCGGCGTCGTTTGCCGCGCTGCTGCACAAGCTGGATTACCTGGACGAGGCGGACATCCGCCGCGTCCGTGATGCCTATCGCTTTGCCGACGAGGCTCACCTGGGACAGTTCCGCGCCAGCGGAGAGCCCTACATCACGCACCCCATCGCGGTGGCCGGCCTGTGCGCCGACTGGAAGCTCGATGCGCAGGCCATCATGGCCGCGCTCATGCACGATGCGATGGAGGATTGCGGCGTCACCAAGATCGAGTTGATCGAGCGCTTTGGCGCCCCCACGGCCGAGCTGGTCGACGGCCTGACCAAGCTCGACAAGCTGCAGTTCTCCACCAAGGAAGAATCGCAGGCCGAGTCCTTCCGCAAGATGCTGCTGGCCATGGCGCGCGACGTGCGCGTCATCCTGATCAAGCTGGCCGACCGCCTGCACAACATGCGCACCATGGATTCCATGGTGGCCCACAAGCGCACTCGCATCGCCCGCGAAACGCTCGACATCTACGTGCCGATCGCGCACCGCCTGGGCCTGAACCAGAGCTACCGCGAGCTGCAGGAGCTGTCCTTCAAGTACATCAGCCCGTGGCGCTACGGCATCCTGGCCAAGGCCGTCAAGAAGACGCGCGGCAACCGGCGTGATCTGGTCGATCGCATTCAGCGCGAGGTGGAGAAAGCCTTCGGCGATGCGGACATGACGGTCGAGACCTTCGGACGCGAGAAGACCATCTATTCGATCTATCACAAGATGCGCGACAAGCACCTGAGCTTCGCCCAGGTCAGCGACATCTTCGGTTTCCGCATCGTCACGCGCGAGCTGCTCGATTGCTACCGTGCCCTGGGCGTGCTGCACCAGCTCTACAAGCCGTTGCCCGGCCGCTTCAAGGACTACATCGCCATCTCCAAGGCCAACGGCTACCAGTCGCTGCACACCACGCTGGTGAACCCCGTGGGCACGGCGGTGGAGTTCCAGATCCGCTCGCAGGCCATGCACGCCGTGGCCGAGAAGGGCATCGCCGCTCACTGGATGTACAAGACGCAGGAAGAGGCCGCCTCGGGGGCCACGCCGCACCAGGCTGCCGTGTGGCTGCAGTCGCTGATCGACATTCAGCACGAGACGCGCGATTCGGCCGAGTTCCTCGAGCACCTGAAGATCGACCTCTTCCCCGAATCGGTCTACGTGTTCACGCCCAAATCGCGCATCCTGGCGCTGCCCAAGGGCGCCACGCCGGTCGACTTCGCCTACACCATCCACAGCGATGTGGGTGACCACTGCGTGGCCGCCAAGGTCAACGACGAGCCCGTGGCCCTGCGCGCCGAGCTGCGCAGCGGCGACGTGGTCGAGATCATCACCGCGCCGAGTGCCAAGCCCAGCCCGGGCTGGCTGAACTTCGTGCGCACGGGCCGTGCCCGCTCCAAGATCCGCGCCTACCTCAAGAACATGGAGGCCGAAGAGTCCCTGGAGATGGGCGAGAAGCTGCTGTCCCAAGCGCTGCGCCCCGAGGGCCTGACCCTGCCGCACGGCGACGAGCACACCGAAGGCAAGGACGGCGAACTCTGGCAGGCCCTGATCCGCTGGGGCGGCAACCGCTCGCGCGACGACCTGCTGATCGACATCGGCCTGGGCCGCAAGATCGCGCCCATGGTGGCCAAGCGCATCGCGCAGATCATGGCCGAGTTCGGCGAGCGCCCCGATGCGCTCACGCTCACGCTGGGCCGTTTCGCCGCGATCGAATCGCCCTCGCAGGGCTCGGTCATCATCGATGGCAGCGAAGGTGCCACGGTACAGCTGGCGCCGTGCTGTCGCCCCATCCCTGGCGACCCCATTGCCGGCTACCTGGGCCGTGGCGAAGGCCTGGTCGTGCACACGCAGATGTGCGGTGTGGGCAAGCGCCTGTTCGAGCGCGACCCCGATCGCTGGATCGATGTGGGCTGGTCCGAAGAGCCCACGCGCGCCTTCGACACCGACATCCAGGTGCTGGTGGCCAATGGCAAGGGTGTGCTGGCGCAGGTGGCCGCGTCCATCAGCAGCGCCGAGACCGACATCACGCACATTGAGATGGGCGACGAGCGCCTGGGCGAGACCGCCGAGCTCAAGCTGACCCTGTCGGTGCGCGACACCGAGCACCTGCAGGACGTGCTGCGCACCCTCAAGCGCTGCCCGGTGGTGCTCAAGGTCAACCGCGTCAGCCCCTGATCAGGGCGCAGGGGAGGGCGCTGGGTAGCGCACCTCCAGCACCTCGATCTTCTCCAGCCCGCCTGGCGTCATCAACTGCATCTCGTCGCCCTCGCGGGCCTTGAGCAGTGCACGTGCGATGGGGGCGATCCAGCTCACCTCGCCCTGCAGGTTGTCCGTCTCGTCGATGCCCTTGATGGTGATGGTGCGCTCTTCACCCTTGCTGTTGGCATAGGTCACCGTGGCGCCGAAGAAGATCTGATCGTTGCCGAAGTGTTGTGATGGGTCGGCCACCTCGGCGATGTCCAGGCGCTTGGTCAGAAAGCGGATGCGGCGGTCGATCTCACGCAGGCGCTTCTTGCCGTAGAGGTAGTCGCCGTTCTCGGAGCGGTCGCCGTTGGAGGCGGCCCAGTGCACGATCTCGACCACCTTGGGACGTTCCTCGTCGATCAGGCTCAGCAGTTCGTCGCGCAGGCGCTGGTAGCCCTGCGGCGTCATGTAGTTGCGCGTGCCGGCGGGCAGGGGCGGCAGGCCGCCGAGTTCGTCGTCCTCGTCGCCGCTGTCGGATTCCTTGGTGAAAGCCTTGCTCATGAGGACAGATTGTGCACAAAGGCATGCATTGGCATGCCCATGTGGCGCGCGATGTAAAGAGTGGCCCGGTGCCGGCCGATAAACAGAGACGCTGACATAACTCTCACAACATGAAAGCAAGCTGGCCTTCGCGGCCATCCGAGAAAGGGGCTTTTCCATGTCGCAAGTGATCCCCCTGGGACCGGCGTCCCGCATGCTGACCACCCGAGAGGCTGCTAGCCGCCTGGGCGTGTCGCTGCGCACCGTTCAACTGTGGGTGGAGGCCAGCATCCTGCCGGCCGCACGCACACCGGGTGGCCATCGACGCATCCCCTACAACGCGGTCGAGGCCCTGGCCATGAGCATGGGGCTGGAAAGCCTGGGCGAGCCGGGCACGGCCCCCAGCGTGCCGGCCTCGAAGTCGGCCTCGCATCACGCCGAGGTGCGCCCGCTGCGCATCGTGCTAGTGGCGCAGGAGCGCCCCTGGCTGGCCGCTTGCGTGTCGGCCCTGGAGGTGTTCGGCCAGAGCGTGTCGGTGGAAACTGCCGACAACGGCTATGTGGCCCTGCTGCGCATCGGCCAGGAGCCGCCCGATCTGCTGGTGACCACCTTGGATCTGCCGGGCATGGATGGCCTGCGGATGCTCAGTACGCTGGAAACCCATGAGTCCCTGGGCGGCATGCGCGTGTGGGCACTGACCGCCGAGAGCCCCGAACAGCTCAGTGCCCGTGGCGGCCTGCCGCCCATGGTGGAGACGCTGGCGCTGCCGGTGAGCCCCGAGGCGCTGGCCATCCGCACCGGCCGCTGGGTGCTGGCCCGCCAGTCCACCAACCGCAGCATCCGCCAGGAACTGCGTCACGACTGACGTACTCCGGGGATTTTTCACCCCCTGAAGTGCGGGGGCGCGGGTGTGTGGCTGAAGGTAAGTCCCCGTGCGCGGGGGGCGTGGCCTGCGCCAAGATGCCCGCTCGATGCGGCCTGATGTCGTGGCCGCCCCTGTGTTTCCCGAGGGTGTGCGTTGAACCTGCCTCGTTTCCTGCGTTGGGCCCGCTGGCTCCTGATCGGCCTTTACCTGGCCTTGATCGTGGCCGTCATGCTGGCCTGGCGCGATCCCCAATGGCGGCCCTACCTGGAGCCGCAGGCGCTCGCGCGCATGGGCCGTGATCTGCTGGACATGCCGATGGGGCCGGTGCTGGTGCTGGCGGGCTACGTGCTGGCCGTGCTGCTGGCCGTGCCCGTGGCCGCGCTGATCACGGTGGGTGCGCTGGTGTTCGACCCCTGGCCGGGCATGGCGTATGCGCTGGTCGGGATGGTGGCGGGGGCCACCGCCACCTATGGCCTGGGCCGCCTGGCCGGTGCCCAGTGGGTGGACAGCTTCGCGCCGGATGGCCGGCTGCATGCCGTGGTCGGCGCCATCAAGCGGCGTGGGCTGTGGGCGGTCATTGTGATCCGCGCCGTGCCGCTGGCACCTTTCATCGTCGTCAACATGACGGCGGGCGCCTTCCGCGTGCGCCTGCGCGACTACGTGCTGGGCACCTTCCTGGGCCTGGCGCCCGGCACCATCGTGATCTCGCTGTTCATGGACCGGCTCACGGCGGCGCTGGCCTCGCCCGATGCGGGCACCTACACGGCCCTGGCCGTTGTGGTGGTGGGTGGCGTGTTCCTGCTCTGGCTGGTGCGGCGACTGTTGCGCCCCAAAGACTCGGCGGTGATCTGACGGTGCGCCCCCGGAGCCGGTGATGTGTGCAAATGTTAAGCGCCCTATAATGAGAATCCTTATCATTTGATGGCCTCCGGATGGCGCTGTAGTCACGGGAGGTGTCGTGATGCACCAAGAGCACGGGCATTTTTTCGGAGCGCTGTACGCCAGCCACCATCGGTGGCTTTTCGGCATGCTCCGCAAGAAGCTCGGCTGTGACCACAAGGCCGAAGACCTTACGCAGGACACCTTCCTGAAAGTACTGGCCTCTCAGGCCGCGCCCTTGTTGCAGGAGCCTCGCGCTTTCCTGAGCACGGTGGCCCACGGGCTGGTCGTCAACCACTGGCGCCGGATCGAGATCGAGCGGGCCTATGCGTCGGCGCTGGCGCACCAATTGCCCCAGTTGGCCGTGTCGCCCGAAGACCGCGCCCTGGTGCTCGAAGCGCTGTGCCAGATCGATGCGCTGCTGGCCCGCTTGCCCGCCAAGGCCAGCCAGGCCTTCCTGATGGCCCGCCTGGAAGGGCTGGGCTATGCCGAGATCGCCGAGCGCCTGGGCGTGTCTGACCGCATGGTCAAGAAGTACATGGCCCAGGCCATGCACCAGTTGCTGCTGGCTGACGGCGAAGCCTGAGCGCCTTGATGCCAGGTGCAAGCAAGCCCACGGGCGCGACGGTGCTGGAGCAGGCGTCCCACTGGTACGCCCTGCTGCAGGCCGATGAGGTCTCTGAGGCCGATCGGACCGGTTGGCAGCGCTGGCTGGCCGCCGATGCCAGCCATGCCCGGGCCTGGGCGCGTGTCGAGGCCATGAGCCAGCGTTTCGATGCCCTGCCGGTGATGACGGATCGCCCCGCAGCCGTCCGCGCCCTGCACCGGGCGCAGGGCGCGGGGCGCAGGCGTGCGCTCAAGGTGATGGGTGCGGCCGGCGTGGGGGCCCTGGGCGGATGGCTGGTGGCGCGTGATGAGGGCCTGCACCCCCTGCGTGCGGATCTGCGTACCGGCGTGGGGGGGCAGCGCACGCTGGTGCTGGCCGACGGCAGCCGCGTGTGGCTCAACAGTGCCAGCGCGCTGCGTGTGGCCTTCGGTGCGCGTGAGCGCCATCTGGAACTGCTCAAGGGCGAGTTGCTCATCGACACGGCTTATGACGCGAATCGTCCGCTGGTGGTGTCGACCGAGGAAGGGCGTATGCACGCGCTGGGCACCCGCTTCGGTGTCTACCGGGAAGGTGGGCGCTGCCACGTGTCCGTGTTCCAGGGCGCGGTGGATGTGCGCGCCCGTCATGCCGACCACCGCTTCGTGGTGCCGGCCGGGCAGCACGTGAGCCTCACCGGGCACGAGATGCACGCGCCCGAAGCCGCCACGCCCATGCGCGAGGCCTGGACACGGGGGCTGCTGGTGGCCGATGACATCCGCCTGGGCGATTTCGTGGACGAGCTGGCGCGCTACCAGGTCGGGCATCTGGCGTGCTCGCCTGCGGTGGCTGGCCTGCGCTTGGTGGGCGTGTTCCCGCTGAATAACATCGAGCAGATCTACGCGGCGCTTGAGCAGGCCTTGCCTGTGAAAGTAACACGCCGGCTGCCCTGGTGGCGCCAGGTCGACGCAGCCTGAGGCGGTTGGCGATCGCATGGTGACGCGTTCGCGGCTTCTTCGGGGTGCCTGGTGCGGCGCAGTGCTGTGTGGCTTGCTCCCCAGCATCGGTGGAGCGCAAGATGCGCGCCCCGATACCACTGCTGGCGCCAGCGTTCATGGCCCGGCGGCGGCACGCCTCTACCAGGTCGAGCCCGGGCCGCTGGGTGCGGTGCTGAGTCGTCTGGCCGATCAGGCGGGCGTGTTGTTCGTGGCGGATGCGCGGCTCACGCAGGGCCTGCAAAGCCCCGGTGTGCAAGGTGCTCGGGGCTTGCGGCAGGCCTTTGAGCAGGCGCTGGCCGGCTCCGGCCTGGTTGTGACGCAACAGGGCGGGCGCTGGGGATTGCGCGCGGCGGTCGTGCCCACGCAGGCGGCCGAACTGCCCCCGGTGAACATCCAGGCCAGCGAGCTGGCGCGCGGCTACCGTGCGCGCCGGGCCGATGCTGCCTTGCACACCGATACCCCGCTGATCGAGGTGCCTCAGTCGGTCACGGTGCTGCCCAAGGCCTTGCTGGACGATCAGGCCCCCCGCAGCATGGCCGAGGCCTTGCGCTGGGTGCCGGGCCTGGGCGCGGCCCAGGGCGAGGGCAACCGGGACACGCCGGTGTTCCGTGGCACCTCGTCCACGGCGGATTTCCTGTTCGATGGCATGCGCGATGACGTGCAGTACTATCGCGATGTCTACAACGTCGAGCGGGTGGAGGTGCTCAAGGGCCCCAATGCCATGCTGCAGGGGCGTGGCAGCGTGGGCGGGCTGATCAACCGTGTCGGCAAGGAGCCCACCTGGCGCACGCACCGCGAGTTGACTCTGCAGGCAGGGTCCTGGGCCCAGAGTCGTGCCACGCTGGATTGGGCGCAGCGTTTCAGTGACACCCTGGCCGGCCGGCTGAACGTGATGGCCGAAGCCGCGAACAGTTGGCGCGACGCCTACTGGATGCGCCGCAGCGGCATCAACCCCGTGCTGGCGGCTCGCCTGTCGCGCGACACGCGGCTGACCCTGGGTTTCGAGCACTTCCAGGATGATCGAGTGGACGATCGAGGCATTCCGTCATGGAACGGCAAGCCTGTGCGCACGGGGCGCGGCACCTTCTTCGGCAACCCGGACGAGAGCATCAGCCGTGTCAGGATGGATGTAGTCAGTGCGGTGCTGGAGCATGACCTGGGCGAGGGGCGCAGCATCAGCAACCGCACGCGCTACGCCTATTACGACAAGTTCTTCCGCAATGTCTTCGCGGGCTCGATGCCGCTTGACAAGCATGGGCTGGAGGTGAACCTGACGGGACACGACAGCCAGACGCGCCGCCGCAACCTGTTCAACCAGACCGATCTGGTCTGGCCCGTGCAATCGGGCGCCTGGCATCACCTGCTGCTGGCGGGGATCGAGCTCGGCGCGCAGGACGGTGACAATTGGCGGCAGACGGCCTACTTCCAGAGAACACCTTACACGGTGCCTGTGAGCAATCCGACGTCTTATGAACCCGTGGTCTTTCGGGTGGCAGGCAACGAGCCCAATAGCCGCAGCCGCAGCGACACGGCAGCCATCTACGTGCAAGACCAGATCCGCTGGTCGCCGCAGTGGCTGGCGGTGCTGGGGCTGAGGCACGAACGGCTGGACACGCGCATGACGGACCGTACCCAGCGGCTCGACCTGTCCAGCCTGGATCAACTCTGGTCGCCTCGTGCAGGCCTGGTCTACCAACCGGCGAGCCATCTGTCCCTGTACGTCAATCACAGCATCGGCTACCTGCCGCGGGCGGGCGAACAACTGATCGCGCTCAATGCGGGCAACCAGTCACTGAAGCCCGAGAAATACACCACCGTTGAAGTGGGGGCCAAATGGGCCGTGCGCGAGGGCCTGGATGTCACCGCAGCCCTTTACCGATCGCATCGCAGCAACGCCGCAGTGGCGGACCCTGCGGTGGCCAATCAGTTCTTGCTGGTCGATGGCCAACTCGTCAAAGGCCTAGAACTGGGGCTCAGCGGCGCGGTCACCTCGTCCTGGCAGGTGTCCGGGGGCTACACCTACATGGACGCCCGGCTGTTGTCGAACTTCCCCGGGGGCAAGGCGGGTGCGGTACTGGCCCATGCGCCGCGCCACAGCCTGGCCTTGTGGAACCGGGTCTCCCTGATGCCCCAGTGGACCACGGGGTTGGGCATCAGCTACCGGGGGCGGGTGTTCACCTCCACCGACAACACCGTGGTGCTGCCTGAGTACGCCCGTCTGGATGCGGCCGTGTACTACCAGCCCAGCCCGGCGCTGAGGCTGCAGTTCAATGCTGAAAACTTGCTGGACCAGCGCTACTACGCCTTCGCGCACAGCAACAACAATATCTCGCCAGGCTCTCCGCGAGCCCTGCGCCTGAGCCTCATCACCGCCTTCTGATCGCGACAGGCCGTTGGGAAACGGTTAGAGCGATTGATCTAGAAATTTCACGTTCCACAGGTTCCCTTTCTTGGGACTTGCATGGCAAGCCAATCGAAGCATTTGTTCGCTCATGGGCAGCAAGTGTGCCAGCCATGACATCGACAAGGCGCCCTCTGGCGCCTTTCATATTCATTGATTGGCATTCGCATTTCGCTTTCGATTTTTCTTGTCTTTTTAGTCTTTTTAAAATCACCTAGGAGTCACCCGTGAAGCAGCCCAGCAGCAAGACCCGCCGGCCCCGCAGCCTGCGCCAGGAACAAGGCGTAGCCACCCCCGCCGTCGTCAAGAGTGGTCTGGCCCTGAGCCTGTCCACCGCCATGCTGGTGCCACTGGGCGCGATGGCTCAGCAAGCTGCCGAGTCGCAGGCCACGCAGAACGCCGAACTGCCTGCCATCAAGGTGCAGGCCACCAAGATCGACCCCAATCCCAACGCTGAAGTGGGCGCGCCCTACAAGGCCAGGACCTCGGCTGACACGCGTCGCACACGCCCCATCGCGGAAACCCCGCAGACCATGAACGTCATCACCAAGAGCGCGATCGACGATTACGGTCAAACCGATCTGGCGCAAGTCCTGCTCACCCAGCCTGGCATCACGCTGGGCACCGGTGAGAACGGCAACATGTTCGGCGACAACTACAACATCCGCGGTCAGTCGGCCAAGAGCGATACCTTCGTGGACGGCATGCGTGACCCTGGCATGAGCACGCGCGAAACCTTCGCCACCGAGCAGATCGAAGTCACCAAGGGGCCGTCATCCTCTTTTGCGGGCCGTGGCTCTTCCGGTGGTGCGATCAACATGATCACCAAGCAGGCCACGCTCGATTACGACTTCACCCGCGCCAGTGTCGGCTTCGGCACGGACAGCTACCAGCGCCACACGCTGGACATGAACAAAGCCTTCGGCGACAACGTCGCCGTGCGCGTGAATGCGCTGTGGGCCGATCAGGACATTCCCGACCGCGATCCGGCCACCCGCAAGCGCGAGGGCATTGCCCTCGCCGGCCTGCTGGAAGTGAACAAGGACCTGTCCGTGATGGCTGATTTCTATCACCTGAAGGCCACCCACAAATACCCCGATGCAGGTACCTTCCTGGTCGGAACGAATCCCACCCGCAGGCCGACCTCGAACTCTTCGCTGGTTGGTGCGCAGAACGACGACTTCCTGGATTCGACGGCGAACATCGGCAGCCTGCGCGTGCGCTGGGCGATTTCGCCCACGGTCACGCTCAACAGCCTGACGCGCTACGGCAAGAACGACAACGCTTACGCCTTCTACGCATCCCAAATGGGTCGGGCGCCTTACGCCAACAATGCGGTTATTCAGTCGCATACCCGCTTTCAGGAGTCGACGTATTTCGCCCATCAGGACAATCTGCGTTGGGATACCGATCTCGGTAATGGCAGGAAGAACGAATTCGTTGCCACGATCGAGTACTCCGACAACCATGCCGAGCAAGGCACCTTCGCGCGGACCGGCGCAAATGCGAACAGTTGCGGCTCTACGTCGTATTGCATCGGCAGTATCGTCAGCGGTGACGATATCGGTACGACGGTTGCCAATCTGCAAAGCGTAGTGGGCGGCCATTGGACACGTGGCAAGAAGGACGTCGACTGGCGCGTGAAAACCATCGCGGTCAGCGCGATGGATACGTACGACATCACCGACCGCTTCACCGGCTTCGCCGGCCTGCGCGTGGATCGCCCTGAACTGACGATGAAGACAGGCCTCAGCGGCGCCTCCTCGGTCAGCTACAAGTACAGCGACACCCTGACAAACTACTGGGCCGGCCTGAGCTACAAGCTGAACAAGGACGCCATTACCTACCTCAGCTACGGCACGGCGCAGGACATCAACGGTGGTGAACCAGATTCGGGCACGAGCGCCAACTACGGTGGTCTCGTGGCACTGAATAACAAGTTGGTTCCAGGCACCAAGCCGGAAACTGCGCGCAACGTCGAACTGGGCATCAAGTGGAACCTGCTGGACCAGAAGCTGCTGGCCACGGCCGCCGCGTTCCGCACCGACAAGACCGATTTGATGCAAGCGACGGGTACATACACCACCGAAGGGACCACGAACAGCGGTGGGCTGCGTATCCAGGGTGTGGAGTTCGGCCTGGTGGGTAACGTGACGGAACAGTTCTCGGTGCAGGCTGGCGCGGCCTTCATGAGTTCGGAGATGACGAAGTCGCACCCATCCGCTGCAGCTGCTCAAAACGTCGGTCATGAACTGGCCAACTTCGCGAACAGAACCGCCTCGGTCCTGGGCCGCTATCAGGCCACCCGCGCCTTCGCCTTTGGCGGCGTGGCACGCTACGCCAGCAAGCGTTGCGGGGGACAGCCAGATACCGGCGTGAGCTACAGCAATGGTGAATGCACGCAACCGATTCCGAGCTACACGGTGTACGATGCCTTTGCCGAATACACCATCAACAAGCGCTACCGCGTGCGTGCAAACGTGTTGAATGCCACCAACAAGGAGTACTACACGGCTGCGTACCAGACCGGCTTCTTCCTCTACAAGGGTGATGCACGTCGCGTGTACCTGACACTGGACATCGAGCTGTAAATCAGGACGGTGACATCGCAGCCGGCATGGCCTTCTCCTTGCCGGCTGCTTTCCTCCTTGCCCCCCGCACAATGCGGGGGTATCTTTTTTGGGGGAGCCTACTCTGAACTTGACCGTGCATCACATTCCGCCATCCACCGGCATACCCCCAGAGGTACGCTGCGCGCATGATTACGAGCGCCTGGCCGAGCGTTTCATGGCTGCTCCCAGCCATGCCTACATCGCGGGCGGCAGCGGTCATGACGCGACGGTGGCGGCCAACCGCGCAGCCTTCACGGCCTGGGACATCTGCCCCCGCGTGCTCGCTGATGTGCGGCACGGGCACACGCGCCTGGCCCTGCCCGGCGCGGCTGACCTGGCGCACCCTGTGATGCTGGCACCAGTGGCGTACCAGACGCTGGCGCATCCGCAAGGAGAGCTGGCCAGTGCCCAGGCGGCCGAGGCGACGCACAGCGGCATGCTGGTCAGCACGCTGGCCTCGCATCAACTGGAAGACATCGCCCGCCATACCGGGCCTGTGCGTTGGTTCCAGCTCTACCTCCAGCCCACGCGCGAGGCCACGTTGACCTTGCTGCGGCGTGCCGAGGCCGCCGGCTACACCGCCATCGTGTTCACGCTGGACGCCTCCATCCAGGTACCCAGCCTGCGCGCCTTGCAGGCGGGGTTCCGCTTGCCGGCACATGCCGTGGCGGTCCATGTCGATCCACAGGCAGCGCCTGTGCCTGAGCCCTTGCGCGAAGGCCACAGCCGCATCTTCCAGGGCGTGATGCAGCAGGCGCCGCGCTGGGATGATCTGGACTGGCTGCTGGCCCAGACCACGCTGCCGGTGTGGGTCAAGGGCGTGCTGCATCCCAGCGACGCGCGTGCCTTGCAGGCGCGTGGCGTGGCTGGCGTGGTGGTGTCCAACCATGGTGGGCGCGGGCTCGATGGCGCACCTGCCAGCCTGCGGATGCTGCCTGCCGTCCGCGAGGCCGTGGGGCCGTCGTGGCCCTTGCTGTTCGATGGCGGTATCCGCAGCGGCGCCGATGTCTTCAAGGCGCTGGCGCTGGGTGCCGATGCCGTGCTGGTGGGGCGCCTGCAGATGTACGCCTTGAGCGCGGCGGGTGCGCTGGGCGTGGCCCACATGCTGCAACTGCTGCGTGATGAACTGGAGATCTGCATGGCCCAGGCTGGATGTGCCACCCTGGCCAACATCCGCGGCGACTGCGTGCTGCCTTTGAACACCGCCTTCCAACCGAGGATCACGCCCGATGCTGATCACCATTGAAAACGTCCTGAGCAAGGACGAGGTTCGCAGCTTTCGCGCCAGGCTCGACCAGGCCGATTGGCAGTCCGGCTCTGCCACCGCCGGTACCCTGGCCCGCAACGTCAAGCAGAACCACCAGTTGGCCGATGGCTCCGAGCTGGCCGTGGCGCTGGGGCAGCATGTCCTGAGGCAATTGGGGCAGGTGCCGCTGTTCATTTCGGCCGCGCTGCCCAGCAAGATCTACCCGCCCAAGTTCAATCGTTATGCCGATGGCGGCACTTACGGTGTGCACGTGGACAGCGCGGTGATGCAGATCCCGGGCACCTCGCAGAGCATGCGCAGTGACTTGTCGGCCACGCTGTTCCTGTCCGAGCCCGATGAATACGACGGCGGCGAGCTGGAGATTGAAGATGCCTTCGGTGCCCAGGCCGTCAAGCTGGAAGCGGGCGATCTGGTGCTCTATCCCTCGTCCAGCCTGCACCGCGTGACGCCTGTGATGCGTGGTGTCCGCGTGGCCTCCTTTTTCTGGATCGAGAGCCTGGTGCGTGACGATGGTGCGCGCACTCTGCTGTTCGACCTGGACCAGGCCATCCAGGGTTTGACCACCAAGGTGGCACCCGACGATGCCCATCTGCTCAAGCTCACAGGCACTTATCACAACCTCCTCAGGCGATGGACCATCACCTGAGCCGGCTTCCCCTTCCTTCTATTCCATTGGAGATCGCACCATGAAGCAATACATCATTTCTGCCAGCGCCGCCGCACTGCTGGCCCTGGCCGCCGGTGGCACCTGGGCGCATGGCGAGGTCAAGTGCCCCGCCCATCCCAAGGAAGAGTGGAGGTCCCACGAAGAACTGGCCAAGAAGCTCACCGCCGAAGGCTGGGTGATCCGCCGCATGGAAAAGACACCGACCTGCTACGAGGTCTATGCCAAGGACCCCAAGGGCAAGCGCATCGAGGCCTTCTTTGACCCCAAGACGTTCGAGCGTGTCGAAGAGTGACCACACGGGCCCGTCCCGACTTCGCGTCTGGGACTGGCCTGTACGGCTGATGCATTGGTCGCTGGTCACTTCGGTGGCCGGTGCCTGGATCGCCCGGCATCGCCTGGACGACGTGCACGCGTACTGGGGCTACGCAGCCCTGTGCATCGTGGGCCTGCGCCTGGGCTGGGGATTGGTGGGAGGCCGCTACGCACGCTTCACGCAGTTCGTGCGGCCTTGGCACCCCACCTGGAGCTACCTGTGGGGGGTGATCGCCGGCCACGCGCCGCGCTACATCGGCCACAATCCGCTGGGCGGCTGGATGGTGGTGGCGCTGATGAGCTGCCTGGGCCTGCTGGGTTTCACCGGCTGGCTCTACACCACGGACATGTTCTGGGGCTACGGCTGGCTGGCCAATCTGCATTGGGGCCTGGCCTGGGTGCTGCTGGCGCTGGTGGCGCTGCATGTGTCGGGTGTGGTGTTCACCAGCTTCAAGCACCGCGAGAACCTGGTGCGCGCCATGCTCACCGGCAACAAGCCGCCCGCCGGGCCCACGGACGTGGTGTGAGCGCCGCGTCTGCTGAGCATCCCCAATGGGTGTGCGCAGCGCCGTCCTGCATCGAGCGGCATTGGGCCGACCTGGCCAGGCACCGCTGCACGGGCTTTCGGCAGATCAGTTCGGGCCGCGTCATGCGCCGCCTGGTCTCCCACGATGTCGATGCGCAGCCTCATGGGGCAGGGGCAAAGGAGTCTCGGCTGTCCAGATGATGATCGGTGAAGGCTACTGAGCAGCCCGCATCAGCAAGCCTGTCATTTGTGCCATCTCTCTTCTCTGTTCCGTTGCGATGGCGCGGGCAAACAAACGCACTGCTTCGTTCTCGGCGTGTTCCATCGCGAAGCGGGCCATGACGAGGGCGCCTTGGTGGTGCCGGATCATCATGAGCAAGAACTGACGATCAAATGAATCATCTCGCAACGCTGACAATTGCTCCAACTCCGTCTGAGACGCAATGCCTGGCATCTCCTTGCCGGGCACACAACTGGCAAGAAACTGGTCAAAAGCCGGATCCCGCTTATTCGCATTGGCGTAGGCTTCTTTCATCCAGCGCATGTCGTCAATGTTGGATTCGATTGGCGGGGCGCTCCATAGCATCAACCAGCCCTGCATATAGCCGACTTCTTTCAGCTGCTGATTGATGATGCCCGTGGCAATCGATCGAATGGTAAGCGTGCCTTGAGTGAGCGCCATGCGAGCCATGACCAACGCCTGCTCGTGATGAACGGTCATGCTTTGCGAAAAGCCCACGTTGACGGGCAATGAAGCGCCAGCGCCATCTGGCGCCAACGCTTTGATGGTGAGGGGCGACGCATCGTCCAGCCTTTCCCACACGCTCGATCTCCAACTATGGCCTAGGAAGCCGGCAACCGCCCCACTTACAGCAACGGTCGCCAGCCAGAAAAAGCGCCATCCACCCATGCTCACCTTTTGCTGGTCAACGGAGCGGATAGGCCCCGTTGGTGAATTTCAGGACCATGAATCCATTGTCATTGCACATGGTCCACAATTGTCCGTTGACGAACTTGGGTGGAGACGAGCACCAATCCGCTGTGATTTGAGAACGCTTGCTCTTGACGCCAATGAGCGCGGAAAGCGTTGACAAGTCATACACACCCAAGCCGGCCCTGTCTTTTGTGAAGGCGGGCGACATGGCATGGTCGGATCCAGGCAAGGCGTCATTGCGGCCAGTCTGGGCGGGCGGATTGAAGTAGGCGATTTCCCTGGGCAGCAAGTGATCACGGATGTCGAACACCCGAATACCGGATTGGAAATAGCCGCATGCTAGGGCCGTGGGATCGTTCTTGCGGTCAACGGTGCAGTAATGAGCGTCGTAATTGAAGAAGCCCGTTCCCGCCACGCCGCTCATGGCTGTGTTGGCATTTTCCTTTAGCTGAATGGCCAAGCGGATATGGGAAACGATGACCGGCTTCGTTTCATCAGAGATGTCGATGAAGCGGATGCCACCCGTCATGCCATCACCACCGAACTCATCGATGACGATCAAATGAGGTCGGCCCTGGATCTTCACAGGCAAAGCCTTTTGCGTGATGCTCCCGTCGTTCCAGTTTGCTTTCGAGATTTGCCGGACTTTCGGGTTTGCCTTGCGATTCTGGATGTCACTTACATCCAGGACAACGATCCCTGCTGGAAGAACGCTTGCCAAATACATGCGCGTGCCGTCATCGTTGAAGGACATGCCATGGTTGAAGAACAGAGTGGAGCCACCGAAGTAAAGTGACTGAGGCTTGGACGGATTGCTGATATCGATGGCACTGAGGGTGCCTGTCGTTGCACTGGTCGTCCAATAGGTTCTTCCATCAGGAGACCACTCTCCTTCATGGGCTTGATTGGTCACAGCTTGTGAGTCGCTCGACAGGAGAGCCTTGTTGAGCAGTTTTGGGTTCGCGCAATCTCTGATGTCGTACAGATCGAGTTTATGGGACCCCGTGAGGATGCCGACACCAGCGCCCGCCAGCATCGTGCCTGCTTCATTGACTTTCAAGGACTCCCAGGTACCGACATGGAAGGCCCGCGTATCAAGCGACTTGACCCAGCGAGGCGTCGAAGGATTGGAGACATCGATGACTTGGACACCTTGGCGTTTCTTGGCAGAAACTGCCAAGTAAGAGGTAGGCATGTATGCGCAATTTCCTGCGATCGCACCGATGGTGGCTGCGCCTTCGCCTTGGTATTGGCCGACCAGTTCGAGGTTGCATGAATAGCCTTCCTTGCTGCGGCCGCTCTGGCGATCTTGCAAGGGAACTTCACCTTGCAGGCCAGTTTCGGGACGTGAGCCTGGTCCGCATTGTGCCGCCGTCACGGCAATGTTCTTGGTCTGCGATTGATCTTCAGCGGCAATCACACCAAGAGAAAGAGGGCCAAGTACAAGTCCGATGATGAGGGGGCGCAGGCACGGAACAGCTTTTTGCATGGTGATCCTTTTTGGGGCGATAAATAGTAGGTCACGCATCGAGAATGTGGCTTTCTACTTCTGCGTAGATTATTTGTACACATTGGTAGGAAACAAGCAAGAGCAAAGAACCTCATTCTTTTCCTCCTTGGAATTTGTCCGTAAATTGTGTTTGCGCGCAGTGGTACTTTGCGCAACGCAATGATGGCTGTTTGTCACTGCCGGAGTAATACTGACCCACTTCGTCGGAGTAAAAATGACCTGAAGCGCCCCGGGTTTGGCGGAGGCTCCAACACTGGAGAATGGAGCGATGAAGAAGTCCCCCGAAGTTTTCGCCTGAGGTTCGTGAGCGTGCCGTGCGCATGGTGCAGGAGCACCAGGCCGATTACCCGTCGCAGTGGGCGGCGATCGAGTCAATCGCCGGCAAGATTGGCTGCGTGCCGCAGACGCTGCACACGTGGGTGC
>NZ_JBASTH010000033.1:0-11253 GCF_049274795.1 Aquabacterium sp.
GCCCAGGCGGGGGTGGAGGCGGCGGGGGCTTTGGTGGCGGACCTGGTGGCCCGGGCGGCGCCCCCGGTGGTGGCAAGGACGCCCCGCTGGCCATGGACGCCCTGATGACGGCCAGCCTGAACCCGCTGGTCTCGGCCGCGATGCCCTTGCTGACCACGGCACCGCGCATCCGCCACATGGTGCAGCACCCCAATCCTGCGGGCCTGAAGGACGCGCTGTCAGAAGGCATCCGCAAGTTCGAAGGCCAGGCCCGTGCCGACGGCCTGCCCAACGAGCAGATCGTCGCCGCGCGCTACATCCTGTGCACGCTGCTCGATGAATCCGCCGCCAGCACGCCCTGGGGCGGCTCGGGCGTGTGGTCGGCGCAGAGCCTGCTGGTGCAGTTCCACAATGAAACGTGGGGCGGCGAGAAGGTCTTCCAGCTGATGTCCAAGCTGGCCGAGAACATCCCCAACAACCGCAACCTGCTCGAGCTGCTCTACGTGTGCCTGGCCTTCGGTTTCGAAGGCCGCTACCGCGTGCTCGACAACGGCCGCGCGCAGCTCGACAGCGTGCGCCAGCGCCTGGCCCAGTTGCTGCGCCAGGGCCGCCCCGAGCCCGACAAGGCCCTGTCCATCCGCTGGAAGGGCGAGGAGGCCAAGGCCGCGCGCCTGGGCGACGGCATCCCGCTGTGGGTGATCGCCGCTTTCACGGGCCTGATCCTGCTGGGCATCTACATCGGCTTCCGCTTCGGCATCAACGGCTCGTCCGACCCGGTTTTCAGCACGCTGCAGGCCATGGACGCCAAGGCCGGCAGCACGCCCGCCGCCACGCCGCACCCGGCCGACAAGCCGCGCCTGGCCGGCCTGCTCAAGCCCGAGATCGACGCCGGCCTGGTCAACGTGCAGGATCTGGCCGACCGCTCCATCATCACCATCAAGGGCGACGGCTTCTTCGAGCCGGGCAGCGCCGAGATCGCCGACAAGGTGCGCCCGCTGCTGGTGCGCATTCAGGATGCACTGCAAGCCTTCCCCGGCGCGGTGCTGATCACCGGCCACACCGACAACCAGCCGATCCGCTCGCTGCGTTATCCCTCCAACTGGCACCTCTCGCAGGACCGCGCCAACGCCGTCAAGAGCATGCTCGGCGGCCTCAAGGCCGACCGCCTGCGCGCCGAGGGCCGCGCCGACACCGAGGCCGTGGCCGACAACGCCACGCCCGAGGGCCGCTCCAAGAACCGCCGTGTCGAAGTAACCCTGTTCGTGGCCAACGCCAGCGGACAGGCCGCCTCCCTCACGGGTGCACCACCCGCCGCCGAGCAAGCGCCGCAGCAACCTCAAGCGGGCCAGTGAACGATCATGAAAAAATTCCTGTCCTTCCTCGTGCATCCCGTGCTGCTGGCCGTGCTGGGCGTGCTGGCCCTGTCCGCCCTGGTGTGGTGGGTCGGTCCGCTGATCGGCTTCGGTGAGAGCAAACCCTTCGAGCCCACCTGGGTGCGCCTGACCATCATCGGCGTTTTCTTCGGCATCCTGATCCTGAGCCTGGTGCTCAAGGCCATTCGCCGCAAACGCGCCAACGCGGCCCTGCTCGAGGGCATGGCCAAGGGCCCCAGCGCCTCCGACAAGGAAGCCGCCACCCTGGGCGACCGCTTCAACCAGGCCGTCAAGGTGCTGCAGGAATCGGGCGGCGGCAAGCGCTCGGTGTTCCAGCGCGGCCAGTTCCTGTATGAGCTGCCCTGGTACATCTTCATCGGCGCGCCCGGCTCGGGCAAGACCACGGCCCTGCTCAACGCGGGCCTCACCTTCCCGCTGGCCGAAAAGCTGGGCCAGGCCAGCGTGCGCGGCGTGGGCGGCACCCGCAACTGCGACTGGTGGTTCACGGATGAAGCCGTGATGATCGACACGGCCGGCCGCTACACGCTGCAGGAGTCCGACAGCAGCGTTGATGCGTCCGCCTGGGACACCTTCCTCACCCTGCTCAAGAAAACGCGTCCGCGCCGCCCGCTCAACGGCGTGCTGCTCACCGTCAACGTGCAGGATCTGCTGCAGCAGACCCCGGCCGACCGCAAGGAACACGCCGCCAAGCTGCGCGCCCGCATCCAGGAGCTGCACACCAAGCTGGGCATCCGCCCGCCGGTGTACGTGCTGCTGACCAAGACCGACCTGATCGCCGGCTTCAACGAGAGCTTCGGCGCCATGGGCAAGGAAGAGCGCGACCAGGTCTGGGGCTTCACCTTCCCGTACGACGCCCGCGGCGAGGCCGACACCCTGCGCGAGTTCCAGTCCGAGTACGCCGCTTTGGAAAAGCGCATCCGCGAACGCCTGGTCGAGCGCATGGAAGCCGAGAACGACGTGCTGCGCCGCGCCGCCATCTTCGCCTTCCCGCAGCAGTTCTCCGGCCTCAAGGGCCTGCTGGGCGGCTTCCTGGAACAGGTCTTCGGCGGCGGTGGCTCGCTCGAAGAAAAACCCATCCTGCGGGGTGTGTACTTCACCAGCGGCACGCAGGAAGGCACGCCCATCGACCGCGTGCTGGGCACCCTGGCCCGCACCTTCGGCGTCGAGCGCCGCCTCAATGCCCCCGCCGGTGCGCGCGGCAAGAGCTTCTTCCTTCACCGCCTGCTGAAAGAAGTGGTGTTCCAGGAGCAAGGCCTGGTCGGCGAGAACCGCGCCGTCGAGGTGCGCCGCCGCCGCATCAAGCTCGCTGGCGTCGCCGCGCTGGCCCTGCTCAGCGTGGTGCTGATCGCCGGCTGGAGCGTGAGCTACGTGCGCAACAAGGCCTACGTGGCCGAGGTCGAAGCCCGCCTGCCTGATCTGCAGAAGAAGGTCGATGGCCTGCCGCCTGCCACCAACAGCGATGTCACACCCCTGCCCGACGTGCTGGGCGCCGTGCGCAACGCCGCCGTGCCGGCCGAGTTCGGGCTCGACAACGTACCCCTGAGCTACGGCTTCGGCCTGTTCCAGGGCGACAAGCTCGACGCGGCCGCGCAGATCAGCCACAACCGGCTGCTGGACCACGCCATGATGCCGCGCGTGGCCCGCCGCCTGGAAGAGCGCCTGCGCGCCGTCAACCAGAGCAACCTGGAGCTGGCCTACGAGGCGCTCAAGGGCTACCTGATGCTCTACACGCCCGAGAAGTTCGACCCGGTCGCCATCAAAGCCTGGATCACGCTCGACTGGGACGTGAACCTCGAACGCAGCCTCACGCCCGAGCAGCGTGCCGCCCTGGACAAGGACCTGGACGACATGCTCTCGCGCGGTGCGCCGCAGCCCAACGTGCCGCTGGACAAGAACCTGGTGGCCAATGTCCGCGAGATGCTGATCGCCTACCCGCTGGAGTACCGCGTGTTCAGCCGCCTGAAGCGCCAGCAATTGGGCGCGGATCTGGCCGAGTTCTCGGTGGCGTCGGCTGGCGGCCCCAATGCCTCGCAGGTGTTCACCCGCGCCAGCACGCAACCGCTCACCAAGGGCATCCCAGGCCTGTTCACGCGCGACGGTTATCACAAGGCCTTCAAGGACGCCGTGGGCGACGTGGTCGACCAGCTCGCCAGCGAAGAAGACTGGGTGCTGGGCACCAAGTCCTCCGGCCTGGCCTCGCTGAAGGACAAGGCCCTGGGCGGCCAGCAGTCCAGCGAGATGGCCCAGCGCGTGCGCCGCCTCTACCTGGAGGAGTACATCAAGGTGTGGGATGCCTACCTGGCTGACGTGCAACTGGTCAAGCTGGGCGGCCTGGACCGCAGCCTGCAGGTGGCCCGCGTGCTGTCGGCCCCGGATTCGCCGCTGGCCTCCTACCTGCGTGGCGTGGCGCGCGAAACCAAGCTGGTGCTGCCCAAGGCCGAGGCCAAGGGAAAAGCCGGCTCGGACACGGCCATGGGCAAGCTGGACCAGCGCACCGAGAAGGCCCGCCGCGAGATGGCAGCCCTGGGCATGGGCGAGCCCGCGCCCACCAGCGGCAGCGCCGCCCCGATCGAGCAGATCGTCGACGACCACTTCGCCTACATCCACCGCATGGTCGAGGGCACGCCGCCCCCGCTCGATGAAGTGCTCAAGATGTTCAACGAGGTCTACGTGCAGCTGGCCGCCGTCGATGCCGCGCAGAAGACCAAGACCCCGCCGCCCCCAGGCGGAGGCGCCGCCGCCAAGGCCGCCGCGGCCCAGCAGCCCGAGCCCATCAAGTCGATGCTGGAGCAGCTGGCCGATGCCGGCGCTTCGCAGAGCCGCGTGGCCGAGCGCCAGGGCCTCACGGCCGAGCTCAAGCCCATCACGGACTTCTGCCAGCGCGCCATCGCCGGCCGCTACCCCTTCTCGCCTGGCTCCAAGGCCGACGCCCTGCCCGATGACTTCTCGCAGATGTTCGGCGTGGGCGGCCTGATGGACGACTTCTACCAGCGCCGCCTGGTCACCGTGGTCGACACCGGCAGCAACCCCTGGAGCTTCAAGCCCCTGCCCGACGGCACCAAGCCGGCCGGCGGTGCCGCCCTGGCCGACTTCCAGCGCGCCGCCCGCATCCGCGACGTGTTCTTCCGCGCCGGCGGCAAGGTGCCCGCCTTCCGCGTCGACATCCGCGCGCTGGAGATGAGCCCCGACCTCAAGGAACTCAACATCGACATCGACGGCCAGGTGATCAAGTTCGTGCCCGGCAACACCACCGTGGCCACCGTGAACTGGCCGCCGCAGCGCCTGGCCTCGCAGGTCAAGGTCAGCAGCGTGCCCGCCGGCACCCCGCAGGTGTTCGACGGCTCGTGGGCCCTGTTCCGCATGTTCGACCGCTTCGAGGTGCTGCCCTCGGCCCAGCCCGAGCGCTTCCAGGTCGTCATGAACCTGGACGGCAAGAAGGCCAAGCTGGAGGTGATCGCCAGCAGCGCCTTCAACCCCTTCCGGCTGCGCGAGATCCAGCAGTTCCGTTGCCCGGGGTCGCTGTGAACGGCCTGCCCGCCTTCGATGCCGACGGCCTGCCTGCCGAGCCCGGCAGCGCCCCTGGCGGCGTGCCGGGGTGGTATGGCAAGCTGCCCTCGCTGGGCGACTTCGCCTCGCGCCGCCTGTCGCACGAGCTGATCGAAGCCTGGGATGCCTGGCTGGCCGAAGAGATCGGCAGCCTGCGCCAGCAATGGCCCGACGACTGGCTGCAGGGCTACCTGCAAAGCCCCACCTGGCGCTTCGTGCTCAGCGCAGGCACCCTGGGCGCCGCCCAGCCCTGGCCCATGGCCGGCATCCTGATGCCCTCGGTGGACCGTGTGGGCCGCTACTTCCCGCTCACCATCATCGCGCCGCTGGGCAGCCTGCCGCACAGCCACGAACAGGCCGAAAGCCTGCTCAACTGGCTGCACGCCATGGACGACCTGGCCGCCGATGCGATGGAGGAAGACTGGCCCATCGAGGCGCTGGACCAGGCCCTGGCCCAGCACCCCGCGCCCGTCTGGGCCGCTGACGCGCCCCCGCTGGCCCACGCCCTGGCCCGCCTGGCCAACGGCGACTCCCGCTTGGTGGCCCTGCCCCTGCCCGACACGCGCAACGCCATGGCCGAAGGCCTGGGCCGCGCCCTGTGGCACTGGGGCCTGGACGGCCTGCTCGCCCGCAGCCTCTCGCCCGGCCTGGTCTGGTGGTGGGCCGAGCCCTCCGATTCGGCCCAGCCCCGCCAGACCCTGCTCAGCCGCGGCCTGCCCAGCGGCACCGACTTCGAGGCCCTGATGGGGCCGCAGCGCCACACCAGTCCGTCTGTCGGGGGCTTCCCCCTGGCCGACCTGGGCGATACTGCATCACCCGATCACCAAGCCGTTTGATCCACGATGAGCAGCGACCCCTTCTCCAACCTGCAGCCGGGGGACTCTTCCGATGAAGACGACCGCACGGTGATCCGCCCGTCGGCCAGGCCGCCCGCGTCACCGGCACAGGCCCCTGCGCCCGCGCCCGGCCCCGCCACGCTGCCGCAGGATGCCGCCGATGAGTGGCTGCCCCCCGTGGCGCCGGAGCCCGCCCAGCCGAACGTCACCGGCTCGCCCACCAGCATCCCCATCCCGCCGACGCGCCCGCCGCACACCGCCGGCATGGGCACGGCTGCCATCGGCGGCGTGCCGGGCGACCACGGCAACACCCTGCCCGTGGGCACCTACGTCGGCGAGTTCGAAGTCACCGACACCCTGGGCGAAGGCGGCTTCGGCATCGTCTACCTAGCCTGGGACCACTCGCTGGAACGCAAGGTCGCGCTGAAGGAATACATGCCCGCCGCGCTGGCCGCGCGTGGGCAGGGCCTGTCCGTCACCGTCAAATCGGCGCGCCACGCCGAGACCTTCGAGGCCGGCCTGCGCAGCTTCGTGAACGAAGCCAAACTGCTGGCCCAGTTCGACCACCCGTCCATGGTGAAGGTGTACCGCTTCTGGGAAGCCAACGGCACCGCCTACATGGTGATGCCCTTCTACGAAGGCACCACACTCAAGGACACGCTCAAGGAAATGGGCGGTACCCCGCCTGACGAAGCCTGGCTGACCGCCCTGCTCGCCCCAGTGAGCGAAGCGCTCGAAGTGCTGCACGGCCAGCAGTGCTACCACCGCGACATCGCCCCTGACAACATCATCCTGCTCAAAGGCACGGGCAAGCCGCTGCTGCTGGATTTCGGCGCCGCCCGCCGTGTGATCGGCGACATGACGCAGGCGCTCACCGTGATCCTGAAATCCGGCTATGCCCCCGTGGAGCAGTACGCCGAGGTGCCCGGCATGAACCAGGGCCCCTGGACGGACGTCTACGCCCTGGCCGCCTCCGTCTACTACGCCATCAACGGCAAGACCCCGCCGCCCGCCGTAGGCCGCCTGGTCAACGACAGCTACACGCCGCTGGCCCAATCGGCCGCCGGCAAGTACAGCGACCGCTTCCTGCGCGCCATCGACCACGCGCTGGTCGTCAAGCCCGACGACCGCATCCAGAACATGGCGCAGCTGCGCGACGAGCTGGGCCTGGGCGTGGGCTACGTGCCGCCCACCACCATGCCCTCGCCCACAGGCGGGCCCGCCAAGGGCACGGCCGGCGGCGCCTCCGCCACGCCCACCAAGGGCAAGGACAAGCCCGCCAAGGCGGACAAGGCCGAAGGCGCCGACGGCGGTGGCAACAAGCGCCTGCCCGCGATCATCGGCGGTGTCGTGGCCACCGTGGCCCTGGCCGGTGGCCTGGGCTACGCCCTGATGGGCGGCAAGAAGGATGCCGCCACGGCCGATACCGCAGCCTCCGCCGCCAGCGCCGTGGTGGCCCCCGCGCCAGCCCCGGCGCCCGCCCCCGCACCGGTTGAACAGGCGGCCCCCAGCGGCCCCTTCGATCCGATCAAGGAGTTCGACCGCATCGTGACCAACGCCTCGGCCGGCTTCACGGTGGAGGGCGCGCCCATCAAGCCACGCCTGCAGATCGGCAAGGACCGCCTGGGCTTCTCCTTCACCTCGTCCAAATCGGGCTACGCCTACGTGCTGCTGGTCAGCACCGACGGCACATTCATGAAGCTGTTCCCGAACCGGATCGCGCCGAGCAACCACATCGAGGCGGGCGAGCACATCCACCTGCCCGACAAGAGCTGGCCCATGGACGCCGCCGGTCCCGCCGGTACCGACCACTTCGTCGTGATCGTCTCCAGCCGCCCGCGTGATTTCACCGAGGCGGGCGGCCGCAGCGAAGGCGGCTTCACCGAGTTCCCGCGCGAGGAGGCCGAAACCGCCTGGCGCAACCACAGAGGCGCAGGCTCGGTGTTCGCCGGCAAGCCCATCTGTGATGCCGGCGCGCCCTGCTCGGACGACTACGGCGCCGCCCATTTCACGCTCGAAGAATTCGAATAAATCCATCCACCGTCTGAACCGCCGCGCTGTCGCACACCTTCGCGCGGCACCGCAGGGAGCCACCCATGAGCACCGACTGGACACCCAACTTCGGCCAACTGGACCGCACCGCGCCCACCTGGGCGCCCAAGCGCCCCGTGCGCATCGCCCTGCTGGGTGATTTCAGCGCTGGCGCCGCCTCGGGCCGCCTGGACACCGGCAGCGACCTGGCCAAGCGCAAGCCCATCTCCGTCGAGTTCGACATCCTGGAAGACGCGCTCTCACGCCTGGACGTCAAGCTCAACCTGCCGCTGGGCGAGCAAGGCACCGTCGAGATCGGCATCACCGAGATCGAGTCCTTCCACCCCGATGAGCTTTACCGCAACCTGGACCTGTTCTCGCAGCTGTCCAACCTGCGCAAGCAACTGAACAACACCGCCACCTTCGCCAAGGCCGCCGCCGCCGTGCAGGGCTGGGCCGACGGCAAGGCCAAGAAAGCATCGCGCACCAGCCGCAAGTCCAAGGCCCGTGGCGCCGCACCGGCCGCCGACGCCAAGCTGAGCGATTTCGCTCGCCTGGTCGGCCTGCCCAGCGCCCCTGAAGACGCGCCCGCCGCCAGCGGTGGCGCCGATGCGCTGATCCGCAGCATCGTCGCGCCCTTCATCGTGCCGGCCGCCAGCCCCAACAAGGACGCGCTGGTCGCCTCGGTGGACAACGCCCTGTCCGACGCGCTGCGCGCCGTGCTGCACCACGCCGATTTCCAGACGCTGGAATCACTCTGGCGCGGCACCGACTTCCTGCTGCGTCGCCTGGAGACCGGCCCCGGCCTGCAGGTGCACCTGATCGACCTGAGCGCCGAAGAGTTCGCTGCTGACCTCAGCGCTACCCACGACCTGGCCGAGACCGCCCTCTACAAGCTGCTGGTCGAGAACCCCTCGCAGGACAAGACCGGCGGCTACACCCTGCTGTGCGGCCTGTACCAGTTCGAGGCCACGCCGCCGCACGCCGAGCTGCTGGGCCGCATCGCCCAGATCGCGCAGCAGGCCAATGCGCCTTTCGTGACCAGCTTCAGCATCGACGGCCTGACCGACCGCAAGAAGCCGCCGCACGCCCTGGTGCAGGAAGCCCTGCGCGCCCTGCAGGGCCTGCCCTCGGCCAGCCACCTCAGCCTGATGGCGCCGCGCTTCATGCTGCGCCACCCTTACGGCAAGCGCAGCGACCCGATCAGCAGCTTCGATTTCGAAGAGTTCACTGCCCAAGAAGGCCTGCGCGGCATGCTGTGGGGCCACCCGGCCCTGCTGGCGGCCAGCGCCGTGGCCGGCAACGATGGCCTGACCATCGGCGACCTGCCCTTCTACCATTTCAAGGACAAGGACGGCGACACCATCGCCCTGCCCACCACCGAGCGCCTGCTGAACACCGACGCCGCGACCACGCTGCGCGACTGGGGCATCAGCCCGCTGCTGGCCCACAAGGGCGCGCCCGAGTTGCGCCTGGCCGGCCTGGACGCCGTCAACGGCGCCGCGCTGGGCAAGGCCGCCCCGGTGTCCAGCAAGCCCCGCGTGGGCGTGGAAACCAAGGTTGGCATCGGCGCCGGCCTGACCGTCACGGCCACCACCCGCAAGCCGCCCGCCGGCAAGCCCGCCAGCAGCGATGACGACGACCTGCTGTCCAGCAGCAGCGACAGCAACAGTGGCGATGACGGCGACCTCGACGCCCTGCTCGCCGGCCTGGGCGACGACTCGTCCTCCTCGTCCAGCGACAGCAGCAGCGGTGGCGACGACGACCTGGACGCGCTGCTCGCCAGCCTGGGCGGTGACGACGACAGCAGTTCGTCCAGCGACGACAGCGCCTCGTCCGGCGGCGGTGACGACGAGATGGACCCGGAACTGGCCGCCCTGCTGGCCTCTCTGGAGTAAATCGCGCGGGCGCCGGCCCAAACCACGGCATTGCGGACAGCAGACCCGTCCTTTTGGACGGAACCCTACTGTTCCGGTGGTGGGCAGGCGCGCGCAAAGCTTTCTACAGTCGGGCCTGCCTCCCTGGTCCCGCAGCACGAGGGCGTCGATAACGGCGTCCAGGATCGATGACCAACACCATGACATCCATGCGACACCTGATCACCCGTTTCGCCGCGCCCCTGCTGCTGGCCGGCGCCGCCCTGATGGGGCCCGCCGTGGCCCAGACCGCTGCCCCGGCAGCGGCCCCAGCCGCCAGCAGCGCGCTCGACAAACCCCGCACGCCCGGCGTGATGCGCGTGGCCGTCAAACCGGCCAAGCCCTTCGCCTACGAAGAAAACGGGCAGTGGAAGGGCTACAGCGTCGACCTGTGGAACGCCATCGCGCAGCAGGAAGGCTGGCGCTTCGAGTGGGTGCCGATGGAAACCGTGCCCGAGACGCTCGACGCGCTGCAGAAAAACAAGGTTGACGTGGGCGTGGGCGCGCTCAGCATCACCGAAGAGCGCGAAAAGGTGCTCGATTTCTCGCACCCCTTCTTCGAATCGGGCCTGCAGATCATGTCGCCCGTGGCCCAGGCCGGCTCGATCTGGGTCGCGCTGGAAGGCCTGGCCTCGGCCCCGGTGCTGGGCGGCTTCGGCGGCCTGGTGCTGGCCCTGCTGCTGGTGTCGTGGCTGCTGTGGTGGTTCGAGCACAAGGACAACGAAGAGAGCTTCCCCGCCCCCGCCTGGGCCGGGTTCAAGGAATCGCTCTGGTGGTCCACCAACATCCTGATCGCCGGCGGCTGTGAGAACAAGACGCCCAACGGCACCCCCGGCCGTCTGCTGGCCGTGGTCTGGATGCTGGGCGGCATCGCCTTCACCTCGTACATCACCGCCGTGTTCACCTCCACGCTGACGGTCACGCGCCTGAACACCCAGGTCCGCGGCATCGCCGACCTACAGGGCCAGATCGTGGGCACAGTGGAAGGCAGCTCCAGCGACGCCTACCTGAACAAGCTCGGCGGCATCCCGGTCGAGGGGCACGACACGGTGGATTCGGCCATGGCCGCCCTGCTCAAGAAGGACGTCAAGGCTGTGGTCTACGACGCCCCCATGCTGCGCCACTGGATGTCCACCCACCCTGCGGAAAATGAAAAAGTCGCACTGGCGGGTGACACCTTCGCGCGCCAGCATTACAGCTTCGCCCTGCCGGTGGGCAGCGCCCGCCGCAAAGAAATCAATGAAACTTTGTTGCAGTTGCGTGGGTCCGGATTCCTGGAGGATCTGGAAAAACGCTGGTTCGGATCGATCCAGGCCCCGCAAGGCCTGTGACCTGATCAGGGGGCGGGGCCATCCCTAAGCTCAGGGACATGGCCCCTACCCCGCCCGCGCCGTTGAGTCTATGATTATCGAATTACCGTAAGGAGCACCTGCCATGAACCGCCCCCAAACCTCTGAATCGCACGCTGCGCGTCGCCTGCTGGCCGCCTGCCTGCTGACGGCGGCCCTGGGCGCCTCGCCCGCCTGGGCCCAGGACGCCGCATCCGCCCCC
>NZ_JBASTH010000034.1:0-1791 GCF_049274795.1 Aquabacterium sp.
CCCCGTACCCTCCTCACGTAGGGGCTTGGCTGCTGGAGCGTCTTGGTGCGCCGCGCTGGCACCATCCTTGCATACTCAAAACTCTCGGAAATAGCCTTCAGAGGCCCTTCGTGGCGCCCGGGATTCAGGGATTTACCGTTGGCTATAGAGCAACCTTTACTGCATAGTAAAACTTTTATTAAAGAGGGTTCCATGAAACTCAACCACAGTCTTTTGTCGGTGGCTGCTGCTGCCGCGCTGCTGTTTGCGCCGTCATTGCAGGCCAAGCCCTTCAAATGGGCCAGTCAGGGGGAAATCGCGACCTGGGACATTCACTCCCAAAATAATGCGCTGCA
This sequence comes from Aquabacterium sp., assembly GCF_049274795.1. Classification (GTDB taxonomy): domain Bacteria; phylum Pseudomonadota; class Gammaproteobacteria; order Burkholderiales; family Burkholderiaceae_C; genus Aquabacterium. The sequence goes on from NZ_JBASTH010000034.1 coordinate 336, forward strand.
AAACGGCCTTCATGCCAACGTGTATGAAAGCCTGGTGTACTACAACAGCAAGACGTTCGATGTGGAACCCGTGCTGGCGACGGCCTGGAAGGAGATCAGCCCCACGCAGGTGCGTTTTACGCTGCGCCAGGGCGTCAAGTTTCATGATGGTTCGCCGCTGACGACCGATGATGCCGTGTATTCGATTCAGCGGGCCATGGCCAAGACGTCGAACTTCACGCCGTATGTGCAGGGCATCAGCAAGGTCAACAAGGTGGACGCCCAGACCTTCGACGTCATTCTGTCGGCGCCCAACCCCGTGCTGCTGCGCCAGATGACCGAGCTGCGCATCATGAGCAAGGCCTGGGCGGAAAAGAACAAGTCGGTCGAGCCCAAGGACATCAAGGGCTCGGACGAGAATTTTGCACACCGCAACGCCATGGGAACCGGCCCCTACACGCTGGATTCGTGGCAGCCCGATGTGAAGATGGTGTTCAAGCGCAACCCCAACTGGTGGGGCAAGATGGACGGCAACGTGACCGAAATCATCTACACGCCGATCAAGTCCAATGCCACGCGGATCGCAGCGCTGATTTCGGGCGAGGTGGACATGGTGCTGGACCCCACGCCCCAGGATCTGGGCCGCCTGCGCGCCAGCCCTGAGCTGAAGGTGATTGACGGCATCGAGAACCGCACCATCTTCCTGGGCATGGACCAGTTCCGCGAAGAACTTCCCGGCTCCAACATCAAGGGCAAGAACCCGCTCAAGGACGTGCGCGTGCGCAAGGCCCTGTACCAGGCCATTGATGCCGAGACGATCTCGCGCAACATCATGCGCGGCCTGGGCAAGCCGACTGGAACCTTGGTGTCGCCTCAGGTGGCGGGTTACACCGAAGCGGTGGGCAAGCGTTTCCCGTACAGCGTGGAGGCATCCAAGAAGCTGCTGGCCGAAGCGGGCTATCCCGACGGTTTTGAGGTGGACTTTGCCTGCCCGAACAACCGCTACATCAATGATGAAGCCATCTGCCAGGCTGTGACCGCCATGTGGTCGCGTGTGGGCGTGAAGGCCAAGCTGCGCACGCTGCCGCTGGTGAACTACTTCCCGATGATTCAGCGCTACGAAGCCAGCATCTACATGCTGGGCTGGGGCGTGCCGACCTTCGATGCACTGTATAGCCTGCAGTCGCTGGTGCGCACTGTGGGGCAGGGCGGCGACGGCAACTACAACGTGGGTCGCTACAGCAACCAGCGCATGGACTACTTGGTGGACCGCATCAAGGCTGAAACTGATGCGCCCGTGCGCTCGCGCATGCTTACCGAAGCGTTGCAACTGTCAAACGATACGGTGTCCCACATTCCGCTGCATGACCAGGTGATCCCATGGGCCATGAAGAAGAACGTGGAACTGGTCCACCGTGCCGATAACCGCGTGGACATGCGTACGGTCAAGGTGAACTGACCTCGCTCAGCCTGAAGA
>NZ_JBASTH010000035.1:0-117306 GCF_049274795.1 Aquabacterium sp.
CGGCCGGCCCGTGCCCTGCACCAGCAGGTGGGCGGCCTGCTGGGCCAGCCACACGCCTTCGCGCTCGCCGGCGCACAGCACGCGGCTGCCGCTGGTCAGGCCGTGCACGATGGCCAGGGCCGCGGCGTGCAGGTGTTGCGCCAGCCGCTCCGAGGACTGGTACAGGCCGTCGGCGGCCTGCGCGATGGACTGGGACAGGAAGGGGGGAGTCAACAAGGGATCAGACATGCCCTCCGATCATAAGTCAGCGCTGATCAGTCATCGGCCAGGAAGGCCCCACGGATCCAGTTCAGCGTGTCGCCCTCGATGGCGACCACGTCGAAGCGGCAGGGCGGCAGCGTGTTCAGCGTCATCAGGTAGTGGCGTGCGCCCAGGATGCAGCGGCGCTGCTTGCCGCGCGATACCGAGGCGGCGGCACCGCCATGGCCTGCATCGCGGCGCGCGCGCACTTCCACGAACACCAAGGTGCCGTCGGTATCGCGCATGATCAGGTCTACCTCTGCGCCGCGCGCACGGGGGCCGCGCGCCAACCGATAATTGCGCTCCACCAGCGTCAGGCCCTGTGCCTGCAGATGGGCCAGCGCCTGGCCTTCCGCCTCATCTCCCCGGGATTTCGTCGTGACGGTCGATGCCACCTTGCTCCTCCAGACCGCGGCCATGGCCGCCGGCAGCCAGCAGTATCCCGCAGGCGCGCTGTATGTTGTCGCCACGCCCATCGGCAATCTGGCCGACCTGACCCTGCGCGCCATCCACGTGCTGGCGCTGGCCGATGCCGTGGCCTGCGAAGACACGCGCATGACGCAGCGCCTGCTGCAGCACCTGGGCCTGGACAAGCGCCTGATGGCCGTGCACGAGCACAACGAGAACGAGGCCGCCCAATCCGTGGTGCAGGCCCTGCAGGGCGGCCAGCGCCTGGTCTACGTGAGCGATGCGGGCACGCCCGGCGTGTCGGATCCAGGCGCGCGCCTGGTGCGCGCTGTGCGGGCCGCCGGTCTGCGCGTGGTGCCTCTGCCAGGGGCCAGCGCGCCCGTCACCCTGGTGTCCGCCGCGGGGGATGTGCAGGCCCAGGGCTTCACCTTCGTGGGCTTCCTGCCGCCCAAGGGCGCGGCCCGGCGCGAGGCGCTGCTGGGCCTGCGGCAGTTGCCCGGCGCGGTCGTTTTGTTTGAATCGCCGTACCGCATTGCAGAACTGGCGCATGATCTGGCCGGCATCGACCCGGAGCGGCTTGTCACTGTCGGGCGGGAACTCACCAAGCAGTTCGAAGAGATCAATACCCTGCCGGCCCAGGCCTTGCCTGCGTGGGTGGGCGAGCCCAATCGCCAGCGCGGTGAATTCGCGCTGGTGTGGCATGCCGTCAGTGCTCAGGGCGATGTCGGCGATGCAGAACTGCCCGGGCCGGTCAGCGAGGTGCTGAACGTCCTGGCCGAGCACCTGCCCCTCAAGGAAGCGGCGCGTTTGCTGTCCGATGCCACCGGGCAGCCGCGCAACCGTCTGTACGACCACGCATTGGCACGGCGCCAGACCCGTCAGCGTGAGGCGGATTGAGTCCGCTTAAGCAGCCTTACACCAAAATTTCTGCGGTGCAGTACAAAAACAGAGCTTGGACATTTTTCTCCACGTGAATGCGGGGTCGTGCAAACCCGGGAAACCAGGGTTCCCCCTTGAGGGGGGCGAATAACGACATCCGAATAATTGATCGCAGCAGCAGACCGCTGTGCACGAAGAGGAGAAAACGCATGAAAGCTCTGAAGATCCGCCACATTGCCGCCGCCGCAGCCGTCGCCGCTGTTGCCGTGGCCGCCGTCCCCGCTCACGCTGGCACCGCCGCCAAGACCAAGCACCCCGTCGTGCTGGTCCATGGTTTCATCGGTTTCGACAACATCCTGGGCGTTGTCAACTACTTCTACCAGATCCCCGGCGCGCTGCGCGATGAAGGCGCCACCGTCTACATCGCTTCGGTCAACCCCTCGCAGACCACCGAGTTCCGTGGTGAAGAGCTCAACAAGCAACTCGATGCCTGGAAGGCTGCCAGCCCCTGGTACAACAAGATCCAGAAGTTCAACCTGATCGGCCACAGCCATGGCGGCCCGACCGTTCGCTACTCCGCCGCCACGCGCAGCGACATCGCCAGCGTGTCGACCATGTCCGGCACGCACTATGGCTCCAAGGTCGCTGACGAGATCCTGAAGGGCACCACGCCCGACGGCGGTTTCGACAAGGCTGCCACCGCCGGCCTGCAGCTGATCGGCTGGCTCACCGGCAACGCCAACTACAAGAGCGCCGACCTCAAGACCGCCCTGAAGGCCCTGAGCAGCACCGACGCCGAGCGCTTCAACCAGGAATTCCCGGCCGGCCGCAACGCCGAGTACGCCAACGGCCAGTACTTCTATTCCTACGCCGGCAACCTGGTCAAGACCAATGGCTGGGACATCTCCGACGCCATCCTGGCCTACACCGGCAAGTACTACGGCACGACCGTCAACGACGGTCTGGTGTCGCCTGACGAAGCCAAGTGGGGCAAGCAGATCGACATGACCCTGCCCTGGAACCACCTGGACGAAATCAACCAGGTCCTGGGCACCATCGGCAAGGGTGCGCCTGATCCCAAGGCCTACTACGTGAACATCGTGGGCCGCCTCAAGAGCAAGGGCCTGTGATCTGACGCCGGCTTTGGCCGGCGCGCGTATTACTCTCCTCGGAAAGCCGGTGCTCTGCACCGGCTTTTTTCATGCCCGGATCACACCCCGGTCATGCGCTGATCGCGGGCGGCGGGTTAGCCTCTTCATCGCAAACCCTGCTTCCAGGGGCTAACCCCCGGGGCGCTTCACAGGCCCCCCATGAACAATCCAGGCCGCGCATTGATATATCAATTATCGATTAACGCGAAAAATCAATTTCAATGAGCGTCCTGAGACGAGACGCCTGGAGAAACGCATGAACCCAACCCAGATCCTGCGCGCCACCTGTGTGGCTGCCGCCACCACCTTCGCCCTCGTGGCCGCGCCCGCGGCCCACGCCGGCACCACCGCCAAGACCAAGTACCCCATCGTGCTGGTGCATGGCTTCATTGGCTTCGACAGCATCCTGGGCGTGGTGAACTACTTCTACCAGATCCCCGGTGCGCTGCGCGACGAAGGTGCCACTGTCTACATCGCCTCCGTCAACCCCTCGCAGACCACCGAGTTCCGTGGTGAGGAACTGGTCAAGCAACTGCAGCAGTGGGCTGCCAAGGACGGCGTCAAGAAATTCAACCTGATCGGCCACAGCCATGGCGGCCCCACCGTGCGTTACGCCGCCGGTATCGTGCCGGCCATGGTCGCCAGCGTCAGCTCCGTGGCGGGTACGCACCTGGGCTCCAGGGTGGCCGATGACATCCTGGCCGGCACCACCCCGGATGGCGGCTTCGACCAGACCGCCACCGCCGGCCTCAAGCTGATCGGCTGGCTCACGGGCAACCCCAACTACCAGAGCGCCGACCTCAAGACCGCGCTGGCCGCGCTCAGCGCCCCGGGCGCTGCCGCCTTCAACGCCAAGTTCCCCACCGGCAAGCCCACCACCAGCTGCGGCAAGGGCCCGACCACGGCCAAGATCGCGGGCAACAGCATCAACTGGTACTCGTTCTCGGGCACCTCGGTCAAGACCAACAGCGGCGACATTTCCGACGCGCTGCTGGCCTATACCGCCAACTACTTCGGCGCCGAACCCAACGACGGCCTGGTCAGCAAGTGCTCCTCGCACTGGGGCAATGTCATCAAGGACAACTACGCCTGGAACCACCTCGACGAGATCAACCAGGTGCTGGGCGCCATCGGAAAGGGCGCGCCGGATCCCAAGTCCTTCTATGTTCAGCATGCCAACCGCCTGAAGTGGGCCTTCCTTTGAACCAAGTCTGACGCCGTGCCCGGTCTGCGCCGGGTTTGCTGACACGGAAGGGTCGACCAGGCCATCTGGTTGACCCTTCCTGCTTTTGAGTCAACCACCCATTCCAGGTGAGGGCAGGAACCGATGTGAACGGGCAGGGCGGGGTGTCACCATGGGTAAGGTCTCAGCAAGGCCTCAAGGATGCGAGCCAGGAAACAAGCGATGCAGGTACGAATCAAATGGATGGTGGTCTCGCTGGCCGCCGTGGCGGTGTTGGTGGGTGCATGGGTGGTCCAGCGCGGTGGCGCGGAGTGGGGCGGGGTTCGCCTGCTGGGTGGTGGTGAGGCCGGACACGGCCAGGCCAATGGCTGGGGCCTGGGTGGCGGTGATGCATCGCCGGCCGTAGCTGCTCCCCAAGCCGAACAGGTACGTACGCCCGAGCAAGTGCGCCAGCGCCTGTTCCGCGAAGGCTCCTTCGCGGGCACCGAGCCTTCCGGCGAATGGTGCGTCAGCACCGACAAGCTGCTCAAGCCCTGCAAGGGCCTGCGCGGGCGCTTCGAGTACTACATCCTGGGTCTGGGCGAGGTCTCCATCGCCGAGATCCGTGGCCTGATCCACGACGAAGCCCGCATCGCCCATGGCGACAAGCTCGCCACCGAGATCACCGACCTGTTCGACAAGTACTGGAAGATCCGCACCTACGACTGGAAGAACCAGTTCGTCCAGAACGACCGCAACACCTGGATGCCCGTCTTCGAAGAGCAACGCTCCGTGCGCCGCCAGCTCCTGGGCCAGGCCTGGGCCGAGGCCTTCTACGCAGACGACGAAAAGAACTTCCTGGCCTACTTCAACCAGCTCGAATCCGGCCAGGCGCCGCCGCCCGATGTCGGTGAGCCCGTGCCCCAGATGGCTGCAGGCAAAGACCCGGCCGCCGTGCGTGCTGAGCGCGCGGCCCGTTACGGCGAAGACGCTGCCGACCGCCTCGAGGCCGTCGACAAGCAATGGGAAGAGTGGGATCGCCGCCTGGCCGCCGCCCGCAGCGAATGGGAGCGCCTGAAGGCCGCCAACAACCTGTCGGACAGCCAGCGGCAGGCCGAGATGCAGCGCTATGTCGACGAGAACTTCCAGGACAAGGACAAGATCCGCGTCAAGGCCCTGTTGAAGTACTAAGAATCTATCCGTAAATTATATTTGCGCGTAGTGGTACTTTGCGGAACGCAATGATGGCAGCAGCCAGATGGTTGAGCGCAAGGAAGCTGCGTTCCAGCTTCTCGTATCGCACGAGGAGTTTGCGGAACCGATTGAACCAACTATGGCAAACCTCGACAACCCAGCGGCGCGCCTTCTTCTTCGATCACGTCGCTTGTTGTCGGCCTCTTTGCGCCGATTAACCACATGCGTGATGTAGCCATGCTCGGCAATGATCTTGGCAGCGGGCTTGCCACGGTATCCCGCGTCTGCGCACAGGTGTTTGCTGCGCTGTTTGGGCGGTGCCTTGCGCTTGATCACGATCGATTCCAGCACCTGGTCAATCTTGCTGACATCGTGTTCATTTGCTCCGGTCACGATGATCGACAACGGGACGCCACGCCCGTCCACCAGCAGATGCCACTAACTTGGGGCGCCCCGGCGTTTCCTCAAGAGAATATCTGTCTCCCGCACGCCCAGGCCGCGCGCAGACGCGGCCTTTTTCCTAGAATGGGGCCATGATCGCCGTCGACGCCACCATCGCCCGCCTCCAGACCGCCCGTGAGCTGCTGCTCGCCCCCTACGGCCTGGACGAATCCACCCTGCTCAAGGCCCTCAAGGTCATCACCGAGCACCGCGTCGACGACGCCGACCTTTACTTCCAGTTCACCCGCAGTGAGGGCTGGAGCCTGGAAGAAGGCATCGTCAAATCCGGCAGCTTCAGTATCGACCAGGGCGTGGGCGTGCGCGCCATCGCTGGCGAGAAGACCGCCTTCGCCTATTCGGATGACATCTCCGAGGCCGCGCTGCTCGACGCCGCCCGCACCGTGCGCACCATCGCTTCCAGCGGCCAGAGCCGCAAGGTCAAGGTGGGCGAGCACCGCGTGGCCCCCAGCCGCAGCCTCTACCCCGGCCTGGACCCGATCGCCACGCTCGACAGCGCCGCCAAGGTCGCCCTGCTCGAAAAGGCCGAGGGCATGGCCCGCGCCAAAGACCCGCGCGTCGTGCAGGTCATGGCCGGCCTGGGCATGGAGTACGACGTGGTCCTGGTGGCCCGCGCCGATGGCACCCTGGCTGCCGACGTGCGCCCCCTGGTGCGCCTGTCGCTCACCGTCATCGCTGAACAAGATGGTCGCCGCGAAGTCGGCTCCTCCGGCGGCGGTGGCCGCTACGGCCTGGCCTACTTCACCGATGACCTGCTCCAGCAGTACGTTGACCAGGCCGTGCATGCCGCCCTCGTCAACCTCGAAGCCCGCCCGGCGCCCGCTGGCGAGATGACGGTGGTGCTCGGCAGCGGCTGGCCTGGCATCCTCCTGCACGAGGCCGTCGGCCACGGCCTGGAGGGCGACTTCAACCGCAAGGGCTCCAGCGTGTTCTCCGGCCGCCTGGGCCAGCGTGTGGCCGCCAAGGGCGTCACTGTGCTGGACGACGGCACCATCGCCGATCGCCGCGGCTCGCTCAACATCGACGACGAAGGCCAGGCCACGCAACGCACCGTCCTCATCGAAGACGGCATCCTGCGCGGCTACATCCAGGACGCCACCAACGCCCGCCTGATGAAGATGGCCCCTACTGGCAACGGCCGCCGCGAAAGCTATGCCCACCTGCCCATGCCGCGCATGACCAACACCTACATGCTGGCCGGCGACAAGGATCCGCAGGAAATCGTCGCCTCGATCGACCGGGGCCTCTACGCCGTCAACTTCGGTGGCGGCCAGGTCGACATCACCAGCGGCAAGTTCGTGTTCTCGGCCAGCGAGGCCTACTGGGTCGAAAAGGGCAAGATCCAGTACCCGGTCAAGGGCGCCACGCTCATCGGCAATGGTCCGGACGCGCTCACCCGCGTCAGCATGATCGGCAACGACCTGCAGCTCGACAGCGGCGTCGGCACCTGCGGCAAGGAAGGCCAGAGCGTGCCCGTCGGTGTGGGCCAGCCCACCCTGCGCATCGACGGCCTGACCGTCGGCGGCACAGCCTGATCGGGGGGGCGCCACCCGCGCGGCCCCTCGATTTGCTTCTTTTCACAATACCCTTGACCACTGCGCACAAACTCGTGCATAATGCAAGGCTTCGCTGAGTAAAAGGCTGTTTGCCAGCCTAATGCCCTCGGCCAAGACGGTTCGGGCCCCCATGCACAGGGGTCAGGGTTGTCGGGCTGCTGTGGTGGGTGATTCCAGGCAAACGGCCGTTAGTCAGATCCGCCCGATCCACGGGCCCAAGACTGTCCAGTCGTTGTTGCGCAGATGTTGCGCAGCCGATAGGTGCAAGTTGGGGTAAAAATGATCCAAATGCAATCGCGACTCGATGTCGCTGACAACACGGGTGCCAAGAGCGTCATGTGTATCAAGGTGCTCGGTGGCTCCAAGCGTCGTTACGCCGGTATTGGCGACATCATCAAGGTCAGCATCAAAGAAGCTGCACCTCGTGGTCGCGTCAAGAAGGGCGAGGTCTACAGCGCCGTGGTGGTTCGTACCGCCAAGGGCGTTCGTCGCCAGGACGGCTCGCTCATCAAGTTCGACGGCAATGCCGCCGTGCTGCTCAACACCAAGCTGGAGCCTATCGGCACCCGTATCTTCGGCCCGGTCACGCGTGAACTGCGTACCGAGCGCTTCATGAAGATCGTGTCGCTGGCCCCCGAGGTTCTGTAAGCCCAGCGGCTTACCTGGTGGCAAAGGCAAAGGACAGCTCCCATGAACAAACTCCGCAAAGGCGATCAGGTCATCGTGTTGACCGGTCGTGACAAAGGCAAGCGCGGCACCATCTCCGCTCGCGTCGATGCCGATCATCTGTTGGTCGAAGGTGTGAACGTTGCCAAGAAGCACGTGCGCCCCAACCCCATGAAGGGTACGACCGGCGGCATCGTCGACAAGACCATGCCGATCCACCAATCCAACGTGGCGATCTTCAACGCCGTGTCGGGCAAGGCGGATCGCGTGGGTATCAAGCTCCTGGATGACGGCAAGAAAGTGCGCGTCTACAAGTCCAGCGGCGAAGAAATCAAGGCTTGATAGAGGTAAGCCATGACGCAACAAACTGCCCGTCTGCAAGACTTCTACCGCGAAAAAGTGGTGCCTGACCTGGTGGCCAAGTTCGGCTACAAGTCGGTGATGGAAGTGCCCCGCCTGACCAAGATCACCCTGAACATGGGTGTGTCCGAAGCGGTCTCCGACAAGAAGGTCATGGAACACGCCGTTGGCGACCTGACCAAGATCGCCGGCCAGAAGCCCGTGGTCACCAAGTCGAAGAAGGCCATCGCCGGCTTCAAGATCCGCGAGCAAATGCCCATCGGCTGCATGGTCACCCTGCGTGGCGTGCGCATGTTCGAATTCCTGGACCGCTTCGTCACCATCTCGCTGCCCCGCGTGCGTGACTTCCGTGGTATCTCCGGTCGTTCGTTCGATGGCCGCGGCAACTACAACGTCGGCGTCAAAGAGCAGATCATCTTCCCGGAAATCGAGTACGACAAGATCGACGCGATCCGTGGTCTGAACATCAGCATCACGACGTCCGCCAAGACCGATGAGGAAGCCAAGGCTTTGCTGGCGGCTTTCAAATTCCCGTTCAAGAACTGAGGTGGAACGTGGCTAAAGTCTCTCTGAAGCAACGCGAAGAAAAGCGCGAAAAGCTGGTTGCCAAGTACGCCAAGAAGTACGCCGAACTCAAGGCCGTCATCGATGACGCCAACAAGTCCGACGACGAGCGTTACGCCGCCCGCCTGGAACTGCAAAAGCTGCCCCGCAACGCCAACCCCACCCGTCTGCGCAACCGCTGCAACCTGACTGGTCGCCCCCGTGGCACCTTCCGTCAGTTCGGCCTGGGCCGTAGCAAGATCCGCGAACTGGCATTTGCCGGTGACATCCCCGGTGTCACCAAGGCAAGCTGGTAAGTCGGCAGGGAACGAACAGGAGTTATCCCATGAGCATGAGTGATCCCATCGCCGACATGCTGACGCGCATTCGCAACGCCCAAATGGTCGAAAAGGCCACCGTGGCGCTGCCGTCGTCGAAGCTGAAAGTCGCGATCGCCCAGGTCCTGAAGGACGAGGGCTACATCGACGGATTCAACGTCACCGGCGAGGCTGCCAAGCCCACGCTGGAAATCGCCCTTAAGTACTACGCAGGCCGTCCCGTGATCGAGAAGATCGAGCGCGTGTCCAAGCCTGGTCTGCGTGTGTACAAAGGCCGTCACAGCATCCCTCAGGTCCAAAACGGCCTGGGTGTGGCCATCGTCACCACCCCGCAAGGCGTGATGACCGACCGCAAGGCGCGCGCTGCCGGTATCGGCGGCGAAGTGCTCTGCTACGTCGCCTGATCGAGGAGCCATCGACATGTCCCGCGTAGGAAAAATGCCGATCGCCGTCCCCCAAGGTGTGGACGTGCAGGTCACTGCAGATCAAATCACCGTCAAGGGCGCCCTGGGCACCCTGAGCCGTCCCCAGTCCGAACTGGCCCGCGTGGCCAACGACGCTGGCGTGCTCAAGGTCACCCCTGCCAACGATACCGCCGCCGCCAATGCGATGTCCGGTACCGTTCGCGCCCTGGTGAACAACATGGTCAACGGCGTGAGCAAGGGTTTCGAGAAGAAGCTGACCCTGGTGGGCGTGGGCTTCCGTGCCCAGGCCCAAGGCCAGAAGCTGAATCTCCAGATCGGTTTCTCGCACCCCGTGATCAAAGACATGCCCGCCGGCATCAAGGTCGAGACCCCGTCTCAGACCGAGATCCTGATCAAGGGCGTGGACCGTCAAGTGGTCGGACAGATCGCCGCTGAAGTGCGCGCCTTCCGTCCGCCCGAGCCCTACAAGGGCAAGGGCATCCGCTATGCCGACGAGCGCGTGGTCTTGAAAGAGACCAAGAAGAAGTAAGGAGCTGATTCATGTCTATCACCAAGAAAGAACAGCGCCAGCGCCGCTCGCGTCAAACGCGCGCCCGCATCGCCTTGCAAGGCGCCGTGCGTCTGACGGTCATCCGTACCAACCTGCACATCTATGCCACCGTCGTCACCGGCGACGGCTCCAAGGTGCTCGCTTCCGCCTCGACCGCCGAGAAGGAAGTCCGCGAGCAGCTGGGTGCTGCTGGCAAGGGTGGCAACGTGAACGCCGCCTCCGTGATTGGCAAGCGCATCGCCGAGAAGGCGAAGGCCGCTGGCGTCGAGAAGGTCGCTTTCGACCGCTCGGGCTTTGCCTACCACGGTCGTATCAAGGCCTTGGCTGATGCCGCGCGTGAAGCCGGCCTTCAGTTCTAAGCGCCCGGCATCGGAAGGAATACCAAATGGCTAAGTTTCAACCCAAAGTGGCTGACGAAGGTCGCGACGATGGTCTCCGCGAGAAGATGATCCAGGTGAACCGCGTGACCAAAGTGGTCAAGGGCGGTCGGATCATGGGCTTCGCCGCCCTCACTGTGGTCGGTGATGGCGACGGTCGCATCGGCATGGGCAAGGGCAAGGCGCGTGAAGTGCCGCTGGCCGTGTCCAAGGCCATGGACCAGGCTCGTCGCAACATGCTGAAGGTCTCGCTGAAGAACGGCTCCGTTCACCACAACGTGATCGGTGAGCATGGCGCCTCGCGCGTCCTGCTGGCTCCCGCACCCGCTGGTACCGGCATCATCGCCGGCGGCCCGATGCGCGCCGTGTTCGAAGTGATGGGCGTGACCGACATCGTGGCCAAGAGCTTCGGTTCGACCAACCCCTACAACCTGGTTCGCGCCACGTTCGACGCCCTGAGCCGCTCGACGACTCCGTCGGAAGTGGCGGCCAAGCGCGGCAAGACAGTTGAAGAAATCTTCAACTGATCCGCAGGAGAGCTGACATGAGCGAAAAGAAAACCCTGACCGTCAAGCTGGTCCGCAGCCCCATCGGCACCAAGGCCGACCACCGCGCCACCGTGCGTGGCCTGGGCCTGCGCCGTATGAACGGCACCCGCGTCCTGGAAGACACGCCCGCTGTGCGCGGCATGATCAACAAGGTCCGCTACATGGTTGAGGTGGTCTGAGCCACCGCAACGTAGGGAAATACCATGGAACTCAATAGCATCAAGCCCGCCAAGGGCGCCAAGCACGCCAAGCGCCGCGTCGGCCGTGGCATCGGCTCGGGCCTGGGCAAGACCGCTGGCCGCGGTCACAAGGGTCAGAAGTCGCGTTCGGGTGGCTACCACAAGGTGGGCTTCGAAGGCGGTCAAATGCCTCTGCAGCGCCGTCTGCCCAAGCGCGGTTTCAAGTCGCACCTGCTGAAGTACAACGCCGAGGTCACCTTGAGCGAGCTGCAAGCCCTGGACGCCACCGACGTGGACGTGCTGGTGCTCAAGCAAGCCGGTCTGATCCCCCAGTTGGCCAAGGTCGTCAAGGTGATCAAGTCGGGCGAGCTGAGCAAGAAGGTGTCCCTCAAAGGCATCGGCGCGACCGTGGGTGCCAAGGCTGCGATCGAAGCCGCTGGCGGCTCGCTGAGCGAGTAAGCTCCGGCATCGGCATCACTCGAGACTGAACAGGACTCATGGCTACTTCTCCGACCCAACTGGCACAGAGCGGCAAGTTCGGCGACCTGCGTCGTCGGCTGACGTTCCTGCTGCTTGCGCTTGTCGTCTACCGCATCGGGGCTCACATCCCAGTGCCCGGTATCGACAACGCGCAACTGCTCCAGTTCTTCAAGGGCCAGCAGGGCGGCATCCTGAACCTGTTCAACATGTTCTCGGGCGGCGCGCTGTCCAAGTTCACCGTGTTCGCGCTGGGCATCATGCCGTACATCTCGGCGTCCATCATCATGCAAATGATGGGCTACGTGGTGCCCACGCTCGAGGCGCTCAAGAAGGAAGGCGAAGCGGGTCGTCGCAAGATCACCCAGTACACGCGTTACCTGACGGTGGGCATTGCCATCATCCAGTCGTTCTTCGCGGCGCAGGGTGTGGCGGCCTATGCCTTGAACCCGGGGCCTGCCTTCGTGTTCACCGTGGTGGTGAGCCTGACGGCCGGCACGATGTTCCTGATGTGGCTGGGTGAGCAGATCACCGAGCGTGGTCTGGGCAACGGCATCTCGATCCTGATCTTCGCCGGTATCGCTGCGGGTCTGCCCAGCGCCATCGGTGGTCTGTTCGAGCTGATCCGCACCGGTGCGATGAGCATCCCGGCCGCCATCTTCATCATTGCCATCGTGATCCTGGTCACCTTCGGTGTGGTGTACGTGGAGCGTGGTCAGCGCAAGATCCTGGTGAACTACGCCAAGCGCCAGGTCGGCAACAAGGTCTATGGTGGTCAGTCGTCGCACCTGCCGCTGAAGGTCAACATGGCCGGCGTGATCCCTCCGATCTTCGCCTCGTCGATCATCCTGCTGCCGGCGACTGCCGTGGGCTGGTTCGCCACGGGCGACAGCATGCGCTGGTTGAAGGATCTGGCGGGCATGTTGTCCCCCGGTCAGCCGATCTACGTGATCCTGTACACCGCGGCCATCGTGTTCTTCTGCTTCTTCTACACGGCGCTGGTGTTCAACAGCCGTGAGACGGCGGACAACCTGAAGAAGAGCGGCGCGTTCATTCCTGGCATTCGTCCTGGCGACAACACGGCCAAGTACATCGACAAGATCCTGGCCCGTCTGACGCTGGTTGGCGCGGCGTACATCACCCTGGTGTGCCTGCTGCCCGAGTTTCTGGTGCTCAAGTACAACGTGCCGTTCTACTTCGGTGGAACCTCCCTGTTGATCATCGTGGTCGTCACGATGGACTTCTGGGCGCAAGTTCAGTCTTATGTGATGTCCCAGCAGTACGAGTCGCTGCTGAAGAAGGCGAATTTCAAAACAAGTTGACCCCCGGTGGGTGTGTGCACGGCACACGGCGAGATGATCAAAACCATCCGCTGCACACCCTCCGGTTGAAAATTGACCCGTGCTCGCATCGTATTCCGGGCGAAGTGAGCGAATTCATAGACCCGGTTTACGAAGCGTGAATCCCCGCTGAGCAATCAGCGGACCAGGAGAAAACCATGAAAGTCTCGGCATCAGTCAAGCAAATGTGCCGCAATTGCAAAATCATTCGCCGCAAGGGCGTGGTTCGCGTGATCTGCACCGACCCCCGTCACAAGCAGCGCCAGGGCTAAGCCCCGGCTGGCGAACTATCACGGTATCAGAGGACAGCTATGGCACGTATTGCTGGCATCAACATCCCACCGCACAAGCACACTGAGATTGGCTTGACGCACATCTACGGCATTGGCCGCACCACCGCGCAGAAGATCTGCTCGAACGCCGGTATTCCCTTCAACAAGAAGATCAAGGAACTGACCGACGGTGACCTGGAAAAGATCCGGGACGAAGTGGGCAAGCTCACCATCGAAGGTGACCTGCGCCGCGAGCTGTCCATGAACATCAAGCGCCTCATGGACATCGGCTGCTACCGCGGTTTCCGTCACCGTCGTGGCCTGCCCTGCCGCGGTCAGCGCACTCGCACCAATGCCCGTACCCGCAAGGGTCCGCGCAAGGCGATCGCTGGCAAGAAGTGATCTTCGCCAATCAATAAGATACTGCCCCCGGCCTCGGTCGGGGCTCGTCGAGAGAGAAGGTTTTTATGGCTAAAGCACCTGCCAACAGCGCGGCCCGCCGTGTGAGCAAGAAGGTCCGCAAGAACATTGCAGACGGCATCGCTCACGTGCACGCCTCGTTCAACAACACCATCATCACCATCACGGACCGTCAGGGCAACGCCCTGTCGTGGGCCTCGAGCGGTGGTCAAGGCTTCAAGGGCTCGCGCAAGTCCACCCCCTTCGCTGCCCAGGTGGCTGCTGAAGTGGCTGGCCGTGCCGCTCAAGAGCAAGGCATCAAGAACCTGGACGTCGAGATCAAGGGCCCCGGTCCTGGTCGTGAGTCCTCGGTTCGCGCCCTGGCTTCGCTGGGTATCCGGATCAACTCGATCTCGGACGTGACCCCCGTGCCGCACAACGGCTGCCGTCCCCAGAAGCGTCGTCGCATCTGATTCGGCTCTGTGCGCCTCGCCCGCGGCTGGTCCGTCGGCGAGGCGTTGCCTTTTGGTGATCCGGTCTTTGCAGTCTTTGCACGCAGCAAGGAGCGTCACCGTCGCGTAACCCCGGCGAGCGTGGTCATTGCTTGACAAATCCATTCAGAGTTGTCTGGTATTCATGTAATAAGGGTTGTCCTGTGGCTATAATCGCAGGTTTTTCGCGCGCGTGCCGCTTTTGAGCGGCCTGCGCCATTTCAAGACCACCGTTCGAGCGCACAACAATATCCGCCGAACTCGCGTCGGACGGCCCATGCCGCCGCTGACGTCAGACTGATTTGAGAGGACACTCAAGTGGCACGTTATCTCGGACCCAAGGCCAAACTGGCCCGCCGCGAAGGCACCGACCTGTTCCTGAAGAGCGCCCGTCGCCCCATCAGCGACAAGGCCAAGTTCGACACCAAGCCTGGTCAGCACGGCCGCACCTCCGGTTCGCGCACCTCCGACTTCGGCCTGCAACTGCGTGAAAAGCAGAAGGTCAAGCGCATGTACGGCGTGTTGGAGAAGCAATTCCGCCGCTACTTCGCCGAAGCCGAGCGCCGCAAGGGCAACACCGGCTCGAATCTGCTGTCGCTGCTGGAATCACGTCTGGACAACGTCGTGTACCGCATGGGCTTCGGCTCCACGCGCGCTGAAGCTCGCCAGCTGGTGGGCCACAAGGGCGTGACGGTGAACGGCCAGGTCGTGAACATCCCGTCGTACAGCGTGAAGTCGGGCGATGTCGTCGCCGTGCGCGACAAGGCCAAGAAGCAGGCCCGCGTGCAAGAGTCCGTGAAGCTGGCCGAGTCCATCGGCATGCCGGGCTGGGTGCAAGTTGACGCCACCAAGCTGGAAGGCGTCTTCAAGAAGGCCCCTGACCGCGACGAATTCGGCTCCGACATCAACGAATCGTTGATCGTCGAACTGTACTCGCGTTGATTCTTTCAGGGCTTTCGGGCGCTGGCCGTGCTGGCTGCGCCCGGTAGCCCTGCTGTCGTTTTTTCAAAAAGTTGCCGGTCGCAAGACCGGTTGGTCCATCAGCCTTATCGGTGTAACGAGCCGAGGGTATTGACAGGAAGGCCTCATGCAAACCACGTTGCTGAAACCCAAAGCCATCCAGGTGGAGCCGCTGGGCGGCCACCGCGCCAAAGTCACACTCGAGCCTTTCGAGCGTGGCTATGGTCACACGCTGGGCAACGCGCTTCGCCGCGTGCTGCTGTCGTCGATGGTGGGTTTTGCGCCGACGGAAGTCACCATCGCCGGTGTGCTGCACGAATACTCCACGCTGGACGGCGTGCAGGAAGACGTCGTACACATCATGCTGAACCTCAAGGGCGTGGTGTTCCGTCTGCACAACCGTGACGAAGTCACCCTGGTGCTGCGCAAGGATGGCGAAGGCCCGGTCACGGCCGCCGACATCCAGACCCCCCACGACGTCGAGATCGTGAACCCCAACCATGTCATCTGCCACCTGTCGCAAGGCGGCAAGCTGGACATGCAGATCAAGGTCGAGAAGGGCCGCGGCTATGTGCCGGGTACCCTGCGCCGCTACGGCGAAGAGACCAAGGCCATCGGCCGCATCGTGCTGGACGCTTCGTTCTCGCCGGTCAAGCGCGTGAGCTACACGGTTGAAAGCGCCCGTGTAGAACAGCGTACCGACCTGGACAAGCTGGTCATGGAAATCGAAACCAACGGCGCCATCTCGCCGGAGGAAGCCATCCGTGCTTCGGCCAAGATCCTGGTTGAACAATTGGCCGTGTTCGCACAGTTGGAAGGCAGCGAGCTGGGCAGCTTCATCGATGCGCCCGCCAAGGCCGCGCAGAACTTCGACCCGATCCTGCTGCGTCCCGTGGACGAGCTGGAACTCACGGTCCGTTCCGCCAACTGCCTCAAGGCCGAGAACATCTACTACATCGGCGACCTCATCCAGCGCACCGAGACCGAGCTGCTCAAGACCCCGAACCTGGGTCGCAAGTCGCTCAACGAGATCAAGGAAGTGCTGGCATCGCGTGGTCTGGCCCTGGGCTCGCGCCTGGAAGCCTGGCCGCCGCAAGGTCTGGACAAGCGTTGATATCTTGAAAGTGGGTGGCTCACAGAGCCACCCGGTGCACCCGGCGGTACCTTGAAACGGCCGCCGGTTTTATAAGGAAAGGAAAGCACCATGCGTCACGGAAACGGACTCCGTAAACTCAACCGTACTTCGTCTCACCGCGCCGCCATGTTCCGCAACATGGCCAATTCGCTGATCGAGCACGAAGGCATCAAGACCACCGTGCCCAAGGCCAAGGAACTGCGTCGCATCGTCGAGCCGCTGATCACCCTGGCCAAAGAGCCGACGGTGGCCAACCGCCGTCTGGCATTTGACCGCCTGCGCAACCGCGACAACGTGGTCAAGCTGTTCGACGTGCTGGGCCCCCGCTTCGCCAAGCGTCCTGGTGGCTACACCCGCATCCTGAAGATGGGTTTCCGTGTGGGCGACAACGCTCCCATGGCCTACATGGAGCTGGTCGAGCGCACCGAAGTGGCTGAAGAAGCTGCTACCGAAGGCGCCGCTGAATAAGCCAGCCTGACAGGCCGGGCGCATGCTCGGCACTGATGCAAAAAAGCCAGCAGTGATGCTGGTTTTTTTGTTGCTCGCTGATGTGTGTTGCCTGAAAGATCTTTTGAAGTTTTTCTGCACCCCTTGCGCACAACAGAAAAAACATGCTATAGTTTACGTCTCTGCCGCGGGGTGGAGCAGTCTGGTAGCTCGTTGGGCTCATAACCCAAAGGTCGTAGGTTCAAATCCTGCCCCCGCAACCAATTTAACAAACGCCGGCTTTGCCGGCGTTTGTCGTTTCTGGGCTTGTTTCATGCTGACAGGCCTGTCCGCCAGAGGCAGCGGCGGAGGGACAAACAAAAGGGCCCCTCAGGGCCCTTTGCTTCTTCTTGACGATGTCGCTTGGCGTTTCAGGCGCGCACAGAGGTACGTCGTCTAGCCACCATGCCCATCACACCCAGGCCCGCCAGCACCAGGGCCATCGATTCGGGCTCAGGCACGGCCGCCACGGTGGTGGCGAAGCCGCCATAAGCCGCAAAGGTCGACGCGATCGGCGTGGCGACGAACGACAGGGTATAGGCGCCATCGGCCAGGCCCGAGAAGGTGAACGACTTGGGCGTCGTCAGCGTCGGGGTGATCGTCGTGGAGAACGATGTGGGGCCGCTCAGCGTCACCAGGATGGAGGACTCGTCCGTGGCCTTCAGGCTGCCGAACAGGTCGGACAGGTTGGTGGCCGAGTCCAGCGTGAAGCTGTAGGAGAAGGTGACAGGGCCGAACTGTGTGCCGTAGCCAGTGATTTCAGCATAGCTCGGGTTGGTGCCGAGGTCGCCAGCCGTAGCGGCGAAGGCGCCAGCGGAGCCCAGGGCGAGGGCGGCGGCTGCAGCGAGGCTGCGAAGCGTGAATTGCATGGTGTGTTGTCCTTGGACAGGTTGATGGAATGGTGCGCTTTGGGCCCCTGGAGGCCCACCCCATGTCGTCTGACGGCTTGGTGGCCGCTCTTGATGCTGAAATCCGACATGAGCCGCTGGCCTACACCTCCCGGACACCTGTCTGTTTCAAAAGTGTGGAGCTGTAGCTGAACAAAATGAATCCCGCGCGCGGGGTCCGGCGCCTCCTACGTGTTTGTAGGAGGGCCCTGGCATGCGGATCAGCAGCCCCCGATGGGGGCGCTTGCCGAGGACTGGCAAGCTATGGCAGCACAGAGGACAAAAAAAGGGCGCTCCGAGGAGCGCCCAAATGAGATAGTGGAAAAACATGCATACGCGTATACATGCGCTTACATTGTTACATCATCTGACGAAAGTTTGATACACCTGAATCAGGTGGAACCAGTGCTTGCTTGGCTGGGGGCGGCCGGGATGGTCGTGGTGGAGGTGATGTAACGCTGCACGCTCAGGTCATCGGTACGGATGTCCGTTGCGCGCCCGCAGATCTGGTCGGCCAGCACGCGGGCGGAGCCGCAGGCCATGGTCCACCCGAGGGTGCCGTGCCCGGTGTTGAGGTACAGATTGCGCCAGGGTGTGGGGCCGACGATGGGCGTGCCGTCCGGGGTCATGGGGCGCAGGCCTGTCCAGAATGTGGCCGCGGGCAGGTCTGCAGCATCGGGGAACAGGCCGTCCAGGCTCATTTCCAGCGTGAGGCGGCGGCGTGCGCGCAGGCTGAGGTCGAAGCCGCGCAGTTCGGCCATGCCGCCCACGCGGATGCGGTGCTCGAAGCGGGTGATGGCGATCTTGTGGCTTTCATCCAGCACAGTGGAGCGTGGCGCGCGTGTGGCATCGGTGATGGGCGCCGTGATCGAGTAGCCCTTGACGGGGTACACCGGCAGCTTGATCAAGCCTTGCAAGAGTTGGGGTGACATGACGCCCAGCGCCATCACGTAGGCCTGGGCCTGGAGGACGCTGCCACCTGCCAAACGCACGCCGGTGATCTCCTGCTGATTGGTGAGCAGCCTGTCGATGGCGGTGTCGAACTGAAAACGCACGCCCAGCGCCTGCGCCATGTGCGCGAGCCGGGTGCTGAACTGCTGATAGTCACCGGTTTCATCGCCGGGCAGGTGCAGGCCGCCGACCAGCGCGCTGGTGTTCGGGGCTGGCTTGATGCCTTGCAGCGCAGGCCCGGTGGTGAGCAAGGTGTGTGGCACGCCGGCTTCACGCAGCACGGCGACATCGCGGGTACTGGCGTCGAACTGGGCTGCGGTGCTGAAGACCTGCAGGGTGCCCAGTTGCCGGCCTTCATAGGCGATGCCGGTGTCGGCCCGCAGCGTGCGCAGGTAATCGCGGCTGTAGGTGGCCAGCCGCACCATGCGCTCCTTGTTGACGGCGTAGCGCTCTGGCGTGCATTGGCGCAGCAGTTGCCACATCCAGCGCCATTGGTCGAGGCTGCCGTCCAGCCCGATGGCCAGCGGCGAGTGAGCCTGCAGCATCCAGCGCAGGGCCTTGATCGGCAGGCCGGGCGATGCCCTGGGAGAGGCGTAGCCCGGCGAGATCTGCCCCGCGTTGGCAAAACTGGTTTCCAGCGCCGGGCCGCTCTGGCGGTCGATTCCCGTGACCTCGTGACCGGCGCGCGCCAGGTACCAGGCCGTGGTGATCCCGATGACGCCGCTGCCCAGGACGATGACGCTCATGGGGCGGCCTCTGTGTCATCTCATGCGCCAGTGCGTGGGCTCACTGGCTGCTGGGGAAGTTGAAGGCGGCCTTCTCGCGCACGCCGGACGAGGGCCAGCGCTGCGTGATGGTCTTGCGGCGGGTGTAGAAGCGCACGCCATCGGGGCCGTAGGCGCTCAGGTCGCCGAACAGCGAGCGCTTCCAGCCGCCGAAGCTGTGGAAGGCGACGGGCACGGGCAGGGGCACGTTCACGCCGACCATGCCCACCTTGATGCGGTCGGTGAAGTAGCGGGCGGCTTCGCCGTCACGCGTGAAGATGCAGGTGCCGTTGCCGTATTCGTGCGCGTCGATCAGGGCCATGGCCTCGTCCAGCGAGGCGGTGCGTACCAGACTGAGCACGGGGCCGAAGATCTCGTCGCGGTAGATGCTCATCAGCGGCGTGACCTTGTCGAACAGGCAGCCGCCCAGGAAGTAGCCGTCGCCGCCGTCCTTGACCTGCACCTCGCGGCCATCGACCACCAGGCTGGCGCCTTCGCGCACGCCGGCGTCCACGTAGCCGCGCACCTTGTCGAAATGCGCGCGCGTGACCAGCGGGCCCATGTCGTTGCTGGCCACGGTGCCGGGGCCGACCTTCATCTGGCTCAGGGCCGTGCTCAGCCGCTGGGCTAGCGCATCGCCCACGTCATCGCCCACGGCCACGACCACGGGGATGGCCATGCAGCGCTCACCGCAGGAGCCGAAGGCTGCGCCCATCAGGGCTGACACGGCGTTGTCCAGGTCCGCATCGGGCATGACCACGGCGTGATTCTTGGCGCCGCCCAGGGCCTGCACGCGCTTGCCGTTGGCGCAGCCGCGCGTGTAGATGGATTCGGCGATGGGCGTGGAGCCGACGAAGCTCACGGCCTGCACCACGGGGCTGTCGAGCAGCGCGTCAACGGCTTCCTTATCGCCGTTGACCACGTTGAGCACGCCCGGGGGCAGGCCGGCTTCCAGCGCGAGTTGCGCCAGGAACAGCGTGGACGAAGGCGTCTTCTCGGAGGGCTTGAGCACGAAGGTGTTGCCGCAGACCACGGCCAGCGGCCACATCCACAAAGACACCATGGCCGGGAAGTTGAACGGCGTGATGCCGGCGACCACGCCCAGCGGCTGGAACTCGCTCCACGAGTCGATGCCGGGGCCGACATTTTTGGTGTGCTCGCCCTTGAGCAGTTCGGGCGCACCGCAGGCGAACTCGACGTTCTCGATGCCGCGCTGCAGCTCGCCCAGGGCATCGCTCAGCACCTTGCCGTGCTCGGACGTGATCAGGGCGCAGATGTCGTCAGCACGTTCTTCGAGCAGTTGCTTGAAGCGGTACATCACGCGGGCGCGCTTGGCGGGCGGCGTGTCGCGCCAGGCCGGGAAGGCGGCTTCGGCGGCAGCGATGGCCTGCTCGACCGTGGCCTTGGCGGCCAGGGCGACGTGCTTGGTGACGCGGCCCTGGGCCGGGTCGACGACCTCTTGCGTGCGGGCGGTGTCGGCGATGGTCTGGCCGTTGATGAAGTGTCCGACGGTCTGCATGGTGTGTGTTGTGCTGTGCGTGGGTTCTTGAGGGGTATTGTCGTGCGGCGTTGGCGCAGGCGCTCAGGCTTGCTGATCCAGCGCCTCGCCCAGCACCGCGACCAGTTCGTCGATCTGCGCGGGTGTGGACACGAAGGGCGGTGCCAGTTGGATGGTGTCGCCACCGAAGCGTACGTAGTAGCCGGCCTTCCAGCAGCGCATCGCGATCTCGAAAGGGCGGCAGGCCGGATCGCCCGGCAGTGCATCGATCGTGAAGCCGGCGGCCAGGCCGATGTTGCGGATGTCCTTGACGTGGCGGCGACCCTTGAGGCTGTGCACGGCGTTCTCGAAATGCGGCGCCAGCGCGCGGACCAGGCCGGGGGCATCGCTCTGCGCCAGCAGGTCCAGCGTGGCCAGGGCCGCAGCGCACGCCACCGGGTGCGCCGAGTAGGTGTAGCCGTGCGGGAACTCCACCAGGTGTTCGGCGCCGCCGGCGTTCATGAAGGTGTCGTGGATCTCGCCCTTGACGACCACACCGCCCATCGGGATCACACCGTTGGTGACCTGCTTGGCGAAGTTGAGGATGTCGGGCGTGACACCGAAGGCCTTGGCGGCTGTCCAGGCGCCCGTGCGGCCGAAGCCGGTGATGACCTCGTCGAAGATCAGCAGGATGTTGTGCGCCGTGCAGATCTCGCGCAGGCGCTGCAGGTAGCCCTTGGGCGGCACCACCACGCCCGCTGAACCGGAGAAGGGCTCGACGATCACGGCCGCGATGTTGGAGGCATCGTGCAGTGCGATCAGGTCCAGCAACTCGTCGGCCAGGTGCGCACCCTCATCGGGCAGGCCGCGCGAGAAGGCATTGCCGGGCAGTTGTGTGTGCGGCAGGTGATCGGCCTGCAGGCCTTCGCCATAGAGCTTGCGGTTGCCGCCGATGCCACCCACGCTGATGCCGCCGTAGTTGACGCCGTGGTAGCCCTTGAGCCGACCGATCAGCCGTGTCTTGCTGGCCTGGCCCTTCAGGCGCCAGTAGGCCCGCGCGATCTTGAGGGACGTGTCAGCCGCCTCGGAGCCCGAGCCGGTGAAGAAGACGTGGTCCAGGCCCTCGGGCATGTGCTTGACGATGCGCTCGGCCACCTGGAAGGACAGCGGGTGCCCGAACTGGAAGGCCGGCGCGTAATCCAGTGTGCTGACTTGCTGCGCCACGGCCTGGGCGATCTCGTCGCGGCCATGGCCCAAACCGCAGGTCCACAGGCCCGACAGGCCGTCGAAGATCTCGCGGCCATCGGCATCACGGTAGTGGCAGCCCCGGGCGCTGACCAGCAGACGCGGATCCTGCTTGAACTGCCGGTTGGCGGTGAAGGGCATCCAGTGCGCGTCGAGCTGGGCGGCGCTCAAGGGCACAGGGGCGGGGGAGGGCAGGTCGCTCAGGTCCATGGTGGTGTGCGCTGTCTGGTATGCAAGGTGAGTGCTTCAGTGCATTGTGGCGAGCACTTCTGTTCTAATAAACAGGCATCTATCGCCGCTTGCTTGCATAGGATTGAAACTTTCATGGTCAAGAAGGCCCTGCTCGGCCAGGTCAGTGATTCGGAGATCCGGCTGCTGCGCATCTTCAAGGTGGTGGTGGAGAGCGGGGGCCTGTCGGCGGCGGAGCTGGAGCTCAACATCGGCCGCTCGACCGTGAGCCGGCATTTGAAGGACCTGGAAACCCGCCTGGGCCTGGTACTGTGCCGGCGGGGGCGGGCCGGGTTCGCGCTCACGCCGGACGGCCAGCGCGTCTACGACGGCGCCCAACGCCTGCTCGACGCGATGGACGGCTTTCGCAACGACGTGCGCGAGATGCACGCCGAGCTGGTCGGCACCCTGGCCATCGGCCTGTTCGACAAGACCGTCACCAACCCATTGGCGCGCATCAGCCAGGCGATCCGCGACTTCCGGGGGGCGGCGCTCAACGTGTCGCTGGACATCACCGTGGCCTCGCTCAACGAGATCGAATCCGGCGTGATCGACGGCCGGCTGCACCTGGGTATCGTGCCGGACCACCGCCGATCCGACAGCCTGGACTACCTGGAGCTGTTCGACGAGGCCATGTACCTGTACTGCGGCCGCCAGCACCCGCTGTTCGGTCGTGACCACGCCCGCCTGGGCTGGGATGAACTGCAGGCCTGCGACCATGCGGCGCTGGCCTTTCACTCGCCCAACATGGAGGCCACGCACCGCCTGAACCTGCGCCGCCAGGCCACCGCCAGCGACCAGGAGGCCATCGCGCTGCTGATCCTGTCCGGGCGCTATGTGGGCTTCCTGCCCGACCATTACGCGGCGGCCTTCGTGCAGGGCGGGCTGATCGAGCGGGTGGCGCACCCGGAGTGCATGTACGGCGTGCGTTTCGTGGCGATCACGCGGCGCTCGCCCGAGCCTTCGCGGCCGGTGCGGGCCTTCCTGGACGCGCTGGCCGCGGCGCACCGGCCGGGCTGATCCTGTGCACTGTGGCCGCGCGGGAAGATCCTCAGGCGGCCCCCTGCGGCCCGCGGCGTTAGAATCGACGGTCTGACGCCCACCCACCGCCCCGGCCGCATTGTTCCTCTCGCCCTTGTCGCGGCGATACCGGCCCCGGCACTACGGTGCACCCTGGGCAGTCTCCCGAAAGGAATACCCCATGTCGATGGACGACCGCGACGGCAAGATCTGGATGGATGGCCAAATGGTGGAATGGCGCGATGCCAAGATCCACGTGCTGACCCACACGCTGCACTATGGCTGTGGCGCCTTCGAAGGCGTACGCGCCTACAACACCCAGCAGGGCCCGGCGATCTTCCGTCTGCAGGACCACACCGACCGCCTGTTCAACAGCGCCAAGATCCTGCGCATGCAGATCCCGTTCACCAAGGAGCAGGTCAATCAGGCCCAGCTCGACGTGATCAAGGCCAACAACCTGGACAGCGGCTACCTGCGCCCCCTGGTGTGGCTGGGCTCCGAGAAGATGGGCGTGAGCCCCAAGGGTGCCAAGGTGCACCTGATGGTCGCCGCCTGGCCCTGGGGTGCCTACCTGGGTGAAGACGGCCTCAAGCGCGGCATCCGCGTCAAGACCTCCAGCTACACGCGCCACCACGTCAACATCACGATGACGCAGGCCAAGGCCGTCAGCAACTACAGCAACTCGATCCTGGCCAACATGGAAGCCACGGAAGACGGCTACGACGAGGCCCTGTTGCTCGACAGCGCCGGCTTCGTCTCTGAAGGCGCGGGCGAGAACATCTTCGTGGTCAAGGGCGGTGTCATCTACACGCCCGACCTGTCGGCCGGTGCGCTCAACGGCATCACCCGCAACACCGTGTTCGCGATCGCCAAGGACCTGGGCCTGGAGATCGTGCAAAAGCGCATCACCCGCGACGAGATCTACATCAGCGACGAGGCCTTCTTCACCGGCACCGCCGCTGAAGTGACGCCCATCCGCGAACTGGACCGCATCGAGATCGGCCAGGGTTCGCGCGGCCCCATCACCGAGAAGATCCAGACGGCCTTCTTCGACATCGTCAACGGCCGCAACCCCAAGTACGCCGAGTGGCTGACCAAGGTCTGAGCCTCGTTTGATTGCAGGAGTCCCCCGATGAGCGCAAACGTGCAAACCCCCAAGGCCGTGGTGGAAGTGACGGCCGCTGACCTGCAAGGCCCCGGCGTGGTGTTCTGCCCGAACCCCAAGCAGGCCTTGTGGAGCAACCACCCCAAGGTCTACCTGGACGTGGCCACCACGGGCGAGGCCCGCTGCTCCTACTGCGGCACGGTGTACAAGCTCAAGGCCGGTGAGAAGGTCGGGCACGGGCACTGAGCCCCTGTCTGATGGACGCATCGCCAGCCGCCTTCGGGCGGCTTTTTCGTGGGCCGAGTCGGCACAATCTCGCCATGCGTGCATCTTCATGTCTTGGTCGGCACCTGCTGGTGAGCCTGGCTCAAAGGAGTTGGGCTGTTTGTGCGGTGGTGCTGATGGGCTTGCCGGCTGTGCAGGCTCAAGCGCAGGTTCAGCAGGGCAAGGCTGGCGCTGAGCCCCAGCGCCTTCGCATCGGCCTGGTGCTCTCTGGCGGCGGTGCCCGGGGCCTCACCCACGTCGGCGTGCTCAAGGTGCTGGAGCGCGAACGCATCCCCGTGGACGTGATCGCGGGCACCTCCATGGGCGCCATCGTGGGGGGGCTGTACGCCACCGGCATGACGGCCAAGGAGGTCGAGCAGGAAGTGCTGCGCCTGGATTGGGACAATGTGTTCGCGGCGCGCGTGGAGCGACGGGAACTGTCGCAGCGGCGCAAGGAGCAGGATTTCGAGGTCTCGCCGCTGTTCGAGCTGGGCTTTGGTGCGGACGGGGTCCGTGCCCCGCTGGGGCCTGTCTCCAGCCGGGGCCTGGAAGCGCATCTTCGTCGCCTGACCTTGCCGGCGCGCCAGTACACCGATTTCGATCACCTGCCCACGCCGTTCCGCGCCGTGGCCACCGACATGGAAACCGGCCAGCCCGTGATCCTCAAGGACGGTGACCTGGCCACCGCGCTGCGCAGCAGCATGTCCGTGCCCGGCGTGTTCGCGCCGGTCGAGGTGGGCGGGCGCATCCTGGGTGATGGTGGCCTGGTCGACAACACGCCGGTGGGCGTGGCGCGCGCCATGGGCGCCGAGCGCCTGATCGTGGTCAACATCGGCACGCCGCTGTCCAAGCGCGACACGCTCTCGTCGTTCACGGGCGTGACGGCGCAGATGATCAACATCCTCACCGAACAGAACGTGCAGCGCAGCCTGGCCACGCTCACGCCGCGTGATGTCTTGATCGCCCCCGTGCTCGATGGCCTCACCGCGGCTGACTTCAACCGCGCCCGCGACTTCATGGACCAGGGCGAGATCCAGGCCGAGGCGCTGGTGCTGCGCATGCAGGATCTCAAGGTCAGCGAGGCCGAGTACGCCCGCTGGCAGGCGCACCGCAAGGGCCAGCCTGCGGCCAAGCCCGGCCCGCTGCGTGAAGTGCGCTTCGAGGGCTCGCGCAACACCCACCCCGAGGTCTTGGCCGGCACGCTGGAAACCCGCTCTGGCGAGAATTTCGATGTGGCCAAGGCCGAGCGTGACGTGCGCCGCCTGGCAGCCACCGGCGACTACCTGCGCACCGACTACGGCATCGAGCGCCGCGCGGATGGCGAAGGCCTGGTCTTCCGGCTGGAGGACAAGCCCTGGGGGCCCGACTACATCCAGCTGGGGCTGGATTTCTCGGCCGACTCCGAAGGCCGCAGCGCCTTCAACCTCAAGCTGGTGCACAACCGCCATTGGCTGGACGACAGCGGCGCGGAGTGGCGCAACTTCATCCGTGTGGGCTCCACGCCGTCCATCCAGACCGAGTGGTACCGCCCCGTCGGCTGGGCCCTGCCCAGCGATGGCCTGCGCGCCTTTGTGGCGGTCAGCAGCGGGCTGATGCGCCGCACCTCCGATGTCTACAACGATCCGGCGGACAAACCGGCGCTGTCACTGTCACGCCGCTCCGGCATGCTCGGTGCCGACCTGGGCCTGACCTGGCGCGAGCTGGGCGAGATCCGCCTGGGCTGGTCCGGCCAGCGCGGGCGTGACGAGCCCGATCTGGTGTCCTCGCGCTGGTTGGGGCCGCAGGACACGCAGCGCTGGACCGAGGCCGGCTGGCGCCTGCGCACCGTCTTCGACCAGCTCGACAGCGCCAACTTCCCGACCCGCGGGTGGCGTTTCGAAGGGCTGTACTTCAATGGCCACCGCTATGGCGATGGCCTCGCCGAAGGCTCGACCGGGGCCATGAGCCGCTGGGATTTCAATGCGCAGGCCGCGACCAGCGTGGGCCCGCACATCTTCCAGGTGGCCGCGCGGGTGGCTGGTGCCACGGGCGCCTTGCCGGAGTTTTCGCGCTATGGCCTGGGTGGCTTCCAGCAGCTGTCGGGCTATGCGGCCGATCAGCTCAGCGGCCAGCAGGTGGCTTTGGTGCGCGCCGGCTACGCCCTTCGCCTGGCCACGGCACCGCTCACGCGTGGGGTGTACCTGGGTGCCAGTGTGGAGGCTGGCAACGCCTGGCAGCGCTGGAGCGCGCCTGAGCAAGGGCAGTGGCGCCACGGCATGAGCCTGTACCTGGGCGCGGACACGGCCATCGGACCGGTCTTCCTGGGCGTGGGTGCCGCACAGAGCGTGCGCCCCGTGGTGATGCTGTTCGTCGGTCGGCCTTGATGGCGCTCGAGCCCCAGGCCGGACGCAGCCGGCTCAGCGACTCAGACGCGGCTGAGCAGGGCCCCGGCCGTCTTGCGCAGGTGGTCCATGATGTGGCCGGCGATCTTGGTCAACGGCAGCACCTCGTTGATGGCGCCGGCTGCGATGGCCTCGCGCGGCATGCCGAAGACCACGCAGGTGGCTTCGTCCTGCGCCACGCAGTAGGCGCCCGCATCGCGCATCTCGCGCATGGCCGTGGCGCCGTCCGCGCCCATGCCGGTCAGCATGATGGCGATGGCATTGGGCCCCACGGTGGCGGCCGCTGACTTGAACAGCACCTCCACGCTGGGCTTGTGGCGGTTGACCGGATCGCCGTCGCGCACGCGGGCCACGTAGTTGGCGCCGGATTTCTCTACGCTCAGGTGCAGGCCGCCGGGGGCGATGTAGGCGTGGCCGGGCAGGATGCGCTCGCCGTCCTCGGCCTCCTTCACACGGATCTTGCACAGGCCGTCCAGGCGGGCGGCGTAGTTGCGCGTGAAGCCGGGCGGCATGTGCTGGGTGATGACCACGGCCGGGCAGTCGGCGGGCAGGGCGGTCAACACTTCCTTGGTGGCCTCGGTGCCGCCGGTGGAGGCGCCGATGAAGAATATCTTCTCTGTGGACAGCCGTCCCAGCGAGGCCAGCGTCACGCGCGGTGCGGCCGGTGCGTGGTGAGCGTGCGATGCTGCGCTGCCATGGGCGCCCGGCGCGTGGGCCGTGGGTACCGCATGCGCGCCCGTGCTCATCATCGAGGCCGGTGCGGGCGGCGGGCGGTGGATGCGGGCCTTGGAGGCCACGCGGATCTTGTCGGTGATGTCGTGCGACAGCTGGCGCAGACCGTCGGCCACGCCGATCTTGGGCTTGGCCACGAAGTCGATCGCGCCCAGCTCCAGCGCCTTGAGCGTGACGTCAGCACCGCGCTCGGTCAGCGTCGACACCATCACCACCGGCATGGGCCGCAGGCGCATCAGCTTGGACAGGAAGTCGATGCCGTCCATCTTGGGCATCTCCACGTCCAGCGTGATCACGTCGGGGTTGAGGTTGCGGATCATCTCGCGCGCCGCCAGCGGGTCGGCGGCCGCGCCGATGCACTCCATGTCCGGCTGGCGGTTGATGATCTCGGCGAGCAGGCTTCGGACCAGTGCCGAATCGTCCACCACCACCACTCTTGTCTTTGCCATGGTCGGCCTCTCAATTCTTCAGAACAGGTCCACGGAGCCGCCGCCGGTCGAGGCTGGCGTGGTGGCGGCCTTCTGCAGGGCCGCGCGCTCCTGGGCCACCAGGGCTTCGGGGTTGCTGGGGGCCAGGCGCTTGACCATGGCCTTGCCGCTGTGCGGGAAGAAGCACACCTTGCGGGGGTACACGTCCATCACGTCCTTGGAGACGATGGGGATGCGCTCCGTCTTCAGATAGTCCATCACGAAGGCGGTATTGCGCTCGCCCACGTTCAAGCTGTTCATGCCCGACAGCACCGCGCCGCCGCCAAACACCTTGGCCTCCAGCGACATGCGGTTGGCACCCATCTTCATCAGCTCGTTGATCAGCAGCTCCATCGCGTACGAGCCGTAGCGGCCCGACTCGTTGCCGTTGCCGCCGCCATCGGGCAGCATGAAGTGGTTCATGCCGCCTACGTGGGCCTGGCGGTCCCACAGGCACACGGCGATGCACGAGCCCAGCGTGGTCATGATCAGCAGGTCCTCGTCGTGCACGAAGTACTCGCCCGGCAGGATCTTCACCGCGTCGGACTGGAAATGCGCCTCGTAGAAGAAGAACGAAGCCTCGCCTGGCTTGGGCGTGCGCGCCTTCAGGCGGGCCAGGCGGTCGCGCTTGTGCGCGGCGATGGCATTGCCGACCGATGACACGCCGGGATGCAGCCCCGGCCCGCCATTGCGGGCTGAACTGCTGGAGGATGGGCTGATCATGATGCTGTCGAGCTCCGGCGGGGGTTAGACCTTGTCATACACCGTTTTGCCGCGCAGCTTGAACAGATCGCGCGAATCGGTGAAGTTTTCAGAGTGGCCCACGAACAAAAGCCCGTGGGGGCGCATCACGCCGTGCATGCGCTCGAGGACCTTGCGCTGTGTCGCATGGTCGAAATAGATCATCACGTTACGGCAGAAGATCACGTCAAAGGGTTCGCCCATCGACCAGTGCGTCTGCATCAGGTTGAAGGGCTTGAACTCGATCATGCGCGCCAGCTCGGGCTTGACGCGGATCTGGCCTTCATTGCCACCCTTGCCCTTGAGGAAGAAATTGCGCAGGCGCCCTGGCGACAGGCCGCGCGAATCGGCGTTGTAGACCCCGCGCGAGGCCGTCTGCAGCACATTGGTGTCGATGTCGCTGGCCATGATCTTCACGCTGGCGTGCAGGCCCAGGGTCTCGGCCACCGTCATCGCGATGGAATAGGGCTCTTCGCCGGTGGATGCGGCGCAGCACCAGATGCGGATGCTCTTGCCCGTGCCGTGGGCCTTGAGCCAGTCGGCGAAGGTGTGGAAATGGTGGTCTTCGCGGAAGAAGGCGGTCAGGTTGGTCGTCAGGCAGTTGACGAACTCCTGCCACTCCCGCTGGGCCGTGTCGCCCGAGGTCTGCTCCAGCCACTGAAGGTAGCTGTCGAAGGACTGGTGCTGGGTGTCACGCAGGCGGCGCGACAGCCGGCTGTAGACCATGGCCTGCTTGCCTTCGTGCAAATGGATGCCCGCACGCTGGTAGATCAAGGAGCGAACCCGGTCGAAATCGCGCGTGCTGAAGCTGAACTCGCGGTCCTGGGCGGCGCCGATCGGGTCTCGTTGCTGGGCGTTCATCATTATGGGAACAGGCTCTCGGCAGGGGAGAAAGGCAGGGCGATTCCTGCACGTGTTCACATATCGACAAATCGGACGAACCCTTGAGCGCCGTGTGCGATGGTGACCACATTGCATCAACAAAAGACATTTACTCCGTTATTTCGCGCCTTGAGTTTTCCGGGCACTGTTAGACTTTCTTTCATTTTCCGCCCCTCGCCCGGAGCGCCATTGCCTCCATGCCTCCAGTTGTTCCCTCTCCAGAAGCCGATCTGCTCCAGGTTGCCGCGCAAGATCGCGTCCTGAGGCTTGATCTGGCCCTCAACCTGCTTCAGCAGGCGGGGTGGGCGCTTCCCGAAGGCTTGCAGCCGGACTCCGTCGAGTGGCTGCAGGCGATCATCGATGGCCTGTGCGATGTCTCCAGCCGCGATGCCCTGACGGGCTTGGTCAACCGCCGTCAGTTCGAGGTCGCCATTGGCCGCGAGGTCGATCGCGTGGCCCGCGCTGGCGAGCCCGCCCTGCTGCTGGTGCTGGACATCGACCACTTCAAGAAGGTCAACGACACCCATGGCCACGCGGCCGGCGATGTCGTGATCCAGAGCGTGGCGCGCACCCTGCTCGAATGCGTGCGCCCCATGGACACCGTGGCCCGTGTCGGCGGCGAAGAATTCGCCATCATCCTGCCCAACTGCCCCCCCGCCTTCGGGCAGGCCGTGGCCGAGCGGATCCGCACGAAAGTGGCTGCCCAGCCGGTCGCCCTCATCGGCGGTCAGGCTTTGAACATCACCGTCAGCGTTGGCGGCGCGTTTGCGCCACAGTGGGTGCGCTCGTCAGCGGCCCTGTGGACCGAACGGGCCGATCAGCAGCTGTACCGCGCCAAGGCCGAAGGGCGCAACCTTACCTGTCTGGAAATGCCCCCGCTCACCGTCGTCAGCGCCGAAGAAAAAGGCTTGCTGTTCGGCGCATTTGGGCAATCTGACGCACTCTCTGGTGCGCAAGAGGGCTTAGGTTCGGCCGAAGAACTGCCGAATACCTTTCCATGACTGCGACCATGACCGAACCCGAGCTGACTTCCGCCCCGCCGACTGTGCGACTGGCGCGCACGCTGGCCGTGACCAGTGGCAAGGGTGGTGTAGGCAAGACCTTCTTCAGTGCGAACCTGGCGGCCGCCCTCAGCAGGCAGGGCCTGAAGGTGCTGGTGCTGGACGCCGACCTGGGCTTGGCCAATCTGGACGTGGTCCTGAACCTGTATCCCAAGATCACGCTGCATGACGTGTTCACCGGCAAGGCCCAGCTGGAAGAAGCCATCCTGCCGGCGCCCGGCGGCTTCTCGGTGCTGCTGGCCGGTTCCGGCCTGGTGGAGTATTCCCGCCTGACGCCCGAGGTGCGCGAGCAGCTGATGGACATCATCGCCACGGTGTCGCCGCGCTTCGATGTGCTGCTGCTGGACACCGGCGCCGGCATTTCCGATGTCGTGCTGTTCGCGCTGTCGCTCGCGCACGAGATCATCGTGGTCGCCACGCCCGAGCCGACGTCCATGACCGATGCCTACGCCACCATCAAGGTGCTGGCCGCCCAGCAGGGCCGCGAGCAATTGCACATGGTGATCAACCAGGTGAACCGGGCAGGCGAAGGCCGCACGATCTGCCAGCAACTGCAGCAGGTGGTCGAGCGCTTCGTGCTGACGCCCTCGGGCACCTCGCCCAAGCTCAACTACATCGGCGACATCCCCCTGGATGTCAGCGTGCGCGGTGCCGTGCAGCGCCGTTCGCTGCTGCTGGAGCTGCATCCCGGCTGCCCCGCCTCGCAGGGGGTGGTGCAGATCGCGACCAAGCTGAACAGCCGCGGCTGATTCCCTCTGGCGAGCAGGGCGCCCCGGCGTCCTTGTTCGCAGATGGGCCAAGACAGGCCATAGACAGGCGCGCTTGCGGCTACAGTGCCGGCCATGACTTCCCCTGACGACGACACCGCCACCGGCGACGGCCAGCAACCGGCCACAGCCTACGACTGGGTGGGCGGCGACAGCGCCGTGCGCGCCCTGGTCGACCGCTTCTACGACCTGATGGACCTGGAGCCGGCCTACGCCGAGTTGCGCGCCACGCACCCGCCGGATCTGGCCTCGGCCCGCGACAAGCTCTACTGGTTCCTCAGCGGCTGGCTGGGCGGCCCCAACCACTACATCGAACGCTTCGGCCACCCGCGCCTGCGCATGCGCCACATGCCGTTTTCCATCGGCATCCTGGAGCGTGATCAGTGGCTGGCCTGCATGGCCCAGGCCATGAAGGAGCTGGCGCTGGATCCGGTGCTGCAGGAGCGCCTGAGCAAGGCCTTCTTCCAGACGGCCGACTGGATGCGCAACAAGGGCGTCTGATCGCTCCTGTGACGGCGGCCTGAGCGCGCTCAGGCTTCCTGCGCGGCCTGCAGCGGCGTGGTGCCCGATTGCAGCAGCACGATCAACGCGCCGGCCCCGCCTTCATCGCCCCGGGCCTGCACGAAGGCCAGCACCCGGTCGCTCTGCACCAGCCAGCGCTTGACCTTGTCCTTGATGACGGGGATGCGCCCGGGCGAGCCCAGGCCCTTGCCGTGGACCACGCGCACGCAGCGCCAGCCGCGCACCTGTGCATCACGCAGGAAGCGGCCCAGCTCCTGGCGGGCCTCTTCGCTGCGCAGGCCGTGCAGATCGACCTGGCCTTGCAGGGCCCACACACCACGGCGCAGCTTGCGCAGCACATCCGGGCCCAGCTCGGGGCGGCGGAAGGCCAGGGATTCGTCCGTCTCCAGCAGCGTCTCGACATCGAACTCGTCGGACAGTGATTCCTGCAGCACGGCCTGTTCATCCTGCTGACGGTGCTGCGGGATGGGGGCAGGGGGCGTGCGCCGGGCCTCGGCGCGGTTCTTGTCAGGCAGCCGGTGCACCGTGCCCACGGACTGCTGGAACAAGGCCTGGTCCTGCACGCGCTGCGCCTGGGCCTTCTCGCGCTCGGCGCGCGCTACCCGTTCGGCCTCGGCCCGTGCCGCTGCTTCACGCGCAGCCGAACGCAATGCCTTCTTCAAGTCGGCAAAGTCGTTCAGCGTGGTCGGTGATGCGGGCTTGGAACGAGGTGGGCTCACGACCCCAAGCCTACAACACCTTCAGAGCAATCCGCGCTCGGCGAATGAAACGACGCCGGTGTGCCCCACCACGAAGTGATCCAGTACACGCACATCCACCAATGACAGGCTGCTCTTGAGCGTCTGCGTGAGCAGTTCGTCGGCGCGCGAAGGCTCCAGCACGCCCGAGGGGTGGTTGTGCGCCAGGATCACGGCGGCCGCGTTGTGGGCCAGAGCGCGCTTGACGACCTCTCTTGGGTAAACGCTCGTTTGATTCAAGGTGCCTCTGAACATTTCCTCGTCGGCCACCAGGCGGTGTTGCGCATCGAGGAACAGCACCGAGAACACCTCGTGGGGCAGGCTGCCGATGCGCCACTGCAGGTAGTCGCGCACGGCCTGCGGGGATTCGAACACCGGCGCCTCACGCAGTTGCCCGTTCAGGCCGCGCCGCGCCATCTCGGCCACGGCCAGCAGTTCGGCCCGCTTGGCGGGGCCCAGGCCGCGGATGCGGTTCAGGCTGGCAGGCGGCGCGTGCAGCAGCCCGGCCATGCCGCCCAGATCATCCAGCATGCCCTGCGCCATCTGCAGCACCCCACGGCCCTGGATGCCGGTGCGCAGCAGCAGGGCCAGCAGCTCGGCATCGGCCAGCGCCGAGGCGCCCATGGCCAGCAATTTTTCGCGTGGCCGCATCGCGGCAGGCAGGTCTTTCATGAGGCGGTATCCCTGGTTGATGATGTAAACCTAAAATTGTGCTTTCGCTTTTCTTTTCAGCCCATCCTCCCGAAGGGGGTGGGTGTGCCTTCATGACCACTGCCGTCCCTACCGTCCAGCCCGGATCCTTCCTGACCCTGCACTACCGCCTGGCCGGGCCGGATGGCGCTGACCTGGTCAACACCTTCAACGACAAGCCCGCCACGCTGTCGCTGGGTTCGGGCGAGCTGTCGCCCGATCTGGAGGCTCGCCTGATCGGCCTGGCCGAAGGTACGCGCACCACCATCGAGCTGGCCGCAGGCGAGGCCTTCGGCCCCCGCAACCCCGAGCTGCTGCAGCGCGTGGGCATGGGCCTGATGCGCGAGTTGGGTGATCCGGACGAGACCTGGAACGTGGGCGATGTGGTGCAGTTCCCCACGCCGGATGGCCAGGGCCAGTTCGCCGGCGTGCTGCGTGAGCTGGACCCGGCTGGTGCCTGGGCCCTGTTCGATTTCAACCACCCGCTGGCCGGGCAGAGCGTCACCTTCGAGGTGCAGCTCATCGGCGTGCTGTGACCCCGGCCATGAACCAAGCGACCACTGCCGCCGCCACGCCGCACCAGGTGCAGGACGTGCTGCTGGCCGAGCCGCGCGGCTTCTGCGCCGGTGTGGACCGCGCCATCGAGATCGTCGAGCGCGCGCTGGCCCAGTTCGGCGCGCCCATCTACGTGCGCCACGAGATCGTGCACAACACCTACGTGGTCAACGACCTCAAGGGCAAGGGCGCCATCTTCATCGAGGACCTGGCCGACGTGCCGCCCGGCGCCACTCTGATCTTCAGCGCCCACGGCGTGAGCCAGGAAGTGCGCCGCGAGGCCGACCGCCGCGGCTTCCAGGTGTTCGATGCCACCTGCCCGCTGGTCACCAAGGTGCACATCGAGGTGGCCAAGCTGCGCCGCGAGGGTTACGAGTTCATCATGATCGGCCACAAGGGCCACCCCGAGGTCGAAGGCACCATGGGGCAGCTCTCCGATGGCATCTACCTGGTCGAGGATGAAGCCGATGTGGCCCGCGTGCAGGTGAGCGATCCGGCCAAGCTGGCCGTGGTCACGCAGACCACGCTGTCGGTCGATGATGCCGCCGCCATCATGGCCGCCATCAAGGCGCGCTTCCCGCAGATCCGCCAGCCCAAGCAGCAGGACATCTGCTACGCCACGCAGAACCGGCAGGACGCCATCAAGGTGATGGCGCCACAGGTCGATGTGGTCGTGGTGGTGGGCAGCCCCACCAGCTCCAACAGCAACCGCCTGCGCGAGCTGGCCGAGCGCCTGGGCACGCCGGCCTACATGGTCGATTGCGCTGAGGACTTGCAGGCCGCCTGGTTCGAAGGCCGCCCCCGCGTGGGCCTCACGGCCGGCGCCTCCGCGCCAGATGTGCTGGTGCAGCGCGTGATCCAGCAGCTCAAACAGCTGGGCGCCGTGGCCGTGCGCCGCATGCAGGGCGTGGAGGAGCACGTGCGCTTCCCGCTGCCCAAGGGCCTGGGCGGCACGGGCTTGGACCGGCCCCTGCCCACCGAGCGATCCGCACCCTGACCTGGCCCGATCGCCTCATCGCGCGCACCTGCCGATGAGCGCGGGCCGCGCAGGCGCAGCCGTGCCTCGCGGCCCATTCCCTACAATCGCTGCTCGAACCCAGAGAAACACACCATGCTCGACATCGCCCTGCTGCGCAAAGACCTCGACAGCGTGCTGGCCCGCCTGGCCCTGCGCAAGACCCCCCAGCCCTTCCTGGATGAAGCCCGCTACCGTTCGCTCGAAGCCGAACGCAAGCAGATCCAGACCCGCACCGAGGAGCTGCAAGCCCTGCGCAACAGCCTGTCCAAGCAGATCGGCCAACTCAAGGGCAAGGCCGCCAAGGGCGAGGACACCACGGCCGAGGTGAATGCCGTGATGGCGCAGGTGGCCGGCATCGGCGACGAGCTCAAGACCAGCGCCGAGCGCCTCGAAGGCATCCAGGCCGACCTGCAAGGCCTGCTGCTCGCCGTGCCCAACCTGCCGCAGGAATCGGTGCCCGTGGGCAGCGACGAATCCGGCAACGTCGAGGTGCGCCGCTGGGGTACGCCCGGCACCTACGACTTCGCCGTGAAGGACCACGTGGACCTGGGCGAAGCGCTGGGCCTCGATTTCGAGACCGGTGCCAAGCTCTCGGGCGCGCGCTTCACCTTCATGAAGGGCCCCATCGCCCGCCTGCACCGTGCCCTCGCGCAGTTCATGCTCGACGTGCAGACGCAGGAGCACGGCTACATCGAGTGCTACACGCCCTACCTGGTGAAGGCACCTGCGCTGCACGGCACGGGCCAGTTGCCCAAGTTCGAGCAGGATCTCTTCCACGTCACCTCGGGTGATGGCGAAGCCGCCGACAGCAAGTGGTACCTGATTCCCACGTCGGAGGTCACGCTCACCAACACCGTGGCCGACACCATCGTGCCGCTGGAGCAACTGCCGCTCAAGCTCACCGGCCACACACCGTGCTTCCGCTCCGAGGCGGGCAGCGCCGGCCGCGACACGCGCGGCATGATCCGCCAGCACCAGTTCGACAAGGTCGAGATGGTGCAGATCACCACGCCCGAGCAGAGCAACGCCGCGCTCGAAGAGATGGTGGGCCATGCCGAGGCCGTGCTGCAAAAGCTCGAACTGCCTTACCGCGTGGTCTCGCTGTGCACCGGTGACATGGGCTTCGGCGCCGCCAAGACCTACGACCTGGAGGTGTGGCTGCCTGCGCAGAACACCTACCGCGAGATCAGCTCCGTCTCCAACTGCGAGGCCTTCCAGGCCCGCCGCATGCAGGCCCGCTACAAGACGGCCCAAGGCAAGAACGAGCTGGTGCACACGCTCAACGGCTCCGGCCTGGCCGTGGGCCGTGCGCTGGTGGCGGTGCTGGAGAACCACCAGCAGGCCGATGGCAGCATCAAGGTGCCCGCCGCACTGCGCCCCTATGTTGGCGGTGCCGAAGTGCTCAAGGCCTGATCACACCAACGGAAGTACCTGAAAACGCTGCTATACTCGCGGGCTACGCCGTTGACCACGGTGCACCGAATTGGAGAGGTGGCAGAGTGGTCGAATGTACCTGACTCGAAATCAGGCGTACGTGAATAACGTACCGTGGGTTCGAATCCCACCCTCTCCGCCAGAACTAGGTTTCATGGCGTCTCACTGAGACTCAAAAACCACGCGAAAGCCCCGTCGA
Organism: Aquabacterium sp.; assembly: GCF_049274795.1. GTDB lineage: Bacteria > Pseudomonadota > Gammaproteobacteria > Burkholderiales > Burkholderiaceae_C > Aquabacterium. The sequence continues at coordinate 36,723 of NZ_JBASTH010000035.1, forward strand.
TACGGGGCTTTTTGCGTTTTGGCGTCCCATGCGGTTTCTTGACAGCCCAAATCCTTGGGGGTACGTTTAGGGGTACGGATTCCTGGAGGTTTCCATGCCCAAGAAACTCATTGATGCCCTGAGCGATGTTGGCGTGCGAGGCGCCAAGTCCGCATTGCGTGATGGCGAGCCTGTTGACCGGAAGTTGCACGATGGCCGGGGCTTGTACCTGCTGGTGCGGGCCAACGGTGCCAGGCACTGGCGCTTGAAGTTCTACCTGGCAGGGCGCGAACGCTTGCTGGCGCTGGGCGAGTACCCCGATGTGACGCTGGCCCGTGCGCGGCAAAAGGCAGGCGAGGCCCGCAACCTGATCCGCGAGGGCGTCGATCCCATCCAAAATGGCCGCGAGCAGAAGGCCTTGCGCGTGAACGCGGCGCAGCAGACCTTTGCCGTGATCGCTGAAGAGTGGCTGGGCAAGAAGGCCAAAAAATGGACCGAAGGCCACCTCGAACAAAACCTTCAAAGCCTGCGCGACTACGTGTTGCCCAAGATCGGCACGCGCGCCGTAGCCAGCTTGACCGCGCAAGACATCATGCGTGTGCTGGAGCCATTGGAGGCCGCAGGCAAGCTGGAGACATTGCGGCGGGTGCGCCAGCGCATCGGCTCGGTGTTGACATATGCGGTGCAAACAGGCCGACGCACGGATAACCCGATCCGTGACACGCAGGGCGCCTTCCAGGCCCCCACACGCGAACACTTTGCCAGCATTGGCCCGAAGGGCTTGCCTGCCTTTTTGGACGCGCTGGAGGCCTACGCAGGCCACCCCAACACCCTTGGCATCATCCGCATGATTCTCTGGACCGGCAGCCGCACGGGCGAGGTTCGTGGCGCCACGCCGGATGAATTTGATTTGGATGCCGGGGTGTGGCGCATTCCTGCCGAGCGAATGAAGAAACGCCGGGTACACGTTGTGCCATTGCCCCGCCAGGCCGTGCTCCTGTTGCGCGAACTGCTGACGCTGAACGCTGATTCGCGCTACATGTTCCCGTCGCCCATGCACCAGTCGATGGCCAGTGAAAACATCGTCTTGCAGGCCATCAAGAGGATGGGCTACGGGGGGCAACTCACCGGCCATGGTTTGCGCGCTGCGGTCTCGACCGGGCTTGAAGAGATGGGCTATCCCGTTGAGATCATCAAGACGCAGCTGTCGCACGCCAAAGACAACCTGACCGATGCGGCCTACCTGCGCGGCGTCCACCTTGAACGACGCGCCGAGATGATGCAAGCCTGGGCTGACAAGCTGGATGTGATGCTCGTGGGTGCCAAGGTGCTGCCGCTTAAGGCTGCAAGCACGGCATAGCAGATTCCAGCTCACTACGACCACGCGTCGAGCCCGGCGATCAACGCATCCAGATGGCGGGACCACCGAAGCGGTTATCCGCTCTGTCGAAAGTGGGCGTCGAGATCACTCGCAGTGTTGCGCCAAATAGCAGGGTGTCGATAGCATTCGAATTACGGGGCTAGTCCTCTGAAAATCGCATCTTCACAGAGGAAACACTCTGGGTCATAGTTTGGGCATCGCAACGAAAACGGATAGACGAAATGCCCAAGACAGCTATCAGCTTCAACGTGCCCCCCGTGCTCTGGGAGGCGTTCAAAGCACAGGCAGACGGCCTTTTCCTGTCGCGGGCACCGTTCCTCGACTACATGATTGCCAATGAGCTCCCGCACCTTCGGAATGAACTGGATGGACTCAAGCTCTCACTGCGGGCCAAGCGCCATATCGCTGGTGCCATGAAGAGACAGGGGCCGACTTCAGTGAACATTGATGTACGGCCAGAAACCGCTGCGGCACTTCGCGAGGCGATGCAGGTACACAACCTCGTGCGAGACGCGTTCATGACCCGGTTGCTCATCTTCCTTCGCAGTACAGACGCGTTCTTAAAGTATCTGGATGTACCCCGCATCGCTTCCAGTCGAGGAACGGATGCGTACCTCGAAGAGATGCCAGCCAGCCCGCTAAGCGCCATGGAGGCGGTTCGTGACGACCCGCTCTTTTACGTGCGCTTCCACGTGGAGGCCGTCCATGAGGTGGGCATATACAGGGTGCCGCTGCCTCGCCAATTGGACTGGGCTGCTTGCTATCTCGCGGACGAGGACATCCCAGGCACTGCTGCCTACCGCCGTCAGCAAAAGCTGGGCAATGAACTGCTGGCCATGCTGGAAGACATCCCTGCAAAGAGCCCGAGCAAGGCTCGGAGGACAAAGAAATGAACCATACCTCTATCCACACCTCGAACCCACATCAAGCCGACCGTATATGGCTTCTACTTGGAGGCCGCATTGAGCCTGTGCGAGGCACAGGCGAGAAGCGTTACCTTCACGAGCAGTTCGCGCATCCCTTGCGTACAAACGGAAGGCGTAACGACGTGCCGGCAAAGCTGCTTAGTCGGCTGAACCAGCTATTGAAGATGCGGGCGGCGAATGACCCGATTTGGTGAGCGGTAGCAACGCTCAACGTCCTATGTAGACCGCCGTGATCTGTTCTCGTTCGTGCCCCAGCTCACGTGAGACGGTCAGCCTAGCCTGCCTGTCGATGGCCTTTTGTTCGGGGCCCAATTGCTTCGATGTGGGCCCGCCAGCAGCCGGTGCCTTCCAGCCGGTCAACTCAGCGTATCGCGCCTGTGCATACGCATGGCGGAAGCCGTGTACCCGGTCGATTCCGGCGAAGGCAGTCTGAGCCTTGAAACGGTTGAGCTGGTCTATGTAGGACATCTCGACCGGGATCAAGCTGCCCTTGTCAGCCAGCGCCTTGGCCTGGTTCAGTAGCTCCCGCTGCGTCTCCTTGATGATCGGAATTTCCCGCTCCTTGCCGCCCTTGGTCCATGTGGACTTGAGCACGAGCATGTCGCCACGGTCGGCCCAGCCTGGCTGGAACTTGATGCTTTCTTCACGGCGCAGGCCAAAGGCCTCTTGAAGCCGCAATGACATGGCCGTGTATGGATCGGAGACCTTGTCTAGCTTGCCCTGGTCCAGCTCTTTCGCTTTGGACTCATTCGTTACGAAACGCCGGTCGGCGATGCCATAGGCCGCGTTGTCGCGGGCCACGATGTTTTCCTTGCCGATCTTCTCGGCCATCCAGCGCAGTGCCGACATGCGGTTCTTCATCGTGCCGGTACTTGCGCCTTCGGCTTGCCAGCGGTTCACCAGGTGCTCGATGTGCTTGGTGCGGATGCCCTGAGCCCGCAGGTTCTTGAAGCCATCCTCATGAAGCTGGTTCGCCACCATGGTCAGCAGCCGTTCGCGGTCATGCTGGGTAGCGAAAGAACCATCGCGATTGCGTTGGCACATGAGCTTGAAATCGCGGTTGAGGGTGCGCATGGGCGAGGCCTTTAAAGACTGTTCATCGATCCGCTGGCCGGGCTTCGGTGTCAGTGAAAGCACGGACTTGTGTGTGGGTGTGAAGAGGTCTGGTAAGTGTTTCTGTCCGCCCCTCACGCCGCAGCGCGATGGGGACTACAAGGGACGCGGGACACCACTCCCGTTTTGTGCAAGGTTGTTGACTGCTTGCCTGCGTTGCACGTCGCTGTGGCACTGCGCTGGCTTGCCTGTTGGCATAGCGCGATGCGCAGGGACCATTGACCCAGGGTCCAAGGGGTGTGCGTCTCACACACGTCCGGGGTGGCCATCTGACGGGTAGCCTGACGGTGCCTTGCGGTCGGGCCGCTAAGGCACGGCACAGTTGAATGTCAATGGGCTTGCAGCCCAGTGGATTCATGCTGTCAGTACAAACAGGCTCAGGGCCCATTGCATTCAGCAACTGACACTAGGCTTGCAGCCCAATGTCGGCATGCTGTGCCTGATGAATGGGCTCGGGGCCCACCGGATCACTGAAGGTGGTCTGGCCATCCTTCGATCCACTTCGATCAGCGCCTTGACGTTGATCGTTTTGCTGGCATCACTGCGCAGCATCACTGGCGCACGTCACTGTGGTTGACAAGGCGCTCGGTCGTGCTACTGGCGTCGTCACTGTCAGCAAGCTGCCAGTAACGACGCTGGCGACGAACCTGCTCTGATGCAGCGCACCGGCTGGCCCGCTTTGCTGCATGCAAACACCGCGAGGTGTCTGATGCAGTCAAGGTGGGTGGCGGTCGCTGCGCTTCCACGGCCAAGCATGTTGGTGCTGCATTGGTATGTCATCAAGGTGACATGCGACATGGCGGCGCTGTTGATCTGGTCAACGGGCGGCAAGCCATCTGAACACTATGCGGCAGGGCCGCATGGGTGGCTTTAAAGGCGGGTAACGACCGCAACGCCTTTTCATCCGCGATGGATGGGACAAGGAGCCCTTGGAGAGCCTTCAGTTGACATCGGACTCAAGTCAGTGTCAACAGGCATCGTTGCACGGGGTCAAGCCGCGCTCCGAAAACATCCTGGTATGCGTTCAGTTTCGGGTGGCTTTCAACCGATGTTCTGCACCCCGACATAAAAAAACCGCCTGAGCAATTCAGGCGGCAAAAGCGTTCGTCTTGTAGCGCTGTTGCGTTTGGTCAGACCGCTGGGTGATGGTCGCTCCATCGGTATGCATTATTGCGCATTCATGATGAGGGCATCCAATCAAGCCGCCGACTCGGGACGTTACGCCGTTTTCGCATGGGAAAGCCGAAGGACAAGCCACCCAGCAACCCCCGACAGCAAGGACCCGACCAACACGCCCAACTTTGTCGCTTGCTGCAGTTCAGGCCCGTCAAAAGCGAGCAACCCAATGAACAGGCTCATGGTGAACCCAATGCCGCAGAGTAGGGCCACGCCGTACACCTGAACCCAGGAGGCGCCCACCGGCAATGGCGCGACACCTGTCATGCGTGCCACGGCCACCGCGCCCATGACACCAATTTGCTTGCCAATGAACAGCCCGGCAGCAACCCCCAGCGTCACGGGTTGGGCGAGCGTCTCCAGGGTCATGCCGTGAAGCGACACGCCAGCATTGGCGAAGCCAAAGAGCGGCACCACGGCAAAAGCCGTCCAAGGGGCTATGCCGTGTTCAAGCCGATGCAATGGCGAGAACCCTGCTGGCGCAGGCCCCGTGCGCATGGGCACCATCATGGCCAGCGCCACACCGGCCAGCGTCGCGTGCACGCCAGAGCGTAGCACCAGGAACCAGAGCAAAGCTCCGAGCACCACATACACGGCGAGGCTGCGAACACCCACGCGGTTGCACAAAGCCAGCGCGACCAGGGTCACACCTGCCAGGCCCAGGAACAGGGCGTTGATTTGCGCGGTGTAAAAGAACGCGATGACGAGCACAGCCACCAGGTCGTCGATGATGGCGAGCGCCGCCAGAAAGACCTTGAGCGACGCCGGAACCCGAGAGCCCAAGATGGACAGGACGCCCAGGGCAAAGGCAATGTCGGTGGCGGTCGGGACAGCCCAGCCGCGCAGCGCTTGCTGCCCTTGCAGATTGAAGCCAACGTAGACCAGTGCGGGCACCAGCACCCCGCCGAATGCGGCCAATCCAGGAAGGATGCGCTGATCCCATGTCGACAATTCACCGTCCACGAACTCCCGCTTGATCTCCAGCCCAACCAGCAGGAAGAAAATGGCCATGAGCCCGTCGTTGATCCAGTGCAGCACGCTCAGACCGGCTACATGCTGCTCCAGCACGCTGAAGTAAACATCTGCCCAGCCCGTGTTGGCGACCACCATCGCCAATGCCGCAGCAGCCATCAACAAGATGCCGCCAGCGCTCTGGCTTTGCAGGAAGGCCCTGAGCGTGGCAGCGGACAGGATCGAGGTACTTTTTGAACGTGTCATGTGGATTCAGGTCATGCGCTGCCGCGCGGGGCAAACAAAATGATGGCCGCCCAATGCGCTTGTTACAGGCGATCCTACAACCCGTGCCGATACTGGATCACGGCATTGAGCAGGTACATGGCCAGCAAGGACAGGCTGGCCCAACTCGCCGTGTGCCATACCCTCGATACAGGCCGGTATGCCAAGGCCACCACAACCGCACCGCTCATCATGCACGCCGTGATCGCCGTGACAGCGTGGATGGGTGACACCTGTTGATAGATGGCGCCCGGCAAGTAGGCGAAATCATCCAGAGCCAGAATCACCACATCAAACAAATTGCTGCCCAGCAGACTGCCCAGGGCCATGTCAATGGCGCCGATGCGCAGCGCCCCCCAGGTGGTGGCCAGCTCCGGGACCGAGGTGGCAAAAGCCACAAACAGCGTCCCCACAAAGGAGTTGGACCAACCCATGATCTGCGCCAGTTCGACGCCAATGAAGGGCAGCCAGATGCCTGCGCCCACGATGACGGCCGAGGTCACCCCATAACCCAACAAGGCCGCTTTGAGCGTCATCTCTGACCGCCGCGCTGTCACCTGGCTGCTGGCATGGCGTTGCTCCGCCTTGTAAATCGCTCGCATGGCCACCAGATAGAGCCCCAGGATGACCACACTGGCCAGGCTGACATGCCCAATGGTCGGTATCTGGCCCTGCGTCGCCAACATGAGCACCAAGGCCACACCGGCCAGCAAGATGACGCCGAAGCCCGCCGACAGCACATGCTCACTGGCCGCCACGCAGTACATCACCTTCTCGCGGTAGACCAGGTCAATCAAAGCCAGGATCGCCAGGTTGAACACACAACTGCCCAGCACATCGCCCACAGCGATATCGGGTGCTGCGGCGACCGTGACAGCGCTCATGCCGGTCACCAACTCAGGCAGGGATGTGACCGTGGCCACCAGGATCAAGCCAACCCAGTTGCGTGAGAGCCCCGTGAGCGTGGCCAGGGCATCGCCATAGCGGCTCAGGCGCACACCGGCCACGCCGATCACGCAGACACAGGCGGCAAACTTCAGCCAGATCAAAAGGATGGGGGGCATGTTTGGGCTTTCCGGCGACGCCAGGCTTTCTCCAGCTCAACGACCACACCCACGACCAAAGCGGCCCCCAGGCAGATGGCCAACTCGGTCAGGCTCAGGGCCTGGGTCTTGAAGATGGGTTGCAAGATGGGGATGTAGATCGTGGCCATCTGCAGCAAGAAGGTCAGCAGCACCGCCCCCAACAAGGGGCGGTTGCTGCCCAGACCAAGGCGCAACAAGGATTGTGTTTCCGAGCGGATCGTCAGCACATGAACCATCTGCGACAGCGTGAGTGCCGTGAACACCATGGTCTGCCAGTGCGTGTTGCCGTTGTGCAAGGCCCAGGCCTGCAGGCCCAGGCACAGCCCGCCAATCAGCAGCCCAATGCCCAGAATGTGTTGCCACATGCCATGCGCAAACAGGCTTTCGTTCGGTGCGCGAGGTGGGCGCTGCATGACGCCGCGCTCGGCAGGCTCGGCGGCCAACGCCAGGCCTGGCAGGCCATCGGTGACCAGGTTGACCCACAGGATGTGAATTGGCTGCAGGGGAATGGGCAGCAGCAACATGGGCGCCAGAAAGAGGGTCCAGATTTCGCCTGAATTACCCGTCATGGCGTAACGCACGAACTTGCGGATGTTGTCGTAAATGCGGCGCCCCTCCCGAACCGCCGCCACGATGGTGGCGAAGTTGTCATCGAGCAGCACGAGGCTGGAGGCTTCACGTGCCACGTCGGTGCCGCCCTTGCCCATGGACACGCCGATGTCCGCCCGCTTGAGGGCCGGCGCATCGTTCACGCCATCGCCCGTCATGGCCACAAAGTGCCCCAGCGACTGGAGTGCTTCGACGATGCGGATCTTCTGCGCCGGGTCCACACGGGCATAAACACGCACATGGGCGACACGTTGCTGCAGGGTTGCCTCGTCCAGCGTGCGCAGGTCCTGGCCGGTCAGCACATCGGCCTGTGCGTCGGCCACGATCCCCAGGCGGTGCGCGATGGCCCGCGCTGTGGCCGGGTGATCGCCCGTGATCATGATTGGGGTGATGCCCGCTGCGATGCAGTCGCGCACAGCGGCGGCGGCTTCGGGGCGTGGCGGGTCGATCAGGGCGATGAGGCCCAGGAACTGCAATTCGCTCTCGACCGAGGCCAGCGCGTTCGTGTCCGGCAAGCGGGCATGGTCGCGTCGCGCCAGAGCCAGCACGCGCAACCCTTTTGCAGCCAGCTCAGTGGCGCTGGCCAGCACGGTCGCACCGTCCATGGCGGTGGGGCCATCAGGTGTCCACCGGCTGGTACAGCACGGCAACACTGATTCCGGCGCGCCCTTGGTGTAAGCCACCAACCCATCCGCGCTACGGTGGAAGGTGGTCATGCGCTTGCGCTCGGAATCGAAGGGCTGCTCTTGCACCCGCGGCATGGCCAGATCCAGCGCCGCCTTGTCGATCTGGGCGCTCAAGGCGGCCAGCACCAGCGCGGTTTCTGTCGGGTCGCCCTCCCAGTCCGCCGGGGGCGCATGCCCCTGGCGGGCGTCATTGCACAGTGCGGCGGCCTGCAAGGCCTCGCGGTGAACCGGGCCTGGCAGCGCATCGCCCGGCACCCAGGGCAGCCCGCCCGCCAGCAGCAACTCGGCATGCATCTGGTTCTGCGTCAGCGTGCCCGTTTTGTCGGAGCAAATGACCGTGACCGAGCCCAAGGTCTCCACCGATGGCAAGCGTCGCACCAGGGCGTGCTGGGACACCATGCGGCGCGCGCCCAGCGCCAGCAACACCGTCACCACCGCAGGCAGGGCCTCGGGGATGGCCGCCACGGCCAGGCTGATCGCGGTCAAGGCCATCAGCAAAGGCGCCTCGCCACGCAGCACCCCGACGGCAAAGATCACCAGGCAGATGCCGATCACGCCCAGTGCCAGCCGCTTGCCAAACGCGGCCAGGCGCCGTTGCAGCGGGGTGCTGCGGTCTTCACTGTCGAGCAGTCGAGCCACCTTGCCCAGCTCGGTGTCCATGCCGATGGCCACCACCAGGCCGCGTGCACGCCCATGCGTGGCAGTGGTGCCTTTGAACACCATGTTGAGGCGGTCGCCCAAGGCGGCACCATCCGTCTGGGGCAGTGCATCGGTTTGTTTGTCCACGGGCACGGACTCGCCGGTCAGGGCCGACTCGTCCACCTGCAGCCGAGCCAATTCGATGAGGCGAAGGTCGGCAGGGATCTGGTTGCCCGCCTCCAGCAAGACCACATCGCCAGGCACCAGGGTGCTGGCGGCCACCACCTGAACTTCACCCCCGCGCAGCACCGTGGCTTGCGCTGCCGCGAGCTGGCGCAAGGCCGCCATCGCCTTGTCGGCCCGCCACGACTGCACAAAGCCGATGACCGCATTGAGCAAGACGATGACCGCGATGGCCAGGGTGTCAGTCAACTCGCCAATCACGCCTGCGATGACGGCGGCGGCCATGAGGACCAGCACCATGAAGTCCTTGAACTGGTCAGCCAGCAAGGCGACCCACCCTCGGCGCTCGTGGGTTTGCAAGGCGTTGGCGCCATAGCGTTCGGTTCGCTCTTGCGTTTGCGCCAGCGGCAGCCCCACGGCCGGATCGACCCCGTGCTCGCGCGCAACCTCATGGGTCTCACACTGGTGCCATGCAGTCCCTTCAGGCGAGTCTTTCATGTGCGGTCAGATCCTTTGACGCTTTCATTTGGCGAGACAAACCGAGCTCGCCTCAGTCTACTCCGCAGCCAAATGGCAGATGCGTTGCCCTGTCGATGGCTTGGGCGCATCGCTCGAAAACTTGACGCACAGCAAGTCCGACAAATGTGGCCGCGCTACAACTGCCCATGCCATCATTCGGCCATTGGCGTGGAGGGTCCATATGACACAAGGTAACGAGACGATTCGGTTGCTGCTGGCCTCAGACATGAGCGCGCGTTGCGACCGTGCGCTGGATCGAGCGAGCCAACTGGCCAAGCAATGGGGTGGCGAGTTGCTCGTCGTGCATGCCATCGATCCATCGGAAGCGGCAAAAGCCAGTCGATTTGCAGGTGCATTGCCGTCGTGGCGTCAGCCCGAACAATGGACCGCCACCGTGACCCGCCGCCTGCAATCCGATCTTCAGGATGAAGGCATCTCGGCGAGCGTCTTGGTGGTGGATGACACACCCGCCAGCGCGGTGCTCGGCGCGGCGAAGCAGCACGATGTCGCCCTGATCATCGGCGGCATTGCCAAAGATGACCCGATTGGACGCATCCAGTTGGGCAGCACGGTAGACAGACTGGCACGCGAAGCAGAGGCACCGGTTCTGACGGTACGTCGCCGGGTCCAAGGTCCTTATCGTCACGTGGTGGTGGCCACGGATTTCTCACCAGCCTCGCGTGCCGCACTGGAAACCGCCGTTCGCTGGTTCGGCGATGGCAAGCTTTCACTGTTTCATGCCTACCCATCCACCGGTTCCACTTTTGATGGTGGGCATGCCATTGCCGACGCTTGGCGCGCCGTCGCAGCCAGCCAATGCGACACCTTCCTCAGCGAATCCGGGGTCAGTGCAGAGGTGTCGCAAGGCATCTCGCTCATCCTTGAGCGGGGGCACCCCGAGGTCTTGCTGCCTGACTACGTGCGCTTCGCAGATGTGGATCTGGTGATTCTGGGCACGAACGGCCGCAGCGGCTTGCTCAAAGCCCTGCTTGGCAGCACAGCGGAAAACCTGTTGCACACGCTCGATTGCGACACGATGATCGTGCGTCCTCAGTAAGTCGATCAGGAACTCCGCTTTGTGGCGCCATGCCCTTCTTTGGAGTGAGCGCTGATGGCGATCGAGTCGGTGTACCAAGAGCGCGGGCGATGTCATGGGATTCGAATTGGGACGCAGGATTGAGCGGCGCTGATGACGCTTGCCGTTTCAAGTCGTCCCACGACATCCACAGCGGTTGGGGGCGCGTATGGGGGTACGAAAAAGCCAAATTGCCCACTAAGCATGGTGTAGCAATGAGGTTCGTATGTCACCCTCGCGCTGATTGAAAGCCCCCTAGCACAGCTCGGGGGCTTTTTCTTTGCCCGGCCTCATCGGGAAACCCCGCGAAATCACGCCAAAACGCGGCATTTCGTCGTTCCTTCACAGGGGTCAACGAGTCGATACAAACACTGATGGCATGGGCTTGTCTCCCACCGATTTAGGGGGCACACTGACCTTCCGGTTGACGGTTTTCAGCAGCGCCAGAAAGCGCTTTCTGACAACTGCTCAGACGGTCACCGGGTCTGTATCAACCCCTGCTCCCATGAAGGAGGCGCAGTATGAATCTGACGATCAGTGGCCATCATCTGGAAGTGACCCCCGCCCTGCGTGAGTACGTTCTCACCAAGCTGGATCGCGTCACCAGACACTTCGACCAGGTGGTGGACGTGACGGTGCTACTCACGGTTGAAAAGCAGAAGGAGAAGGAGCGCCGCCAGCGTGCTGAAGTCAACCTTCACGTCAAGGGCAAAGACATCTTCGTCGAGACTGCTCACGAAGACCTCTACGCCGCCATTGACCAGTTGATGGACAAGCTCGACCGCCAAGTCTGCCGCCACAAGGACCGCGTGCAAGACCACCACCACACCTCGCTAAAGCGTCAGGGAGAAGCCTGGGATGCCACGCAATGAAGATGAGTCACACAAGCCGCATACGAACAAGCTACTGCTTGGTGTGACCTGGTAGTGGGTCGCCCGCACAGCGAGGCACCGAGCGATTGACAACGGCCCCTTAGGGGCCGTTTTTCATGGCGCCATCCCTCTTGTCATCCCGGCATACTGCAGCTGCGTTGCAGAGATAGGCGAATTTGTGCTCACAATGGAACTTCTTACACTTGCTGCGGTGCAGCAATGGGTGCAGAATCCCCCAACCCGGTGGTACCACGGTACTGTCGGTTCTACCTGTGGCTTCCTATAATCCGCCGCTCAGCCGTCTCGGGAGTGGGGGACAAGGTCATCACCGTCGCCCCCGCTGAAACAAGATGAACAGACTTTCCGCCATCCTGCCTGCCCCCCAAGTGCTGGTGGATGTGGATGCGAGCAGTAAAAAACGCGTGTTCGAGCACGCCGGTCTGCTGTTCGAGAATCAGCATGCCATCGCACGCGCCACCGTGACGGACAACCTGTTCGCCCGCGAGCGCCTGGGCTCGACCGGGCTCGGCCACGGCGTGGCCATTCCCCACGGCCGTATCAAGGGCCTCAAGAACCCGCTGGCCGCGGTGATCCGCCTGAGCCAGCCCATCCCCTTCGACGCGCCCGACGACGAGCCCGTCAACCTGCTGATCTTTTTGCTCGTGCCCGAGGCCGCCACGCAGCGACACCTCGAGATTCTCTCCGAGATCGCCGAGCTGCTGTCGGACCGTGACCTGCGCGAACGCCTCAAGACCGAGTCAGAGGCCAAGACGGTGCACGACCTGATCGAGCGCTGGCAGCCCCTGAAGTCCGTGGCGTGAACAAGCCCGGCGGCGCCCAGCGAACACAACCCCACCCCAGGCCAACGTGAGCGCCCAAGACCTCGCCATCGTCAGCGCCGAAGTCCTGTTCGAAGCCAACCGCGGCGCCTTGCGCTGGGAATGGATCGCCGGGCACGCCCACCCCGAACGCCGTTTCGACGAAGAGGCCGTGCAGACGGCCCAGTCGGCCGCCGATCTGGTGGGCTACCTCAACTACATCCACCCCTACCGCGTGCAGATCGTGGGGCGGCGCGAGCACGCCTACTTCGAGAACTCCACGTCGGAAGACCAGGAGCGCCGCATCCAGCGCATCGTGACGCTGGAGCCGCCCGTGGTGGTGGTGGCCGACGGCCAGAACCCGTCCGACCGCCTGGTGGCCATGTGCGGCCGCGCTGGCATCCCGCTGTTCGTCACGCACGAGCCCGCCGGCCACGTGATCGACGTGCTGCGCAGCTACCTCACGCAGCACTTTGCCGAGCGCATCACGCGCCATGGCGTGTTCATGGACATCCTGGGCCTGGGCGTGCTGCTGACCGGTGAATCCGGCCTGGGCAAGAGCGAGCTGGGCCTGGAGCTGATCTCGCGTGGCCACGGCCTGGTGGCCGACGACGCGGTGGACCTGTACCGTGTCTCGCGCTCGGCCATCGAGGGCCGCTGCCCCGAGTTGCTGGCCAACCTGCTCGAAGTGCGCGGCATCGGCCTGCTGGACATCAAGTCCATCTTTGGTGAGACGGCGGTGCGCCGCAAGATGCGCCTCAAGCTCATGGTGCACCTGGTCCGCAAGGAAACCATGGAGCGCGAGTTCGAGCGCCTGCCCTACGAGCCTCTGTACGAAGAGGTGCTGGGCGTGCAGATCCGCAAGGTGGTGATCGCGGTGGACGCGGGCCGCAACCTGGCGGTGCTGGTGGAGGCCGCCGTGCGCAACACGGTGCTGCAGCTGCGCGGCATCGACACCTACAAGGAATTCATCGAGCGCCACCAGAAGGCCATGGAGCGCGGCACGCTCGACTGAGCGGCCGCGGTGGCCTTGCGGCCATCAGCGGTGATGCTGGTGGCTCTTCTGGCACTCGGGGCGGTTGCACACCACGTACAGGGCCAGGGCGTGGTCCTGCAGTGCGTAGCCCCGCTCCTTGGCGATGGCCTGCTGACGGCGTTCGATCTCGGGGTCGTAGAACTCCTCGACACGGCCACACACCACGCAGACCATGTGGTCGTGGTGCTTGCCTTCGTTCAGCTCGAAGACAGCCTTGCCGGCCTCGAAGTGGTTGCGGCTGAGGATGCCTGCCTGCTCGAACTGCATCAGCACACGGTAGACCGTGGCCAGACCGATGTCCGAGCCTTCATTGAGCAGGACCTTGAAGACATCTTCCGCTGTCATGTGCCGCTGGCTCGATTGCTGGAAGACTTCCAGGATCTTGATGCGGGGCAGCGTGGCCTTCAGACCGCTGTTTTTGAGTTCTTCGGCGTTGTTCATGACGGTTCTCGCAAATCGAAGCGAAGCCCCAGGGTGGCCCGCTAGAATGTCAGATGATATCGGGCTTGGCCGTTTCAAGCGACTGCCTGCGTGTAGACGTGTCCAAAACCCTCCATTTTTTCCGCTGAAAGGACGCCGTCCTGTGCCTTTGACCTCTCTCATCCGCCGGCCAGCCGCTGGCGCGGCCGTGCTCGGTGCCTTGCTGGCCCTGACGGGGTGCTCCTCGATCAAGACCGGCGCGCTGTCCAGCCCCGAGACCCTGTTCGGCCTGCTCAAGCCTTACCGCCAGGAGGTCGTGCAGGGCAATGTGGTCACGCAAGAGGTGATGGCGCAGATCCAGCCGGGCCTGGGCCGCAACCAGGTGCGCGACATCCTGGGCACGCCGCTGCTCACCGATGTCTTCCACGTCGACCGCTGGGATTACGTCTTCACCATCGCGCGCCAGGGCGTCGCCCCGCAGCAGCGCCGCGTCAGCATCTTCTTCAAGAACGACGTGGTTGAGCGTTTCGAGGCCGACACGCTGCCCTCCGAGCGCGAGTTCGTCGCCTCCATCACCCGTGAGCAGAAGCTCAAGAAGGTGGATCCGGACCTGACCGCCGAGCAGATCGCCGCGCTGCCCGTGCCCCCGAAGGTGGATGCGCAGGTCAAGGTGCCGCAAGGCGCCGCGCGCGATTACCCGCCGCTCGAGGCTGGCCGCCCCTGAGCCTGCGCCGCCGCTGTTCCCCGCTACAACATCCAAGACGAGGCCGACCGTGCCCAACCCGCTGAACTCCGATCCTTCCGCCCACCGCGTGGCCATCGCCGGGGCCTCCGGCCGCATGGGCCGCATGCTGGTGGAGGCCGTGCTGGCCGCGCCCGACTGCGCGCTGGCCGGCGCACTCGATGTGCCCGGCAGCCCGGCCGTGGGCCTGGACGCCACCGCCTTCCTGGGCCAGAACAGCGGTGTGACCATCGCCTCCGACCTGGGCCAGGGCCTGGCCAATGCCCAGTTCCTGATCGACTTCACCCGCCCCGAAGGCACGCTGGCGCACCTGCGCCACTGCCGCGACAACGGCATCAAGCTGGTCATCGGCACCACGGGCTTCAGCGACGAGCAGAAGGCCGAGATCGAGGCCGCCTCACGCGATATCGCCATCATGATGGCGCCCAACATGGCCGTGGGCGTGAACGTGGTGCTGACGCTGCTGCGCCAGGCCGCCAAGGCCCTGAACCAGGGCTACGACATCGAGATCATCGAGGCCCACCACCGCCACAAGGTGGATGCGCCCAGCGGCACCGCGCTCAAGATGGGCGAGGTGGTGGCCGAGGCCCTGGGCCGCGACCTCAAGGAATGCGCCGTCTACGGCCGCGAAGGCGTCACCGGCGAGCGTGATCCCAGCACCATCGGCTTTGCCACCATCCGTGGCGGTGATGTCGTGGGCGACCACACCGTGCTGTTCGCCGGCATCGGTGAGCGCATCGAGATCACGCACAAGTCCTCCAGCCGCGCCACCTACGCCCAGGGCAGCCTGCGCGCCGTGCGCTTCCTGGCCAACCAGCCGCACGGCCTGTTCGGCATGGACGACGTGCTCGGCCTGCGCTGAGCCGGAGCGGCAGTTCCATGGACCGCTTGCAGCACCTGTGGACGCAGGGCGACGCGGTGTCGCGGGCCGTGGCCATCGTGCTGCTGGCGATGTCGGTGGCCTCCTGGGTGGCCATCGTCTGGAAGGGCCTGGTGCTCAGCCGTGCCCGCCGTGATCTGACCGCCGGCATGACCCGCTTCTGGGATGCCGCCGACATGCAGGCCGCTCGCCAGCAACTGTTGGCCAATGACCGTGAGCGCGTGCTGCTGCCGCTGGTCGATGCCGCGGCCCAGCCGCCGTCACCAGGCTCCATCGGCGCGGGTGCCGACCCCGAGGCACGCCTCACGCGCGCCCTGCGCGACAGCCTGCACCGTGTGCTCTCGCGCCTGCGCGCCGGGCAGGTGCTGCTGGCTTCCGTCGGTGCGGTGGCGCCCTTCGTGGGCCTGCTGGGCACCGTCTGGGGCATCTACCACGCCATGATGGCCATCAGCGCCGAAGGCGCCGCCACGCTCGACAAGGTGGCCGGCCCCGTGGGCGAGGCCCTGATCATGACCGCCGTGGGCCTGGCCGTGGCCATCCCGGCCGTGCTGGCCTACAACGTGTTCGGCCTGCTGGTGTCCTCCTGCGAGGCCGATCTGGAAGGCTTCGCCCACGACCTGCGCGAGACCCTGCTCGGCAGCCGGCGCGAGCGCCCGGCGCTCGACAACGAGTAAGCCCCCAGGGTAGCGGCGCCATCATGGCTTTCGGACGACTCGAACGCCCCCGCGGCTCGCAGCCGATGAGCGAGATCAACATGACGCCGCTGATCGACGTCATGCTGGTGCTGCTGGTGATCTTCATGCTCACGGCGCCGCTGCTCACCTCCAGCCTCAAGCTCGACCTGCCGCAGACCGAAGGCACGACGCCGCAGGAGCCCGTGCCGCAGTCCGTGCGCCTGGATCTGTCGGCCTCGGGCGAGGTGTTCGTGGACGACGAGGCGGTGGCGCTGGAAGCATTGGGTGCACGGCTCGAACCCCTGCGCGGGGGCGACACCCAGGTGCACCTGCGCGCCGACAAGGCCGTGCCGTATGGCCGCGTGGCCGAGGTGCTGGGGGCGCTGCAGAAGGCTGAACTGCACCGTGTGGCCTTCATGGCCGATCCGGTGGGCGCGCAGCAGGGCATTTCAGGGGCGGGGCGGGCCGCATCGGCCCCCTGATGGGATGGCCGTTGTGGCGGCTGCCCCTCCCGCGCGGGAGGGGCGCTCGCTCATCACGACAACATCACTTCAAGTCCACCTGGATCTGTAATGGGGTGTCGGCCGAGCGCCTTTGACGACGGGCGGCCTCTGAGCCGGGCCGGGGCACGCTGCCCGAAATCGACCGGGCTTCACACCGTGAGACAGCGTTCCAGCATTTCAGCGTAAACCGCCGCGCTTGTCACCCTCCCTGCCGGCCCAATGGGCGGGCATATTGCACGGCATGGGAATCATTGATTGTCATCCTAGGGGGATTTCTGCGCACGGCGCTGTCGGGCGTTGGCCACAAAGCGCGCAGGGCGTGGCGCGGCGCCACCGCCGGGTGGACAATGAACCATCACAGACGCCCGGAAAGCTCGGATGAGTGCAGGTTCTCCGGAGGCGCCCAAGAGCGCCTCGCAACGATTCGACAACGCGCAGGCCGCCTACGACCAGGTGCTGGCGCTCTACAACGGGCAGATCGCCTACCTGCGTGAAGCGCTCAAGCGCTTCGTGGCCGGCGAGCATTTCGACGAGCCGGTGCGCGCCAAGTACCCCTTCGTGCGCATCCACACCGACACGGTGGCGCGCGCCGATTCACGGCTGTCCTACGGCTTCGTGGCGGGGCCGGGCACCTACGAGACCACGCTGACGCGGCCCGACCTGTTCGAGGACTACTACCGCGAGCAGTTCAGCCTGCTGCTCAACAACCACAACGTCACCCTCGAAGTGGGCCTGAGCAGCGAGCCCATCCCGGTGCACTTCTCGCTGGCCGAGAACGACTACATCGAGGGCAGCCTCACGCCCGAGCGCCGCGTGATGCTCAGCGACCTGTTCGACCTGCCGGATCTGGCCTCGATGGACGACGGCATCGCCAACGGCACGCACAACGTCAAGGCCGGCGCCTCCAAACCGCTGGCGCTGTTCACGGCGCCGCGGGTGGATTACTCACTGCACCGGCTGCGCCACTACACCGGCACCTCGCCCGAGCACTTCCAGAACTTCGTGCTCTTCACGAACTACCAGTTCTACATCGACCAGTTTGTGCAGCTCTCGCACACCTTGATGCAGACGCCGCCCGACCCGGCCAACCCGCGTGACGACGACGATTGCATCGCCTTTGTCGAGCCGGGCAATGTGCTGACGCGCCGCGTGGGCGTGCCGCCCGAGGCCTTTGATGCGCTGGGCGCGGTGCCGCCCCGTCTGCCGCAGATGCCGGCCTACCACCTGATCCGCCGCGACCGCAGCGGCATCACCATGGTCAACATCGGGGTGGGGCCGTCTAACGCCAAGACCATCACCGACCACATCGCCGTGCTGCGCCCGCTCGCGTGGATCATGCTGGGGCACTGCGCCGGCCTGCGCACCTCGCAGCAGCTGGGTGATTACGTGCTGGCCCACGGCTACGTGCGTGAAGACCACGTGCTGGACGAAGACCTGCCGCTGTGGGTGCCGATCCCGCCGCTGGCGGAGATCCAGCTGGCGCTGGAAGGCGCGGTGGAAGATGTGACGCAGCTGCAGGGCTACGAGCTCAAGCGCATCATGCGCACGGGCACGGTGGCGTCCACGGACAACCGCAACTGGGAGCTGATGCCCCACCGCGAGCCCGAGCGGCGCTTCAGCCAGAGCCGTGCCGTGGCGCTGGACATGGAAAGCGCCACCATCGCGGCCAACGGTTTCCGTTTCCGCGTTCCTTATGGCACCCTGCTGTGCGTGAGCGACAAGCCGCTGCACGGCGAGATCAAACTGCCGGGCATGGCCAATACCTTCTACCGCGAGCGGGTAGACCAGCACTTGCGCATTGGCTTGCGCGCCATTGAGCGCCTGCGCCACAACCGCACGGAACAGCTGCACAGCCGCAAGCTGCGCAGTTTCGCCGAGGTGGCGTTTCAGTGATGAGGCCCCGAGCGCGGCACCTGCTGGCGCCGCCGCCCGGACATCATCGGGGCCGATCAGGCGGCGATGGCGGGCTCGGAAGCCTCGACGGCCACCGGCAGCACTTCGCGCACGATCTGCTCGCCGGCCTGTTCCTGGGCCAGGGCCAGGTCGTAGGCGGTTTGCAGGTCCATCCAGTACTGGGCGGTGGTGCGGAAGAAGCGTGCCAGGCGCAGGGCCGAATCAGGGCTGATGCCACGGCGTTCACGCACGATGTCGTTGACGCGAGGCGCCGGCACATGCAGGCGGATGGCCAGGGCGCTGGCCGACAGGCTGTAGCGCTCCATGAACTGTGTCCGCAGGATGGCGCCAGGGTGAACAGGTGTCTTGCTCATGGGTGAAACCGGGGTAAACCGCAATGATTGTTGATCGTTTGATGCTATACCCGTACCGCTTAAAAAACTGTACGAATACAGACAATTGTATTAAATCTGCCAGGGTTTTCCCATAGCTTTGCCCCTTCTTTTTGAGCGGTTGCATTTTGAAAGCTTCCTCCACACCATGAAGGGCCCATGAGCCGCGCCCCTGAGCTGTCCCCTCTGCACCTGATTCCGGCCCTGCGCTCCCACGTCTGGTTCGCGTCGTGCAGCCCCGAATTCCAGGAAGCCCTGGTGGACCGGTCGCGCGTGGTGCACCTGCGCAGCGGCGAGCGACTGTTCTCCCACGGGCCTGACGACGAAGCCCTGTGCTGCGTGCTGTCAGGCGCGCTGAAGGTGGGGTCGTTCAACCCGGACGACGAATCCCACCTGCTGAGCCTGTATGTCGAGCCCTACCAGTGGTTCGGCGAGATCTCGCTGATCGACCAGCTGCCCCGCAGCCAGGATGCGATGGCCGATGGCCCCGCCAGTGTGCTGGTGGCTTCGCGTGCGTCGCTGGAGCCCTGGCTCAACCGGCATCCGCAGTACTGGCGCGACGTGGCCCGGCTGGCCTGCATGAAGCTGCGCGTGCTGGTGGTGATGATGGAAGACCACGCCACGCTGGCGCTGGACCAGCAACTGGCGCGGCGCCTGTTGATGACGTCGACCAACTTCGCGATGAACTACCCCATGTCGTTCAAGCGCCATCTGCGCCTGCCGCAGGAGTACCTGGCCCGCATGATGGGGGTGTCACGCCAGACCATCAACCGCGCGCTCAAGAGCCTGGCCGAAGAGGGCCTGATCGCGGTGCGCTATGCGGACATCGAGTTGCTGGACATCCCCGCGCTGATGCGCCGCGCAGGCCCCGTGAACTCCGCGTTCATCGAGAGCCTGAAGGCGATGGGCGCCACGGCGGATCGCAGCATGGGCAAGGGCTCCACGCCGGATTGACTGGCTGAAAAAGGCGAGACGAAAGCCGTCTCAGGCCTGACGCGGGCGCACCTTGCCGGCTGCTTCCTTGGCGCGGGCGCGGGCCGTGTCGATGTCGGCATCCACGGCCAGGGCCACACCCATGCGGCGGCGCGTGAAGCTCTCGGGCTTGCCGAACAGGCGCACGTCGGCGCCGGGCACGCGCAGCGCATCGGCCACGCCTTCGAACACGATGCCTTCGGCCTCGACGCCGCCGTAGATCACGGCCGACGCGCCAGGCGAGCGCAGCGAGGTGTCCACCGGCAGGCCCAGGATGGCGCGGGCATGCAGTTCGAACTCGCTCTGCACCTGCGTGGACAGGGTGACCAGGCCGGTGTCGTGCGGGCGGGGGCTCACCTCGCTGAACCAGACGTCATCGCCCTTCACAAAGAGTTCCACACCGAACAGGCCCTGGCCACCCAGGTCGTCCGTCACGGCCTTGGCGATCTCGCGGGCGCGCTGCAGGGCCTGAGGCGCCATGCGGCAGGGCTGCCAGCTTTCCACGTAGTCACCTTGCACCTGCACGTGGCCGATGGGCTCGCAGAAGTGCGTGGTGATCTGGCCGTTGGCGTCGAGCGCGCGGACGGTGAGCTGGGTGATCTCGTAGTCGAAATCTATGAAGCCTTCGACGATGACGCGGCCAAGGCTGACGCGGCCACCGGCCATGGCGTAGTCCCAGGCCTTGGCGACATCGTCAGGGCCGTTGAGTTTGCTCTGGCCCTTGCCGGACGAGCTCATGACCGGCTTGACGATGCAGGGGTAGCCGATGCCGCCATCGATGGCGGCCTGCAGCTCGGCCAGCGAATCGGCGAACACGTAGGGGCTGGTGGGCAGGCCGAGTGTTTCGGCGGCCAGGCGGCGGATGCCTTCGCGGTCCATGGTGAGGCGGGCGGCGCGGGCCGTGGGCACGACGCGCACGCGGCCTTCGGCTTCGAGCTTCTCCAGCTCGGGCGTGGCGATGGCTTCGATCTCGGGCACGACCAGCAGCGGCTGTTCGGCCTCGATCAGGGTGCGCAACTGGGCCGCGTCGCTCATGGCGATGGTGCGGGCGTGGTGCGCCACCTGCTGGCCGGGTGCGTTGTCGTAGCGGTCCACGGCAATGGTTTCGACGCCCAGGCGCTGCAGCGCGATCAGCACCTCCTTGCCCAACTCGCCCGAGCCCAGCAGCATCACCTTGGTGGCGCTGGGGCTGAGCGGTGTGCCCAGGGCGGCTGGCTGGAAGGGTGCGGTGGGGGCGGGCAGGGTGGTACGGCTCATGATGCGTCGTCAGGTGGTGTGCCTGGGGGATGGAGGCGGCCAGGCGAGGTCACAGTCTAGCGGCAGGCTGCAGGTTCAGCGGCAGGTTCACGGTGAAGCAACTGCCTTGCCCAGGCACGCTGTCCACGTGGATCTCGCCGCCGAGCCGGTCGGTCAGGCGCGCGGCGATGGCCAGGCCCAGGCCGCTGCCTTCGCGGCCGCCCTGGCGGGCCTCGGGCAGACGCACGAAAGGCTGGAAGATGCGGGCTTGTTCGTCGGCGTCGATGCCCGGGCCGGTGTCCCGCACGGACAGGCAGGCCCAGCCGGCGCGGCTGGGATCGGGCTGCAGGGTCACGGTGATGCGGCCATGCGGTGTGTACTTCAGTGCGTTGGCCAGCAGGTTGTCGAGCACCTGGCGCATGCGGTCCGGATCGCCCTGTGCGTGGTGCCAGGGGTGGGGCGGCTGTCCTTCGGGGGCTTCGTCCGGGAGCTGCAGCAGCAGTTCGAGCCCTTGCTGGCGGGCCTGCGGCAGGTGCTGCTCGCCGCAGGCACGCACCAGGACGGGCAGGTCGTAGCTGCGGTGCTCGATGGGCAGGTCGGGGTTGTCCAGCTGGTTGAAGGCGAGCAGGTCGCGCAGGTGGCGGTCAAGCTGCGTGGCCACGGCTTCCAGGCGTTGCACGGCGCGGGTGGCGCTGGCGTCCAGGGGGCGTGCGGAAAGGAGCCCGACCGAGGACAGCATGGTCTGCAAGGGCCCACGGATCTCGTGCGAGAGCATGGCCAGCAGGCGCGCCTTGCCTTCGTGGTGTTCGCGCTCGCGCGCGGCCAGCTCGCGCCGCAGCCGCACCATGAAGGTCAGCACCAGGATGAAGGTGGGCTGGGCCAGCAGGATGCCGGTTTTGGCCTGCATCAGCAGGTTGGGCTCGCCCAGCCGTGGGTGCATCAGGCTGGCCACCAGTTGCACCACCAGCCCGCCGAACTGCAGCCAGCACAGCAGGGGCGCGCCGCGCTGGAAGCCGGCGAAGGCCCCCAGGTAGAACAGCGGCATGAACTGCGCCGTGGACAGCAGCGAGTACAGGTGGTTGGCCGTCGGGGCGAACAGGTTCAGGTAGACGATGCCCTGCAGGTAGATGCCGCTGGCGGCCATCACGCACAGCATGGCGGGGGTGGACCAGGCGGGGCGGCGCAGCATCACCAGGGTGGCTGCGATCATCACGGTGGCCAGCACGGGCAGGCCCAGCCGGTCCCAGCGCCCGGTCAGCAGGTGGGGCATGTCCAGCAGCCACAGCACCAGCGTGACGGCGGCCACCAGGGGCACGGCCTTGAGCAGCAGCGGGCGCTGCAGCGGATCGACCGCCGGCAGCAGGTCGCGCCAGGGCGGGGTCATGCGCCGCCGCCGCCGGTGCGGTCCAGGCTGTTGAGCAAGGCCGCGGTGAGCACAGCGGGGCGCACGGGTTTCTCGAAAAACATCACCTTGAGCGCACGCATCAGGTTGGTCAGCGAATCCTCTGAGGCGGTGCCGTCACGCAGCCGGCCGGTGAGCAGCACGATGGGCGCCTGCGGGCGCTGGCTGCGCAGGTGGCGGATCAGCGCCTCGCTGCTCTGGCCCGCGCCCAGGATGAAGTCCACCACGAAGGCGTCGAACTGCTGCAGGCCGGTGCCCAGCAGCGCATCGGCCGAGCCGAAGGCTTGGGCCTGGCCGCCGGCATCGTCGAACCAGTCGCACAGGCTCTCGGCGGCCATCACGTCGTCGTCGACCACGGCCACGCGCAAGGGCGCGCGCGGCGGGGTGGGCGTGAGCATCAGGCGCTGCACGGCGTAGCGCGGGCCTTGCGGATGCAGGCGGCGAAGGGCGGTGGGGGCGCCGATCAGCCAGTGGTCGCCGTCGCGCACGGCCTGCAAGGCGGTGTGCGCCTGATCGCGCGGGGCCAGCAGGTGCCCGATCTGCACCTGGCAGGCGGTGGCGGCGCCTTCGAGCAGCACATGGCCTTTTTCCAGCGGGGCGGCGGGTGAGGTGCCTCCCGTGAGGTGCTGGTCCTGGGCCAGGTCGTCGAGGGACAGGCCGTGGTGCTGGGCCAGGGTGAGCACTTCGTCGAACAGCCAGCCGGCGCCTTGCAGCTTGCGCCGGGCCTGGCTCACGGAGATGTCGCACAGGCGCGCCACCCAGGCGGCCTGCTGGCGTGGTGGTACGCCCTGGATCTGCAGCGCCTGGCGCAGCCGGGCCGCGATGCCGGACGCGGGCAGGCTGGCGCTGTCTTCTTCATCAAACGGGGCGTCGGCGGCGGATTCGTCGTCGCCGTGGGCTGGCAGGCTCATCCAAGACTCCTGGATCGGGGCGGTGGAATACCCCCTTTTGGGTGTGTTCTGTGGGTCTTGATGATAAGCGCGCATATATGCGCGTTTTTGGGTTTCTGCTTCCCTAGAATGTCACGGAAAACGAGGCCTTTCGTGCACATTGAGGTGAAAAGGGCCCTGCTCAGGGAGCAAAAATGACGGTTTGGGGCATGCCCCGGCCGCGACAGGAGGTAGACACCCTGGTGGTGTCCTGTGGCCGCCCGGCCTTTCGAGTCCGGGCGGTTTTTTTCGGGTGGCCCGGGCGCTTAAATCAACATCCCGCCATCCACGCCAATCACTTGGCCTGTCACATAGCTGGCCATGTCGCTGGCCAGGAACAAGGCGACGTTGGCCACTTCTTCGGGCGTGCCGATGCGCCCCATCTTGATCGACGCCAGACGTTCGGCGAACTTGTCGGGGCCGATGGAGCGCGCCATGTCGGTGTCGATGAAACCAGGTGCGATGGCATTGACCCGGATGGCTTGCGGGGCCAGCTCCTTGGCCAGCGATTGGGTGATGCCGATCACCGCGGCCTTGCTGCCGCTGTACACCGCCTGGCCCACATTGCCTGTGCGGCCGATGATGGAGCTGACATTGATGATGGCTCCTCCGCCGGCGCGGGCGATGAGGCGGCTGGCGTACTGCGCGCAGTACAGCGTGCCGAAGGTGTTCGCGCCAAAGGTGTTCTCGATCTGCTTGGGCGTGACCATGCCGATCAGGGCGTCATCCAGGACACCGGCATTGGCCACCAGGGCATGCAGCTTCTTGTGGGTGCGAAAAACGGCCTGAAAGGCATCACGGACGCTGTGCGGGGCGGCCACGTCGCACGCGATGGCCTCGACTTGCGCTGCGTCGTGCGCCGCGCGTATCCGTGCACAGGCTTGTTCCAGGGCATCGAGCGAACGCCCCATCAACACGACACGGGCGCCGGCCTGGGCAAATGATTGTGCGGTGGCGAACCCGATGCCGCGCGCGGCACCGGTCACCACGGCGACTTTCTGATCCAGAAGGGGGAGCGGGGTGGACATGGCGTGTTCAGGCTTTCGGGGCCAGGCGGTTGTCCAGCACCAGGTACTGGCCGCGCATGGAGATGAGTTTTCGATCAGGTGCGGATTGCTTGACCGGGCTGTGCGCATCGACCACGCAGTTGGCGCCCAGAACCACCTTGGGAAACAGCGTGGCCCGTGTGCCCATGAAGCCGCCTTCTCCGAGGACCGAATCACCACTCAAGGCGCAATAGGGCGACAGCACTGAATGCGCGCCCACCTGGGCGCCATGACCGATGCTGCAGAACACGTTCACCGCCACGTTCTCGCCCACCTGGGCGCCAGCGTTCACGATGCTGTGCGGGCAGATGATGGCGCCTTCACCGATCATCGCGGTGTCGGCGACCAGTGCCGTCGGGTGGATGTACGTGAGGAGCCTCGCACCACGCGCGCGCAGCATTTGGGCCACCTTGCGGCGAGCCGCAGCGTCACCGATCGCGATCACGACGGCATCGCCGGGTTCGGGC
The DNA here is from genome assembly GCF_049274795.1 of Aquabacterium sp. Classification (GTDB taxonomy): domain Bacteria; phylum Pseudomonadota; class Gammaproteobacteria; order Burkholderiales; family Burkholderiaceae_C; genus Aquabacterium. The sequence goes on from NZ_JBASTH010000035.1 coordinate 61,612, forward strand.
TGATGGTCCTGGATGTTGCCGACATACGGCGCGTGTGGGACTTTGCGCAGGACTTCGCAGTCCGGGCCGTCGTTGAGGATGCCGACCATCGTGGGCTCAGGCCGCTGTACGCTGGAGAGCGTGGAGGTGAGCGCCCCGGTAAGGTAGCCGTACATCTCCAGGCCGAAGCCGCCGCCGCCGGCGATCAAGATGCGTGACATGGTTCAAATCCCTCGTGGTGGACGGTCGTTGCGGTCGTTGCGATCATCGCGATGACCGGATTCGGGCGGCAGGCTGATCTGGCGCGTGAAGGCGGCAAACAGATCCATGCCATCCCAGACAGGGGCAAAGCTCAAGGCTTCCCCGAAGGGCACGATGCGGTCGATCGCTCGTGGCGGCAGGCGATCGACAAAGTCCAGCAGTTCGGTGCGATCGAACCCGAGCACCGCCAAGGTCTGCTCCTTGTCGCTCAATTGCGGGGCCAGATCACGCAACTGGTCCAGGCGCTGCTCCAGGAACAGGCCATTGCCGCAGTGCAGGGTCTTCAGGGCGGGTTGCAGTGTTTGCTCCATGGCCAGGCGCATGGGGTGCGCGCCCGCCAACTGCCCGGCCACGGGGTGGGCCAGTGCCTGGGCGGCCATGTCGAACACAGCCCCCAGCCGGCCCATGTGCATGGCGGCGGTGTTCTCGGGCTGCAGGGCCGCCACCTGTGCCTGCACGGCGGCCCAGAAGCGTTGCTGCGCCTGAGCGCAATCGGCGTCATCGCCGACCCAGGCCAGCAGCCGGGGCGACGAGCAGGCTTGCTGGGCGAACCAGAAGGCATCGTTGTAGAACGCTGCTGCCTGGGTACGCAGCGTCGCTTCATCCAGGTCCAGGAGCGCGCGCGCATGGATCGCCGCAGCAGAAAACCGGTCGGGGAAGCAAAGCTCGGTCGCGCTGGGACGCAAGGGGATGGCGCGGATGGCGGCAACCGTGGCGTCGCCGCCCCAGACCACGCGGCACATGGCGGCGGCCGAGACGGTGCGCGTCACGGCCTCATCGTGAGGATAGGTGAAGAGCACCACCCGGCTGGCCACCGCCCGGCCCACAGCCTCATCGGCCAGCGTCTGCTGCAAGACGGTGAGGATGAAATCGAACTGGGCAGACGGCTTCTGCGACACCCGCACCCAGTTGACGTTGCCCGCCAGCAGGGCGATCAGCCACGAGTACATGGCGACAGAGTCGACATTGGCGGGCGCCAGGTGGAACACCAAGCCGCGCCCGCGCAGCACCGCATGGGCCGGCTGTTGGCGACCCTGCGCCCAATCACGGAGCCGGGCCGCACGGAACCAGTGGGCCAGGGCCGCCAGCTCTGGAAAGTCACGGATCCGGGGATGGGTGAGCAGCTTCTGCGAGAACTTGCCCACGAAGGCGAGCGCGCGTGGATCAAAGGGCGCCCAGGCGGGCAGCGCGGCGCTGCGGGCCAGGGCCTCTGCCAGGCTGGTGGTGGGTGCAACGCCCAGGAAGAACAGAATCTGGCTCATGCGGGAATGGCCCTCGTATCGCTGCACCCACGCAACTCCACCTGGGGAAGACGGCCCAGCACGGAGAAGTGCCGCCCCATGCGCCCGCAAGGGCAGTCGTCTTCGCCATGCAGCACGCCCAGATCCTCGGTCAGCAGGGCATGGCCGGGGTAGCTCACCGGCAGGGCGCTCAGTACCTGTACGACGCCTTCACGCCCGGGTGGCAGCGGCTCCAGGGTAATGGTGTCACGCACGATGACGTCGGCAAACATCGGGGCATGCAGGTGGCCGTGCTCGCACTCCATGAAGATGGAGCCCACCTGCTCGACCATGCCGTAGTAGTTGAAGACACGCTCCAGCCCCAGATGCGCCTTGAGCAGGGCCTTGAACGTGGCGTTGTCCACCTGCTGATCTTGCAGGCGCTTCCAGCCGCCACCGTGGATGAGGGTGCTGCCGGGTCCGAAATCCAGTCGGCGGCCTTGCGCCATCACGGCCTGCAGCAGGCGCTGCCACACCACGAACGTGAAACCGAACACCAGGATGGGCGTGCCACGGTGCTGGGCGAGGAAGGCCTCGAGCTGGTCGATCTGCACATCGAGGTGTTCATCGAGGCAGTGATGGTGTTGCCGCCCGAACACCGAGAACCCCAGGATCCCCGCTGCACGTGCGTTGAACTTGCTGCGGTCCTTGAGCAGATCGGCGCTGTCCACGATGACCATGGGCCAGCGCTGTTTGCCCAGAAAGCTGGCCATGATGGTGGTCAGCACCCGCGTCTGGCGCAGCGAGGTTTCCCGATCGAGGTAGATGCGCGACACGGCTTGTCCCGTGGTGCCGCTGGAGGTCAGCGTCTTGATGATCTGCGCCGGCTCGGCACTGAGCAGCTCCTGCGTCTTGAACAGGCGTACCGGCAGCCAGGGCAGCTCTTCGCGGCAGGTGGCCGCGCCCGCTGCAAACATGCGTGCGCGCGCATGGGCGTAGGGGGGGCAGCGCTGCACATGCCATTCGGTCAGCGCGTTCAGCGCGGAGAGCAGCAAGGGCTGCTTCTGTGCCGCAGGCAACTGGTAGGGCGGGGCATCGAGGCCGATGGCCAGGCCTGGAAAAGGGGGCGCCGCATCGGAGGGCATGGCAAGCTCGTGTCCAGTCATGGGTGATCCTGGCGGGGTCAGCTGTCGGCCAGCATGGCGGAATAATCCTTCTTGCCCGAACTCAGCAGGGGCAGGCTGTCCACCAGCCTGATGCGGCACAGGCTGTGGTGGATGCCAAATCGCTTGGCCAGCCACTGCCGGGTTTGGTCGACCAGGGCCTCGTCGGTGGCTTCCAGCCACAGCACCAGGCGTTCGTCCTGCCCTGCCGCCATGACGGGGAGCGCCACCTCCTGCTGGAGTTGGTGTTCGACCTCGTCCAGCCCGATGCGGTTGCCGGCCAGCTTGATGAAGCGCTTGAGCCGCCCCGTGATGTAGAAGAAGCCGTCCTCATCCTGCCGTGCCACATCGCCCGTGCGCAGCACGCCGTGCTGTTCGTCGCCCAGCGCCAGATCCTCGCGGCAGGTGGCGTAGCCCAGCATGACGTTGGGGCCGGTGTAGATCAGCTCGGAATTCTGCGGATCGATCTCCAGGCGGCCTCCGGGGATGGCGATGCCGATGGAGCCCACCTTGTCTGCCAGACGCTGCGGCGGCACATGGCTGATGCGGGCCGTGGCCTCGGTTTGCCCGTACATGCAGAAAAAGCGCCAGCCGCGTTCATCGGCCACCTGGGACCAGGCCTTGGTGAGCTTGTCATCGAGCCGACCGCCCGCCTGGGTCAGGGTGCGCAGGGATGGAAGATCTTGCTTGTGAAAAGCCGTGCGCCACAGCATCTGATAGATGTACGGCACGCCAGAGATGGAGGTGACGCCGCAGGCGCGAATGGTGTCCGCGAACGCGGGTGTGAGCACACTGACGTCGCGCAGTACCAGTGAGGCCCCCGCGTGCAGATGGCTGTGGATTACCGAGAGGCCGTAGGAGTAATGCGGCGGCAAAACGGTCAGTGCCCGCTCATCGGCCGTCAAGCTCAGGTACTGGGCAATCGACTCGGCATTGGCTTGCAGGTTGCCGTAAGACAGGCGAACCAGCTTTGGGCTGCCCGTGCTGCCCGAGGTGCTGAGCAGTAGCCCCAGTTCAGGGGCCAGGTCGCAGGCGGGGCGAGGGCTTGTCCCTGCACCAGCGATGGGCTGAACGATGCGCCGAACAATGGGCCATTGGGTGCCTGCCAGAAGCGGGCCTTCGAGGTGCGCGCCGATGACCCAGTCGGGTTGGTAGTGGGCCTGGAGGGCCGCAGCCAGTTCCGGCGTCATGCCCGCGGGCAACAGCAGGGGCACATGGCGCGCCTGCAGGCAGGCCAGATAGGCCACCAGGCTGCTCAGCGTGTTGCTGGTGAAGAGCAGGCCCAGTTGGCGGGGGGGCATCGACTGCAGGTGCGTCGCCGCTGCATCCACCTTAGCGAACAGATCGGCATAGCTGATCTGATGTCCGTGCTCGTCAATGACCGCCACACGGTCGGATGGCGTGCAAGGTCCTTCCCAGAACATCGCTTTGGCCATTGCCTCAGGCATCGCTGTCAGAGGTATTTCGCGACGATCGCCTTGGCTTTGGCAAAACTGCTCATGTCGATGACATCTTCCGCATCGATCATGATGTCGAACCCTTCTTCAATGGCCGCGATCAGTGACATGTGAGCCACCGAATCCCACTGTGCAATCGTGGCATAGCTCAGGTCGTCGGTGATCTCTTCGGTCTTCAGGCCAAGACTGTCGGCAAAGATCTTCTGTAGCTTGTCTTCCATTGAAGTGTTCTCAGGGGTTGGAGATAGGTCCGGACGTTTGGCAGGTTAACCGATCCTGCGTTGCTTGATTGGCCGGAGTCATCGGCAAATGGCCGGGCATTTCATGCGTCGGGGCGCAGGTCATGGCGCCTGGACCAATTTCTTGGCAGGGCCCTTTCAGGGCTCCCAGCCACCCCCCCCCAAAGCCATGAACAATTTGATCTGCTCATCGGCCAGTTGGGCTTGTGAGCCGGCCAGGGCGGCTTCGCTCGCGGCCAGGGATCGCTCGGCGTCCAGGCTGTCGAGGTAGCCGGTCTTGCCGCCCTGGTACAGGCGTCGGGCCTGGTCGGCCACGGTGGCGGCGGCATCGCGTGCGGCCTGTAGCGCTGCACGGCGGTCCAACTCGTGGGCGTAGGCGTCCAGGGCGGTCTCAGTCTCGCGCAGGGCGGTCAGCACGGTGCCGTTGAAGTGCGCCAGGGCGCCGCGCGTGCTGGCTTCGGCCTGCTCGATGCGGGCCTGCACGGCGCCGGTGTCGGGGATGCTCCATGAGATCAGCGGCCCCAGGCTCCAGCTGGTGGTGTCCTTGCGGCCGAAGTCGGAGAGCGGTCCGGCCGAGCCGGCCGACAGCCCCAGCGTGATCTTGGGATACAGATCGGCCGTGGCCACGCCGATGTGGGCGGTGGCGGCGGCCAGTTCGCGCTCGGCCTGGCGCACATCCGGGCGGCGCTTGAGCAGCGCGGTGCCATCGCCCACGGGCAGCACGCTGGTGATGCGCGGCGGCGTGCCCATCAGCGTGGCCAACTGGAATAGCTCGGCCTGGCGCTGGGCCTGCAGCGGCGGCAGGGTGGCCTGCAACTGCTCCAGCTGGCTGCGGGCACGGGCGGTGTCGATCGGGCCGACACGGCCGGCCCCCTGCAGGCGTTCGGCCACTTGCAAGGCTTGCTGCTGCAGGCGCACCGAGGTCTCTGCCGTCTGCAGGCGCAGCCCGCTGGCGCAGACCCTGGCATAGGCGCGGGCCGTGCTGGCGACCACGTGCACGCGGAACAGCTCCAAGGCGGCCTGGGCGGCTTCGATGGCGCGGCGGATCTGGCCGGTGGCGTCGATCTGGTACGAGAGCGACAGGCCGGCACTGTAGGTGCCCTGCGTGCGGGGCACGGTGCCCGGCTTGAGCACGGACGGGCCGGAGACATGGCCATAGCCGGGGCGGCCGTTCACGCTCAGGTGGGGGCGCTGGCTGCTGTCGACCTCGGCCTGCAGGGCTTGCACGCCCTCCAGGTTGGCGGCGGCCTGGCGTAGATCGGTGTTGTGGGCCAGGGCCTGGTCGATCAGCCGGTCGAGCACGGCATCGTCATACAGATGCCTCCAGCGTGCGGGCAGCGGCTCGGTGCTGTAGAGCGCGCCGGCCGAGCCTTGCTTGGCAGACTTGGCCGCCGACAGGAAGGACCCTTTGGCCGATGGTGCCTTGATCTGCGCGGTATCAGGCACCTGGTAGTTCGGGCCCACGGGTGTGGTGCTGCAGGCGGCCAGCAGGGCCAGCAAGCTCAGGCTCAGGGCCAGCTTGATCGGCTGTGATCGGTCAGGGAGAACGGTGCGTGTCATGGCTCATCCCCTGGTGTGCTTGGCTGGGGCTGCGTCGGCTGCCTGCTTGGGCGCTGGTTCGCGGTGACTGGCCCGGTCACTTTCACCGTCACCGTCTGCCCGGCCACCAGGTGCACGCCATCGGGCAGGGGCGCCAGCTTGACCCGCACGGGGATGCGTTGCGCCAGCCGCACCCAGTTGAAAGTGGGGTTCACGCTGGGCAGCAGGTTGGCACTGGTGGAGCGGTCGCGGTCGGCAATGCCGGCGGCGATGCTCTCTGACCTGCCCCCTCCAGCCATACCAATCAGTTGGAGAGAGGTCCAAGGGTTTGCAGGTTAACGATTCTTGCCTCGGTGGTTGATGGGTTGGGGTCGCGGCGTTTGGCGGCGAACTCAGCCGGAGGAATCCGGCCAATCGTTCCGTGCGGTCGGACCTCGTTGTAATCCTGGAGCCAAATGGCGATGACCTCACGGGCCTGGGTCAAGGATTCAAACCAGTTCTCGTTGAGGCATTCATCCCTGAACTTGCCGTTGAAGCTCTCGATGTAGGCGTTCTGGGTTGGCTTACCCGGCTGAATCAGGATGTGCTGGATACCTCGCGCCTGCATCCAGGCCATGAAAGCCCGGCAAGTGAACTCGGGTCCGTTGTCCGTCCTGATCGCTTCTGGGTAGCCTCTGAATCTTGCCGACCTCTCCAGGACACGAGTGACATAGGCCCCAGGCATTGACAGATCCACAGCGATGTCGACGCACTCATGGGTGAAGTCATCGGCAATCGTCAGGCATTTGATGCGCGGGCCGTTGGCCAGCGAATCACTGACAAAGTCCGGGCTCCAGGTTTGGTTGACCCGGGCAGCGGCCACCAGAGGTGTTCGCTCGCCACGGTCTTGCTGCGCTTGCGGACAACCAGGCCTTGCGCGCGGTAGAGCCGAAACACCTTCTTGTGGTTGGTGCCCGGAAACTCTTTGCGCAGCATGTCGTGCACACGGCGATATCCAAAGCGCCGCCGCTGCATGAATGCGTTCGCTCAGACGCACCGTATGCTCGTCTGGCTGCGGAGGATGGCGCCAGGCATCGCGAGACAGCCCCATAAGACGGCAGGTCCTGCGCTCGGAGATCTGGGCGTGCTCCAGCATCCTGGCGATGGCCTGGCGCTTGTCTTGCGGGGCTTTCTGTTGTCTGGCTCAGCGCAGACAGATATCAGAAGGGGATGTCGTCGTCCATGTCATCAAAGCCGGTCGACGACTTCGAGGGGGCGGGAGCAGGCGCACGTGGTGCCGGGGCTGCGGAACGCGCGGCCGGGCGGCTGTTCTCGGCCGGCTCGCGGCTGAAGCCTTCGTCGCCGCCGCTGTCACGGCCACCGCCATAACCACCACCGCCGCCTTCACGGCCGCCCAGCAGCTGCATGTTCTCGGCCACGATTTCGGTCGTGTAGGTGTCCTTGCCGTCCTTGTCCTGCCACTTGCGGGTCTTCAGGCGGCCTTCGACGTACACCGAGCGGCCCTTCTTCAGGTACTCGCCGGCGATCTCGGCCAAGCGGTCGTAGAACACCACGCGGTGCCATTCGGTTTCTTCAACCTTGTCGCCGCTGTTCTTGTCTTTCCAGTTGCGCGTGGTGGCCACGGACACGTTGCAGACGGCGGCGCCGGAGGGGGTGTAGCGCACTTCGGGGTCGCGACCCAGGTTGCCGATGATGATGACTTTGTTGATCGAGGCCATGGCCAGAAATCCTATTGTCGGTTGGTTAAATAAGCTTGCGTTGGTTAGCGCCGCCATTATCGCCGCAGCGATCGGGCCGACCACCCTCCGGAGAGGGCCCCCGAGGTGCGAACGGGAAAACCCGCGATCCGCAATACCGGGCCTTCGGAAAGCACGGACAATCCGGCCTTCCGCCTACCTGCCACTTTGTTGCCGCGACCCGACCATGCCGACCACGACACCCCTTGAGATCCTGCACGAGGTGTTCGGCTACCCGGCCTTCCGCGGCCAGCAGCAGACCATCGTCGACCACGTGGCCGGTGGCAGCGATGCCCTGGTGCTCATGCCCACCGGCGGCGGCAAGAGCCTGTGCTACCAGGTGCCGGCCATCGCGCGCCACCGCGCCGGCCGGGGCGTCACCATCGTCGTCTCCCCTCTGATCGCCTTGATGCACGACCAGGTCGGCGCACTGGATGAAGTCGGCGTGGCCTCCGCCTTCCTCAACAGCACCCTGCAGCTCGACGATGTGCAGCGCATCGAACGCATGATGATGTCGGGCCAGTTGGTGATGCTCTACGCCGCCCCCGAGCGCCTGACCACGCCGCGCTTCCTGGCCCAGCTCGATTCGCTCAACGAGCGCGGCCTGCTCAGCCTCTTCGCCATCGACGAGGCGCATTGCGTCAGCCAGTGGGGCCACGACTTCCGCGAAGACTATCTGGGCCTGAGCGTGCTGCACGAGCGCTATCCCGATGTACCGCGCATCGCGCTCACCGCCACGGCGGATGAGCACACCCGTGCCGACATCGTCGAGCGCCTGCAACTGCAGGACGCGCGCCTGTTCATCAGCAGCTTCGACCGCCCCAATATCCGCTACAGCCTGGTCGAGAAGGACAACCCACGTGCCCAACTGCTGCGCTTCATCCGCGACGAGCACGAAGGCGAGGCCGGCGTCGTCTACTGCCAGTCGCGCCGCAAGGTGGAAGAGACGGCCGAGTGGCTCAGTCAGCAGGGCGTCAACGCCTTGCCGTACCACGCGGGCCTGGATTCGGGCGTGCGCCAGCGTCACCAGGACCGCTTCCTGCGCGAGGACGGCATCGTCATGGTCGCCACCATCGCCTTCGGCATGGGCATCGACAAGCCCGACGTGCGTTTCGTGGCCCACCTGGACCTGCCCAAGAACATCGAAGGCTACTACCAGGAGACCGGCCGCGCCGGCCGCGATGGCGAAGACGCTGAAGCCTGGCTCACCTACGGCCTGGCCGATGTCGTCCAGCAGCGCCGCCTGATCGATGACAGCCCCGCGCACGAAGAGTTCAAGCAGGTGCAGCGCAAGAAGCTCGACGCCCTGCTGGCGCTGGCCGAGGCCCACGACTGCCGCCGAGTGCGCCTGCTCGACTACTTCGGCGAAGCCAGCCAGCCTTGCGGCAACTGCGACAACTGCCTGAACCCGCCCGCCACCTGGGACGGCACCGAGGCTGCCCGCAAGATGCTCAGTGGCATCTACCGCTTCTGGCAGCACGGCCGCCAGCGCTTTGGCGCCGGCCACCTGATCGATGTGCTGCGCGGCAAGCACACCGACAAGGTCACCCAGTATGACCATGCCCAGCTCAGCACCTTCGGCATCGGCGCCGACCTGAGCGAGCAGCACTGGCGCGCCGTGCTGCGCCAGTTGGTGGCGCTGGGCCATGTGGTGGCCGAGGGCGAGTTCAATACCCTGACGCTCACCGACAGCGCCCGCGCCGTGCTCAAGGGCGAGGTGACCCTGATCCTGCGGGAGGCCCGTGATGCGCCTCGGCGCTCGGGCAAGTCCTCGTCGTCGCGCAAAGGCGGCAAGGGCGCCTCGGCTGCGCCGGCCCACCTGGACGCTGCCGCCCGAGAGCGCTTCGATGCCCTCAAGGCCTGGCGCTCGGGCGTGGCCAAGGAGCACAACCTGCCCGCCTACATCGTCTTCAATGACGCGACCCTGGCCGAGATGGCGCAACTCGGGCCCCAGACGCTGGGAGAACTGGGTGGCATCACCGGTGTGGGGACCAAGAAACTTCAGGCCTATGGAGATGCGCTGCTGGAGGTCCTGAAGGGCTAGGGCGTGTCATCAATCGATCCCCCTTGAGGGTTGATGGTCAGCCGCCGAGCCCCATGTTGACAGGAATGACCAAGAGATACGCCCTCAGCAATGCCCAATGGACACAGATTGAGAATCTGCTGCCAGGCCAAGCGGGACAGCCAGGAGCCACGGCCAAAGACAACCGGCTGTTCGTGGATGCCGTTCTGTATCGCTACCGCGCAGGCATCCCCTGGCGAGACCTGCCCGAGCGCTTTGGCGATTTCCGCGTCGTGCACACGCGCCACTCGCGTTGGAGCCGCACTGGCGTGTGGCAGCGGGTGTTCCAGGCCCTGGCGCAGGATGCGCACAACGAGTACGCGATGATCGATGCCACCATCGTGCGTGCCCACCAGCACAGTGCTGGTGCAAAAGGGGGGATCCACAGAAACAGGCCCTCGGGCGCAGCCGGGGCGGGCTGAGCACCAAGATCCACGCCACGGTCGACGCGCTGGGCAATCCCACGGGCTTTCACCTCACGCCGGGCCAGGCCCATGACCTTCAGGGGGCCGATGAGCTGCTTGAGGACACCCCAGCCCAAACCGTCATCGCAGACAAGGCCTACGACGCCCAGGCCCGGGTGATCGAGCCGTTGCTGGCCAGGGGCAAGCCCGTGGTCATTCCTTGGCGGGCGACGAACAAGCAGCCCCGCGAACTTGACCGGGACCTGTACAAGGCGCGGCATCTGGTCGAGAACTTGTTCGCGCGGCTCAAGCAGTACCGGGCCATTGCCACGCGCTATGACAAGACGGCGTGCAACTTTCTCGGCGCCATCCATCTGGCTGCATCCATCGTGTGGCTGGCTTGAGGAATTTCCATGTCACATGGTCGGATTTGATTGATGACACGCCCTAGTTCAGCCGTCATTTGTTGTGTGAATGCACCAATTTGTCTCAAAAAAGGAACAAAAACAGTGCATAGATGCCCACAAAGAGGGGGTTCGCTTGGTTTTCGGTCAATTGTGGTGCTGCCTGTCGTCACAATCCAGTCACACCAAAACCCGACCCCCGCTAGGAGAGATGACGATGTTTTCCAAGAAAACCGCTATTGCCGCTGCCGCCCTGCTGGCCGCTTTCGCTGCTCAAGCCCAATCGCAAGTGTCGATCTACGGCAACTTGGATGTGTCCTTTGGCCGTTTCGAAGAGCCCGGTCTGGCTGACGCTACGACGCGCGTTGAGTCTGGTTCGCTGCGTGACAGCTTTATCGGATTCAAGGGCCAGGAAGATCTGGGCGGCGGTCTGAAGGCTTTCTTCGTGCTGGAAAGCTCCATCAATGTGGACACCGGCGCTGCCACCGAATCCAGCAACTTCTGGGGCCGTACCAGCGTGGTCGGTCTGAGCGGTGATTTCGGTACCGTCACCCTGGGCAATGCACGTTCGCTGCTGTTCCTGGCCAACGACGCCTTCAACCCCTTCCGCGCTGACTCGCGTCTGTTCTCGACGTCCTCCCTGCTGATGGGTACGTCCGTCAATGGCGTGACCCCTGGCTACTCGGCCAACTGGCGCAACAGCATCACCTACACCTCGCCCAACCTGTCGGGCTTCACCGGCTCGCTGCAAATGGGTTTCAGCGAAATCGACGGCACGGATGACAACATCGGCGCCGCTCTGAACTACGCTGCCGGCCCTCTGGCTGTGAACTTCACCTACCAAGACGTTGCCCTGAATGCCAACGACGATGTGAAGACCTGGGTGCTGGGGGGCAGCTATGACCTCGGCGTCGCCAAGCTGTTCGGTCAGTACGGCCAAGCTGATCAGAGCAACCTGAGCGAGAAGGAAAAGTTCTTCCAACTGGGCGTGAGCATCCCCGTCACGGCCGCTGGCAACATCCTGGCTTCGTATGGCGAAGGCAAGTACGACAGTTCCAAGGCTCGTGAAGTGTCGCTGGCCTATGAGCACAGCCTGAGCAAGCGCACCGGCGCCTACATTGGTGTGAACAACACCCGCCACAACTTCGTGGTGGCTCCGGCTGACAAGTCGGGCACTTCGTTCGCCGTTGGTGTCCGCCACGCGTTCTGATCCAGTTGCTGACGCGACCTGCGAAGGTCGCATCCGCCAAGGCGCCCTCCGGGGCGCTTTTTGTTGTCTGATGGCAACGGAATCAGGTGATTTTGTCGTTGAACAACAACGAAAAGACCGTTTGCCCCCCCCAATTGTGACGATCGGGTGACCAAGCACTTGGGCTGGCCGAAAGATTGCTCACACAATCAGCGCAGCGGGCAGCCAACTAAATCTTTAAGGGTTGCCCCTGAGTTTTCATCCCACTGCTAGGAGAACTGCATGTTTGCAAAGAAGAACGTTGTGGCTGCTGCCGCCCTGATGGCGATGGCCGCTGCTGCCCAAGCCGAAGTGAAGCTGTACGGTTACGTGGACGCTGCTTTCGGTTCGTATGAAACCTTCACCCAGACCGCTGGTGTCTGGGATACTCAGCGTACCACCCAGGTGAGCAGCGGCAACATGATGACCAGTTTCATCGGCGTCGCTGGTTCCGAGGATCTGGGCGGCGGTCTGAAGGCCGAGTTCGCTCTGGAATCCTTCCTGGGCACCGACACCGGTTCCACCTACACCAACATGGCAGGTGGCTTCTGGGGCCGTGCCTCGTGGGTTGGCCTGAGCGGCGGTTTCGGTCGCGCGATCATCGGTCAATACGGCAACGCCTTCTTCACCCTGGGCTACACCTACAACCCCTTCGGTTCTTCGATGACCTTCTCGCCCACGATGGTGAGCTGGTATGGCCTGTCGGGTGACGCCACTGGCGCCGCACTGGGTTACGACACTGGCTGGGTGAACTCGATCACCTACGAAACGCCGAACCTTGGCGGCTTCACCGCCGCTCTGCAGTACGCCCCCAAGGAAAATGCTTCCGGTGCTGGCGACGTGAAGGACAACTACGCCCTGTCCGGCACCTACAACGCTGGCCCTCTGAGCGTGATGGCCGTCTACACTTCCTCGGGCAATGACAATGCCGCCTACGTGGCTCGTCAAAAGAACTGGGGCCTGGGCGCCAGCTACGACTTCGGGGTGCTGAAGCTGCAAGGCCAATACGCTCAGATCAAGACTCAGGACGCCGCTGGTAACGAAACCGAGAAAGACAAGTTCTACCAGATCGGTGCGACCATTCCCGTCACCTCGGCTGGCAACGTCCTGCTCACCTACGGTCAAACCAAGTATGACTTCCTGACCGGCGAAGCCAAGCTCAAGCAGTTCGCTGTTGGCTACGACCACTCGATCTCCAAGCGCACTGGTGCCTATGCTGCGTTTACGAACAAGAAGCTGAGCGGCGACATCACCATTAACGACAGCACCGCCAACGTGTTCGCCGTGGGCGTGCGTCACGCGTTCTAAGCCCTCGCTGCTGAACTCTCCAAAGGCGCCTTCGGGCGCCTTTTTCGTTATTTGCGTTCAATTCTGGTGCAACAGTTTCCATCTGCACCGATTTTGGGCATCTGAATCGGGCATGACTCCTGCTAACTGTATACAGTCATGTGCACACATGACCCCACTTTTGTCTTCGGATCTTCAGGAGTTTTCATGTCCGTCTCCCAAAAACAAGTACTCGCCGCTGTGGCCCTCTCCGTGGGCACGTTGGGCGTGGCGCATGCGCAATCTAGGGCGTGTTAACACATGCGAAGCCCGTCGGCGACGAGAACGAAGCTGATGAATCCGAGAAACATGAGGTCGAGCTTCTCGAAGCGAGAGAAGACGCGGCGGTAGCCCTTGAGTCGGCGGAACAATCGCTCGACCTCATTGCGGCGCTTGTACATGGCGCGGTCATAGTCCCAAGGCTCAAGGCGATTGGACTTTGGTGGGACGACGGGAATGAAGCCCAAGTCCAGAGCGAGTTGGCGGGTTTCGTTGCCTTCGTAGGCCCGGTCCATCAGCAGATGCAGGGGGCGATTGGGCGGCCCCAGGCGGTTGAGCAAAGCACGGCCTTCAACTGCGTCGTGCGCCTGGCCGGGCGACAGCGAGAACGTTATGGCTGTTCTAGCATCCGCGGCAACCATATGAATCTTGGTGTTCCATCCGCCTCGGGACTTGCCAATGGCTTGGGGACCGTTTTTTTGAGCGCACCCGTGCCATCGGGATGTACCTTGATGCTGGTGGAGTCCATTGACACCGCCTCGATTTTGATGCGCACGACCTGAGTCCTTTGCAGCTCTTCGAACATGCGATCGAGTACCCCGGCTTTGGCCCAGCGATTCATGCGCGTGTAGATCGTGTGCCAATTGCCAAAGCGCTTTGGCAAGCCGCGCCACTTGCAGCCGTGCTCGGCCACGTACAGGATCGCATTGATCACTTGAAGATTGCTCAAACTGACGTTGCCCCGTTGAGTCGGCAAGCAGTGTTCAATCTTCGCGAATTGCTCAGGCGTGATTTCCATGCCTGTGATTTTATAAACAGTGGAGCCAAAACACCAATAGCGTTAACACGCCCTAGTGTGACTGCCTATGGTTTGCTCGACCTGTCGTTCGGCTCCTTCCAGTACGCCGGTACGGATGGCAGTGCCGACAACAAGAGCACCACCAAGGTCGAAAGCGGTCAGATGACCACCAGCTTCATCGGCTTCAAGGGCTCGGAAGACCTGGGCGGTGGCCTCAAGGCCATGTTCACGCTTGAGTCCTTCATCCGCATGGACTCCGGTGCGTCCGGCCGTTCGAACGCGGACGTGTTCTGGGCCCGTGCCGCCAACGTGGCGCTGGCTGGTGACTTCGGTAAGGTCGTGATTGGTCGCATGGACAACTTCCTGTACCAGCAGGCCCTGGCCTTCAACCCCTATGGTGGTTCGTTCGGCTTCTCGCCCACCATCCGCCTGACCTACGGCAAGTGGGGTCCGGACAAGGGTGACTCGGGCTGGAGCAACTCCATCGCTTACTACACGCCCAACCTGTCGGGTTTCACGGCGGCCGTGCAAGTGCAGCCGGGTGAGTCGCAAACTGAAGGCACCAGCACGGGCTTCATGGCCGGCTATGCCAGCGGCCCGTTCGCCATCGGCTTCGGCTACCAGAGCGTGAAGTCGGCCGAAGCGCCCAAGGGCAACGTGCCCGATGGCGCGGAGCAGACCTTTGCCCTGCTGGGTGCCAGCTATGACTTCGGTGTGGTCAAGCTGTTCGGTCAGTACGGTCAGTACAAGGACAAGGACTATCCGACCGCTGCGGAGAACTACAAGACCAAGCTGTACCAGCTGGGCGTGGCCGTGCCGGTGTCGGCCGATGGCAAGGTGCTTGCCTCTTATGGCTCGCAGACCCGGGAGCTGGTGTCGGGCGACGTCAAGCACGAGATCCTGACGCTGGGCTACGACCACTTCCTGTCCAAGCGCACCGACGTGTACGCCGTCTTCATGCGTGACGACGACGACCGCGCTGGCTACAAGGCTGGCAACACGGTGGCTTTCGGCATCCGCCACCGCTTCTGATCCGTCTCTACCGGAACACTGTGCTGCAAGGCCTGGCAACCTCGGTCGTCAGGCCTTTTTTTCGAACTTGAAGACGGCCGTGCTGGCACGCAGGTTGGGCCAGCGGCGGATCTCGTCGCCTTGTGGATCCAGGCCGAAGGATTCCAGCACGCGCAGGCCGTTCTGGCGGGCCAGCGTGTCGAAATCCTTGAAGGTGGTCACGCGGATGTTGGGCGTGTCGTACCACTGGTAGGGCAGGCTCTTGCTCACGGGCATGCGCCCGCGCAGCACGCTCAGGCGGTGCGGCCAGTGCGCGAAGTTGGGGAAGCTGACGATGCCGATGCGGCCCACGCGGGCGGTCTCGCGCAGCATGGCTTCGGTGTTGCGCAGGTTCTGCAGGCTGTCCAGCTGCAGCACCACGTCGAAGGAGCCGTCGTCGAAGATGCTCAGGCCGTCTTCGAGGTTGCGCTGCAGGACATTGACGCCGCGCTGCACGCATTCGAGTACATGGGTGTCATCGATCTCGACGCCGTAGCCGGTGCACTGGCGCTGGTCGCGCAGCAGGGCCAGCAGGGCGCCGTTGCCGCAGCCCAGGTCGAGCACGCGCGAGCCCGGGGGCACCAGTTCGGCGATGCGCGCCAGGCGATCTTGATGGTGGCCGGTCATGGTGCGGCCTCCGTGGCGGCAACGGGTGCGTCGGCGAGCGGTGCCACCAGAGCACTGCGCGTTGGCTGCGTGAATTCGGTGGCGATGCGCTCGAAGTAAGCGCGCATCACGTTGAGGTAGCGCAGGTCGTCGAGCAGAAAAGCGTCGTGGCCATGCGGTGCGTCGATTTCGGCGTAGGCCACGTCGCGGCCGTTGTCCACCAGGGCCTTGACGATCTCATGCGAGCGGGCCGGCGAGAAGCGCCAGTCGGTGGTGAAGCTCACGACCAGGAACTTGGCCACCGCTTGTGCCATCGCGGCCGTGAGGTTGCCGCCGAAGGTGAGCGCGGGGTCGAAGTAATCCAGCGCGCGGGTGATCAAGAGGTAGGTGTTGGCGTCGAAGTAGTCGCTGAACTTGTCGCCCTGGTAGCGCAGGTAGCTCTCGATCTGGAACTCGATGTCCTGCGTGCTGTAGCGGGGCGCTTCGCCGGCTTCACGTCCGACCATCTCGCGGCCGAACTTCTCGTCCATCACATCGTCGGACAGGTAGGTGATGTGGCCGATCATGCGGGCCACGCGCAGGCCGCGGCGCGGCACCACGCCATGGGCGTAGAAATGGCCGCCGTGGAAATCGGGGTCGGTGATGATGGCACGGCGGGCCACCTCGTTGAAGGCGATGTTCTGGGCCGACAGGTTGGGCGCGGTGGCCACGGCCACGCAGTGGCGCATGCGCTGCGGGTACTGCAGTGTCCAGCTCAGGGCCTGCATGCCGCCCAGGCTGCCGCCCAGCACGGCGGCCAGTTGGTCGATGCCCAGGAAGTCGAGCACGCGGGCCTGCGCATCGACCCAGTCTTCCACCGTGACGACGGGGAAGCTGGCGCCGTAGATGCGGCCGGTGTCCGGGTTAATGTGCATGGGGCCGGTGGAGCCGAAGCACGAGCCCGGGTTGTTGATGCCGATGACGAAGAACTTGTCGGTGTCCAGCGGCTTGCCAGGGCCGATCATGTTGTCCCACCAGCCTTCGCTGCGGGGGATGGGCTGGCCGGTGGCGTCGGCATGCAGGCCGGCCACGTGGTGCGAGGCGTTCAGGGCGTGGCACACCAGCACCGCGTTGCTGCGGTCGGCGTTGAGCGTGCCGTAGGTTTCGAAGACCAGCGTGTAGTCACGCAACTGGGCGCCGCTGCGCAAGGGCAGCGGGGTGTCGAAACGCACGCTTTGCGGGGTCACGACCCCGAGAGAGGGCTGTTGAGAAGTCACGGTCACCAAACAAAACCGGCCACGCTGCGCAAGCAGGGGCCGGTGCAAGTGCCCCTCTTTAGCGGCATTTTTAGAGCGCCCGCAAGCCGGACAAATCGGCGCTGTGGGTGAAGTGTAGCGCCAAACCCGCCAGAGGGGCTCGGGCGCCGAGTCGGCAAATTGGCGGGTATTGGCCTGCTTGTTGGACCCAGCGGGGTGGGCAAAAGCTTTTTAGGATCCGAAAATGCCGATCGGGTGTCCATCGGGTCTTGGTGTGGGTGACAACAATCGTTCCCGGGAGCTTCCATGCTGAAGTGGCTGAGCAGACTCAACAAGCATGTGCCCGTCCGCTATGCGGCCTGGGCCTCGTGCGGCGTGCTGGCGGCGCTGGGCATGGTGCTCGCGCTGGAAAGCGGGCATCCCGCCTGGAGCGGTTACTGGTACCTGGCGGCCGCGGGCGGCTTCTTCGTGCTGCTGGGCGTGCGCGACCTGTTCCAGACGCAGCGCGCCGTGCTGCGCAACTACCCGGTGATCGGCCACCTGCGCTACCTGCTGGAGTTCATCCGGCCGGAGATGCGCCAGTACTTCATCGAAAGCGACAACGAAGCCTCGCCCTTTTCGCGGCAGCAGCGGTCGCTGGTCTACCAGCGGGCCAAGGGCGCGCCGGACAAGCGCCCCTTCGGCACGCAAAAGGATGTGGGCGAGCAGGGCTACGAATGGATCAGCCATTCGCTGGTGCCCTCGCACATCGGCTCGCACGATTTCCGCGTGCGCATCGGCGAGGGCGGCTCGTCCTGCACGCAGCCGTATGACGCCAGCCTGTTCAACGTCTCGGCGATGAGCTTCGGCGCGCTCAGCGCCAACGCCATCCTGGCGCTCAACAAGGGCGCGGCCAAGGGCCGCTTTGCGCATGACACGGGCGAGGGCTCGATCAGCCAGTACCACCGCGAACCTGGTGGCGACCTGATCTGGGAGATCGGCTCGGGCTACTTCGGTTGCCGCGACGAGAAGGGCGGTTTCGACGAAGAACGCTTCAAGGCCAACGCGAGCGAGCCCCAGGTCAAGCTTATCGAGATCAAGCTGAGCCAGGGCGCCAAGCCGGGCCATGGCGGCATGCTGCCGGGCCCGAAAGTGACGCCGGAGATCGCGCGTGCGCGTGGTATTCCGGTGGGCCTGGATTGCATCTCGCCGGCCAGCCATAGCGCGTTCTCGACGCCGCTGGAGATGGTGCATTTCATCGAGCGGCTGCGCCAGTTGTCAGGCGGCAAGCCCCTCGGCATCAAGCTGTGCATCGGCCACCCGTGGGAATGGTTCGCCATGGTCAAGGCCATGCGGCAGACGGGGCTGTGGCCCGATTTCATCGTGGTGGACGGGGCCGAAGGCGGCACGGGTGCGGCCCCGCTGGAGTTCACCGACCACGTGGGCGCACCGCTGCAGGAAGGCTTGCTGCTGGTGCACAACACGCTGGTGGGCCTGAACGAACGCCACCGCGTGAAGATCGGCTGCGCTGGCAAGGTGATCAGCGCCTTCGATATCGCGCGGATGATGGCGCTGGGTGCCGATTGGTGTAATTCGGCGCGGGGCTTCATGTTCTCGCTGGGCTGCATCCAGGCGCAGAGCTGCCACACAGGCCATTGCCCCACGGGCGTGACCACGCAGGATCCGATGCGCCAGCGCGCGCTGGTGGTGCCGGACAAGGCCGAGCGCGTCTACCACTACCACGACAACACGCTGTACGCCCTGAAGGAGCTGGTGCAGGCCGCGGGCCTCACGCACCCCGGGCAGATCACGCCGGACCACATCGTGCACCGTGTGTCGCGCCACCAGGTGCAGCGCTTGTCGAACCTGTTGCCGTTTGCGCGTCAGGGCCAGTTGCTGGCGGCCGAGCGTGGCGAAGAGCCCTGGCCCCAGGCCGTGTTCGAGCAGTACTGGCTGGGTGCCCAGGTGGACAGCTTCACGCTGTTCACGCCCTGAGCGTTTCCCGCCGTTTCCCGCCCGATCAGGCCGCGGGCGGTGCCGTGTCGATGAAGCTCTGGCGTTGCGAGAGCTTGTCGTACAGGCGCGCCAGGTTGGGGTAGTCGCCGCGCCACGCGATGTGCGCGAAGCGGAAATCCAGGTAGCCCAGGGCGCAGCCCACGGCGATGTCGGCCAGGCTGTGGTAGGTGCCGGTGCACCAGGGACGCTCGCCCAGGCCCTGGCTCATGGCCTTGAGGCTGGCATGTGCCTTGGCCATCTGGCGGTCGATCCAGACCTGGCTGCGCTGGGCTTCGGTGCGCCCGTCGTAGGTGGCTTCCAGGCGCGCCAGGATGGCGGCATCGAGCAGGCCATCGGCCAGCGCCTCCCAGGTCTTGACCTCGACACGCTCGCGGCCACCCAGCGGGATCAGCTTGCCCACGGGCGACAGCGTGTCCACGTACTCGACGATCACGCGCGAGTCGAACACGGCCTCGCCACCCTCCATCACCAGGCAGGGCACCTTGGCCAGCGGGTTGGCTTCAAGGATGCGGGTGTCGGGCGACCACACGTTCTCGAGGTCGAACTTGTAGTCGAGTTTTTTCTCGGCCAGCACAATGCGCACTTTGCGGACGTACGGGCTGGTGAGGGAGCCGATCAGTTTCATGGTCTGGAAAGATTCGAATTGGCGCTGATTTTACAAAACGGGATGGCCATTGGGCGGCCAGGCGCCGCATCCACCCAATGAGGGGGACAAACCAGCATCCACGGGCAGAAAGGTCCAGTTACAGTTATTGCTGTTTGATCATGAATCAGAATGCCTCCCGTTCTACTGTGCGCGTAGTGCGGCTGGCCGATCTGGACGACCTGCATCGCCCGCCACCTGTCACGGTGGCACAACCTGCTACCGAGTGCCGTGAAACGTCGCCTGAAGAGGCGGCGCACGTGTCGTCGAACGACTCGGTGGCATCCAGCACGGGTTGGTGGGCCAGTTCGTCCGGAGAGGCCGACGCCTCTCGCGTGATGCAACCCATCGGCTCGACCCTGCCCGGCGCTTTGTCGGAGTTGGGTGAGCAGGGGGCGCATGCGCACGCCCGTGCCGTGCAGGATGGCGTGGCGCAGAGCAGGGCAGCAGGCGATGCGCCCTGGCCCGATGCCGATGCCCACGAGCCCGCGCGCGAAGTGCCGCGCCTGCCGCCGGGCGAGGTGCTCAAGATCGGCGTCCATGTAGATGCCCGTGTGCAGGACTACGCCCGGCTGTGGTGGGGCCATGCGCTGGTGATGGTCCTGTCGTTGGGCCTGGCCTGGCCCTGGGTCATGAGCCGGCGTGAACGCTTCTTCCTGCGCCACACCCGTGTGGCTTCGCACCGGCTGGATTTCCGGCTGCCCACGGTGGTGTTGTGGCCCCGCTATGCCACGCTGCTGGCGCTGTGGGTGGGCGTGCTGGGCGCGATGTCGGGCTCGCTGTGGGCGGGCATGCTGGGCTTGAGCCTGGGGTGCGCCGTCTGGCCGCTGATGGCCTACCTCAAGACCAACCAACGGGTGGCCAGCCTGACCTGGGCGGGCCGCCGCCTGTGGTTCGATGGCACTTGGCAGGGCATGAGCCGCGTGATGCTGTTGCCCGTGGGGCTCGCCGTGGCCGCCATCTGGGCGGCCGGGCTGGCCTGGCAGGCGCGCAGCCTGGCGGGTGCCGGGGTGTTCGGGGTGCTGGCCGTGGCCTGGCTGCTGTGCGCGCCGCGCGCGGTGTGGACCTACTACCGCTATCGCCAGGAACACCTGCGCCTGGGGCCGCTGCGCCTGCAATGGAAGGCCCGGCTGGGTGATGTCGTGCAACTGTTCGGCCGGGCGATTGCCGTGGGCTTGCTGGCTGGCGTGCTGGCGGCAGGGGCCGTGTGCATGGGTGTGGCTGGCTGGCTGGCCTGGCGTCAGGCGCCGGTGGCGTCCATTCCTCTGGCAGTGTGGGGCGCGGTGAGCCTGCCCGTGCTGGCGGTGACGGCCCTGGTGGTGCGGGCCTATGTGCACGCGCTGATGATCAATCTGGTCTGGAGCCACACGGGCAACCGCCACCTGCGCTTCCGTGCCCGGGTGCCGGTGGCGCGCTACGTGCGTCTGTCCCTGCGCCATGCCCTGCTGACGGTGCTCACGCTGGGGTGGCGCCACCCCGCCGCAGCGGTGGCCTTGCGTGGCCTGCTGCTGCGCTCGGTGAAGGTGTCCAGCCGCGTGGACCCGGAAACCCTGCTGGCCTACTGGTCCCGCAGGCAGGGCGAAGCGCCGCCCACGATGTTCCCCTCGGTGGCTGTGTCGCAGGGCGATGACGACCTGTCGCGCATGCCAACCCAGCTTTCGGTGGCCCACCGGCACGCACCGCCGGCTTGAGGGTGCCGCACGCAGTTCGTACAATGGCGGGTTGATCTTTTTCCTGCCCGCCGCCATGACGCTCTCTGCCCTGACCGCTCTTTCGCCGCTCGACGGCCGCTACGCCGCCAAGGTGTCGGCCCTGCGCCCCCTGTTGTCCGAGTTTGGCCTGATGCACCGCCGCGTGCAGGTCGAGATCGAGTGGTTCATCGCCTTGAGCGATGCCGGCCTGCCCGAGTTCGCGCCCCTGTCTGACGCGGCACGCCAGACGGCGCGCGCGCTGGTGAGCAACTTCGCCGAGGCCGATGCCCAGGCCATCAAGGACATCGAGAAGACGACCAACCACGACGTGAAGGCCGTGGAGTACTGGATCAAGTCGAAGTTCGCCGGCCACACCGAGCTGGAAAAGGCCGGTGAGTTCGTGCACTTCGCCTGCACCAGCGAGGACATCAACAACACCAGCCACGGCCTGATGCTCAAGGCCGCCCGTGATGAAGTGCTGCTGCCCACCATCGACGGCGTGATCGGCACGCTGCGCACCATGGCGCACGAGCTGGCCGCGCTGCCCATGCTCAGCCGCACGCACGGCCAGACCGCCAGCCCCACCACCGTGGGCAAGGAAATCGCCAACGTGGTGGCCCGCCTGGTCAACGCCCGCGAGCGCATCGCCAGTGTCAAGCTGCTGGCCAAGATGAACGGCGCCGTGGGCAACTACAACGCCCACCTGTCGGCCTACCCCGACAAGAACTGGGAAGCCTTCAGCCAGGCCGTGATCGAGCAGCAACTGGGCCTGACCTTTAACCCCTACACGATCCAGATCGAGCCGCACGACTACATGGCCGAGCTGTTCGATGCCGTCACGCGCACCAACACCATCCTGATCGACTGGTCGCGCGACGTGTGGGGCTACATCAGCCTGGGCTACTTCAAGCAGCGCACCAAGACGGGCGAGATCGGCTCCAGCACGATGCCGCACAAGGTCAATCCGATCGACTTCGAGAACGCCGAAGGCAATCTGGGCCTGGCCAACGCCGTGCTGACGCACCTGAGCCAGAAACTGCCCATCAGCCGCTGGCAGCGTGACCTGACCGACTCCACCGTGCTGCGCAACATGGGCGTGGCCCTGGGCTACGCCGTGCTGGCCTACGACAGCCTGGCGCGCGGCCTGGGCAAGCTGGAAGTGAACCCGCAGGCCCTGGGCGACGACCTCGAAGCCTCGTGGGAAGTGCTGGCCGAGCCCATCCAGACGGTGATGCGCCGCTACGCGCTGCCCAACCCCTACGAGCGCCTGAAGGAGCTGACGCGCGGCAAGGCCATCACGCGTGAATCCATCCAGGCCTTCATCCAGACGCTGGAGCTGCCCGAGGCCGAGAAGCAGCGCCTGCTGGCGATGACGCCCGGCAACTACGTGGGCACGGCCGAATCGCTGGCCAAGCGCATCTGAAGCGCATCGGCCCCCTAGACTGAACCGGCCGCGTCCCTAGCCGTAGGGAGGTGGCCGGCGGGCGGGCTTCCTACAGTGTCGACACCTTCATCACGTCGACATCAAAGGAGCCTTCCATGTCTCACCTTTCCGCTGCCTCGCTTCGTTCCATCGCCCTGGCCTTGATGGCTGGTGCATCCCTGCTGGCCCACACGTCCGTGCAGGCCGTGGCCTTGACCGAGCCCGTCTCGCCGGCCAATTTCGCGAACACCACCCTGCCGGGCACGACCGTGGCCCTGCGGCCTGAACTGGCCGGCACGGTGCTCGAAGACGTCATCACTCCCTTCAGCTTCCAGGGCATCACCGGCACCGTGCAGAACCGCGTGGTGCGCGAAGACGCCACGGGCACGCTCGATTTCATCTGGAAGGTCGATGTGGACAGCGTGTCCACGGGCACGACGGGCGTGGTGGCGCTGCGCTTGATCAACTTCGGCTACGACGCCATCAAGGATGCCGACTGGCACATCGATGGCCTGGGCACGGTGGCACCCGTGACCGCGCGGTTGTTCAACGAAGCGGCCTACCCCTTGGGCGCCATCAACTTCCTGTTCGATGGCTCGGTGGATGCGGGTGCGCAGTCGCGTTTCTTCTTCCTGCGCACCGACGCGACCTCGTACAGCCAGTCTGCCTTTTACGATCTGCTGGGGGGCGCCGGGCAGGACCCGTCGCCTACGTTCAGCACCTTTGCCCCTGCGCCGGTGCCAGAGCCGCAGACCTACGCCCTGGCGCTGTCGGGCCTGATCGTGGCTGGGCTGGTGGCCCGCCGCCGCGCAGCCTGAGCATGGCGTGAGGGCAGGGGCGCCGGTAAAATGGCGCCATGACCTTCATCGACCAGCTCGCGCAAGCACAGCGCCTCAACGACTCCTTGCTTTGCGTGGGCCTGGACCCGGAGCCTTCCAAGCTGCCGGGTGCCTGGAAGGGCCAGCCCGACCGCATCTACGATTTCTGCGCCGCCATCGTCGATGCCACGAAGGACTTGGTCGGCTCGTTCAAGCCGCAGATCGCCTACTTCGCCGCGCACCGCGCTGAAGACCAGCTCGAGCGCCTGATGGCCCACATCAAGCGCGTGGCGCCGCATGTGCCCGTGATCCTGGACGCCAAGCGCGGTGACATCGGCAGCACGGCCGAGCAGTACGCGCGCGAGGCCTTCGAACGTTATCAGGCCGATGCCGTGACGCTGTCGCCCTTCATGGGCTTCGACACGATCGAGCCCTTTCTGCGCTACCCGGGCAAGGGCGTGATCCTGCTGTGCCGCACGTCCAACCCGGGCGGCTCCGACCTGCAGAACCAGCGCCTGGCCGATGTGCCCGGCCAGCCACGCCTGTACGAGCACGTGGCCACGCAGGCGCAGGGCCCGTGGAACACCAATGGCCAGATCGGCCTGGTGGTGGGGGCGACCTTCCCGCAGGAAATCGCGCGGGTGCGCGAGCTCGCGCCGACCGTGCCCTTCCTGATCCCGGGCATCGGGGCGCAGGGCGGCGATGCCGTGGCCACGGTGAAGGCCGGCCTGCGTGTCGGTGCCGATGGTGCGGTGACCGGCCCGATCATCGTCAGCAGTTCGCGTGCGGTGTTGTACGCTGGCAGCGGCCTTGATGACTTCGCCAGTGAGGCCCGCCGCGTGGCGCTGGCAACGCGCGAGACGCTGAACGCGGCCCGCTGACACTGAACCAATCACCCCTGACAGGCAGCAGCACACTGCCTGATGGGTTTCCCCATCCCAGGAAGTTGCTGTGATGACGAAACACACTGAGCATGTCGAGATCGCCTCCCGTTTCTGCGGGCCGCCCCGTTCGGGCAATGGCGGGTATGTGGCGGGCCGCATCGCGGCACCCGTGATGACGGAAGGTGGCTGGGTCACCGTGCGCCTGAAGGCGCCGCCCCCGCTGGCAACGGTCTTGCGGCTGGAGTCGGCCGAGGGGCAGTCGCAGCTCTTCCATGGCGACACGCTGCTGGGCGAGGGCCGCCGCGCCGAGCTGTCGATGGACGTGCCGGCCTGGCCTGGCGTCGAGCGGGCCGAGGCCGCGATGGCGTCCTACCTGGGCTTCAAGACGCATGCCTTCCCTGGCTGCTTCGTGTGCGGGCCGGACCGTGCCGTGGGCGATGGCCTGCGCATCTTCCCTGGCGCGCTGGGCGATGGCGCGGTGGTGGCCTCGAGCTGGTTGCCCGATGCCTCGTTGGTCGATGAGCACGGCGCGGTGCGCCCGGAGTTCGTGTGGGCTGCGCTGGATTGCACCGGGGCCTTTGCCGTGTTCCCGCGCCCGGAAGGCCTGACCTGTGTGCTGGGTGAGTTGAGCGCCAGCCTGCCGGGCACGGCGCAAGCCGGTGAGCGCTGCGTGGCGCTGGGCTGGTCGCTGGGTGGCGAAGGCCGCAAGCACCTGGCCGGCTCGGCCATCTATGGTGAAGATGGCCGCCTGATCGGCCTGGCCCGCGCGGTGTGGGTGGACGTACCAGTGAGCCAGTGGGCTTGAGTCGCACGGCCTGAGTCGTGTTGACGCGGGTGAGCTGTGAGGGCAGGGCGCTCTCGTGGCGAGGCGGGACGATAGCTTGAGGATGGCCCACAATCGGGCATCCTGACCGATCACCCTCATCCCATGGCCGAGCCCGCCACACCCAACCAGCCGTCCAGCCCGTCACCTTCGCCCGCATCGGCCGCGGCGTCGCTGTCTCAGCTCCGCATCGACCGTGGTGCGGCCAAGGCTGGCCGCAAGCGTGTGCCGCATTGGGGCTTGTGGGCCACTGGCGCCATCGTGGTGGCCGCGGGCGGTGCCTGGCTGTTCGCGCCACGTGCCGTGCCGGTGCAGACGGCCGCTGTCGTCTCGACCACGCCTTCGCAGCAGTACGTTGAACTGACTGCCTCGGGCTACGTGGTGGCACAACGGCGTGCGGCGGTCGCGTCCAAGGCCACCGGGCGCCTGGTGGAGCTGATGGTGCGTGAAGGCTCGCGCGTGAAGAAGGACGAGGTCATCGCGCGGCTGGACGCCAGCGACGTGCAGGCCGCCATTGCCGCGGCCGAAGCGGGCATCCGTCAGGCCGAGGCCGGGCTGCGCCAGGCCCAGGCCGAGAACACCAACGCCCAGGCCGAACTGGCGCGCAGCAAGGGCCTGCAAGCCCAGAGCTTCATCTCGCCGCAGGCCGTGGATGCCGCGCAGACACGCGCCAATGCCGCGCAGGCCAGTGTGGCCGCCGCTCAAGCCGGCGTGTCAGCCGCGCAAGCGCAGCGCAAGGTGCAGCAGGTCAACCAGGACTTCACCGAGATCCGTGCGCCCTTCGATGGCGTGGTGCTGGTCAAGAACGCCAATGTGGGCGACATCATCACGCCGTTCTCCAACGCGGCCGGCTCGCAGGGCGCGGTGCTGACCATGGCCGACATGGGCACGCTGGAGGTCGAAGCCGATGTGTCCGAGAGCAGCCTGGCCAAGGTGCGCATCGGCCAGCCGGTGGAGATCGTGCTCGATGCGCTGCCCGATGTACGCTTCAGGGGCACGGTGGGCGGCATCGTGCCCACGGTGGACCGCGCCAAGGCCACGGTGATGACCAAGATCCGTTTCGACAAGCTCGATGCGCGCGTGCTGCCGGAGATGAGCGCCAAGGTGAGCTTCCTGTCCAAGCCGGTGACGGAGGCCGACCAGAAGCCCGTGCTGGGCGTGAACGCGCAGGCCGTGGTCGAGCGTGAGGGCGGCAAGGCCGTGTGGCGCATCACCAGCAGCGGGCCGTTGGACGCGCCCGTGATGACGGCATCGCCCGTGGCCGTGAAGGCCGGCCGCACCATCGGCGAGGTGCTGGAGATTGCGCCCGTGGCGGCCAACGCGATCAAGTCTGGCGACAAGGTGGTGCTGGCGCCGCCTGCCAAGCTGCACGACGGCGCCACCGTCAAGCAGGCCGAGAAGTGACATGGCAGGCCTTGATGACAGCACGGCGCTGATCCGTATCCGCAACCTGAGCAAGTCGTACCAACGGGGCGGCCAGCACATCCCCGTGCTGGAAGACATCCACCTTGATGTTCAGGCTGGCGAGTTCGTCGCGCTGATGGGGCCCAGCGGCTCGGGCAAGAGCACGCTGCTCAACTTGATCGCGGGCATCGACCAGCCCACCTCCGGCTGCATCGAGATCGGCGGCGTGGACATCGCCACCTTGAACGAAGGCGAGCTGGCCGACTGGCGCGCCAGCCACGTCGGTTTCATCTTCCAGTTCTACAACCTGATGCCCGTGCTCACGGCTTTCGAGAACGTGGAGTTGCCGCTGCTGTTGACCAGCCTGTCGCGCCGCCAGCGCCATGAGCACGTGGCCGCGGCACTGGACATGGTGCGCCTGGGTGACCGTGTGGACCACTATCCCAACGAGCTCTCCGGTGGGCAGCAGCAGCGCGTGGCCATTGCTCGCGCGCTGGTGGCCGACCCAGCCCTGATCGTGGCTGATGAGCCCACGGGTGACCTGGACCGCACCACAGGTGAGGAAGTGCTGAACCTGCTGCAGCAGCTGCAGCGCGACCTGGGCAAGACCATCGTGATGGTCACGCACGACCCGAAAGCCGCTTCGCGCGCCGGCCGCCTGATCCACCTGGAAAAAGGCGTGCTGGTGCCTGACGACGAGATGCCCCGCCAGGCCGGGCACTGACGCAGGCCGCGCATGTTCCTTTTCAAGCTGCTGCTGCGCAACGCCTTCAGGCACCGCCTGCGCACCCTGCTGACCATGGTGGGGCTGGTGGTGGCCATTTGCGCCTTCGGGCTGCTGCGCACGGTGGTCGATGCCTGGTATGCGGGGGTGGATGCATCGTCGAGCGCGCGGCTGGTGACGCGCAGCGCGATCTCTTTGACCTTCCCGCTGCCACTCAATTACGCCGAGCGCATCCGCGCGGTGGAGGGCGTCAAGAGCATCTCGTGGGCCAACTGGTTCGGCGGCATCTACATCACCGAGCGCAACTTCTTCGCGCAGTTCGCGGTGGACCCGGAGAGCTACCTCAAGCTCTACCCCGAGTTCCAGCTGACGGACAAGGAGAAGGCGGACTTCCTGCGTGACCGCCAGGGCTGTGTGGTCGGGCGCAAGCTGGCGGGCAAGTTCGGCTGGAAGGTGGGGGACACGGTGGCCTTGCGCGGCACCATCTACCCGGGCACCTGGAGCTTCACGATCCGCGGCATCTACGAAGGCAAGGACGTCAAGACGGACGAGCAGCAGATGTTCATCCACTGGAAGCGCCTGTCCGAGGCCGTGCGCGTGACGGGTGCCAAGAGCAGCGCCGATTACGTGGGCGTGTACGTGGTCGGCATCCACAACCCCGATGACGCGCCCCAGGTCTCGCGCCGCATCGACACGCTGTTCCACAACTCGCTGGCCGAGACGCTGACTGAGACGGAGAAGGCCTTCCAGCTCAGCTTCGTGTCGATGAGCGAAGCCATCCTGCTGGCTGTGCAGGCGGTGAGCTTCATCATCATCCTGATCATCATGGCTGTGATGGCCAACACGATGACGATGACCGCGCGCGAGCGCCTGGCCGAGTACGCCACGCTCAAGGCCCTGGGCTTCAGCCCCGGCTTCGTGGTGCGGCTGCTGTTCGGCGAGAGCCTGCTGATCGCGCTGATCGGCGGCGGGCTGGGCGTGGCGGCCACCTTCCCCGTGGCCAAGGCCTTCGTGGGCGCGGTGGGCACGCTGTTCCCGGTGTTCAACGTGTCGGGCACCACCTTGATGCTGCAGGTGCTGGCCTGCGTGATCGTGGGTGTGG
The DNA here is from genome assembly GCF_049274795.1 of Aquabacterium sp. Taxonomy (GTDB): domain Bacteria; phylum Pseudomonadota; class Gammaproteobacteria; order Burkholderiales; family Burkholderiaceae_C; genus Aquabacterium. The sequence continues at coordinate 90,046 of NZ_JBASTH010000035.1, forward strand.
TGGCGGCGGCCTGGCCGGCCTGGAAGATGTCGCGCATCGACATCGTGCAGGGCCTGAGGCACGTGGCATGAAGGGCACGGCATGAAGGCACTGCCCTGGAGCTACATCGCCCGCAACCTGTGGGTGCGGCGTGTGACCACCTTGCTCACGGCCGGCGGCATGGCGCTGGTGGTCTATGTGTTCGCCACCGTGCTGATGATGAGCGAGGGCATCCGTGCCACCTTGGTGGCCACCGGCCAGCCCGACAACGTGATGGTGCTGCGCAAGGGGGCTGGCGCTGAGATCAACTCGCTGATCTCGCGTGACCAGGCGGCCGTGATCGAGAGCCTGCCCGGTATCGCCACCGATGGTGACGGTCGCCGGCTGGTGTCGCGCGAGCCCGTGGTGCTCAACACCCTGCCCAAGCGCGGCACGGGCAAGCCCAGCAACGTGACGGTGCGCGGCACCTCGATGGCCGGGCTGGGGTTGCGGCCACAGGTGCGTTTCACTGAAGGGCGCATGTTCCGCCCCGGCACCAGCGAGATCGTGACCGGCCGCGCGGTGGCCTCGGGCTTCGCGGGCGCGGGCCTGGGCGAGACCTTGCGCTTCGCCGGGCGCGACTGGACGGTGGTGGGCGTGTTCGATGCCAGCGGCAGCGGCTTCGATTCGGAGATCTGGGGCGATGCCGACCAGATGATGCAGGCCTTCCGGCGGCAGGTGTTCTCCAGCATGGTCTTCCGGCTGGCCGATGTGTCGAACTTCGAGCGGCTGAAGGCGCAGATCGAGAAGGATCCGCGCCTCACGCTGGAGGCCAAGCCCGAGCGCCAGTTCTATGCCGAGCAATCCGAGGCGCTGGCCACCTTCATCCGCATCCTGGGGCTGGCGCTGTCCATCATCTTCTCGATTGGCGCCATCGTGGGCGCGATGATCACGATGTTCGCCTCGGTGGCCTCGCGCGTGGGCGAGATCGGCACCTTGCGGGCGCTGGGCTTTCGGCGCGGCGCGGTGCTGGCCGGCTTCATGGCCGAATCGCTGCTGCTGTCGCTGGTGGGCGGGGTGATGGGCCTGGGCGCGGCCTCGCTGATGCAGACGGTGAACATCTCCACGGTGAACTTCCAGACCTTCTCGGAGCTGGCTTTCCAGTTCAAGCTCACACCGGCCATCGTCGTGCAGACGCTGGTGTTCGCCTTGGTGATGGGGTTGCTGGGCGGCTTCGTGCCGGCGTGGCGCGCGGCGCGGCTCAAGATCGTGGATTGCCTGCGCGAAGCCTGACGGCCGGTTGATCGGATCTGTCTGATTCGGCGCATGCTGACCCCCTAAATCCAGGGGGATTCGAGGGGCAGGGCGATGCGATGCTCATGCGCTGTACCCGATGTCGTCCCACACACAAACCTGAAGGGGGAGCCAGTCATGCCCACGCCGCGCTCTACCGTTGGCCAGTTGCTGCAGAAGATCCGCGGCGTCAGCACGCCATCGACCCCGCCAGTGCCAGACACGTCGCAGGCGGACCGCAAGGTGGCTGCCGCGGCGCAGCAGTTGCGAGCGAGCCTGGCATCGCTTGCACAGCTGCTGTCGGGGATCGAACCTGCGGCCCTGCGTGCACCGCTGGCGCAGCGTGCACTGGCCCTGGATGGGCAGTTGAAAGGCCTGGATGACCTGCCCGATGCCGCAGCGCGGTCGGCTCGCCTGATGCAGGTGGGCGAAGCGCTGACCGCCCTGAAGGAGGCGGTGGGCAAAGTCCGCGAGGAATTGGCGGAGCAGTCTTCGACGGTGCAGCCGGACAAGGGCACGGGCAAGGAGCCCGTCAAAGGCCCCGACAAAGGGAAAGAAGGCGAGGCCTTCAAGGCGCGCTTGTCGTCCCTGCTGAACGACATCAAGCAGGCTGTGGGCAAGGGCGGCGAGCCGGCCGAGGCCATCAAGCGGCTCAATGCCGCGGCCATCGCTGCGGCCCAGCGCAAGGATTTCGTGGCCGCCAAGGATGCCCTTGATGAGCTGGAGGCTGAACTGGCGCTGGCCCTGCATGAAAGCGACGAGGTCGAATCGGATGAACAGGTGCCTCTCCAGCCGGACCCTGAGCAAGTGAAGGCCCTGGCGCAGGCTCGGCAGGGCGTTCAAAACACACAGCTTGCCGTGGCCGCCTTGAAGGCCCAGGCCCTGGTGGACCTGGGCACCTTGCCACCTGCCCTGGCGCAACAGTTCGATGCGATCGAGCAGTCCCTGGCGCTGGATGATCAGCCCGACCCCGTGAAACTCGACGAGGCCGTCGCCAAGGCGAGCGAAGAAGCAGGGAAGCTGGAGAAGGCCGTGGCGACGCTGGTTCAGCGCAAGCAGGCCTTTGACGCGGATTGGCAACTGCTCGACAGCCGCATCACGGCATTGGAAAGCCATGCGAAGGCCACGGTGGATTTCGTCAAAGGCAAGATCGATGCGGCGAAGGACAGCCTGGCCAAGGCCCGCGCGCTGGCAGACGGGCATGAGCATGACAAGGCGATGGCGGCACTGCCCGCCGTTGCGCTGGCCTGCGCGGAAGCGGAGTCGCTGGCCGACCAGCATGCCCACTACACTCATGTGCTGGCCGATCGCGAACGCCGCGTGGCGGCGCTCACGGACTCGCCCCAGCCGCCCGCGCAGGCCCTGGTGACTGCCGCGAGAGAGAAGCTGGCCAAGGCCAAGAACCATGCGGCGGCCACCGAGCTGCCGCAGGCCGTGGCCCTGCTCAACGAGCTGCCCAAGAACTGCATCGATGCGGCCTGGCTGGTCAAACAGGCCGGCGCCTATGACGCGATGCTGCTCAAGCAGACCACCAGCATCTCCAACGCGAAAAGCTGGACCAGCGTCTACGAAGTCGGCCCCTACATGCCGGAGGTGGAGGCCCTGTTCGAAAGCGCGAAGTACGACAAGACCAACAACTATGTCGCGTCTGTCAGTCTGCTGGAGCGTGTCGGCGGCAAGCTGGGCGCCTTGTTCAAGATCATCGGCCAGTTCAAGGAGTTCAGGACCGACTACCGCGCAGCCCAGAAGCACATCCAGGATTTGGCCGTGCACGCAGGCGCATCCGGCATCACCGAGCCCCTGACACGCATGCGAGCCGATCTGCTCTTCGCCGAAGGGCGCCGCAATGCGCGTGAGTACGTCACAGCCGGCAACGTGTGCAAGAGCATCAACGAACAAGCCGGCAAGGCACTCGTCCTGGCGAACCAGTGCGTGGCCTACAAGACGCGACGCAAGGAGGTCACGGACAAGCAGTCCGATCTGGTGGCCACCGGCTACCAGGCCCATGCCGCCGATGTGTTGGCCGAGGTCGATACTCTGCTGATCTCCGCGTCCGCCAAGGAGCTGTTGCTGGACTTCGAAGGCGCGACCAAGGACCTTGATGGTGCCATGGATCGCTGCATGCGTGCGCAGAACGTGATCGACAACCAGAAGGTGGTCGAGGGATGGTCGAACGAAGCCGAGCCCGCCATCAACGCGCTGGACACGGACTACGACGCGGCCCATGACGAGTTCGAGGGCATTCTCCGAGAAGCCAAGGGCTTCGACACCGACGATCACTTCGGCGACACGCTGGACGATGCCAAGGCCAAGGGCGATCAGGCCAGGACACTGGCGAATGCCTCCCCCCCGGACTACGATGGGGCCAGGCAACTGCTGAGGGAGGCCATCGCCGACTGCGTCAACGTGGTCCGCTGGGTCGACCTGCGCAAGATCATCGACGGCCTGCACCAGGGCATCGAGCAGCGTGCCACCGCGTTGCGCAGTGAGCCTTCGGTGGCCGTTCTGGACGATCGGCTCGATGACATCGACCAGCGTCTGTCCGACGCGCTGGCGCAGGCCGACCAGTACGACTACGCGGCGGCCCAGGGGACGCTCACCTCTGCCGAGCAGAAGATGATCGAGGCCGAAGGCCTGTCCAAGCGCTATGACGACTACCAGACCCTGCGCACAGGGGACATCCAGGCCGCACTGGACAAGCTGGACACGCCCAAGGGCCTGGCCGCGCTGGATGTCGAAGTCGGAAAGTTCAAGGGCGACGTCACGGCCGCCGACGACACGCTGACCGCAAGCAAGGACGTGCCGGCCGCGCTCACGGCCCTGCGCAAGGCTGCGGCGGAGGGCAATGACCTGGTCACCCGGCTGGGCTACTGCAACCAGGCGCGCAAGATCGAGAAGAAGTACATCCTCGATGAAATCGGCGCCATCAAGAACAAGCCGCCCGTCGCGGCCGACTACCAGTTGATCCAGGCCAAGCTGGTCAACCTGAAGGACGCGTTCGACCGCCGGCAGTTCAAGCAGGCCGAGAACATGGTCTGGACGATCTACTGGGCCATCCTGGCCGCCAAGAAGGCGCTCGAGGCGCATGATCTGCATGAGGTCAAGCGCCAGAAGGCCCTGACTGCGCTGAACGGCCTGAAGTCCGTGGCCTGCGATGCAGTCAAGGACGACATCGCCACGGTAGAGAACTTCATGGCCAAGGCCGGCACGCTGGCCGATGCGCGCAACTTCGAAACCGCTGCGCCCTTGCTGACCAAGGCCACGGCGTGGTGCGTGAAGCCCAAGGCGCTGGGCGAGGCCTTCGCTACCTACACCGCTGCGCTCAAGACGGCGCAGGAGGCCGTCGATGGGTTGCACAAGGATTTCCCGGGTCAGGAGGCGGTAGCACTTGAACTCAAGGCGCTCGAGGCTCAGTTGGCCCTGGCGCGCAAGCTCGCCGATGGCAAGAGCTTTGACAAGGCCCGCGAGGTCGCATTGGCCATTGCATCGAAGGGCACCGAGGCGCGCAGCCGGGCGCAGGCGCACCAGGGCATCGACGAGGCCGGCCAGCGCGTTGCCGCACTCAAGGGTGATTCGCTCGATGGCCTGGAGGGCGAGATCCATGCGGTGCGGACGCTGGCCGATCAATTGAAGCAACGGCGCCTGCCTTTGCTCGACAAGGGGCTGCAAGGCATCGACAAGCTGCTGGGTGATGCGGACACCGCCTTGAAGTCAGGCAAGGGTGCACAGGTGGTGGCGGCGTTGGCGCAGGCCACGAAGGCGTGCGCCCAGGCCAGTGCAGATGCCGACCAGTTCACCTCGATGGATGCGCTGCTCAAGGCCGCCGAGACGGAATTGACCAATGTGCGCAACCGCCATGCCGAGCCGGCCTACGTGCCTCTCACGCTGAACACGCTGGCCAAGCAACTGCTGCTGGCGCGTGCCAGCGCCGAGCAGACGGTGTTCGAGGCCGCGCTGAACCAGCTGCACGCGGTCCAGGCCGGGCTGCGCGAACTCGATGAGATCGGCCGGCAGCACGCGGTCTATGCCGGGCAGCGCCGTCTGATCGAACAGCAGGCCACGGACCTGGCCAGGCATGCCGCCCGGTTCGCCGTGGCCAAGGAGCTGGGCGAGCTGCGCGCCTACCTGGGCGAAGCCGGTGCCAAGGCCGTGCAGCGTGATTACCCGGAGGCCATGAAGCTGCTGTCCGATGCCGCCGACATCGCCGAGGGCGCTGCGCTCAAGGCCGACATGCACGACCAGAAGGAGCCTTCGGAGGCGGCGCTCAAGGCCATCCTCGACAAGCCTGATGGTGACAAGCGACTCGACGAAGTCATCAAGACGCTCGATGCTCAGGCCAAGCGCAAGGTCTGCAAGAAGGCGCTGGAGATGCGCTTCAACATGCAGCTCGAACTGTTCACGGACAAGGACGGCAACAACATCGACACCGACCAGGACAAGAACGCGCCCGACGTCCTGCGTCTCTACGAGGTGATGAAGGCCTTGCCCAAGGAGCACACCAAGGACAACCCCAGCATGGCGAAGGTACAGCGCATCGGCGAAGAGGTGGGCACCTCGTCGTTCTCCAGCTCGACACGTGAGCTCAAGCTGCGCGTGGGCCGGGCAGAGGACAAGACCGAACGCATGATCTCGCAGGAGTGGGAGATGGGCGAGGTGGATGCGGATTCCAAGCCGGCCGACACCGAGCCGCCCACCAAGTTCAGCTGGACCACGCTGCACGAGATCGGCCACGCCGTGGACGACCGCCAGGCCTTCATGAAGGGCCGGGCGGGCCAGGAGGAGTTCGGTGGCTGGCGCGAGTACGGTGGCAACGTCAAGGAGATCGCGCAGACTGCGGCCGCCCATTTCTCGTACGACCAGGCCTACATCGAGGCCTACCTGGCCGGTGAGAAGCCCCTGCGGCCGGCGGCCCAGGGCGTGGCGGACGACATCTGGGACCGGCGGCGTATCGAGGCCGAATCCTGGTGCGATTCAATCCGCAATGACAAGAATGTCTACTACAACGCCTCGTCCTGCGAGCGTCTGCAGATCAACGGCCGCGTCTACCAGGAGGCCTACGCGCACCGCTGGGTCAGCTACAGTTTCGCTGCACGCAAGAAGGCCGTCTCGGGCTACCAGTTCCGGGCGCCCGGCGAATGGTTCGCCGAACTGTACGCTGCCTTCCATACTGGCAAGATGAACAAGAACCACCCGGCCCGCTCGTGGCTGAGCAAACTCTGAGCCGGGCCTGAACCCAGGAGAACTTCATGTCGATCTTCCGTTCCCTGAACGTCACTTGCCCCGCGTGCGGTAAGGACTTCGTCATGCAGGCCGCCGAAAGCGTGAACGCCGACCGCCGCCCCGACCTGCGCGATGCCATCCTGGATGGCAGCTTCCAGGTGGAGGCCTGCCCGCATTGCGGCGAGCGCTTCCGGCTCGACCCGCGCTTGAGCTATGTCGACATCGCCCGCGGGCAGTGGATCTCCGTGCAGCCGCTGGAAGACGTTGGCGACTGGGTGGCGGGCGAGGACGAGGCGATTGCCATGTTCGACAAGGCCTATGGTTCGCAGGCGCCCGCTTCGGCGCGCGAGATCGGCGAGGCCCTGCGGCTCCGGTTGGTGTACGGCTGGTCGGCCCTGCGCGAGAAACTCGTGGTCGCCGAACACGGCCTGGACGATGTCACGCTGGAACTGATGAAGCTGGCCCTGATCCAGGGGCTGGACCATGCGCCATTGGCACGGGGCAACGAACTGCGCCTGGAGACGGCCGACCCCGAGAGCCTTGAGTTGCGCTGGGTGAAGGCCGAGAGCGACGAGGTGATCGAGCGGCTGCGCGTGCCACGCTCGCTGTACGACGGCATCGTCGATGACGAAGCCGCCTGGGCCGCCTTGCGCCAGTCCACCGCCGAAGGGCCATTCGTCGACATGCAAAAGCAGTATCTCGGCCAGGGCCGGCAGGCCTGAGCGCTTGCCGGTACGATGCTGCCGGCGGCCCCGTGGCCGCAGGAGCATTCGCATGAGATTGGTGAGTTTCCAGGTGGCCGGATCCGGGGCCATCGAAGTCGGCGTGCTGGTGGGGGATGAAGGCGTGGTGTCGCTGCACCAGGCCCTGCCCACCGAGGTGCTGGCCGCACACGAAGGCATGCCCGAGGTGATCGCGCGCTGGGCGCAACTGCAGCCACAGGTGCAGGCCCTGCTGAACCAAGCCCCGCACGCCCGCCTGCCCGAGCTGCACCTGCTGGCGCCCGTGCCGCGCCCCCCGAAGCTGTTGGCCATCGGCCTGAACTACCTGGACCACGTCAACGAGAAGATCGTGGGTGACCAGGGCCGCGAGAGCCGCGTCGTGCCCGAGCACCAGCTGTGGTTCACCAAGCTGGGCCACGCCATCAACGGCCCCTATGACGACATCGTGCTGCCCAAGGTGTCCGAGCGCACCGACTACGAGGCCGAACTGGTCGCCGTGATCGGCCAGCGCTGCAAGCACGTGCCGCGTGAGCGCGCGCATGAAGTGATCTTCGGCTACTGCGTGGGCAACGACGTGTCCGTGCGCGACTGGCAGAAGCGCACCTCGCAATGGACGCTGGGCAAATCGTTCGACACGCACGCACCCTTCGGCCCCTGGCTGACCACGGCTGATGAGCTGGGCGGCGATCCGCACGCGCTGGACCTGCGCTGCTGGGTCAATGGCGAGCTGCGCCAGCAAAGCAACACCAGCCTGATGATCCACGATGTGTGGTCGCAGATCGCGCTACTGAGCCAGGCGATGACGCTGGAGCCGGGCGATGTGATCTACACGGGCACCTGCAGTGGCGTGGGCGCGGCCTTCGATCCGCCCAAGTTTCTGCGCAACGGTGATGTCGTGCGCGTGGAGATCGACAAGCTCGGCGCCATCGAGGCGCGCTGCGTGGATGAAGCCTGACGCCCGAGCCTGATCAGGCGGCATCGCCGTTCAGACGGTGCTCCAGGGGCAGTAGTGATTCCAGCACCGCCTGCACGAAGGCGGTGATCGTGGGCGTGAGCTCGACCAGGCGGTCGGCGCGGCCTTCTTCCACTGCTTGCAGGATCAGCTCGGTGATGCCGCCCACCACGGCCATGGCCAGGGTGGGCTCCAGCGGCCGCTTGTTGGGTTCGCGCAGGCGCGCGATCTCCACCTGCATGCGCAGGAAATCCGCAAAGCTGCGCTGCACGCCGCGCCGCGCTTGCAGGCCGGCTGGCCCCAGCGCGTACAGCTCGATGAACAAGGTGCGCAGCAGCGCGGGCTGCGCCTGCAGGCTGCCCAGATAGGCGCGCGTAACTTGTTCGAGCTGCTCGACCCAGTCGGCCTCGTGGTCATAGCCGGCAGCGATCACGGCCAGCGTCTGCTGGCTCATGGTCTCGCACAGGGCCAGCAGGCAGGCCTCCTTGCTCTCGAACTGTTCGTAGAAGGTGCGCTTGGAGACGTGCGCGCGTGCCACCACGTCCGCCACGGTGGTGTCGGCATAGGGCTTGTCGGCCAGGGTGGCCGCCAGGGCCTCGATCAGCCGCAGGCGATGCGGCGAAGGTGCGGCGGCAGGAGAGGGCGCATCGGCAGTCATCAGGGCTAGATGGTACTTGACCGTACCCGCGTGGTGCTGGTACCCTTTCGTACCGTTGATGGTACTTGTGGGTACCAAAACACCAGATCAGTGTCAGACATCCCCAAAGAGAGACCGAGGAGTACAAGCATGCAGATGTCCTTCACGCCCCTGTGGCACCGAGCCCTGTTCATCCTGGCGGTGGGCGCCGCGCCCCTGTGCAGCCAGGCGCAACCGAGTCTGGCCGTGCCCGCAGCGCCCGCGACCGCCCAGGCCACAGCGGCCCACACCACCGTGCCTGTCACCTTCGCGTGCCAGGCCACCACCTGCGATGGCGAACTGTGGCTGCCTGCGGGCGCCTCCAAGCCGCCCGTCATCGTGATGGCGCACGGCTTCGGCGCGCTGCGCGACTGGGGCCTCAAGCCCTATGCCGAGCGCTTCGTACAGGCTGGCTTTGCGGTGCTGCGCTTTGATTACCGGGGCTTCGGCAAGAGCGGCGGCCAGCCGCGCCGCGTGGTCAATGGCAAGGAGCACGTGAAGGACTGGTCCAGCGCGATCGACGCCGTGCGCCAGCGCCAGGATGTCGATGGCTCGCGCGTGGGCCTGTGGGGCACGTCGTACAGCGGCGGGCATGTGCTGCAGGTGGCGGCTGACCGGCCGGAGGCAGTCAAGGCTGTCAGCTCGCAGGTGCCTTTCGTGAACGGCTGGCAAAGCAGCCTGACCTTCCCGCTCAAGTACCAGCCTGTTGCGGCCTGGTACGCCCTGCGTGACCTGATGCGCAGCGACAGCGAGACACCGCTGTACGTGCCCACCATCGCACCGGGGCAGTTCTCCGCGCTGATCTGCCCGGAGTGCGATGGCTACAAGAAGCTGATGCCCGCAGGCACGCCGGAGGCCGACACCAAGGTGGCCGCGCGGGTGTTCATGAGCCTGCCCTTCTACAGCCCTGGCGGTGCGGCCGACAGCATCCAGGCGCCCACGCTCGTCATCGCGTCAGAGAAGGACGGGCTGATCCCCGTCAAGGGTGTGCGCAAGGTGGCCGCCCAGCTCAAGCATGGTGAATACGTGGAGCTGGCCGGTGCCGACCACTTCTCGCCCTACACCGGCCCGCTGTTCGAGCAGGTGGTGGCCCGCCAGACGGCCTTCTTCAAGAAGAACTTGGCGGAGTGAACTTGCCGGTGATGGTGCGGTCCCGGCCTTCGTGCTTGGCCCGCAGCAGGGCATGGCGCGCCCGCGTGAGCGTGGTGTCCATGTCCTCGCCCTCCTGCCAGACCACCAGGCCGGCAGAGAAGCTCACCTTCACGCCCAGGCGGGCGGCGCTCAGGTCCTGCGCCTCCATGCGATGGCGGAAGCGCTCGATGCCCTGCACGGCCTGCTCCGGCTCGCTGTCGGTGAACAGTACCAGCAACTCCTCGCCGCCCCAGCGGCCCACCACATCGGTCTGACGGAACACTTCCATCGCGATGCGGGCCACGGCCACCAGGGCCTCGTCGCCCACCGCGTGGCCGAAGCGTTCGTTGACGCGCTGGAACTGGTCCAGATCGATCAGCGCCAGGCTCATGGGCAGGTCGGCACGCTCGGCGCGCTTGGCGTGCTGGTTCATCAGCTCCGTCATGTGGCGGTTGTTGAACAGGCCTGTGAGTGGATCGCGCGTGGCCAGTTGCTCCATGCGTGCCAGCGTGTCGGCCATGGTGGATTGCTGCTCGCTGAGCTCTTCATGCTTGACGCTGAAGTGGTGTATGGCCTGGCCCAGCACCAGCATGAACAGGCAGGCCAGCAGGCCGTTGATGCCGTCGCGCATGGGGTCGAAGCCCTGCAGGCCCGCGGCCCACAAACCCAGCATGGCCAGGGCCAGCAGGCCGCTGGCCGCCAGGCTCACCTGCGTGACCTGCCGGGGCGAGTGCGTGAACAGGCCCAGTGCCACTGTCAGGCACAGCAACTGCAGCATGGCGTTGCGTGCCAGCGGAATGCCCGCGTACACGGCCACGATCACGACCAGTGCGCCCATCAGCGCGCCCACGGGCAGCCTGCGCTCGGTAGAGGTTTCGGTAGAGGTCATGAGGACACCACCTGGTTGCGGCCGTTCGCCTTCGCCGAGCGCAGTGCCTGTTCGGCGCGCGCCAGTGTCTGGTGGATGGTTTCTCCGGTGCGGTGCCGCGTGACGCCGGCCGAGCAGTTCACGGGCACCCAACGGCCTTCACGGTAGAAACCGAGCTTGGTGTACAGCTTTTCCTTCAGGCGCTCCATGGAGCGAACGCCGCCTGCCAGGTCCGTTTCCGGCATCAGCAGAATGAACTCCTCGCCGCCCCAGCGCCCCATCACGTCGGAGGCACGCAGGTGCGTGGTCGAGACATGGGCCAGCTGGCGCAGCACCTCGTCGGCACGGGCACGGCCCAGGGCCTCGTTGATCTGCTCGAAGTGGTCCACATCCAGCAAGGCTACGCTGAAGACGCGGCCCTGGCGCGAATGGCGCAGGATCTCCACATCCAGCAGGTGCAGCATGTGGCGGTGGTTGGACAGGCCGGTCAGCGCGTCCTTGGTGGTCAGCGCCTCCAGGCGGGCCAGGGACTGGCGCAGTTCGGCCCGCTGGCGTGCGTGTGTTTGCAGCACGGCATGGGCGCGGCCGGCCACGGCGGCCAGCACGGGCAGGCCCAGGGCTGCCACGCCCAGATCGATCGCTTCCTGGGCCAGGTTCAGGCCCTGCAGCGAGAGCAGGGCCATCACGGCGGCCGCCAGCGACAGCACCCCCAGCAGGGCGCCGGCCCAGGCCAGGGTCTGGCGCGGCGTCAGGCGGTGCATGCCATGCACCAGCACCACCGCCGCCAGCGGCAGCAGGGCGCCGCGGCCCACGTCCACCCACACGTAACCCAGCACGATGCTGATCAGGGCCAGGCCCACCAGCGGCATCGTCAGCGAAGGATCATCCAGCCGGGCGCTCCAGCCGCTGCGGATCAGGCCGTAGCCCACGCCCAGCACGCCCAGGTTGTAGGCCAGCAGGGTCGCCATGTCCTGCAGTGGCACCAGGCCCAGCCCCACGCCCACGGCGCGTGCCAGGTCCAGCGCCAGGAACAGCGCACCCACGCGCAGCAGGCGTGCCAGCCAGAGGCGTTGATCAGGAGCGTCGCCCAGCAGCCAGTCGCCCCAGCGGGGGGCGTCGGGGTCGGCAGAGGGGGCGCAGACAGCGGTGTCCATCATCGGGCACGAAGGTACGAGAGCCTGGATTTCCCTGTTTTCGGACGCTCGGGCCCCGGACTTGAGGTGTCTGGCGGAAACGCCTGACCGGGTTTCCCCCAGCGTCCGACGTATGATGGCCGGTTGCCTTGCCAGATTCGATAGCCGCCCCGCCGATGTCCCGCCCCGACACCCCTCCTTCTGCCGCGCCTGCCCCTGCTCCCAAGGGCCCGATTGGTGAACGGCCGCTGATCCAGATCCGTGGGGCGCGCACCCACAACCTGAAAAACATCGACCTGGACCTGCCGCGCCACCAACTGGTGGTGATCACCGGCTTGTCGGGTTCGGGCAAATCCAGCCTGGCCTTCGACACGCTCTATGCCGAGGGTCAGCGCCGCTATGTGGAAAGCCTGAGCGCCTACGCCCGCCAGTTCCTGCAACTGATGGACAAACCCGATGTCGACGTGATCGAGGGCCTGTCGCCCGCGATCAGCATCGAGCAGAAGGCCACCAGCCACAACCCGCGCTCCACCGTGGGAACGGTCACGGAAATCCACGACTACCTGCGCCTGCTCTACGCCCGCGCCGGCACGCCGTTCTGCCCGGACCATGCCATTGCGCTGCAGGCCCAGAGCGTCAGCCAGATGGTCGATGCCGTGCTGGCCCTGCCCGAGGACACCAAGCTGATGATCCTGGCCCCGGTGATGCGCGACCGCAAGGGCGAGCACGCCGAGTTTTTCGCCGACATGCAGGCCCAGGGCTATGTGCGCTTTCGCATCGACGGCCAGATCACCGAGGCGGCTGACCTGAAGCCCCTGGTCAAGAACGAGAAGCACGACATCGACGTGGTCGTCGACCGCCTCAAGGTCAAGTCCGACATCACCCAGCGCCTGGCCGAGAGCTTCGAGGCCGCCTTGCGCCAGGCCGAGGGCCGCGCGCTGGCACTGGAGATGGACACGGGCAAGGAGCACCTGTTCTCCGCCAAGTTCGCCTGCCCGGTGTGCAGCTATTCGCTGTCCGAACTGGAGCCGCGCCTGTTCTCGTTCAACTCGCCGGTGGGCGCCTGCCCGAGCTGCGACGGCCTGGGCCAGGTCATCGCGTTTGATCCGCAGCGCGTGGTGGCCTTCCCCAGCCTGAGCATGGGCAGCGGTGCCGTGAAGGGCTGGGACCGCCGCAACCCCTACACCTACTCGCTGCTGCAAAGCGTGGGCAAGCATTACGAGGTCGACATCGAGCAGCCCTTCGAGGATCTGCCGGCTGAGTTCCAGCAGGTGCTGCTGTACGGCTCCGCGCCCGTCGAGATCGAGTTCACCTACGAGGCCGATGGCGCAGGCGGCAAGAAGCGCAAGGTCAAGCGCACGCACGCCTTCGAAGGCATCATCCCCAACTTCGAGCGCCGCTTCAAAGAGACGGATTCATCGGCCGTGCGCGAAGAACTGGGCCGCTACCAGCAGCCCAAGGCCTGCCCTGAATGCGACGGCACCCGCCTGCGTCGCGAGGCCCGCCACGTCAAGCTGCTCGATGCCGACACGGGCGACACCCGCGCCATCTACGAGATCGGCCACAGTACCCTGGCCGAGGCCTTCCGCTACTTCGAAGGCCTGCACCTGGTGGGCGCCAAGGCCGAGATCGCCGCCAAGGTGGTGCAGGAGATCCGCTCGCGCCTGCGCTTCCTCAATGATGTCGGCCTGAACTACCTCAGCCTGGACCGCAGCGCCGACACGCTGTCCGGCGGCGAAGCCCAGCGCATCCGCCTGGCCAGCCAGATCGGCTCGGGCCTGACGGGCGTGATGTACGTGCTCGACGAGCCCAGCATCGGCCTGCACCAGCGCGACAACGACCGCCTGATCGGCACGCTCAAGCACCTGCGGGATCTGGGCAACAGCGTGATCGTGGTCGAGCATGATGAAGACATGATCCGCGCCGCCGACTACGTGGTCGACATGGGCCCGGGCGCCGGCGTGCATGGCGGCAAGGTGCTGGCCCAGGGCACGCCCCAGCAGGTCACCGACAACGCCAACAGCCTGACCGGCCGCTACCTGGCCCAGGCCCTGCGCATCGAGGTGCCGGCCAAGCGCCACCCGCTCACCGACGAGACCCCGCGCCTGCGCATCGTCAACGCGCGCGGCCACAACCTCAAGGGCGTCACGGCCGAGATCCCCGTGGGCCTGCTGACCTGCGTGACGGGCGTGTCCGGCTCGGGCAAGTCCACCCTGGTCAACGACACGCTGTACGCCGCCGTGGCCCGCAAGCTCTACCAGAGCCATCTGGAGCCCGCGCCGCACGACGAGATCGAAGGCCTGGAACTGTTCGACAAGGTCATCAACGTCGACCAGTCGCCCATCGGCCGCACGCCGCGCTCCAACCCCGCCACCTACACGGGCCTGTTCACGCCCATCCGCGAGCTGTTCGCCGATGTGCCCACGGCCCGCGAGCGCGGCTACGGGGCCGGGCGCTTCTCCTTCAACGTGGCCGGTGGCCGCTGCGAGGCCTGCCAGGGCGATGGCGTCATCAAGGTGGAGATGCACTTCCTGCCCGACGTCTACGTGCCCTGTGACACCTGTCACGGCAAGCGCTACAACCGTGAGACGCTGGAGGTGCTCTACAAGGGCAAGAACATCCACGAGGTGCTGGACCTGACGGTGGAGGACGCGCTGGCCTTCTTCAATGCCGTGCCCGCCATCGCCCGCAAGCTGCAGACCCTGATGGACGTGGGCCTGGGCTACATCCGCCTGGGTCAGAGCGCCACCACCTTGTCCGGCGGCGAGGCGCAGCGCGTCAAGCTGGCGCTGGAGTTGTCCAAGCGCGACACCGGCCGCACGCTCTATATCCTGGACGAACCCACCACCGGGCTGCATTTTCACGACATCGCGCTGTTACTCAAGGTGTTACACCAGCTGCGCGATGCCGGCAATACCATCGTCGTCATCGAGCACAATCTGGATGTGATCAAGACGGCCGACTGGCTGATCGACATGGGCCCCGAAGGCGGCTCCGGTGGTGGCACCCTGCTGCTGGCCGGCACGCCCGAGGACCTGGTCGAGCATCCCCAGAGCCACACCGGGCGCTACCTCAAGCCCCTGCTGCCTGGCCGCTGATCCTGCTGTGTGCTGACAGGTCTTTCCCCGTGGCCTGTCCGCCCCGATCTGTGTCAAAGTCAAGCCGGGGACGACAACAGCAGTATTTGAGGAGAGCCCATGTCTGACAGGCCGGCAGCCGATCCGGGAGACGATCCCCGGGCGCTGAAGGAAGAGGTGGCGGCGCTGCGCGCGCAGATCGCCGACATGCAGACCGAGCTGGAGGTCCTGGCCAGCCTGAGCCGCAACGTGCCTGGTGTGCTCTACGTGCTGGAGCCCGACCACCGCGGCCTGCCCAGCGTCGTGTACTGCAGCGATGGCGTGCGCGACATCCTGGGCATTGCCCCTGACGAATGGAAAGCGCGCTTCGAATCCGCCTACGAGCACGTCTACCCCGAAGACCGCTCCATGGTTCGCGTGCTGTGCGAATCAGCCATGCGGGCATCCGATCCGGCCGAGTTCGAGTTCCGCGTGGTGCTGGCCGACAAGGGCGTGCGCACCGTGGCGGGCAAGGCCATGTCGGGCTGCCAGCTCAACGGCCGCTTCGCCCGCGTGGGCTACATCCACGACGTGACGGAAGAAAAGCTCTACCGCTCGGCCACCGTCAAGGCCCAGGCGGCCGAGCAGGCCAGCGCGGCCAAATCCGAGTTCCTCTCGCGCATGAGCCATGAGCTGCGCACGCCGCTCAACGCCATCCTGGGCTTTGCCCAGCTGCTCCAGATGCCCGATGGCGAGCCGCTCAGCGGTGGCCAGCGCCAGAAGGTCGAGGTGATGGCGCAGGCCGGCCAGCATCTGCTGGCGGTGATCAACGACGTGCTCGACCTGTCGCGCATCGAATCGGGCCGCCTGCCCCTGTCGCTGGAGCCCGTGTCCACCCACGCGGCGTTTGAGCACGCGCTGGACCTGGTGGGCAACCTGGCCGCCGATCTGGATGTGCGCCTGCTGCCCTGCCATGATTGCGACGACCCCACCGTACTGGCCGACCGCACGCGCCTGCAGCAGGTGCTGGTCAACCTGCTGACCAACGGCGTCAAGTACAACCGCCCGGGCGGCACCGTGAGCGTGCAGGCCCGCCAGGAGGGCGAGCGCGTGATGCTCGAAGTGCGCGACACCGGCCGCGGCATGAGCGAGGAGCAACTGGCCCACCTGTTCGAGCCCTTCAACCGCCTGGGCGCCGAGCAGACAGGCGTGGAGGGCACGGGCATCGGCCTGGTCATCGTCAAGCGCCTGCTGGAGCTGATGGAGGGTGAGCTGGAGGTGCACAGCGCGCCGGGGCAGGGCACGCGCATGCGCTGCTGGCTGCCCGTGGGCACGGGCCCTGATACCGCGCACTCACCGCTGGACGAACTGGGGCCCCTGGATGCGGAGCAGCACCACCTGGCCGATGGCGGCGACGACCATCCGCGGCTCGAAGTGCTCTACGCCGAGGACAACCAGATCAACATCGACCTGGTCACCGAGATCCTGGCCCTGCTGCCGTGGTGCCACGTCACGGTGGCGCACAACGGCGCCGAAGCGCTGGCCGCCGTGCGCCGCCGCCGCCCGGACCTGCTGCTGCTGGACATGCAGCTGGGCGACATGAGCGGCTTCGACGTGGTCAAGCTGCTCGACCAGGATGTCGAGACCACTGGCATCCCACGTGTGGCCCTGTCGGCCGATGCCATGCCCGACACCATCCGGCGGGCCCAGGCCTGGGGCTTCAAGGCCTACCTGACCAAGCCGCTGGACGTGGCCCAACTCATCGCCACCCTGGAGCAGGCGGCGCAGGAGATCGCGGGCAGGTCTTGATGCGCGATGTGTGCCAGGACGCTCAGGCCATGAAGCCCAGGTCGTGCGTAGAGGCGTCGAAGTTGCCCAGGTTGGGCAGGATGCCGGTCAGTTCACCGGCTGACAGTCCCATCCATTTGCCCAGCGTGTAGGCGTACTGGTCGACCGAGGTCGACGGCAGCATGGCGCCGTTTTGCAGCAGGTCGGGGCTGTCGTACTCGTTGCTGGCGTTGCCCGTGGCCAGGGTCGGGTAGGTGCCGTAGACCTCGCGCCCGTTCACCGCGCCGCCCATGATCAGGTGGTGGTTGCCCCAGCCGTGGTCGGTGCCATCGCCGTTGTTGGCCAGGTTGCGCCCGAACTCCGACGCGGTGAAGGTGGTGACCTGGTTGCGCATGTCGCCGCTGGGCATCTGGCCCAGCACGCGGTCGAAGTAGGCCAGGGCGTGGTTGAGCTGGGCCATGCGCTCGCTGTGCTCCTCGTTCTGGATCGCGTGGGTGTCGAAGCCTCCCAGCGTGACCATGAACACCTGGCGGCGCATGCCCAGGTTGCCCGTGCGGTTGGCGTCGATCAAGCGCGCCACCATCTGGAACTGCAATGCCAGGCTGTTGAAGCGTGCGGCACCCGTGTTGGGGCTGAGGTAGCTCAGCATGGGATCGATCCAGGGGTTGCCGTTGCCCGGTGTGGCCCAGGGCGCCGAGCCATTGGTGCTGCTCAGTGGCGGCAGGATCGGGCCAATGAGCGACTGGATGGCCATGCTGCGCTGTGTGACGGCCTGGTGATCGGCCCAGAACAGGTTGTCGGCCTGGCCGGCGCTCATCACCTCGGCCATGGCACTCTTGAGCGATGCGCTGCCCAGCACCGATCCCCAACTGCCCAGTTCGAGCATGCCCATGGCACCCACCTGCATCGCCTGTGCCTGGGCACCCGAGAGCCAGATGCCGTAGCTGCCGGGGGACAGGCAGGTGAACGAGCGTTGCACCAGGGAGGCCGATGCCCCCAGGCCCGTGGCATTGCCCGACATCAGCAAGTCACCCATGCGGCCGCCCCAGCCGTTGTCTGCGCCTTCAGGCGAGAACGATTGCCAGGTCGATTGCTGGTCATTGTGCGAGAACAGCTTGGCCGGGCGTGGCGCCACTTCGCCGGCGTATTCGGCCTTGGTCAGGCGCCGCTTGAGCGGCCCGACGTTGGCCAGCACGGCGACACGTCCAGCCTGGTGCAGCGATTGCACATCGTTCAGCAAAGGGTGCATGGCGAACTGCCGGGACGCATGGGCTGCCCGGTCGGAGTGGCCGATGGGCAGCACGCCGCCCAGCCGGGCTGGCGTGGCTCTGCCTGCTTGCGCATTGGACGCCGTGCCGGCGGGCAGCAGTGCGATGGAGGTGCCGGAGCCGGCACTGCCCCGGGCCATCGGGTCGCGCTGGTTCGTGTAGTGCGTCCAGGAGTCGCTGTCGGTGGCCAGCACAGTGTTGTAGCCGTCGTTGCCGCCGGCCAGGAACACGCAGACCAGGGCTTTGTAGTCGCCTTGCGAGGCCTGGGCCGAGGCGTGTCCCAGCAGGGACAGGCTCATGCCCATCGGCGCGGCGGCACCCAGCGATCCCAGGGCGGCGGCGTGACGCAGGAAGGCACGGCGGCTCAGTTGCTTGCTCATGGTGGTGGCCTTATTGCTGGACGATGTAGGTGGGGGAGACGGCGATCAAGGCCACGGCGGCGGCAGCGCGACGGCGCTTTTGCTGGTCGTTCGTGCGGGGCATGGCTCCCACGGCGGTGACGACCCGCTCGTTCAGGGTGCTGCTCAAGGGGCCGCCCAGCAGAAGGCGTGCGGCCTCATCGACCATGCGCTGGGGGCGTGCCGAACTGCTGCCGTCATCCAGGGCCTGCAGCGAGCTGAGGTTGAACTGGATGTCCGGCTTGCCGGTCTGGGGATGGGTCTCGCCCCAGCCCTGATCCAGGATGGTGGTGATGAAGTTGGCATAGCCCAGCACCGAGGTCTCGCTGGTGGTCTGCATTTCCGGGGCGACCAGGCCCAGTGTGCCCAGTTGGCTGCGCGGCGGCTTGTAGCCGGGGCGGTAGAAGTTGAAGACGGACGGCGAGCGCATGGGCGTCTGGCCCAGGGCGAACGCCGGGTCGTCGGTGGTCGAGGCGTAGTAGAAGGGCGCGGGGCTCTGGGCCGACTGCAGCGTGGTGTACATCGTCGAGCTGTGCGGAATCGCCCGCAGCAACTGGCTCAGGCGCAGCACAGGCTCGCGCAGCTTGCCGTGGCTGGGCATGCTCACGCCACTGGTGGCAGGGGTGCGCGCTTCTGCATCCAGCAAGATGGCCTTGACGACGGCGCGCAGGCTGCCATTGCTGCTGCGGAACACGTTGGTCACACGGGCCACATAGGCAGGGCTGGGGTTGCTGGTCACCAGTCGCTGGATCAGTTGCTTGCTGATGAAGGGGGCGGTGTTGGGGTGGGTCGCCAGACGATCCAGCGCCAGCCGCAGGCTCAGCGCCGGATTGGCCGTGGTCTGGGCGGGGATCGTGATGCCCAGGAAGCGCTTCTCGCTGGTCGAGTGCGCCTCGGCGTAGCCGCTCATAGGCATCCTGCTTTGCAGTGCGTAGTCGTTGCAACCTGTCGAGGGCCAGAAGCAGCGCCACCATTCGACTGTGCTGCCAGCGGGGCGGTGCCAGCTCCAGCCCGTGAACACCTTGGCCAGCCCCCGGACATCGTCGGAGGTGTAGGTCTCGATCGGTTGGCCGTTGCGCAGTTTGAGGCTGCCGTCATCATTGAGTTCGTACAGCCCGATGGAAAACAGCTGCATCACTTCGCGTGCGAAATTTTCATCCGGGATGCGGCCACTGACCGGGTCTTCCTTGCGGTTCTGCAGCGTTGACAGGTAGATGCCCATGGCGGGGTGCAGTGCCACAGCTTCCAGCAGCTCGCGGTAGGTGCTGCTGCTGTTCTGGGTCAGCATGTCCATGTAGCTGGCGACCAGGCGCGAGTTGTCCGCCAGCACCGAGTCCATGGTCGACACGACGAAGATCTGCGAGAGTGCATAGGCGACGCGTTGGCGCAGTTGCGCCGGATCCTGTACGGCGTGCGTCCACCATGTGTAGGGGATGTCGCTGGCCCTGACCTTGTCCGCATTGAGCCGGGCGACCGAGGCGTCTGCGGTGGACAGGTGAGAGACAGACAAGCCGGTATCGAACTGGTTGTCGAGCCAGCCCGCATAACCCAGCGAGCGCACGCTGGCCACGGTGCTCGGTGTAGCGCCAAAGCTGGCCTGGCCCAGAAAGCGGTGAGCATCGCGTTCCGTGATGGCGGCAGCCTGGCTGGCGTTGCCGGTTTCGGCGGCAGCCTGCCCTGAGGAGGTTCCGCTGCCATTGCTGCCGGTGGCGTTGCCTGTGCCAGCGCTGCCACCTCCGCCTCCGCCCCCACACGCGCTGAGCATCGCGGCGGCCATCGCCGCGATCACGGTCATGCGACCGGCCGACCAACCCATCCACTTCATGCACGTCACCCAATCCGAACGATCAACCCACTGGACCCACGAGCGTTCTGTTGATGTTCTGACTACCGTCGTGAACGCCTCCGCTCGGTATCGGCGCGATGCTCTCTGCTTTTCAGGCAGGCAGGGGTAAGCGGCCGTGCGCAAAGTCACGGCCACTCTCAAACGTTTGAGTGACGATTTGTAAGCTCAGGCCTGCTGTAGGAAACAGGCTGACAAGGCGATGGTGATCGCCTTACAGGTTGGGCGACAGCGCCCGCTCGGCTTCGGTGATGCTCAGGCCGGTGTGCTCGGCCCAGTCTTCCAGCTGGTCGCCCGCGATCTTGCCGACGTTGAAGTAGTCGGCCTCGGGGTGCGCCATGTAGAAGCCGCTCACGCTGGCGGCCGGCATCATGGCCAGGCTTTCGGTCAGGTGCATGTGCACGTCGTGCGCATCGAGCACCTTGAACATCTCGCGCTTGACGGTGTGGTCCGGGCAGGCCGGGTAGCCCGGTGCCGGGCGGATGCCGCGATACTGCTCCTTGATCAACTGGGTGTTGTCCAGCTGCTCCTGCTCGGCGTAGGCCCAGAACTCCTTGCGCACGCGCTCGTGCATGCGCTCGGCGAAGGCCTCGGCCAGGCGGTCGGCCAGGGCCTTGAGCATGATGGCGGAGTAGTCGTCATGGTGGGCCATGAACTCCGCTTCCTTGCGCTCGATGTTCAGGCCGGCGGTCACGGCGAACAGGCCGATGTAGTCGGGCTTGCCGCCGGCATCCGGCCGCGGTGCGATGAAATCGGCCAGGCTGCGGTTGGGGCGCTTCACGCCATCGACCGTCGGGCGCTCGGTCTGCATGCGCAGCGGCGCCCACTTCATCAGCACCTCATCGCGCTTCTCGTCGCGGTAGACCTCGATCACGTCGTCGTTGACCGTGTTGGCGGGGTACAGCGCGATCACGCCGTGCGCCGTCAGCCAGCGGCCCTCGACGATCTTCTTGAGCATGGCCTTGGCGTCCGCATGCACGCGCGTGGCCTCTTCGCCCACCACTTCGTCGGTGAGGATGGCGGGGTAGGGGCCGGCCAGGTCCCAGGTCTGGAAGAAGGGGCCCCAGTCGATGTAGTCGGCCAGTTCGCCCAGATCGTAGTTCTTGAACACGCGGCGGCCCAGGAACTTGGGCGCATCGGGCGTGTAGCCGGTCCAGTCGAGCGGCGTCTTGTTGGCGCGGGCCTCGGCCAGCGACACCATGGGCGTGGCCTTCTTGTTGGCGTGCTGCTGACGCACCTTCTCGTAGTCGGCGTTCAGTTCGGCGATGTAGGCGTCCTGGCGCTCGGGGCTCAGCAGCTCGGAGCACACACCCACAGCGCGCGAGGCATCGGGCACGTACACCACCGGGCCGCTGAAGTTCGGCGCGATCTTCACGGCCGTGTGCACGCGCGAGCAGGTGGCGCCGCCGATCAGCAGCGGCAACTGGCGATCGCGGAAATACTCGTCGCGTTCCATTTCGCCGGCCACGTACTGCATCTCTTCCAGGCTGGGCGTGATCAGGCCCGACAGGCCGATGATGTCGGCGCCTTCTTCCTTGGCCTTGGCCAGGATGTCGGCGCAGGGCACCATCACACCCATGTTCACCACCTCGAAGTTGTTGCACTGCAAGACGACGGTGACGATGTTCTTGCCGATGTCGTGCACGTCGCCCTTCACGGTGGCGATCACGATCTTGCCTTTGGCCTTGGCATCGCCGCCGGCCGCGATCAGTTGGGCCTTTTCTTCCTCGATGTAGGGCAGCAGGTGGGCCACGGCCTGCTTCATCACGCGGGCGGACTTCACCACCTGCGGCAGGAACATCTTGCCCGCGCCGAACAGGTCACCCACGGTGTTCATGCCGGCCATCAGCGGGCCTTCGATCACGTGCAGTGGGCGGCCGCCTCCGGCCTTGATCTTCTGCCAGGCCTCTTCGGTATCAAGCACGATGAAATCGGTGATGCCGTGCACCAGCGCGTGGCTCAGGCGGTGCTCCACGGTGGCGGGCTCTTCGGCCGTGCCGCGCCAGGCCAGCTTGGCGCTGTCGTCCTTGGCCGTGCCCTTGACCTGCTCGGCGATCGCCAGCAGGCGCTCGGTCGGCGTCAGGCTGGTGTCGTCGCCCTCGCGGTAGATTGGTTTGCGGTTGAGCACCACGTCTTCCACGCGCTCGCGCAGTTGGGCATCCAGGTTGTCGTACACGCCGACCATGCCGGCGTTGACGATGCCCATGTCCATGCCTGCCTGGATGGCGTGGTACAGGAACACAGTGTGGATGGCCTCGCGCACCGGCTCGTTGCCGCGGAAGCTGAAGCTCACGTTCGACACGCCGCCGCTGATCTTGGCGCCCGGCAGGTTCTGCTTGATCCAGCGCGTGGCCTCGATGAAATCGACCGCGTAGTTGTCGTGCTCCTCGATGCCGGTGGCCACCGCGAAGATGTTCGGGTCGAACACGATGTCCTCGGGCGGGAAGCCCACCTCATCGACCAGGATGCGGTAGGCGCGCGCGCAGATCTCGGTCTTGCGCGCGTAGGTGTCGGCCTGGCCCACCTCGTCGAAGGCCATCACCACGCTGGCCGCGCCATAGCGCTTGATCAGCCGCGCCTGGCGCTTGAACTCGGCCTCGCCTTCCTTGAGCGAGATCGAGTTGACGATGCCCTTGCCCTGCACGCACTTCAGGCCTGCCTCGATCACGTCCCACTTGGACGAGTCGATCATGATGGGCACGCGCGCGATCTCCGGCTCGCCGGCGATCAGGTTCAAAAACCGCACCATGGCGGCCTTGCTGTCCAGCATGGCCTCGTCCATGTTGATGTCGATCACCTGGGCGCCGTTTTCCACCTGCTGGCGCGCCACCGAGAGCGCATCCTCGAAGCGGCCTTCCAGGATCATCCGCGCGAAGGCCTTGGAGCCCGTCACGTTGGTGCGCTCGCCCACGTTCACGAACAGCGTGCCCTCGCCGATGTGGACCGGCTCCAGGCCGGACAGGCGCATGGCGGGTGGGGTGGGAACAGCGGGGGAAGGCGAAGCGGGGGCGGTCATCCCATGATTTTACCGGGGCCGCTTCACCTTGATACCGTTGGTATCAACCGCTGGTCTGCATCCCCAGGAATGTTTCCTCGATCTTGAGCGAACTGCGCTGGCCCACATCGGCCCGGTGCGCGGCCAGCCAGCTGTCGGCGGCCTGGCGGCCCAGCGCATGCAACTGCTGCAGGAAGGTCCAGTCCGTGTTGAACTTGCTGGAGGCGTTGAAGGGCGCCAGGCCGTCGTCGTCGGCCACCATGTGCAGGCGCAGGTCCTTGTAGCGGCCGGGGTCCAGCTTCTGTTCCTTCAGTAGCCTCGACACGAAGGCGATGGCCCGCATCTCGCCGATCAGGCTGGTGTTGAAGGTGATCTCGCTCAGGCGGTCGATGATGTCCATGCTGCGCGTCGGCGTGTCCGGCCGCGACAGCGCGTTGATCTTGATCAGCAGGATGTCCATGGCCTGCGTGTTGTAGATCAGCGGAAAGAGGGCGGGGTTGCCGGTGTAGCCGCCGTCCCAGTAGGGCTCGCCGTCGATCTCCACGGCCTGGAACACGAAGGGCAGGCAGGCCGAGGCCAGCAGCGCATCCAGGCTCAGGGCCTGATCCGTGAAGACCCGCGCCTGGCCTGTACGCACCGACGTGGCCGTGACGAACAGGTGCACATCGCAGCGCTTGCACCCCTGGCGCAGGGCCTCGACGTTCACGTGGCGCTGCAGCACGTCGCGCAGCGGGTTCAGGTTGAGCGGGTTGAACTCATACGGGCTGAAGGCCCGCGTGAACATGTTCAGCCACTGGTAGGCCGGGAACTGGTCGAAGTTGAACTCGGGGCGCAACAGCCCGTTCTGGATCGTCAGTGGCGAGAAGATGGGCCCGTGGCGGCTGACGTCCTGCCAGAAATCGCGCAGGGCCTGCTGGGCGCTCTGCCGGGCCTGGGTTTCGCCGCCTTCGGCGTGGCCCTGTACGTAGCCACTCAGCATCACCGCGCCGTTGAGCGCGCCAGCGCTGGTGCCGGAGATGCCCATGAAATCCAGGCCATCGTCGTCCAGCAGGCGGTCGAGCACGCCCCAGGTGAAGGCGCCGTGCGAGCCGCCGCCCTGCAGGGCCAGGTCCACCGTGGGCCGGGCGCGGGGCGAGGCGGCCTTGCGGCGCGCAGGGGCTGCCTTGCGGGCTGGCTTTTTTGTGGGCGTGGTGGCGGTGGGCGCGGCCTTGGCCTGAGTGCGGGCGGGGGCGCTCTTGCGCAAGGGTGCGCTGGCAGCCGGGCCGGAGGTTGTCGGTTTACGGCGGGACGTCATGGGAACAGTCTAACCAGATTGCTGCGGCGCAACATGAATGCAGCAATGTCCGCGCCATCACCTGGGCGGCCAACCGTCCCTCTTTCGGGGCACCCCAGTGGGGGCGTGAAAATAAAGCCACGAGTACTGTACAAAGATCCAGTCTTTGCCATAATGGCGCCATCCCGTCGGCACGGCCGGCACCCCAACCACCCCCCGCGGCAACGCATCGCCGCCCCCGGAGACCCTGCATGGAAGCCACCGCCAAGTCCGCCCTGAGCAACGAAAAAGCCAAAGCCCTCCAGGCGGCCCTGGCCCAGATCGAAAAGCAGTTCGGCAAGGGCTCCATCATGCGCCTGGGCGAGGGCGAGGTGATCGAAGACATCCAGGTCGTCTCCACCGGCTCCCTGGGCCTGGACATCGCCCTGGGCGTTGGCGGCCTGCCCCGCGGCCGTGTGGTCGAGATCTACGGCCCCGAATCCTCCGGCAAGACCACGCTCACACTGCAGGTCGCGGCCGAGATGCAGAAGCTGGGCGGCGTCTGCGCCTTCATTGATGCTGAGCACGCGCTGGATGTGCAGTACGCCCAGAAGCTCGGCGTCAACCTGCAGGACCTGCTGATCTCCCAGCCCGACACCGGCGAACAGGCCCTCGAGATCGTCGACGCCCTGGTGCGTTCCGGCTCGGTCGACCTGATCATCGTCGACTCGGTGGCCGCGCTCACGCCCAAGGCCGAACTCGAAGGCGAGATGGGTGATTCCCTGCCTGGCCTGCAGGCCCGTCTGATGAGCCAGGCCCTGCGCAAGCTCACCGCCACGATCAAGAAGACCAACTGCATGGTCGTCTTCATCAACCAGATCCGCATGAAGATCGGTGTGATGTTCGGCAGCCCCGAAACCACCACCGGCGGCAACGCGCTCAAGTTCTACGCCTCGGTGCGCCTCGATATCCGCCGCATCGGCTCGATCAAGAAGGGCGAAGAGATCATCGGCAACGAGACCAAGGTCAAGGTCGTCAAGAACAAGGTCTCGCCGCCCTTCAAGACCGCCGAGTTCGACATCCTCTACGGCGAAGGCATCTCGCGCGAGGGCGAGATCATCGACCTGGGCGTCACGGCCAAGATCGTCGACAAGTCCGGTGCCTGGTACGCCTACAACGGCGAGAAGATCGGCCAGGGCAAGGACAACTCCCGCGAGTTCCTGCGCGAGAACCCCGATCTGGCCCGCGAGATCGAAAACAAGATCCGCGAATCGCTGGGCATCTCCCTGCTGAATGCCGGCGCAGTCGCTGCCGAGTGAGCAGCGCAGGTAGGGGCGCGCATCAGCAGGCACCAACGGGCTTGTTGTCCGCCCCGCGCAAGGCATGAAGACCCAGTTGTCCCTCAAGGGGCGGGCGCTTAAGTACCTGGCTGCACGGGAGCATTCCCGCCTGGAGCTCACCCGCAAGCTGGCCCCGCATGCTGAGTCGGCGGATGAGGTGCAGCGTGTGCTCGATGAGCTGGAGCAGCGCGGCTTCCTGTCCGCCGAGCGCTTCGCCGAATCGATGGTGCACCGCAAGGCCGCTCGCTACGGCGCGGCCCGGGTCAAGGCCGAACTGGCCCAGCACCGGCTGCCCGAAGAGCTCACCCGCAGCGTCACTGAGCAGCTCAAGGCTTCAGAGTTCGACCGCGCCCATGCCCTGTGGGCACGGCGCTTCGGCGAGCCACCCGCCACCCCGGAAGACAAGGCCCGCCAGACCCGTTTCCTGGCCGCCCGGGGCTTCGCGGGCGACGTGATCCGCCGGGTGCTCCGGGGTGACGGGTTCCGCGATCCGGAACAAGGCGTCTGAATCCACCCCTGCAAAGCCCTGCGGCATGCGCCGCCCCCTGCATCCACGGGGGGGGGCGGTGCTATGCTGCGCGGTGCTCCGCACGAATTACCCATTCGCGTGCGGCGCGCCCCCGGCATCCGATCGGTTCCGGGGGTTTTGTCATGTTCGACAAGAACGAACGCCACACAAAAGACTGCGAGTCTTCACATGAAAATCCACGAGTACCAAGGCAAAGAGATCCTGAGCCGATTTGGCGTGCCGGTCCCAAGAGGCATTCCGGCATTTTCCGTTGACGAAGCCGTGGCTGCGGCTGAGAAGCTGGGCGGCCCGGTGTGGGTCGTGAAGGCCCAGATCCACGCAGGTGGCCGAGGCAAGGGCGGTGGCGTCAAGGTCGCCAAGTCCCTCGATGACGTCAAGCGTCTGGCCGGTGACATCCTGGGCATGCAGCTCAAGACCCATCAGACCGGCCCCGAAGGCCAGAAGGTCAACCGTCTCTACATCGAAGACGGCGCTGACATCCAGAAGGAATACTACGTGTCCGTGGTCACCGACCGCGGCACCCAGAAGGTCGCCTTCATCGCCTCGAGCGAAGGCGGCATGGACATCGAAGAAGTCGCCCACAGCACCCCCGAGAAGATCATCACCGTCTTCATCGACCCGCTGGCCGGCCTGACCGACGCGCAAGCCCAGCAGATCGCCGACGGTATCGGCATGCCGGCTGATTCGCAAGCCCAGGCCAAGGACATCTTCCAGAAGCTGTACCAGTGCTACATGGAAACCGACGCGTCGCTGGTTGAAATCAACCCGCTGAACCGCGACGGCAAGGGCAACGTGATCGCCCTGGACGCCAAGTTCAACTTCGACAGCAACGCGCTGTT